>CACIST010000046.1 GCA_902589395.1 uncultured Pelagibacteraceae bacterium | reverse complement strand
CTTTGCGTTAGTTTTAACCCATGTAATCATTTTATTTGCGAGAATTGCATAACCGATTAAAGATAAAAAATCTAAAATTACATATGTTGTTATTAAAATAATAAATTGAGCAACATAATTTGAATTAAAATCAATAAATTGTGGAAATATAAATGGAAAAAACATCCAGGCCTTAGGACTTGTTCCGGCAACTAAAAAACCATCTTTATAAAAAGATAAAAAGCTTTTTTCAGACATTTCATCGGAGTTTATATTTTTTGGTCTTGATTTATAGATATCATAAGCAAGATATAGAATATAAATAATTCCAACCCATTTAAATGTATTAAGCAACTTGGGATTATCTGAAATAAATGAACCAATAACAAATATAACAAGAGTTGCTTGAATAATATTTGCAGTAACATCTCCTAATGCTGTCCATATACATTTCTTAACTCCATAATTCATTGAATATGAAATGATTACTATTCTAGGTGTTCCAGGAGTAATAAACATGAAGAGAATTATTTGGAGAAAAAGGAAATAGTTTAGTGGAAGCATTTAAGGATAGCCCTAAAAAACCGGGAGCTAAAGATGGCTAGATAGGACTATCTAAAAGTGATAATATCACAGACAATAAAATTTGCATTAAAATTTATTTAGAGTTTTGCTGAAAAATCTATGAAAAAAAGTCACAGGCCTATAACCAAAGTTAAAAACCCTGAGCCAAAACCAGGAAGTCCAGACTGGGTTATCTGGGCAGCGTGGGCTGACAGAATTACATTTGAGGAAATAGAAAAAAAAACAGGCAAAACTGAAGCTGACGTAATTAAGATAATGAGAAGAAATCTTAAACCCTCGTCTTTTAGGTTATGGAGAAGAAGAGTAAATTCACAAAGTATTAAACATAGAAAAAAATTTGAATATTCAAGAAAACAAATAAGAGTAAAAATTAAGAAAAATGAAATTCTTAACTGGTAAATTATAAAAATATAATTATATCTAAAGTATGAAAAATATAACTATGTATTCAGGCCCAATGTGTGCCTTTTGTGATGCAGCAAAAAGACTATTAAAAAGAAATAGTCTTGATTATAAAGTTATTGATGTGTCTTCTGGCCCAGAAGTAAGAGATGAAATGATTAAAAAAGCAAATGGGAAACGTACAATTCCACAAATCTTTTTTAACGATGAGCACATTGGTGGTTATCAAGAGTTAAGAGAGCTTGAGAAAAATGGTACGTTGGAAGCATCGCTAAAGTAAATTTAATTCCAATCAATTAAACCTAATTGTTTTTTTGCCAATTCACTTAAATCATTAATTTTAATTCTGCCTTTATAATTAATTTCGTAGTCCTCAGCAGCAAAATCTGGTGGACTTTTACCTTCAATAAATTTTTTTGATTGTTTTTTTATGTAATCAATATTTTTTTTACAGTATGGAGTTGCTCCTACATAAATAACATTTGAAAAAGTTTTACCCATATGTTTTTCCTCAACAGCATGTACAACGTCGGGATGCCACCAAATAGTATCTCCAGGATACATTTTTGGAATTGAAATTAAACCTTCTAACAATAATCTATGATATTTTTCATTTATTGATAAAGCTTTTCCTACTTTTGAACCACATAACTCGTTTTCAGGCACGTCATCTAGTAAAGCTCTTGTTAAAACATATGCCATTCCTTTGGCAATAGGAATTAATTGTAAAGTTCCATCATTTGGACCTTGCTCTGTTAAGGCTGTCCATCCTTGAAATGTTCTAAATACATGCGCTACCGCGGGTGACTCAAATTCAATTGTTTCATCTCTATATTTGGCATCAAACGGATTATAATTTTCGAAATTATCTGAAAAAATATCATTATAAATTTTTTGATATGCATTATCAGTCCATCTTTCAATCGATCCAGCATCACAATGTGGTGATAGCCCCAATGTATCATCGCCTGGTTCTCTTCTTCTTACTCGATCTGCGTATACAAGTTCTTTATTTGGATCAAAAACACTTTTATCCTTATACTTATAATTCCAAAGATTATTTAACCATTTTTTAACCTTTTCC
>CACIST010000045.1 GCA_902589395.1 uncultured Pelagibacteraceae bacterium | reverse complement strand
ATTCTGTTTGCAGCTGAATCAATGAAACTATCTAATGGAAAAACAGAAAGAATAGCCTTTGTAGCTTCATAAATATCTACTCCATCTAGTCTAATTACTTTATTATTTAAAGAGTGAGAATATGCTGGAAAATTAGCATCAGTTAAAACAAGTTTATCACCATGACCCATTGCCCTTAACTGATATAGGAGCTCAGGGCTTAAAATTGGATTAATTTTAATTAGCATTAGGCCACTATAATATATAAAAAAAAAGGGTGAAATAAAATTCCACCCTTTTAATTTTGATTTTTCTAAAGATTATTTAAAATCGTTAGCGTTTTCTGTTGTTACTAATTGTGTACCAGTATCAATATTAGGATCAATACTTCCACCGTTAGCTAGCTCAAGAGCATATTTAACTCCATACGCGCCCATGTTGTATGAGAACTGAGCTATTGTTGCAGTCATCTCTCCTTTTAGGATGCTAGTAGCAGCATCTGGAGTAGCATCAAAACCAACAACGATCACATCATTCATATCAGCATCTTTTAGTGCTTGCATAGCACCTAAACCCATATTGTCATTAGAAGCAAAGATTGCTTTGATGTTAGGATTTTTCAAAATAATTGACTCAGTAACTGATCTACCTTTTGCAGTATCCCACTCAGCTGTTTGAGTAGCAACAAGGTTTAAACCACAGTTTTTAAATCCTTTAATTGCACCATCTCTTCTTAGTAATGCAGTCGATTGAGACTCAATCCCAGTAAGAATTGCAACATCAGATCCTTTTGGAGTTTTATCACAAATAAATTTTGCAGCTAATTCTGCACCGTTCATATTATTTGTCCCAATGAAAGTTACACCTTCATTAATTCCTTTTGTATCAACAAATACAACCGGAACACCACTTTTAATAGCATCGTCTACAATTGGCGCAAAAGCGTTTGGATCTCCTGGTGCAAGTGCTAGTGCATCAACCCCTTTTGCAAGTTGGTCCTCGACTTGGTTAATCTGAGCTTGTACATCACCTTCTTGTGGAGGAGCAATTAAAATTAATTTTACTCCTAGTTTTTTCGCCTCTTCTTCAGCACCTTTTGTTACAGAAGCCCAGAATGGGTTTCCAGAACCAGGTCCTTTAATACTGAATAAGATCTTTTTACCATGTCCGTCAGCAAAAGATACTGACCCCATGCTAATTAATAAAAAAATTGCTGAAATGAAAACAACAATTTTTCTGTTTAGTTCTCTCATATATTTACCCCTTTAATAATTATTAAAAGATTAATTTAATGAAATTTTTAAAAAAAATTCAACTGTTATAAAAGACCATCAAATTTAGAGTTACAACTTTTAGGTGTACTATTTTCTTGTACCAAGATCTCTTCTAAGAACGTCTATATATACAGCTAACACTATAATAGATCCAATTAGAACCTGTTGCCAAAATGAACTTACATCCATCAGATTAAGACCATTTCTTAAAATACCCATGATCATTACACCAGCAAAAACTCCAAGAACTGTACCTCTTCCTCCAAAAAAACTCGCTCCCCCAATAATGCATGCTGCTATTGCATCTAATTCAGATTGTAATCCAGCATTAGGATATCCCGAGTCTGTTCGTCCAGCTAAAATAAGTGCTCCAATTCCAGATAGAAATCCACAGAGTGAGTAAACTATTACTAGAATTTTATTGACGTTAATACCGGAGGCTCTTGCAGCATTAGGATTTCCTCCAATTGCATAAATCCATTTTCCTGTTCGAGTTTTGTTCATAAATATCCAAAAAATTATATAAACAATTGCAATAAGAACTAAACTGACTGGTAAATATTGTGATTTTTCTAAACCAAGCCAAGTTAAATCAATCCGTCCATGACCAAGATATCTAACTTCGTCTGTAAAACCACTTATTGGCGTTCCACCTGAAATTAAATTTCCTGTACCTCTAAAGATATACAATGTTCCTAAAGTCATTATGAAAGGATGAGGCATCCTCAGGAGGGTTATTCCTAATCCATTAAATAGACCACATAGAAATCCTGCTATCAAAGGCGTTATTACTACTATGTACCAAGGCGCTCCTGCTTTAGCAACTATTGCAAGTATCATTAACGACAACATCATTATTGATCCAACCGATAGATCAATCCCTGCTGTAACTATCACCATAAACACACCTAATGCTAACATCGATTGCCAGGAAA
>CACIST010000044.1 GCA_902589395.1 uncultured Pelagibacteraceae bacterium | reverse complement strand
TTTTTGGAAAGATATCTTGCAATTGCATTTTCTAAAATTGCTATTTGGCAATCTAACATTGAGACATCTATAAAAGCTCCTTTCCCAGTTTTTTGTCTATCGTATAAAGCTGCATTAATTCCAATTGCTGTAAACAAACCTGCAGTGATATCACCAATAGAGGTTCCAACCCTTGTTGGTTCTGAATTTGGATGGCCAGTTACACTCATTAAGCCTCCCATACCTTGGACAACCATGTCATATGCTGGGAGCTCTTTTAAAGGTCCAGTTTGGCCAAACCCTGAAGCTGATGCATAAATTAATTTAGGATATTTCTTACTTACAATTTCCCAACCAAATCCCCACTTTTCTAAAGTGCCAGGTTTAAAATTTTCTACTAAAATATCTGCTTTAGATAAAATTTTATCAAAGATCTTTTTGTCTTCATCATTTTTTAAATTCAAAGCAATACTTTCTTTCCCTCTATTTAATGACATAAAGTATGCAGAATAATCCTTAACAAAAGGTCCGAATTTTCTAGAGTCGTCACCTATCTCAGGTGCTTCAATTTTTATAACTCTGGCACCTAAATCTGAGAGTATCATCGTACAATAAGGTCCTACCAAAACCCTTGTTAAATCAACAACTAGTAAATTTTTTAATGGTCCATCCATAATTAAATATATGACATTTCCTTATATTGACTCTTACTAATAAGTTCAATTTAATATGTTTATTAAATTAATTTAAAGAGGGGAAAACATGTTAAAAAAAATAAGTTTTTATTTTACAACATTATTTTTAGCTTTCTCATTAATTGGATCAGCTTATGCTGTTACATTAAAAGCAAGTCATCAGTGGCCTGGTACTCCAAGAGCTGATGGTTCTTTTGATCCAAGACATGAAATGGTTCAAATAATTGCAGATGAAGTTAAAAAAGCAGGTGTTGATTTAGATATCAGAATTTATCCTGCAAAATCACTTTATAAACCAAAAGAGCAATGGAAACCAATGACTACTGGTCAGTTAGATATTTCTGCGTTTCCACTAGCATACGCATCTAAATTTCATCCTGAATTTGATGCAACATTAATGCCAGGAACAGTTAAAAATCACGATCATGCCTTAAGATTTAATAAAGGCCCGATGATGACAGAGATCAAGAGAATTATTAATGATGCTGGCGTAGTTGTATTATCTGATGCTTGGCTTGGTGGTGGATTTGCATCTAAATCTAAATGCATAAAAAATCCATCAGATGCAAAAGGACAGGTAATGAGAGCAGCTGGTAAAGCATTTAACCAAATGTTAGAAGCAGCTGGAGCAGGTATTCAAAGTATGCCTTCATCTGAGATTTACACTGGGTTGCAAACAGGAGTTTTAACTGGTGCAAATACTAGCTCAGGAAGTTTTGTAAGTTACAAAATTTATGAACAAGTAAGCTGCGCAACACCTCCAGGAAAATTTGGATTATGGTTTATGTATGAGCCAATTTTGATGTCAAAAATGAGTTTTGATAAATTAAATTCAAAACAACAAAATGCTTTGATGGAAGCAGGTAAAGTTGCTGAGAAATATATGACTGCGCAAGTCGAAAATTTAGATAAAAAATTTGAAGACGCTTATAAAGCAGCAGGAGTAAAGTTAGTATATATGGATGCAAACGACCATGCAGCTTGGGTTGAGATTGCTAAACAATCTTCACACAAAGCATTTGCTGAAAAAGTTCCAGGTGGCGACAAGCTTATGGAAATGGCTTTGGCAGTTAAATAAAAAAAATATATAAAGAACCCCTATTTGTAAATTAAATAGGGGTTTTTTTTATGAAAGAAAAATATTTAAAATTTTGTAATTTATCCTCAAAGGCTTGTGGTGCCTTTGCTGTTCTAGCCTTAATCTTATCAATTTTGGTAATTGTTGAGCTTGTTTTTGAAAGATATTTTTTTCAAAGAGCTATCACATGGCAAACAGAGCTAGTCACAATGCTTTTGGTTGCTTCAACTTTCATTGGAAGTGCTTATGTTTTAAGTGAAAAAGCTCATGTTAGCATGGAATGGATTTATGATTTTTTGTCTAAAAAAAACATACTGAGACTTAAAATATTTACATCATTAATAAGTTTATTATTTTTTTTAATTTTATTCTATTTTGGATTTTTAATGGTTGAAGAAGCTTTTACCAAAAATTATTCGACAGGAACAGTTTGGGATCCACCTTTATGGATACCTTATTCTTCAATGATGATTGGAGCTGCTTTGATGATACTTCAATATATTGCAGAAATTATCAAACTTTTTGATGAAGAAGGTAATAATTAATGGATCCTTTATTAATAGCTGTAATAGTTGCAGTTTTTACTTTAATA
>CACIST010000043.1 GCA_902589395.1 uncultured Pelagibacteraceae bacterium | reverse complement strand
TTTTAGCTCTAAAGCCAACAGCCTTTTTTCTTTTTCTGTTACTTGGTTGATATGTACGTTTCATTGTTGTTAAATTAATGTTAAATTTCGGTAGTTATACAAATATATATATATAAGTACAGCGATTTTTAATAAGTTAAAAATCAATGAATAGAGAAAAAAAAATTAAACTATTTTTAGGCTCTGCCTACATTTTGATAGTATTTGTTTTTTTATTGATTTTTTTTAACAACTTTTCTTTTCAGGATTTTTCAAGTTATGAATTAATAAGACAAAATAGAGAAGCTTTAGAGAATATTAAAAATAGTAATATTTTTTTATCAAGTTTTATTTTTTTTATAGGTACCATAGTCTGGGTTCTTTTATTAGGTTTTGGATCGCCAGTATTTCTAGTTGGTGGTTTTATTTTTGGAAAGTGGTTAGGAACTTTTCTAGTAGTTTTTGGGTTATCTATTGGCGCAACACTTCTTTATATGTTTGCAAATTATTTTTTTAAAGATTTGGTTGAGGAAAAATTTTCATCTCGTTTTAGTAATTTTACTGAAAAGTTTAAAAAGAATGAGTTTGTTTTTTTTCTAATCTATAGATTTATAGGTGGCATTCCTTTTTTTATTTCAAATATTTTACCGACAATATTTAATGTTAAAGTTAGAAATTTCTTTCTAGGATCAATAATTGGAATGACTCCACAATTATTTGTTGGAGCATCTCTTGGCGCTGGTTTGAGTAAGATATTGGAGGAAAATTCTGAAGTACCAAGTGTTTTAGAATTAATTTTTTCTCCTGATATTTATTTACCAATTCTGGGAATTATAGTTTTAGTTATAATTGGGTTTTTGCTGAAAAAAAATTTTTATGCAAAATAACAATGGTGCCCCCATCCAGAATTGAACTGGAAACTCATCCTTACCATGGATGTGTTATACCATTTAACTATAGGGGCAATATTTACTTAAATTAGTGTATAAAATTAATTTTTTCAAATTATTGCCTTAATTTTTTTTTAAAATAAGTTATACCTGCTAAAGGATAATGTTATGGGAATTCACTACACATATGGGGCTAATAAAAACGCAAAGCTCATGGAAAAAAAAGCAAAAAGAGAAAAAAAACTTGCAGAGAAAAGAGCTAAGAAGCAGGTGAAAACTAGCCCAGTAAAAATTAAAGAAGATAAAACTATTCCTCTTGATCAGGTTATAACTCTTGATCATCTTACAAATCCCGACAAAAAATAAATAATGAGTTCAAAAAAGAATAATTTTAGTAAACTTGAACTTGCCTTAAGAAAAAATTTAAAAAAAAGAAAAGAATTCCAAAAAAAAACAAAGAAAAAAAATAAATAATGTCGGTCCAATCTGATAAGTGGATTATACAAATGGCCAGAGATAATGATATGATCTCTCCTTTTGAAGACAAACAAGTTAGAGGAGATAAGATATCATTTGGTGTTTCATCATATGGTTATGATGCGAGAGTTTCTGATGAATTTAAAATTTTTACTAACGTAAATTCCGAAATTGTAGATCCAAAAAATTTTAAATCTTCAAATTTTATTACAAAAAACTCATCTGAATGTATAATACCACCCAATTCATTCGTATTAGCAAGAACAGTAGAATATTTTAAGATACCTAAAAATGTTTTAGTTATATGTTTAGGAAAATCTACATATGCAAGATGTGGAATAATTGTAAACGTTACACCTCTTGAACCAGGTTGGGAGGGACATGTAACATTAGAATTTTCCAATACAACACCGTTACCGGCAAAAATTTACGCCAATGAAGGAGTTGCTCAATTTGTTTTTATTAAGGGCAATGAGGATCCAGCTGTTTCATATGCAGATAGAAATGGTAAATACCAAGGTCAAAAGGGAGTTACACTTCCAAAAATATAATAATGGACAAATTTATTGTTAAAGGTCCTTGCAAAATAAAGGGCGAAATTTCAATTTCGGGTTCAAAAAATGCTGCTTTACCTATTTTGGCATCGACAATCTTATTCGAAAAAGAGGTCATAATAAAAAATTTACCTCGTGTTAAAGACATAAATACAATGATAAATCTTTTAAAATCTCTTGGTTCTGAAATAAAATTTAATAAAAATAGAAAAATTGTTAAAATAACAAAGAAAAAAAAGCAAAATGTTTTTGCATCATATTCGCTTGTTAGAACGATGAGAGCAGGAATATTAGTTTTAGGAGCACTTGTTGCCAAACATCAAAAGTCTATTACTTCTTTGCCTGGAGGCTGTCTAATAGGGGCAAGACCTGTTAATTATCATTTGAATGCGCTTAAAAAACTTGGAATGAAATATGATATTAAGAAAGGATATATCCACGCACATACGAAAGAAAAACTCAAAGGTGCAAAAATCAGATTTTCAAAAATTAGTGTTGGAGCAACTGAAAATACAATTATAGCAGCATGTTTAGCAAATGGAATTACCATTCTTAGAAACTGTGCAATTGAACCAGAAATAATTGATTTAATAAATTTTTTAAAATCAGGTGGTGCAAAAATAAAATTTATAGGCAAACGTACTGTGAAGATAGAAGGTATAAAATCATTAGAAAGTACAAGTTATTCAGTGATGTCAGATAGAATAGAAACAGGAACTTTTTGTGTAGCAGCATGTTTAACTGGAGGTAATTTAAAAATAAATA
>CACIST010000042.1 GCA_902589395.1 uncultured Pelagibacteraceae bacterium | reverse complement strand
TCAATTAGAAATGCAGACAGTTTAAGAGCAATTCAAATTTGTAATGAACACCCATATAAAATGTGGAAAATAAACAAGGAATTTATAAAGCCTTTGAAGAAAGTTTTTTTTTCAAATCAACCTTCTTACAACTGCCAAAAAAGAATATTTCCAGAAATATATATTCAAAATGCAAGCATGGAAATTAGTAAAGTTTCTGTTTTAGAAAAGTACAAAACTATTACTGGAAAAAAAATTATTCCTTTCTATCAAGATAAATTTAGATCATTAGATATAAATACTCCAGCTGATTTAGAATATGCTAGGTATTTAAATAAAGAAAACAAAATAAAGATCGAAAAAATTTTAAAAAAGCCTTTCAAATTTTAAAATAAAAATTTTTTTTTTATATTTTCATGTTTTTGAAAAACTTTTTTAATTTTTTTATTTAGAATATTTTTGATCTCATATGGTGGCAAACCTCCACCTGGTGATCTAAATTCAATATTTTTTAAAGAAATCTGCTCACCAATTTTAAGTTTTCTTTTAGCAACAATTGACTTTGACATTTTTAAAATAGGCAGCTTTTCCTCTTCAAAAACTTTTTTTGTGTATTTTCCCTGTAATATATTTATTCTATCTAGATAATTTCTTAACTTTCGTAATCCAGCTGGCTCTAATGAAAAAGAATGATCTGTTCCTTTATTGCTTCTACTTAATGTAAAATGTTTTTCAAAAACTTCTGCTCCATTTAAGAATGCAACTGTTGAGGACAATATTCCAGAATAGTGGTCTGATAACCCAATGGTTAACTTGGGATATTTTTTTTTTAAATTTTTTATAAAATTCAAATTCATCATATTTTCTGTTGCTGGGTAGGCTGCAGTACAATGCATAACACAAAGTTTTTTGTTAAATTTAGTAATATTTTTAACAGCTCTATCAATATCTTTAATTTTTCCACCTCCTGTACTTAAAAAAATTGGTTTTTTTGTTTTAGCTATTTTTTCCTGAAGTGGTAAATTTGTTAAATCCCCAGATGCAATTTTAAATGCTGATACATTTATTTTTTTCAAAAAATCAACACTCTCATAATCAAATGGAGTTGCAAAGAAAGCTACTTTCAATTTTTCTGCATATTTTTTGAGTATTCTATACTGTTGAAGATTAAATTCTAAAAAATCTCTATGCTCGCCATATGTTTTACCAAAACTATTTTCACTATTGTATAAAGAATTATACATCTCATTAGTGTATAATTTATTATTATGTCTCTTTTGAAACTTTACAGCATGGGCACCAGATAACTTAGCAACCTCAATTAATTTTTTTGCTGAACTTAAATCACCTTGGTGGTTGTTTCCAATTTCAGCTATTAAAAAAAAATTACTTTTTTTTTCAAATGTAATTTTATTGTACATTTTATTTTTTAATTACTTCATTAGGTTTAGTTGACTTTAAACCTCCAATAACTTTTAATCCATATTTTTTTTCTACTCGAACCCTGTCATTAAAATGTGGACTAGAGGCTTCTATAATCACACAATCTGTTAAAGCGTGCTCTTGATGTATTGTTCCTGGACTAAAATGGAAAACATCACCTTTTTTTAATATTTTCTTTCTAAGCTTTCCATTTCCTAAGTCAAAGTTTATTCTTAATTTGCCTGATATTAAATATCCACATTCATTTTTATAATGATGATATTGCAATCCACCTTTATTACCTTTTTTAATCTTAATTTTTTTTAAAGTTAAAGTATTTGGTATTAAAACCAAAAGATCCTCTTTGCCCCAATTTCTTTTTCCAACTGATTTTGGTTTTGGAAATATTTTACTTGTCTTTTTCATTTATGACTTTAATTTTAAACAAAGCTCCGCACTACCTACAAATATGTTTGTAGATTTACAATCCATAACATTTTAATTTAGATAGGACGATATAAAAAATCAGTTTTTTCTCGTATTATTGTTCTATATCTTCCTATCATTATTTCAATTTTATCTTTCTTCCTCGATAAAATTTCAAAAACAAAATTGGTAAAAGGTCCAGAGATAAATTTTCCCTTTGTAAAATTTTCATGGTGAAAAAATTCTTGTGTTATAAATCCCTCCTTGTCTTGAAAGTTTTGACACCTTTTTATAAAATTCAATATGTCACTCTGACTATTTTTAAATCCGTCCAATATAAAGCTAACACCCTTAGTATATTTTAGAACTTCTGTTAAATTACTATTTACAAACTTTATATGGAAACATAACAAATATCCTTCTAAAATAGATTTGTGTAAAGTTTTATAATTATTTTTGACAATTTTATTATATTTTATTTCAGGCATAAAATATTCTGGTTCATTACCTAATAAATTTTTAAGATTATCTTTCAGTATGTTTAACTGATTGATTTTATATTTTATTACTATCCACATAAATTATTTATTTACTTCTTTTTTTAACTCATCATATTCTCGCATTTTTCTTTTCATAAAGTCTAAAGTCATTTGCGTTTTTTTTTTTATTCCACGAGGTGTTAATACATAAATGTATCCGAGTTTATTTGAATTTCGCTTAAAATTATCAATTTTAACTAGTCCCTTATCTTTAAGTGCGTTCAAACAATAATTGATTTTACCTAAACTAAATCCTAACTCTTTTGCCAATTCTCTTTGGGTTGAGTTTGGTTTATTGTTTATTTTTCT
>CACIST010000041.1 GCA_902589395.1 uncultured Pelagibacteraceae bacterium | reverse complement strand
AAATATTTTTCAAGATTACACAAACTAAATATTTTTTTAATAGGAATTTCAGTTATTATAATATCACAATTAAGTTTAAAATTTTTTTTAAACTCAATTAATATCACTTATGCTATTTTATTATTACCATTGCTTTTGGTATTAATTTATTACTTCGTAATGTTAATATTTACTAAATTTAAGTTGGGTTTCCTTTGATGTTAAAACAATATGAATATTACTTAACAAAACTTTTTTTAAAAAATATTTTAATTATTTTTACTGTATTTGTTTTCTTAAGTTTCTTTTTAAATATTTTTGAAGAAATAAAATACTTTGAAAACAAAGAAGGCGACCTTTACTATCCAATACTTTTAACAGTTTTAAATATACCTTCAATTATATTTGAAATACTACCATTTATTTTTTTGTTAGGGGTTATGTTTTTTTTTATAAAAATTTATGAAAATGAAGAAATCGAATTACTAAGGGCTAACGGGATAAATAATACAAAAATAACATTAATCATATCAATTGTCTCGTTGATTGTTGGTATATTTCTTATAGTTGTTTACTACTCATTTTCAGCTAATTTAAAGAGCCTTTATTTAAATATAAAATTCAAACATTCTGAAGCGGGTGATTATTTAGCTGTTGTCAACGAGGATGGCTTATGGATTAAGGAAAAAAGTAAGGATGATAATACAATTTTTATTATAAATGCTAAAACATACAAAATTAATAATTTAGAAAATTTAGAAATAATTGAATTAGACAATAATTATAAATTAATGAATACAATTATTTCAAAAAATGCAAACATAGTAAAAAAAAAATGGATTTTAAGAGATGTTAAAATATACTCAGATAAAAAAAAGACCCAAAATATTAAAGACTATACATATGTCTCATCATTTAATGGTGAAATTATATCTAACTTATATTCAAATCTAAACTCGTTGAATATTTTGCAATTAGTTGAACTAAAAAGAAATTATAAAGCAATTGGTTATTCAGCAACTGAGGTCAATCTTCACTTAAATAAAATATATAGCATACCATTTTACCTTACTCTTACTACAATAATTGGAGCCTTATTAATGTTAAAATTAAATTTTATTAAGTCAAAATTTTTTTTAATTGTTATAGGAGTGTTGGTTTCTGTTATTTTTTATTATATTAATTACTTTTCAATTTTATTTGGAAAGAATGAAACATTGCCTGCAGAAGCTTCAGTATGGTTACCTCAAATACTTATTTTTTTAATATGCTCACTAGGATTGACTAAAATAAATGAAAACTGAATACAAGATATACTCCATATTATTTTTTTTAATAATTTTTACTCAAAATTTAAGTGCTGAGACTATTTTTTTTGACTCTAAGAATATTAAAATTGAAGAAAATGGAGATATGATTTTTGCAACAAAAGGAAAAGCGAATATACCATCCAGTAATTTAGTAATTGAAGGTGATAAGTTTATTTATGACAAAACAATTTCAGAACTAATAGTTCTAGATAATGTAAAATATTTTGATAGTGAAAAAAAGGTTTATATAGAAAGCCAAAAAATAATATATAATGAAATCAACAATACAATACTTTCAAAAAGTGACACATTTATAAGTAATGATGATACTTATAAAGTTTATTCTACAAATATTTTGTATGATAGAAATTTAAACAAAATATCAAGTAAAGAATTCACAAAAATAACTGAAAAAAATGGAAATAATTTTTTACTAAACAAAGGATTAATTTTTGAATTAGATCCTGAAATAATATTCTCAAAAGAAGTAAATGTAATAGATAAAAACCTCAATAATTATTTTTTTGAAAATTCAAAAATTAATCTAAAAGATAATGAAATTATAGGAAAAGAGGTTTTTGTACAATTTGAGGACTCCTTTTTTGGAAATGATGAAAATGATCCTCTTTTAAAAGGAAAAAGTATAATTTCAAATAATAATGAGACAAAAATTTACAAAACTATTTTTAGTACCTGTAATAAAGAAAATAAAAGTTGTAGAGGTTGGGAAGTTCAAAGTAAAATCTTTACGCACAATAAAATAAAAAAATTATTTGAGTATGAGAAATCATGGTTAAAAATTTTTGATAAAAAAGTTTTTTATGTACCTTATTTTAATCATCCTGACCCAAGTGTTAAGAGAAAGTCTGGATTTCTAACTCCTTTTTATAAAGGTTCAGGAAATTTAGGCTCATCAGTCAATATTCCGTATTTTTATAATTTATCAGATTCAAAAGACCTGACATTAAAACCAAGGGTATATTTAGATAATAATTTCATATTTCATGCAGAATATAGGGAGGCTTTTAAAAATTCACATTTAAAAACAGATTTTAGTTTAAATAAAAATAAAGACGATACTAATTCACATATTTTTTTAGAATTAAATGGAAAATTTGATGATGACACAAATTTTGATTTGAAAGTCGAAAATGTTAATAATGATAATTATCTAAAAATACATGATATAAAGAGTTATACACCTATTATTGAAAGTGACAGTGTTTTGACTTCAAGCTTTAAAATAGAAAAAGAAATAGATGATAATACAAGATTCAATAGCACATTAAGACTCTATGAAGATTTATCTAAATCAAGCAGCGATAAATATCAATACATTTTTCCAGATTTCAATTTTGAAAAAAATATAGAGCTAGATGATAATTATAATGGTCAATTCAAATTTTTATCTTCTGGATTTCAAAAAATTTATGACACAAACAAATATGAGACTCTAATTAATAA
>CACIST010000040.1 GCA_902589395.1 uncultured Pelagibacteraceae bacterium | reverse complement strand
CCATAATACCTTCTGGGAAATAAATAACTATAACAACGATTAATACTCCAAGGGCTACATACTGCCACCCAAGAAAGAATGTCCAAAAACCCTCTTTAAATATATGAAAAACAGTAGCTCCAATAACAGGTCCCCATAAAGTTCCTTTACCACCTAGTATTGCCATTAATACCATAAATACTCCCATTTCTCTTCCATCAAAAGCAACGTCGGTTGAGTCTATATATCCAACAAGTCCACCCATAATACCTCCAGCAAGACCACAGAAAAATGCAGATATCATCCAACCAATAATTTTATATTTCATGGTTTGAATACCCATTGCCTCAGCTTTATCCTCGTTATCTCTTATGGCATTAAGAACTAATTTAAATCTGGTTGAGTAAATTGCTTTAACTGCAAGAAATGTGAAAACTAAAACTGCAAAGCTACAAAAATAAAAAAATTCACCTCTAGCCTCTAAACTTCCAACTTTAGGAAAAGGAGGGGTTGTAAACCCTTGGCCTGCTCCAATTATTTCTATTCCACCTGAAATCTCTCCAGCAGCAACACCTAAACCTAATGTGCAAATCGCAAAATAATGTCCTCTAAGTCCCAAAATTGAATAACCTATTAAACCAGCTACTATTGCTGGAACAATTGCAGCTACAGCAAGTCCTACTGCAAATCCTTGAAAGAATTGTGCTGGTGTGTGAACAAATGTTTTTTCTCCACCTCCCTCTGTCCATTCAGCTAAAGGAAAGAACATTCCAACTTGAACTGAGGCACAGAGATACATTCCAAGTCCATAAAAAAGAATATTACCAAAAGTGTTATAGCCCATTTCTCCACCCTGGACATTCCATGTAATTGCTAAAATGATTAAGATACAAAGAATAGACAATTGAACCTTAAATGCTGGAAAAACAAAAGGTGCAGCAACACCAAATATTAAAATAGCAGCATATAAAATTATATTTTTATTCATCATTTTAAGTATTCTCTTTTTTTAGAAAGTTTAAATCTTCTATAAACCAGAATTAAAACTAGTAGTAAAAATACAGATCCTATTCTAAATTCTGTTCCTAAAATATAATCCGCAAATTCTTCAAAAACACCAAGGCCCATTCCTGACATGGCTACGCCTGGTAAATTTCCTAAACCTGCAACAATTACAATCATAAAAGATCTTATTGTGTAAGGTAATCCCATGTAAGGATGAATAGTAAATGTTATCGAGATTAGTGCCCCAGCAACTCCACATAATGCTGCGTTTATTCCAAAAGTTGCTGCGTAAACCTTTTCTGTATCTACACCTAATATTTTTGCAGCTCTTGCATTTTGAGCAGTTGCTCTAATAGCTCGTCCTAGTTTTGATTTTTTCATATAAATAACTAGTCCAATTGCAAACACTATACTTATAAATGCTGAGAAAATCTTAGAATTTGGCAATGTTACAGAATTATCAAATAGCATGGTTGTTCCATAACCTGAGTTTGCAAGAACAACATCTGCCCCAAAGGCAAAATTCATTAACTGCATAAATAAAATACTTATGCCAAATGTTGCAAGAATAGAGATGAATAAATCTCTATCAACAACCTTATTAATAACTAATTTGTAAATGATAACGCCGACAAAATACATTATAATTGGGGAGACTATTACTCCCCAAGCTGGGTGAATTCCATAAAGATACATAAAGTATGCAATGTATCCACCTAAGATTACAAGATCACCTTGAGCAATGTTGATTATATTCATAACTCCCCACTGAAGAGCCATTCCATATGCAATAAGTGCAAATAATATTCCAAGTAACAATCCGTCTAAGACAGCTTGTACAGTTAACATAGGAACTTGAAATATTAAAAAATCCATAAATTTTTAAATGCTTATAAAAAAAAGCCCCCTAATGCTAGGGGGCTTATGTTCATTTTTATATTATCTGTCTGACCACTTAGGAATTGGGTGAATTAATTCTGCTGAAGCCCATTTTAATGGAGCTACAACTTTATTTTCACATTTTCCTGCATCATCACACATAACTTGGAATAATACCATTGGCTTATCAACGTTTTGGCCACCTTCAGCAAATTTTATGTTTCCATAAAATGTTTGCATGTTAGTAGCAGCAAGAGCGTCTCTGACTTTCTTTTGGTCAAAAGATCCAGCTCTTTCAAAAGCATCTTTAAACACTAACAAAGCCGCAGAAGACTCTGCTGCTTGATATGGTGGTGCATAACCAAACTCTTTTGTAAAGTCTGCATCATAAGTCATACCATCAGTAAAGAAATCATCTTTATAAGTTAGTGTTTTATGCCATTGAGATGCACACAAAGCGTATTGTGAATTTGCACCATGTTGCTTAGATAGTTTTGCAGCATCGCAGTGAGTCATTGCTAACATTGGAACGTCAACTTTCATCTCAGCAATTTGTCTGATAGCTGTTAACGCACCTTTTGTGTGACCTGAAACAACTAATACATCTGGCTTAGTAGCTTTAACTTTTGCTAAAGTTGCTGCCATATCATTAAGCTCTTTTGGAAGTTTATCGTCGATTATAATTTTAGATCCAGTTTCTTTCGCTGCATCTAAAATACCTAATCTAACGTCTTGTGAGAATGCATCTTGCTCAAAAGCTTGTGCAATTCTTACACCTTTTCCACCATTAAGCTCAACTGCTGTTCTGATTGCAACATCCAAATATAAGTTTGCTGGTGCTAGCACTGCAAATAAGTATTTGTAACCTTTTGTAAATAAAGATCTTGATGCACCGTTAGCTTCTACCATTGGAACACCATATTTCTCTGTTACAGGTGCAATCGCTTTTGTTAAACCTGAACTATAAGGTCCAAGCATAAACTCAACACCATCTTGTGAAATCAATCTTTCTGCAAGTTGCGCTGCTCTTTTTGGGTTTGACTCATCATCGTAGTAGATAATATCAAACATGTAAGTTTTTCCTCCAACTTTAACACCACCCATGCTGTTAATTCTGTCAACGGCCATGTTATAACCGTTTTGAGTATGAACACCATTAGATGAATATTTTCCAGTCAAAGAAAT
>CACIST010000039.1 GCA_902589395.1 uncultured Pelagibacteraceae bacterium | reverse complement strand
ACTGCGATAGAATTACCAACTGAAACAGCATTGATTACAGGTATCCCAAACTTAAACTCGGTTCCTCTATTTTCAAATTTAGTTTTATTTAACTCAGGAAACTTATTTAGATCAGCTCTCATGCTGATTTGCAGTTTTCAAATCCCTCTTTTAAATTCATGCTTTCAAGATTTCTTCCAATAAAGACTATTCTAGAGTTTCGCTCTTTTCCTTCAGGCCATTTGCCCATCGGTGAAGCATCCATTAACATATGAACACCTTGAAATACATATCGATTACTTTGGTCTTTAAAATCAAGAATACCTTTAGTTCTTAGTATATCCTGACCCTTAGTTTGTAACAGTTTGCTAAACCAATCTTGAAACTTTTCCATATTCAAAGGAGTGTCAGATACAAAAGATAAGCTAGTTACATCATCATCATGTTCGTGGTCATGATCTGATGTAAGAAAATCAGGCTCTACCTCTAAAACACGGTTTAAACTAAATGCATCTAAATTAAGAACTTCGTTTAAAGGAACTCCACATTTCTTCGTATTAATAATTTTAGCAAAAGGGTTAATTTTTTTAATTCTCTCTTTAACAAATTCTAATCCACTTTCATCAACAAGATCTATTTTATTTAATAATACAACGTCTGCAAAGGCAATTTGTTCTTCTGCTTCGTGATGATCTGTTAATTGTGTACTTAAATGAACGGCATCTGCAACAGTAACAATTGCATCTAACTTTGTTCTACCAGCAACATCTTGGTCCACAAAAAAAGTTTGCGCAACAGGAGC
This sequence comes from uncultured Pelagibacteraceae bacterium, assembly GCA_902589395.1. Classification (GTDB taxonomy): domain Bacteria; phylum Pseudomonadota; class Alphaproteobacteria; order Pelagibacterales; family Pelagibacteraceae; genus Pelagibacter. The sequence goes on along the minus strand of CACIST010000039.1, from coordinate 2,473 downwards.
TGGATCAGCTAATCCAGTAGTCTCTACTATAATGGCATCGAGTTTATCCGCTCGCTTCATTAATCCGCTTAAAATACGGATTAGATCACCTCTAACGGTGCAACATATGCAACCGTTGTTCATCTCAAACACCTCTTCATCAGCATCAACAACTAGATCGTTATCAATGCCCTGCTCACCAAATTCATTAACTATTACAGCATATTTTTTTCCATGCTGCTCAGTTAATATTCTATTTAAAAGAGTAGTTTTTCCAGCACCTAAGAAACCAGTTAAAACAGTAACAGGAACTTGTTTGTTATTTTCTTCCATTAATTATATTAACACCCTTTAAAGGATTTTGACATATTTTTTATTAAATCAAAATATAAACCTTTTCCAGGAGTTAAAGTTGCACCCAACGGATCAACAATACCGGTTTTAATATTCATATCTTTTGCAACAGCTTTAATGATATCTGGATTAAATTGAGGCTCAGAAAATACACAAGCTACTTTATCGTGCTCAATTACTTCTCTTATCTCTGAAAGCTGCTCCGCACCAGGTAATACATCTGTGTTAACTGTGAAAGCCCCTAATATATTTACATTAAATCTTTTTTCAAAGTATTGGTAAGCATCATGAAAAACAATTGATGCAGTACTTTCATTAAGTTCTGCAGTTACATCATTTGTAAGTTTATCAATTTCTTTATAAGCCTTACTTAAATTTGCTCTATAAGCAGTTTCATTTGTTGGGTCATTTTCAATTAAGTGCTTAGACATTTCAAATAATATAACTTTTGCATTAATTGGGTCTAACCAAATATGTGGATCAAATTCACCGTGGTGGTGTCCTTCGTGTCCATCATGATCATCATGGTCATCATGCCCATCTTCTTTTTTTGCATGGTCGTGATCATCGTGGTCATCCTTTTTCTTATGTCCATGATCGTCATGATCGTCCTCTTTATGCCCTTCTTTTTTTGCATGGTCATGATCATCGTGATCATCTTTTTTCTTGTGTCCGTGATCATCATGATCATCGTGATCGTCATGGTCATCAAAAATATTTCTCTCTCTAAATTTTAATTTAACTAAACCTTTAATCTCTAATAACTCAATTTTTTCTGCCTCATTAGCAATTGAGTCTAACGGTTTTTCTAAAAAATTTTCTAAATCTTCACCTACCCAAAAAACAATGTCAGCATCTTGTAACATTTTTGCATGCGAGGGTTTCATGGCAAATCCATGTGGTGAAGCGTATCCTTCAACTATTAAATCTGGTTTAGCTACACCATCCATTAAATAGCTAGCTAAAGAGTGTATTGGCTTAATTGATGCAACGACTTTGATGTCGGCATTTGCTGATGTAAATAAAGTTAAAAATGATAGTATTGTTAAGATTATTGAAGATTTTTTTAGATTTTTCATAATATTTGGTTATTGTTAATTGTTATAATATAACGATGTGTAATAATATAACATATTTAAGTCAAGTGAATAAATGAGCATGGGAAATAATATTTTAGTAAAATTAAACAATGTTGGTTTTCAACAAAATCAAAAGTGGCTTGTTAAAGGTGTTTCTTTAAAAGTAGAAAAAGGAAAAATTGTTACCTTAATCGGTCCAAATGGATCAGGCAAAAGCACAACTGCTAAAATTGCTCTAGGTTTATTTAAAAATATTGAGGGTCAAGTTGAAAAATTCACAAATAATATTGGTTATGTTCCACAAAAAATATCAATAGATTGGACACTTCCTCTAAGAGTTAGAGATTTTATGCTTTTAACAGATAATCTTACAGAAGACGTAATTGATGAAGCACTTTCATTAACTGGAGTAATTAATTTAAAAGATAAAAGTTTAGGAAACTTATCTGGTGGAGAGTTTCAAAGAGTGTTACTTGCAAGAGCTATTTCAAAAAAACCTGAATTGTTAGTGCTTGATGAGCCAGTTCAAGGTGTAGATTTTACAGGAGAAATTGCCTTGTATGAATTAATTAAAGAAATTTCAGAAAAACTAAATTGCGGTATTTTATTAATATCCCATGACTTACATACAGTAATGAGCGCTACCGATCATGTTGTTTGTTTAAATGGTCATGTCTGTTGTTCGGGTTCACCTAAAGAAGTTGCAAAAAATAGTGAATACAAAGCATTGTTTGGCGAACAAGCCTCTCAAACTCTTTCAATTTATGAACATAAGCACGATCATGTTCATGCTAATGATGGGGATATAAAGAAAAACTGATATGTTTGACGATTTTTTTATAAGAGCGTTGGTTGCAGGTATTGGTATCGCTTTTGTTGCTGGTCCTCTTGGTTGTTTTGTTGTTTGGAGGAGATTGTCTTATTTTGGAGATACACTCGCCCACTCCGCATTACTTGGTGTAACAATTGCATATTCATTAGAATTTAATATTGCTGTTTCAATATTTTTAATTTCATCAGCAATTGCATTAATTTTAATACAACTACAAAAAAAAACTAAT
>CACIST010000038.1 GCA_902589395.1 uncultured Pelagibacteraceae bacterium | reverse complement strand
AATATTCCAAGATCAACTTGGTATGTTTGTTAATTTTGATGAACCACAAGAAGTTATAGTTAGAGAACAACCGACAGAGCCAGAATTTAATAAAAATTTATTAAATGTAGATTGCACATAAGCAATACCGTTTAAAATATTTTTTTTACTTTTCTTTTTTTTTGAGTAGGAACTCTTCTTAGATTTATTAGTACTGTCTTTGTTTTGATCTTTATTTTCAGTTTTTTCTTGTGTCATATTATTTTTTTAATGGTGTTAATTTTTTACCAGCTATAGCGATAGCTTTTCCTTTACGTGTACGTGCGTTACATCTAGTTCTTTGTCCTCGTACTGGTAGTTTTTTTCTATGTCGAGATCCGCGATATGAAGCAAGGTCAATTAATCTTTTAATATTCAATGAAGTATCTCTTCTTAAATCACCCTCTACAGTAAATTTTTGGTCTATAAATTCTCTTATTTTCAAAATTTCATCATCAGTCAATTCATTAACTCGCTTGGTACTTGGTATTTCTAGAGACTTACAAATTTCATTAGAATTTCTTTCACCAATGCCAAAAATATATGTAAGTCCGATACGAACTAATTTATTTTGTGGGATGTTTACACCTGCTATACGAGCCATAATATTGAGATAAAATTTAGACTTTTATATAATAAGTTCTTTTAAAGTCAATGTCTTAAACTGATAGGATTTCCTCAATTTTAGTCGATATTTCGTCTATTTTTTGATCTCCATCAATTTCATAAAAATTTGTTTTTTTGGAATAGAAATTTAAAACAGGTTCAGTTGTTTCCATATAGGTGTCATATCTTTTAAGAATTGTAGAAAGATTGTCGTCAGCTCTATTTTCTAAAATTTTTCTTTTCTCTATCCTCTTTATTATAGTTTCTTTTTTTACATTTAAAAAAAAAATAAAATCTATTTTTTGATGTGATTCATTTAATAGTACATCCAGATTTTCAGCTTGAGTTAACGATCTAGGATATCCATCAAATATTAGTTTATTTTTTTTATTAGGATCAAAAATAACTTTTTTTATTAAGTCATTAACTATTTCATCAGTTGCAAAATCACCTTTTGAAATTATATTTTCTATAACTTTTCCCACATCAGTTTTATTTTTAACTTCATTTCTCAAAAGATCACCAGTCGAAACCTGGTAAAGGTTATATTTTTTTACGATGTTATCAGATTGAGTACCTTTACCTGCTCCTGGTGGTCCAAATATTACTACATTCACTTAAATTATCTTCCAAATTTTGTTTTCTTAATTAATTGTTCATATTGTGAACTCATCAATCTTGTTTGTACTTGCGTTACTGTATCTATGGCTACAACAACTACAATTAAAACTGAGGCTCCTCCTAAGTAGAAAGGTATAGGGTAATTTGCTATTAAAAATTCAGGCATCAAACAAACTAGAGTAAGGTAAAGTGCTCCTATTGTTGTAAGTCTTGTTAAGATTGTATCAATATACATTGCTGTACTTTCACCTGGTCTTATTCCTGGAATAAATCCTCCATACTTTCTCAAATTCTCTGCTGTTTCATTTGGATTGAAAGTTATAGATGTATAAAAAAAAGTAAAAAAAATTATACCAGAAGCGTATAAAATCATGTACAGGGGCTGTCCTTGAGAAAAATATGATGATATATTCAAAAAAGTATCATTTTGAGATACATTAAAATTTGAAAAAGTTACTGGTAATAATAATAATGCTGAAGCAAAAATTGCTGGTATAACTCCTGCAGAATTTATTTTTAATGGCAAGTGAGATGATTCACCTCCATACATTTTGTTACCCATTTGTCTTTTTGGGTAATTAATTAATATCTTTCTTAATGCTCTCTCCATAAAAACAATAAATAATATTGTTAAAACAAGTAAAATAAATATAATTATTATCATTAGTGTTGAAATAGCTCCTGTTCTGCCTAGTTCAAATGTAGTAACTAGAGCTCTTGGAATTTCGGCTACAATACCAGAAAATATTATTAAAGAAATACCATTACCAATACCTCTTTGAGTGATTTGTTCACCCAACCACATTAAAAAGATTGTTCCAGCAACAATTGTTGTCACTGTAGAGATTTTAAAGAAAGCACCTGGGTTTATGACTAAATCCGCAGAGGATTCTAATCCAACTGCTAATCCATATCCCTGAACCGTGGCCAATAAAACAGTTCCATAACGAGTTATTTGTGTGATTTTTTGCCTACCAATTTCACCCTGTGCCTTTAAGTTTTTAAAATAATCGGTCACTCCGGTTAGTAACTGAACAATGATTGACGATGATATATAAGGCATTATTCCAAGTGCAAAAATTGCCATTCTACTTACAGCACCACCAGCAAAAACATTAAACATTCCAAGCAATCCTTTTTGATTGCTATCCATCATTACTTGCAACTGTTCAGGATCTATTCCAGGTAATGGAACAAAAGTTCCTAATCTATATATAGCTAGAATAAAAACAGTAAATAAAATTCTATTTCTTAGATCATTAGTTTGTGATGACTCACTCATAATTATTTAGAGTTTTTTATTTTTAAAACCCCACCTAACTTCTCTATTTTTGCTTTTGCTGATACGGATGAAAAATCAGCTTCTATATTTATTTTTGAAGTTAGATTTCCATTCGCAAGAATTTTATATTTTAAATATGATTTGTTTATAATGTTATTTTTTTTTAAAGTGTCTAAATTTATTCCACTTTCTGGATTAACTCTTTTGTTATCAATAAAACTTTGTATTTGATCTAAATTTATTTTAGCAATTTTTTTTCTATTAATAGGATTAAATCCTCTTTTTGGTAGCCTTCTGTAAAGAGGCATTTGACCACCTTCAAAACTTTTTATAGCTACACCTGATCTTGATTTCTGACCTTTTACACCCCTGCCTGAGGTCTTTCCTTTACCTGAGCCTATACCTCTTCCAAGTCTTTTTTTTGAAATCTTAACTTTTGTAGTGTTGCTTAAAATATTCATTATCCTCTTTTCTCAATAATTTCTGATATTTTTTTATTTCGTATTAACGAAATATTTTTTGGAGAGTTTTGTTTTGAAAGAGCTTTCATGCAGGCTCTAATGACATTGTGAGGATTTGCAGTTCCCAGAGATTTAGCAACTATATCTTTTATTCCAAGTACTTCACAGACAGCTCTTACTGCTCCTCCAGCTATTATACCTGTTCCTTTAGGTGCAGCTCTCAATTTTATTTTTCCAGCACCATCTTTACCAAATATATCATGATGAATGGTTCTTCCTTCTCTAAGCGGTATTTGGACAAGA
>CACIST010000037.1 GCA_902589395.1 uncultured Pelagibacteraceae bacterium | reverse complement strand
TGGAGGTGGGCATAAACATAAATATAGGCAAATTGATTTTTATAGAAAAAAAATAGATTCTAAGGCTGAAGTTGAAAGAATTGAGTATGATCCAAATAGATCTTGCCATATAATGTTAGTAAAATTTGATGATGGTAAAAAATACTACTACTTAGCACCTAAGGATATTAAAATTGGAGATACAATTACAAATGGTTCAAATTCAGAAATAAAAATTGGAAATTGTCTACCCTTAAAAGATATTCCAGTTGGTATAGATATTCATAATGTTGAAATTAATCCTGGTGGAGGTGGTAAAATTGCAAGATCTGCTGGTACTTCAGTATCAATTTCCGGCATAGATGGAAACTATTCAATTATAAAAATGACCTCTGGAGAGGTTAGAAAAATAAATTCCAATTCAATGGCCACAATTGGAGTTTTATCTAATCCCGATCAAAAGAATATCAAAATTGGTAAAGCAGGAAGGTCTAGATGGTTAGGAATTAGACCCCATACTAGAGGTGTAGTAAAAAATCCAGTCGATCACCCTCATGGAGGTGGAGAAGGAAAATCAGCAGGTGGTAGGCACCCTGTATCTCCAACAGGTCAATCGGCTAAAGGATTAAAAACACGTGATAACAAAAGAACAGATAAATTTATAATTAGAAGAAGAAAGAAGAAAAGAGCATAAGTATGGCTAGATCAGTTTGGAAAGGACCCTTTGTTGAAGAAAGCTTAATAAAGAAAGTTGAAAAATTAAAGTCTGATTCAAATAAAAAACCTATAAAAACATGGTCGAGAAAATCGACAATTATTCCAGATTTTGTTGGAATAAGTTTTCTAATTTATAACGGTAAAAAATTTATACCCATAACAATATCTGAGGATATGGTAGGTCACAAGCTTGGGGAATTTGCACCAACTAGACAATTCTTTGGTCATACGCCAGCTGATAAAAAAGCAAAAGTTGAGGGTGGTAAAAAATAATGTCAAAATTAAAAAAACAGATAGATACAAAAATTGTCAAATCTGTAAATAAAAATGTAAGATCTAGTACTAGAAAATTAAATCCATTACTTAAATCCATTGTTGGCAAAAAAGTTGATATCGCAATAAGAAATTTATCTTTCTCAGATAAAAGAATTTCAAAAGATATCAAGAAAACAATATCTTCTGCAGTAGCCAATGCAGAAAATAATTATCAATATGATATTGATAAATTGATTATTAAAGAAGCTTACTGTGGAAAACAAGTTGTAATGAAGAGATTTAGAGCAAGAGCAAAAGGTAGAGCTGCTGAAATTATGAAGCCATATTCAAACTTAACAATAATTTTAACTGAACAATCAAAACAAACGGAGAAACATGGGACAAAAAGTTAATCCAGTAGGTCTAAGGCTGGGTATCAATAGAGGATGGGACTCAGTTTGGTATGCTAAGAAAAAAGATTTTGGTAACAATCTGATAGAGGATTTTAGGATTAGAGAGTACATAAAAAAAAATGTTGTTAACTCTGGAGTATCAAAAGTAATGATTGAGAGAACAACTAAAAAGTGTTTTGTAACAATTTACACATCAAGACCTGGTTTTGTAATAGGAAAAAAAGGAAGTGACATTGAAAAAATAAAAGGGAAATTATCAAAATTAACAACGAATGAAGTTGTATTAAACATAAAAGAGGTAAAAAAGCCTGAAACAAATAGTTACCTAGTTGCTGAGAATATTGCTCAACAATTAGTTAAAAGAGTATCTTACAGAAGAGCAATGAAAAGAGCCATGCAATCGGCATTAAGACTTGGCGCAAAGGGAATAAAAGTATCTATTAGTGGAAGACTAGGAGGAAATGAAATCGCTAGAACTGAGTGGTTAAGAGAAGGAAGCATTCCATCACACACACTAAGAGCGGACATAGACTACTCCGAAGCAGAGGCTTTAACTACTTATGGCATAATTGGTATAAAAATATGGATTTACAAAGGAGAAATATTTACTAGGGAATTTAGCCAAGAAAGGAACAAAGCATAAATATGTTACAACCAACAAGAACAAAATTTAGAAAAGCACATAAAGGAAGAATACATGGTGCTGCTTCAAGATGTAATCTAATGAATTATGGCTCATTTGGCTTAAAAGCAATACAGCCTGAAAGAATAATTTCAAGACAGATAGAGGCGGCAAGAGTAGCATTGACAAGGCACATGAAGAGACAAGGAAGAGTATGGACAAGAATGTTTCCAAATATTCCAGTGTCAAAAAAACCAACAGAAGTTAGAATGGGTAAAGGTAAAGGATCGCCAGAGTTTTGGGCATGTAGAGTAAAACCTGGCAGAATTTTATTTGAAGTTGATGGAGTATCAGAACAAATAGCAAAAGAAGCACTTTACAAAGCTTCTGCAAAACTACCTATTAAGTGTAAATTTATTAAGAGAATATAAAATGAAAAAAAAAGAAATAAAAAAATTAACAGAAAAAGAAATGATTGATAACATTGAAAAACTCAAAAAAGATCTTTTTAATTTTAGATTTCAAAAAGTTAACGGTCAGGTCAAAAGTCCTGCAAAAATATCAGAAACAAAGAAAAATATTGCAAGACTTAAAACAATGATAGAGGTTAAAAATGCCTAAAAAAATTCTTAGCGGAGTTGTTGTGAGCGATAAACCAAACAAAACTATAACAGTATTAGTCGAGAGAAAGTATCAACATCCAGTATTAAAAAAAGTAATGAAAGCACGAAAAAAATATAATGCTCATGATGAAGAGAATAAATACAAAACAGGCGATAAAGTATCCATAAAAGAAAGTAGACCATATTCTAAAAATAAAAAATTTGAAGTTATAGGAGAGGCTAAATGATACAAGTACAGACAGAATTAATGGTTGCAGACAATACTGGTGCAAAAAAAATAGAATGTATAAAAGTATTGGGTGGGTCAAAAAGAAGATATGCAAGTATTGGAGACACAATAGTAGTAGCTGTTAAAGAAGCAATCCCTAAGGGAAAAGTTAAAAAAGGAGCTGTGCATAAAGCGGTTGTTGTAAGAGTTAAAAAAGGAATCCACCGTAATGATGGATCAAAAGTAAGATTTGACAATAACGCAGCTGTTTTAACTGATGATAAAGGTGAGCCAATTGGAACAAGGATATTTGGTCCAGTTACAAGAGAGCTAAGAAACAGAGGTCAAATGAAAATTATTTCATTAGCACCAGAGGTTTTATAATGATTAAAAAAGGGATGAAAGTGAAAATATTGACTGGAAAAGATAAAAGCAAAGAAGGTGAAGTAATGGAGATAGACAGGAAAAATAGTAGGGCAAAAGTAAAAGGAATTAATATTGTTAAAAAGCATGTAAAAACCACAAAAGAAAAAAAAGGTGGAATAGTTTCAAAAGAAAA
>CACIST010000036.1 GCA_902589395.1 uncultured Pelagibacteraceae bacterium | reverse complement strand
GATCCGAAAGATATTACTGTATTGAGTCTCAAAATTGCAAATTCGAATTTATACTTTTTATAATTTTGCTTAATTAATTGTTCAACTAACAATTTAGAAATAACATAAGGACTAATATTTAAATTTTTATTTTTATTTAATAATTTAGTAACTCCATCTGTGCTTATAAATAATAATTTCTTAAATGGTTTGAATTTAATAATATTTCTAAAACTAATTATATTTTTCAAAACTACATCTTCAGAATTAGAAGTGCTTCTATTTTCAGAGCCGAAATGAATTAAGAAATCAAATTTTCTTTTTTTACATAATTTTTTCAGTTCTATATAATCTTTGGCAAAAAAGAATTTGGAACCAGTGTATCTATTATAATTGAATTTAGATCCTAAGAAACCTTTACTTCCAGATAAAAGAATTTTATTCATTAATAGAACTTATTATAAGATTACATATAAATTTAATTTCCTTTTTTTTTAAAAAAGGGTTTATCGGCAAATATATAGAATTTTTATAGAAATTTTCTGCATTTTTCATTCGTATTTTTTTGTCAGAAAATAAATGTTTTTCTAATGTAATACATTGAGTGAGATTTTGAAGAACTTCAACATTATTATTTTTTAATTTATGAATAATTTTTTTTTTGTTTTTTGAGAGAATTACAAAAGAATTGTAAGAATCATAATATTTAAATTTATTATTTAAAAAAGATATTTTTATTTTTTTTTCTTTACTTAAAAACTTTTTGTATAGAGCTGCATTTTCAATTCTTCGTTTAATCAAATAATTTATGTTTTTTAGTTTAATGTTAGCTATTGCAGCTTGTATGTTGTCTAGTCTACTATTAAAACCATAATGCAAATATAGACTTTTATCTTTTTTTTTTAATCTTCCATGATCTCTGAGCGTTCGTATTTTATTAGCATATTTTTTATTATTAGTCACAATAAACCCACCATCCCCTAAGACGTTAAGCGTCTTCATTGGATGTAAACTAAAACACCCAATGTCACCAAACGTCCCAGAAAATTTTCCTTTTATTTTTGATCCAAATGATTGGGCAGAGTCCTCTATTACTGAAAGATTATATTTTTTTGCTAATTGATCAATTTTATTCATATCACAACACCTTCCAAAAAGATGTACAGGTAAAATACACTTTGTGTTTTTTGTAATTTTTTTTTCAATCTGTGAAACATCTATATTAAAATCTTCACCTACATCTACAAAAACTGGTTTTGCTCCAACATGCAATATTGCAGAGATGGTAGCAACATAAGTTAAAGGAGTTGTTATTATTTCAGATCCCTTCTTTAAATTTAGTTGACTTAACGACATTAAAAGCGCGTCTGTTCCTGAATTAAGGCCTACACAATATTTGATTTTTAAATATTTACATATATTTTTTTCAAATATTGAAACATCATCCTTTAAAATAAACTTTGATGTTTTTATACTTTTTTTTACTTGATTTAAAATTTTATTTAAAATTATTTTATTCTCTAAGTAAAGATTAGAGTATCTAATCATTTCTATTTTTTTTCATAAACAAGTTTATTTTTCTAACAACATAATTAATCTCTTTTTTTTTTAAGGTATGATAAATAGGTAAACTTAAAATTTCTTTAGAAAATTTTTCTACATTTTTAAGTTTAATTTTATTCATATTTATAAAAGGTTTTTGTTTATGGATAGGAATAGGATAATGTATTGAGGTTTCTATTCCATTTTTAAATAAATATTTTTTAAGTCTATCTCTTTTTTTTACCCTAATTATATAATTATGAAATACAGACTCACTATTTGGATTTATTTTTGGCTTAATTATACTTTGATCTAAATTATCGTTATAATATTTTGCAATATTTCTATGTTTTTTATTCCAATTATTTAAATAATTTAGTTTTGTTGAAGCAAATTTAGCATTTAAATCGCTCAATCTAGCATTGTAACCCCAGCAAGTAGCTGTATCTCTATTTTTTAATCCATGATTTCTGAGAAGTAAAAGTTTTTCATAAACATTTTTATTATTTGTACTGACAATGCCTCCATCTCCATAAATACCTAGATTTTTTAATGGATGTAAACTAAAAATACCTACGTCTCCAATTGCGCCTGTCATTTTTCTTTTAATTCTTGCTCCAATACTTTGAGCAGCATCTTCAATTAATATGATTTTTCTTTTTCTACATAAGCTTTTAAGCTTAAATATATCTTCACAAGGTGTTCCATAAAGATGAACAGGCATAATAACTTTTGTCTTATTTGAAATTAGGTTTATGGCATTTTCATATGATAGATTATAAGTTTCATCTACATCAGCCAATACTGGGGTGGCCCCTGCAGCAACAATTGCCCCGCAACTTGCAAGAAAACTATTAGATGGAGTAATAACTTCATCAGATTTTTTTAGAGAAAACGCTTTAAATATCAATATAGCACCATCAGTCCAACTACTAACACCAATACAATATTTTACTCCTAAAAATTTTGCAATTTTTCTTTCAAATTCATAAAGATTTTTTCCATTTACATACTGACCAGTATTACCAACTTCTAAAAAATCTTTGATTAATTTTTGCTCAAGTAGATTAAATTCTCGCTTTAAATTTACAAAATTAATTTTCATTATAAAAATTTTTAATGTTATTTATCATATAATCTAAATCTTGTTTTTTAATAAACTCATGGACTGGTAAAGAAAATGTTTCTTTGCATGCTTTTTCTGTATTAGGATATTTTTCCGTTTTTAAACTGATCAGTTTATATGCTGGCTGTAAGTGCATTGGCTTTGGGTAATGTATTTTTGCATCTATACCTTTTTTTTTTAAAAAATTAACTAATTTGTCTCTATTTTTGGCCTTAATAGAATAAATGTGAAAAACTTCTTTTAAATTTTTATTTCTTTTTAAAATGCCCAAACTTTTAATTTTTTTTAAATTTCTGTCCAAATAATGTGAATTTTTAACTTATATTTTTTTGCAATTTTGCTTATTTTATTCATATCACATATTCTTCCTGTCCAATGAACAGGTAATATGGCTTTAGTTTTTTTGGTTATTTTTTTTTCAATCAGATTTGGATCGATATTAAAATCATCTGCAATATCTACAAAAACTGGTTTTGCACCAGCGGTCACTATTGCATTTATTGTTGCATAGAAGGTGAATGGTGTTGTAATCACTTCATCTCCTTCTTTGACTCCAATGGCTTTAAGCGATAGCATTATTGCGTCAGTTCCACTACCTACTGCTATAGCATATTTCGATTTTTGTAACTTCTTGAATCTATTTTCAAAAACCTTTACCTGATTACCTAATGTATAATCACCAAATTTAATTATTTTTTCAATTTTTTTAAAAATAACTTTATAGTCACTAAATTGTCTTGATAAATAAT
>CACIST010000035.1 GCA_902589395.1 uncultured Pelagibacteraceae bacterium | reverse complement strand
AAAGCCAGTTGCTCCAAAAAATACTGCTAACAAAGGAATTGAAACAAAAAAAGTAATTAATACTGTTATAATTCTTAGGGTGTTACTTTTGTAATAGTCGTAATACATTTCTCCTGGAGTTATGTAACCAAATTTTCTACTTAGCATCCATTGTCTTTTAAAGAAAAATATACTTGCCATGGGAACCGTTATGGCAATAAATGCAGTACCAACAAATTGGAAGCCATCATTAAAAATAAGACTAGCTTGTGAAATAATTGTAAGTCCAGCAAATGTTGCAGCAGTAGCCGCAAAGAAAAAAACCCATGATGAAACATTTTTATCTGCAAGATAGTATTTTATTGGGCTTTCTGAGCTGAACTTTGAACCCCTTACTCCCCAAAAAAAACAAAAAGCAGCATAAACTAAAATAAATAAGAATATCCAAATAGATTTTTCTGACATTTCATTAATTCTAATTTTTAATCAAGTGCACCGCCTAGGAGCCGACTCGCCTTTTTCCTTTTTAATCCTCTCAGCCTCATTCTGTGCTGCTTCAATAGTTGAAAAAGTCTTGTCTTCAAAAATTATAAATGGTTTGGCTCTGTCAGCATTCAATTGTGCAACACACCATTCCTTTCCAGGTTTAGTGCACATTACCATATATGCTCCAGGTATAGGACCGTATCTTCTGTTATTTAAAGTAAATAAACATTTAGCTAAATCATTTAATTTATCTTCATCTAGATTTCCAAGTGCATCTTTTTCAAAATTATTAAGTGGGGTTTTGTTATCCGAACCTAGAATACTTTTGCCACCCGTGCCCTCTGGTCTAGTAAATCTCTGATTGGTCATTATGGCAAAGGTCCATCTTTTAAGAAACCTCTTATTGCATTTTCTAATATTTTGGAGACATTGTTGTTGTAATTATTATAAGATAAACTTCCACAAAATGATAATGAACCTGGAGCAAATAATGCACCATCATTAGGTGTCTTATAATAAATCATATCAGCTCTTACCATAGGATTTTCTGTACCTCCTCCATAATAACCTCTTACAGTAAAATGAATTTCCTCATTTACTTGCATCATTAGATTTGTGTGATTTTCTGATCTAGCTAATAAATAAGCATTGTGAGGTGTTCCAAATTCCAAATCATATCTATCAAGCTCTAGTCCTGCAGCACCTCCACCTACTAATCCAAAATCTCCTATTACTTCATCTTTTCCAACACCATCAAAAATCCAAGAACACTCAGGTCGTTCACTATCAGGAGACCTTTTGTAATACGAGCTAACATCAAAACCATATGCTGTAAAAGTTAATCCACATACTTTTGAAGGTATTCTTCCTCTAGCTCTCCACATTCCTCCATATTTTCCGTCAAAAGCATTATTGTATTCTCCTGGGTTTGCCGTCCATGCTCTAGTTCCTGCTTCCCCTTTTCTTACCTCTATAATATTTGGATTGTCAGGGTGATACTCGCTAATCCAATAAAAACCGTCTGAACCCAAGTATATCCATCTTCCACCATTAAGCTGATATTGTTCATAGGCTGCTAGCATCTTTTCAGAACTATATTCAGGATGTGATCCTGTTAAGACACATTTGTATCGATTTAATAATTCGACACCTTCTAAATGTAAGTCTTCATCTGTAACAACATCAAAATCTAAATTTTTTTCCTCTAACCAATCAGTTAAATGTAAATCTGCATTAAGTTGCCATAGAGATGGAGAGAGCCAATGTCTATATTTTGGTCTCATATTTAAAATAGGTCTTAGTCTAGATGCAATTGCAACACCACTTCCATCAGAATGTTGACAGTAAGTTGATAAACCATATTCTCTATGTTCATTTAAATACAAATCTGAAGCTGACATAACTGGAACTTTTCCAGCTAGTAATTGAGCCACAACTGAATTAGTACCAAGGTTGTCATTTGAATAAGCTATGTAACTATTTGTTGGCAAAACAAATAGAAGGTCTGAAGTTTTTTTTCCTTTGGGAGGTTTGATTACAAATGGAATAAAATCTTCTGTTTCAGCAGAATCTTCACCATTTATTCTTAATCTTGCTGCATATATACCGCTTCTAATCAAGTCTGGAACTTTATATGTAAAATCTATATCCCACCTAGCATCATCAATGTCATCATCATGAAAATGAATAGCTCCATATTCTTCAGGTTTATGGTGAAAGACCATCTCATCTGCTGTCCAGTTGTATCCAGTCATACCACGACAAGGTAAATTTATAATAAACCCATTTAGATGATTAGAGGTTTTATCAATTATATAAGTTGAAGCTATATTTTTGGTTATATTTGCATGAAAATCCCATGCTCCGATTACTTCTGATCTTAATTCAGATGTACAATCAGTAAATCCCCTTGCCAAGGACTCAATCTCTGATTTTGAAAGTGCTTTTTTGCTGAGTCTAGGTCTATCTATTTTTCCATTATAAGTTTGCGTCTGCTCTGGTAGTTCAATTGGACTCAGGGCTTCTTTGAAATGCCCTCCCTGAATATGTCTTCCAGATCTATCATTAAGTGATGAGGCAGCCATTAGAAATGGAGCATCATTCACTCTAGGCTTTAAGTTACTTATAGTCTCGACATGTGACGTAGTCTCATCCGCTGGGTGAAGTAAAGACATTCCAAGCCCACCGTTGGTTGGAGTTACGCATGGCTCTTGGTAAAGTTTCAATTTTCCAGTATTTGCGTCATATGTTGCAGCAACTAAATACCAAACTTTTCTTAAAAGTTTTTTTTCACTTGAAAGAGTTGAAACTTGGCCTCCTCCATCACCAATCATCACTGAGAGACAACCGTTTTCGTCTATAAAAAGTCCATATCCACTTTTAGTCTTTTCATTCCATTTAGTTAATATTCCTTGTTTACCTTTTTCAGGAGTAGTAGGAAATATATAGGCCTGTAGTGTAAAACTTGTTGTGTTTAACCTATTATCTTGAGGTATAATTATGTAAGAGCCTCCATGAATTCTTTGGTTTTTACCTTGGTAAGTTTTGTTACACTCAGCTCCAACCTCTTCATCTTTATATCCTGGACCTTCAGGGTTTGTATCTCCATGAATTAGTCTTACAATTTGAACATCATAATTTTCGTTTTTTTCAGTGTTAACGTAAAACTTAATTTCCTCACCAGGAAACGCTGTATACTTATCACTATATCCTGTTATCCTTAACATTATTTCAAAATCCTATAATAATTAGTCATCCACCATACCTCTCAAGCAAGTCTAGTACTCTTTTTAAAAATATTGCGTGCTCGCATGCTTCTTCTGATGAAAAAGACTCTTCTAATATTTCAACAGGTTGGCCTCTTACTCCAGTTACAATTCCAATTCTATAATCTTCAAAATCTTTTTTACAAACTGTCACATATTTCTTTACTGCCATTGGTTGTCTTCTAAGTTTATCCAAAACTATTTGAAGTTCTTTACTATGTTCAACCATTGGTTGACCTTTATGAGGTTGGGGTGCTCTACCAACAGGAGTTGCTCTAT
>CACIST010000034.1 GCA_902589395.1 uncultured Pelagibacteraceae bacterium | reverse complement strand
AAATGGTTCCAATAGTTGAGCCCGAAGTGTTGATGGATGGAAACCACTCTGCTGACAGCTGTTTAAGAAAAACATCAGAGGTTATTAAACGATGTTTTGATGAATTAATATTAAATAAAGTGGATCTTTCAGGAATTATTTTGAAACCAAATATGATATTATCTGGCAACCAATCAAAAGATAAAATTTCTGGCAAAGAGGTTTCTGAAAAAACATTAGAATGTCT
The DNA here is from genome assembly GCA_902589395.1 of uncultured Pelagibacteraceae bacterium. Taxonomy (GTDB): domain Bacteria; phylum Pseudomonadota; class Alphaproteobacteria; order Pelagibacterales; family Pelagibacteraceae; genus Pelagibacter. Next base: position 3,719 of record CACIST010000034.1, on the reverse strand, counting down.
CAGAAATTCAGTTCCTAGCGAAGTTCCTGGAATTGCTTTTTTATCTGGAGGTCAATCAGAAATAGAGGCAACAGAAAATTTAAATTTAATAAATAAAAATAATAATACTAATTTTATAATGACTTACTCATATGGAAGGGCTCTTCAACAAAGTGCTCTTAGTGTCTGGTCAAAAAACACTAAAGACATAAGGTCTACTCAAAACATTTTTAATCATAGGTCGAAAATGTGCTCTCTAGCTGCTAAAGGAAAATGGTCAAAAGAACTTGAAAATAAATAAAAAAAAATTTATTTATCTTATTTCTCCAAATAAAATAACTATAAACTTCTATAAAGATCTCAAATTGGTTTTAAAAACAAAAAAAGTAAGTTTTTTTCAAATGCGGTTAAAAAAATATTCTTTAAAACAAAAAATTAAAATTGGAAAGAAAATCAAAAAAATCTGTAATACAAATAGAGTAACGTTTTTAATAAATGATGATCCTTGGCTTACAAAAGAACTAGATGCTGATGGTTGTCATTTGGGTCAAAATGATATGAAAATCAAAGAGGCTAGAACTATAATTGGAAACAAAATAATTGGCATTACTTGTCATAATTCGATTAGACTTGCTAAAATTGCAATTAAATCAAAAGCTGATTATGTAGCTTTTGGAGCTTTTTACGAAACAAAGACAAAAAAAACAAAATATTATGCAACTACTAAAATATTACGTGAGTTAGATAAGATATCTAGCATTCCCATTGTGGCTATTGGTGGAATTAATCCAAATAACTACAAGAATCTATTATTGAATAAAGCCAATTTTTTGGCTATTTCAAGTTACATTTGGAATAATAAAAAATATAAACCACAACAAGCAGTAAAATTATTGAAATGAAAATTAATGCCGGAGAAATTAGAGTAGGAATGCTTTTAGAGTACAAAAATGACTTATGGCAAGTTCTAAAAACGCAACATGTAAAACCTGGCAAAGGAGGTGCATTTGCTCAAGTTGAAATGAAAAGTGTTGGTAAAAATACGAAATTAAATGAACGATTTAGATCAAGTGAGAACGTTGAAAAAGCAACACTTGAAGAAATAAATTTAAATTTTCTTTATTCAGATGAAAATAATTATTTTTTTATGGATCCTAAAAATTTTGAACAAATTGAAATTAAAAAAAATATTATTGGAGAAAAAGGTAAACTATTAACTGAAAACCTAGAGGTTTCAGTTAGTTTTTATAATGATAACGCAATTTCAGTTGAACTTCCAAACCAAGTAAATTGTAAAGTTGCCTCAACTGATGTGGCTTTAAAAGGTCAGACTGTCTCATCATCTTACAAACCTGCGATACTTGATAATGGCATTAAAATACAAGTTCCTCCATTTATAGAAGTCGAAGACGAAATTATTCTTGATACGAGAACGTTTGATTATGTTAAAAAAGTTTAATCAATGAACTCTATTTCTCCACACTTAAATATTATGATTAAAGCTTGCGAGAAAGCGTCAAGAATAATTATCCGAGACTTTGGTGAAATTGAAAATTTGCAAGTTGCAAAAAAAGGTCCAAGAGATTTTGTAACGAAGACTGATAAAAGAGTTGAAGAAATACTTATTGATGAATTAACTAAATCAAAAAAAAATTACTCCTTTCTAACTGAAGAAAGTGGAAAAATTGAAAATAATGATAAAAATAAAAGGTGGATTATAGACCCAATTGATGGGACAACTAATTTTTTACATGGTATACCTCATTTCGCGATTTCGATAGCTCTAGAAATAGATGGTGAACTAAAATCAGCATTGATACATGACCCAATAAAAAATGAAATATTTTTTGCTGAAAAGAATAATGGAGCATTCTTTAATAATCACAGAATAAAAGTATCTAATAAAGGGGATATTGAAGATTGTTTATTTTCATCTAACCAAGATGGATTAAAGATTGTCTATCCGAGTTTAAATATGAGATCAACGGGATGTGCAGCACTAGATTTAGCCTATGTAGGATCTGGAAGATTAGATGGTTTTTTTCATAATAAAATAAATTTATGGGATATAGCGGCAGGTATATTAATTGTTAAAGAGTCAGGGGGAACAACAAATGATTTTACTCAATATGAGCATGATAGTATTGATATAAGAGCAGCCAGTAGTAGTATTTACTCAGAAATGATGAAAAAATTGGTTAACTTTTAATTGTTTTTATCTAACTTTTTGCTATAAAACCGCCTATGAAAAAAAACTTACACCCAAACTATCACAATATAAAAGTTGAAATGACAGATGGTAGTCAATTTGAAACTAGATCGACATGGGGATCTGAAGGAGAGACTCTTAAACTTGAAATTGATCCTAAATCACATTCAGCCTGGACAGGTGGAAAACAAAAAATACTAGATAAAGGTAGGGTAAGTAAATTTAACAAAAAATTTCAAAATTTTAGATCTGAAAATAAATAATGAATAATGCGCCACTAATGCCTATGGCAACAGCTGTTTGGTTAGTAGAAAATACATCTTTAACTTTCAAACAAATATCAGAATTTTGTAAATTACACGAGGTTGAAATACAAGGTATAGCTGATGGTGAAGTTGCTAAAGGTATAGTAGGATATAATCCAATTATAGCTGGGCAATTGACTAAAGAAGAAATAGCTCTATCTTCTCAAGATGCTAACAGACCTCTTAATTTACAGTTAAACGAAATAGAAATTGACAGTGAGAATAAAAAAACAAAAAAATACATCCCCCTTTCAAAACGACAAGACAAACCAGATTCTACGCTATGGTTAATGAAACAACATTCAAATTTAAAAGACTCACAAATTGCTAAATTAGTAGGGATTACAAAGAATTCTGTAACAGCAATAAGAAATAAGAGTTATTGGAACTATAATAATTTAACTGCGAAAGATCCAGTTGCAATGGGATTATTTACTCAAAAAGATTTAGTAGATGCCTTGGAAAAGGCAGAGAGAAGAATAAAAAGAGAAAAAAAGGAAAAAGAAAAACTGTTATCTGAATAATTTAATGCAATATAATAGACAAACAAAATATAAAGTGCTACTTAAATCACTTTTTGGAGGTATTTATTAAAATAGAAGTAAAAGATAATAATATTGAACAAGCGTTAAGAGTTTTAAAAAGAAAACTTCAAAGAGATGGTTTTTTTAAAATTATTAAGCTTAAAAATACTTATGAAAAACCTTCTGAAAAGAAAAAAAGAATTCTTCAAGAAAATATTAAAAGAGTTAAGAAACTTAATAAACTTAAAAATAGAATTTAATACCGCGGGGTGGAGCAGCCTGGTAGCTCGCAAGGCTCATAACCTTGAGGTCGGCGGTTCAAATCCGTCCCCCGCAACCAATCTCATAACTTAAATTTTGATTTTCTTGAGTCGGCCAAGAAACCTTTAACGGTATCAATTGTAAGTTTATTAAAATTTTTTCCAAATTTTTCTATTCTTTCAATAATTTTTGGTGGTACCGTAATTATTTGACATCCCAACTTTTTTGCTTGCAGGTAATTATATGGTTCTCTAGTGCTTGCCCAAAGAATTTCAACATTCTTAAATTTTTTTGCAATTCTTATACTTTCTTTAAACTGAGGAATTGGATCCTTTCCAGAGTCTGCCATTCTTCCAGCAAATATTGAAATGATAACTTTAGTTTTTTTATCAATATTTTTTAAAATCTGTTTTGTCTGTTTATATGTATAAACTGCAGTAA
>CACIST010000033.1 GCA_902589395.1 uncultured Pelagibacteraceae bacterium | reverse complement strand
CAAAATAATGAAGAGTCGTTTGGAACAGAAAAACTATCTTTTGAAGATGGTTCCAGAGATGCAATTGTAAGTAAAAGAATAATTTTAAGTGGTGATAATCTAGTTGATGCAAAGCCAACTATGAATTCTCAAACAAACGAAACAGTAGTTTCGTTTAGTTTAGATAGAGTAGGTGCCAAAAAATTTGGTAAAGCAACGAGCACTGGCGTTGGTAAACAATTGGCAATAGTTTTAGATGGTAAAATAATTAGTGCTCCTTCAGTTAGAGAACCTATAATTGGTGGTTCTGGACAAATTTCAGGTGACTTTACCTTTCAATCTGCAACAGATCTTGCATTGCTACTTAGATCTGGAGCTCTGCCTGCACCTTTAAACATTATTGAAGAGAGAACTGTTGGACCAGACTTGGGTCAAGACTCAATAGATGCTGGTATTTTATCTTTATTTATTGGTTTCTTGTTAGTTATTTTATTTATGATTTATAAGTATAGAGCATTTGGGTTAATTGCTAATTTAGCACTAGTCTCAAACCTCTTTTTATTAATTGGTATTCTAACTTTATTTGAAGCAACATTAACCTTGCCTGGGATTGCAGGTATCATTTTAACAGTTGGAATGGCTGTTGATGCAAATGTTTTGATCTTTGAACGTATCAAAGAAGAGACTAAAAATGAAAAAAATCCAATAATTGCCTTTGATGCTGGATATACAAAATCAAGAACAACTATTTTAGATGCAAACATTACAACTCTAATTGCAGCATTCATTTTGTTTTTTATGGGATCAGGACCTGTAAAAGGTTTTTCTGTAACTTTAGGTGTTGGAATTTTAACTACTTTGTTTTCAGTTTATTTTATCGCAAGATTGTTAACTTCTTTATATGTAGTCAAAAATAAAGATAAGGAGCAGCTACTTTAAAATGAGAGAAATTTCTTTTAATAAGTTTTATAGAAAATTTAATATATTATCACTTGTTCTAATAGTGATTTCATTAGTATTTTTAATTTTTAAAGGTTTAAATTTTGGTGTTGATTTCAAAGGTGGTACTTTAATTGAATTAAGAACTACAGATAAAACGAATAATATTAGTCTTATTAGAGATAGCTTTAATCAAATGAATTTAGGTGATGTATCTGTCAAAAAATTTGGTAATGAAACAGACTTTATTGTTAAGTTTGAAAAGCAAAATTCAAATGATCCTGAATTTATTAAAAATATTCAAAATAAACTATCAAGCTCTATTGGCGATGTCGACTTTAGAAGAGTAGAAAATGTTGGTCCTAAAGTAAGCTCAGAACTCTTAAAATCAGGAATTATTGCTATAAGTTTATCGCTTGCGGCGATGCTATTGTATATTTGGATAAGATTTGAATGGCAGTTTAGCTTAGGAGCTATTTTAGCTATATTTCACGATGTTATAATTACATTAGGTATATTTTCTATTTTTTCACTTGAAATAAACCTTTCTATTGTAGCAGCTGTTTTAACTATTGTTGGTTATTCAATGAATGACACAGTTGTTATATTCGATAGGGTTAGAGAAAATTTAAGAAAGTATTCTGATATTAAAATTTTTGACTTAACTAATATTTCAATTAATGAAACTTTATCTAGAACAATAATTACATCTGTAACTACGTTATTAGCTCTTTTATCAATTTACTTATTTGGCGGTGAAATATTAAAAGGCTTTTCTTTAGCAATGATATTAGGAGTTATTTTTGGAACTTACTCCTCAATATATATCGCAAATCCTATTTTAGTTGCACTGAATGTCAGCCAAAGAACTATAGTTAAAGAAGAAAAAGATTAATATAGGTTTTGAGCTATTACCATCGTTAAAAGCATTGGTAATGATAAAAGTGTATTTGTTCTGGAAAATAACATCGCTGTTTTTGCAGATTTAGCTTTAACATCAGCTTCAACCTCAATAATGCCTAATGCTTTTTTCTGATTTGGCCATATTACAAACCAAACATTAAATGCCATTATAATTCCTAACCACATACCAATTCCAATGGCAGTTGCTTTACCACCACCTGATCCAATTCCTAATGTCATAGCTTGATGAACATAACCATTTAAATAAGCTAAGATAAGTCCTGATATTACTGTAACTAAAGCTGCCCATCTAAACCAAAACAGAGCTGCTGGAGCTATAACTTTTCCTATCGCTGGTTTTTGTTCGTCAGGTATTTTAGCCATGTTTGGTATTTGAACAAAATTAAAATACCAAAGTAAACCGATCCACATAATTGCAACAATGACATGTATATATCTAAATAACCAACTCCAAAAAACTACGTCAATATCAAAACCACCATTTCCAAAGTATAAACCTAAAAATAATAAAATGGATAATGTCAAAGAGATATGAACAGTTTTAGATAATGATTGAAGAATCGAAGTCATAATATTTATAATTTATAACATTTTTAATAAAAATTTAAGCAGTTTTTTTGAACTTATTGTCCAACATTGGTTTTAAAAATTTACCTGTATAACTATCTTTAACATTAATTATTTCCTCGGGTTTACCTTCAGCTATGATATTTCCTCCCTTTACACCACCATCTGGACCCATATCGACTATATAATCAGCAGTTTTTATAACATCTAAATTATGTTCTATTACAACTACAGTATTTCCAGTTGCGACAAAGGTATGTAAAATTTCTAATAATTTTTTAATATCGTGTTGATGCAGTCCTGTTGTGGGTTCGTCCAATATATATATTGTTCTTCCAGTTGATCTTTTAGATAATTCTTTTGCTAGTTTAATTCTTTGGGCCTCACCACCTGATAGTGTAGTGGCTTGTTGACCAATTTTTATATACCCTAAACCAACTTTCTTAAGCGTAAGCAATTTTGTTTTTATATTAGAAATATTTTCAAAATATTCACATCCTTCATCAACAGTCATATTTAAAACATCTGCAATGCTCTTATCTTTAAATTTAATTTCTAGTGTTTCTCTATTATATCTAGTTCCCTTGCATTCATCACAAGTTATATAAACATCTGGTAAAAAGTGCATTTCATACGTTATTACTCCATCTCCCTCACAAGCTTCACATCTTCCTCCTTTGACATTGAATGAAAATCTTCCAGGTTTATAACCTCTACTTTTTGACTCTGGTAAATTAGTAAACCAGTCTCTTATTGGGCCAAACGCACCTGTATAAGTCGCTGGGTTAGATCTAGGTGTTCTACCAATAGGGGATTGATCTATATCAATAATTTTATCAACTAATTCAATACCTTTAAATCCTCTAAATGGTTTTGGAATTTTTCTTGATTTATTATTGTTAAGCGTAAGGTTTAAAGCGTTATAAAGAGTTTGAAGTATTAATGTTGATTTACCACTTCCTGAAACTCCCGTTACACAGGTAAAACTTCCAAGTGGAATTTTTAGATTTACATTGTTTAAATTATTTCCACTAGCCCCATTAATTTCCAAAAATCTTCCATTTTTTGCTAATCTTCTAGTTCTTGGTATTGGTATGAAGCTTTTGTTTGATAAGTATCTTCCTGTAATACTATTGTTATTATTTAATATATCACTATACGATCCTTGAGCGATTACTTCGCCACCTTTGTTTCCAGCTTCTGGACCAAGATCAATTATATGATCTGCATTTTCCATGGTTTCAGTATCATGTTCTACAACTATGACTGTATTTCCTAAGTCTCTAAGTCTTTTTAATGCATTAATTAATTTAACATTATCTTTTTGATGCAAACCAATAGATGGTTCATCAAGTACATACAATACTCCAGTTAATCCTGAACCTATCTGCGAGGCTAGCCTTATTCTTTGTGCTTCACCACCCGATAAAGTACCAGACTCTCTTGATAAAGTTAGGTAGTCAAGACCGACATTTAGCAGAAAATTTAATCTCTCATTAATTTCTTTTAAAATATGCTGTGCAATTTTTAGTTGTCGTTTATCTAATTTTGTTTCAAGTGATTTAAACCATTCCTTTGCATCAAATATAGATTTTTCAGTTACTTCACTTATATTGTGATCATTAATTTTAACACATAAAGCTTCATCTTTTAATCTGTGCCCATTACATCTTTCACACTTTGTATCAGATTGATATTGAGATATTTCTTCTCTTTTCCAATCACTATCTGTTTCTAAAAATCTTCTTTCTAAATTATTTACGACCCCTTCAAATGTTTTTTTATGTGAATACTTTTCATATCCATCGTCATAAGAAAATTTGATTTCTTCATCATCAGATCCAAATAAAATTACATCTTTTATTTTTTTTGAAAGCTTCGACCATCTATCATTTAATGAAAAACCATAATGTTTTGCTATAGAGGCTAAAGTTTGGGCATAATATAAAGATGATGATTTTGACCAAGGTTCTATAGCCCCATCTGCTATTGTTTTCTTTTCATCAGGCACAACTAATTTTGGATCAACATTTAATTTAATACCAATACCCTCACATTCTTCGCACGCACCATAAGGACTATTAAAAGAAAAAAGTCTTGGTTCTATTTCTTCAATTGTAAAACCACTTTCGGGACAAGCAAACTTAGTTGAAAAAATTAAATTTTCAGTTTTTCTAAACTTTTTCGGCAGGGTTTCGTCTTCATATTCCACAAAC
>CACIST010000032.1 GCA_902589395.1 uncultured Pelagibacteraceae bacterium | reverse complement strand
TTTTTGAAACAATCTTAGGCTTAAGATTTCCTCCAGGAATAATTACTAATCTTTATTATTATTAAAATGGACAATCTTTTATTAATGCTGACACCTTTATTTAGTTCAAAACTATTGATAGTTTTATTTTTTGGAACTTTGTTTGGATTAATTCTAGGAGTTCTTCCAGGTTTAGGACCAACAACAGGAGGAGCATTAATTTTACCATTTACTATGACGCTAGACCCTTTGTCCGCAATAGTATTGTTAACTTCTATTTATTGTGCAGGAACTTATGGAGGAGCAATCACTGCAGTATTAATTAATACTCCAGGAACTCCAGCAGCCGCAGCCACTTGTCTAGATGGATATCCTTTGGCTCAAAAGGGTGAAGCAGGTAGAGCTTTAGGAATGGCAACTGTATCAAGTACAGTTGGAGGAATTTTTAGTGTTATAATTTTGGTATTTTTTGCACCACTTTTAGCAAAACTTGCTTATGAATTTGGACAACCCGAATATTTTGCATTAGCAATTTTTGGTTTAACTATGCTTTCATCTATAGGAGAAGGTAGTCCCATAAAAAACTTAGTTGCTGGAGCATTTGGAATTTTAATTTCAACTATTGGAAAAGATTTTATGACATCAATAGATAGGTTTACTTATGGAATTAACGAACTCTCAGTTGGTATTGGTTTTATTCCAGTAGTTGTTGGTTTATTTGCAATTAGTGAAATGCTAACTCAATCAACACTTCTTGATCAAGTATTTAAGAGAGTAGCTTTAAAGGCTGTAAAACTTCCAACTAAAGATGATTATAAAAAAACATGGAAAACTATTCTTAGATCAAGCGGAATAGGTTCATTCATTGGAGTTTTGCCAGCTGAAGGTGGAACTGTAGCATCATTAATTGGTTATTCAGAGGCTAAAAGATTTTCTAAAAATCCTGAAGAATTTGGTAAAGGATCAATAGAAGGTATTGCCGGTGCAGAAGCTGCAAATAATGCTGCCACAGGTGGAGCAATGGTGCCTACATTAGCACTAGGAATTCCAGGAAGTGCTACAACGGCTGTAATACTAACAGGTTTAATTATTCATGGTGTTAGACCTGGTCCAGATTTATTTAGAGAACAACCAGATTTTTTATATGGAATATTTGGAGCCATGTTAATTGCTAACGTGTTATTTTTTATCTTTGGGTTTTTTGGAGCAAAAGTATTTGCGAGAATTACATTAGTTCCTAACAAAATTTTGTGGCCAATGATATTTGCTGTATCTGTTTGTGGAACATATTCACTTAGCCAATCAATTATTGATGTTTGGATTATGTTATTTTTTGGAGTACTAGGATTTTTTATGAGAAGATTTGGATTTTCAGTTGTTCCTGTAATTATAGGATTAATTTTAGGAGAGTTAGTAGAGGGAACTTTAAGACAATCTTTAGTAATTTTTGATGGAAATTGGTTGATGTTTTTAACAAGACCAATAGCTTTAACCTTTTTTATTTTATCTTTAATTGCATTGGCTTTTCCTTTATTAAGGTCAAAAAAACAAAAAAAATAATATGATTAATTTTGATTTAAAAGATAGAGTTGCAATAGTGACAGGAGGTGCCCAAGGTTTTGGACTAGCCATTACAGAGAGATTTATTGCTTCAGGAGCAAGTGTTGTAATTTGGGATATAGATGAAGAGGCAATTAAAACTGCAACAAAAAAAATTAATTCAGATAAGGTTTCATACCAAATTGTTGATGTCGGAAATTATGAGAATATAGAAAAAAATTTAGCTGAAATTGAAAAAACACACAAAAAAATTGATATTTTTATCAATAATGCAGGCGTTGCAGGAAAAAATACCACGGTAGTTGATTATCCACTTGATGAATGGAAGAAGGTTATAGACCTAAATTTAAATGCAGTATTTTATTGCTGTAAAGCAGTGACCCCCTACATGATAAAGAATAATTATGGAAGAATTGTAAATATTGCATCAATTGCAGGAAAAGAAGGCAATCCTAACGCTAGTGCTTACAGCACTTCTAAAGCAGGAGTAATAGGTTTAACAAAGTCATTGGGAAAAGAATTAGCATTAAAAAATATTGCAGTTAATTGTGTTACTCCAGCAGCAGCAAAAACTAGAATATTTGATCAAATGACTGAGGAACATATAAATTATATGTTATCTAAAATTCCTAGAAATAAATTTGCAAAAGTTAATGAATTAGCATCTCTTGTGACTTGGTTATCAAGTGAAGAAAATTCTTTTTCAACAGCTGCTGTTTTTGATTTGAGTGGTGGAAGAGCAACTTATTGATTTATGCAAATAGGTATTGATGTTGGAGCTACAAAAATTGAAAGTGTAGTTTTAGATGAAAAGGGAAACGAAAGTCACCGTGAGAGAACTGATTGTCCAAAAGACTATTTTCAAATTATAAAAACCATTAAAGAAATTAACAAAAAGTTAGAAAAAGAATTTAAAAAAGAATTACCTATAGGTGTTTGTCATCCTGGCATTCATTCGCCTCAAACAGGATTAGTAAAGAATGCTCCAAATTGTTATTGGTTAGAAAAAAAATCATTTCAAAATGATCTAAGAAAAGAATTAGGTAAGGAGGTATTTTGTGAAAATGATGCCAATTGCTTTGCTTTGTCTGAAGCTTTAGATGGGGCAGGAAAACATTATAAAATTGTTTATGGAATTATAATTGGCTCTGGAGTAGGCGGTGGTTTAGTAATAGATAAAAAAATTGTTAGTGGACCAAATGGAGTAGCAGGTGAATGGGGACATAATCAAATTAACCATTTAATTTCCAAAAAAGAAAATTTCGAATCTACCAATCTAAGAGAGGGCGAGATTGAGAGTTTTATGTCAGGCTTAAGTTTAGCTAAAAAATTTAATAAGCAATATAAAAAAAATTTAAAAACTAATGAGATCTTTGAACTTTATAGAAAACATGATTTAGATGCTGAAAATTTAATAGATAACTTTAAAGTAAATTTAGCAATGTCCTTAGCAAATATAATTAATATTCTTGATCCTGATTGTTTTGTTTTTGGCGGGGGTGTTTCAAATGAAATTGATTTTTTAAGTGAAATCGAAACTATCGTAAGAAAATTTGTAACTGGCAGAGAGTATGAAGGTGTATTTCTTAAACCAAAGTACGGAGATGCTAGTGGCGTTAGAGGTGCTGCAAGATTAGGAAGAAAATCAATCTATTGATATTACAAATCAATTATTGGTTGTATTTTTTTTTTCTTGTAGTCTTTTAATAAATCAATCTATAATTGTTTTTTTTAAGTTAACTTAATTAAATAAATAAGAGGGAAATATATGAAAAAAATGCTAATTGCTCTAATTGCGTTTGCATTCACTTCTACATCTTCTTTTGCAGGACCAAAAATTGAGGTTTTGCACTGGTGGACATCAGGTGGTGAAGCAGCTGCACTTAAAGTATTAAAAGATGATTTCGCTGCAAACGGTGGTGAATGGTTAGACATGCCTGTAACAGGTGGTGGTGGAGACGCTGCTAACGTTGCACTTAAAGCAAGAATAGTTGCGGGAGATCCTCCTTCAGCTTCTCAAATTAAAGGTCCAACAATCCAAGAATATGATCAAGAAGGAGTAGTTGCTCCATACAACATTGATCCTATTGCTCAATCAGAAGGTTGGGATGGATTATTAGATCCTATGATTGCTGCAGTTCACAAATGTCAGAATAACAGTGGTCCATATTGTGCGGCTCCAGTAAACATTCATAGAATTGATTGGATGTGGGCTAACAAAGCAGTATTTGATGCTAATGGAATTTCAGTTCCTTCATCTTGGGATGAATTAAATGCAGCAGCAGAAAAACTTCAAGCTGCAGGTATCATTCCTTTTGCACATGGTGGTCAAGCTTGGCAAGACGCAACAGTCTTCGAAGCAGTAGCTATGGGTATTGGTGGAAATAACTATTACAAAAACTGTTATGTAGATCTTAAAGAAACTTGTTTAAGAAGTGAGACAACTGTAAAAGTTTTTGATCAAATGAGAAAACTTCAAGGTTTCACTGATGAAGGTAGCCCAGGAAGAGATTGGAACGTTGCTACTGGAATGGTTATTGAAGGAAAAGCCGGTTTCCAAATTATGGGTGACTGGGCAAAAGGTGAATTTACTGCTGCTGGAAAAGTACCAGGTGTAGATTACTATTGTGCTGCAACTCCATCTAATAATGGATACTTGTACAATGTAGACAGCTTTATATTCTACAAAACAAGTGACCCAGACAAACAAGAAGGTCAAAAATTATTAGCTAAATTAATGATGGGTAAAAACTTCCAAAAAGTTTTCAATTTATACAAAGGATCAATTCCAGCACGTTTAGATGTACCAATGGATGAATTTGATAAATGTGCAAAAACATCAAATTCTGACATCAAAACTGCAGGAGCAAGTGGTGGATTAGTTCCAAGTTTTGCTCATGGAATGGCTCAAGGCAATACTATGAAAGCTGCTTTACAAGATGTGATTACAGAACATTTTAATTCTGACATGTCATCAGTTGATGCAGCAAATGCTTTGGCTGATTCAGTATTAGATAATATGTAAAATACAAAAATTAAGGCCACCTAATTCTTAGGTGGCCTTTTTTTTTAATCAAAATTAGAAAATATTTATAATGCTCAAGTGGCTAGAAAAAAACCTGCCTAAAATCGTAATGGCTCCAGCTGTTGGATTAATTGGTTGGTTTGTCTATGGTTTTGTACTTTGGACCTTATATATATCTTTTACAAATTCTAAAATCTTGCCCAAGTATGAACTTTGGGGAGTAGGTCAATATGTTAAACTTTGGGGTTCTAGAAAATGGCTTATTGCAGTTGATAATCTTCTTATTTTCACAGCTTTATTCTTAATTTTTTGTGTTGTGATTGGAATTATTCTTGCAATATTTCTAGATCAAAAAATTAGGGCGGAAGGTGTCCTTAGAACTATTTATCTATATCCTATGGCTTTATCATTTATCGTTACAGGAACAGCTTGGAAATGGATTTTAAACCCAACCCTTGGTATCCAAAAAATGTTTATCGATTGGGGATTTGAAAACTTTACTTTTGATTGGTTGGTCAATCGAGAAATGGCCATCTACACTATTGTGATTGCAGGTGTTTGGCAATCTGCAGGATTTGTAATGGCATTATTTCTAGCTGGGTTAAGATCAGTTGAAGATGAAATCGTTAAAGCAGCCAAAATAGATGGTGCAAATTTATTTACAGTTTATTGGAAAATTCTACTACCAATGATGAGACCGGTTTTTTTTACAAGTTTTGTAATTTTGGTTCATATATCAATTAAAAGTTATGATCTTATTGTTGCGTTAACCCAGGGTGGTCCGGGTATATCTACAACCATGCCTGCATTATATATGACACAAACTGCATTTCACAAAAGTCAAGTTGGTTTGTCAGCAGCGAGTGCGATGATGATGTTTATGGCAGTAGCAGCTGTGATTATACCTTATTTATATTCTGAATTGAGGAGAGAAAATGCAAGATAAAACACACTCTTCATATAAACAGCTTGAACAAAAATCTAAATATACAAATATGTTTTTGAGATGGTTTTTATATTTTGTTTTAGTAATTTTTGCTTTGTATTTTATTTTTCCCTTGTATGTAATGGTTGTTACTTCATTAAAAACAATGGAAGAAATCCGTCAAGGAACACTTCTAACTTGGCCAAGTGGATTAAATTTTGACTCTTGGTTAGTTGCATGGGGTGGAAGAGGATACGGTGCAGGTGATACTTTCTTAAAACCATATTTTTGGAATTCAATTAAAATGGTTGTTCCAGCAGTATTCTTTTCTACTTTTATTGGTGCGATGGCTGGATATGTTCTAACAAAATGGAGGTTTAAGGGAGACAAATGGGTTTTCCTTTTCTTACTATTTGGTTGTTTTATTCCTTATCAAGCTATCTTATTACCCATGGCTAGAACTCTTGGAGTTCTAGGAATATCTAATTCTGTAATTGGACTTGTTTTGGTCCATACAGTTTATGGTATTCCCTTTACAACTTTATTTTTTAGAAATTTTTATGTTTCTATTCCTTCTGAATTAGTAAAAGCTGCTAGAATAGATGGGGCAGGGTTTTTTAAAATATTTTTTAAAATTTTACTTCCAGTATCAACTCCAATTATAGTAGTAACAATAATCTGGCAATTCACACAAATTTGGAACGACTTTTTATTTGGCTCAACATTTTCATTTGGAGAGGCAGCTCCAATACAAGTTGCTTTAAACAATATGGTTTTATCAAGTACTAGTGTTAAAGAATATAATGTGGATATGGCATCTGCTATTATTGCAGGAATTCCAACACTTATTGTGTATGTTCTAGCAGGTAAATATTTTATTAGAGGATTAACTTCAGGAGCAGTAAAAGGATAGAGATGAAAACATTAAAAATAGAAGAATTATCAAAGAACTTTGGATCAACTGAG
>CACIST010000031.1 GCA_902589395.1 uncultured Pelagibacteraceae bacterium | reverse complement strand
TTATCTACTGAGTCCTTTTTTGAGAAACTACAATTTGATAAAAATATTAAAATAATTATATATTTAATAGCTTTATTCACTGAAATCTGATCGTAACCTTCTTTGGACTTCTAATTTAACTTTTGGACTAACATTTTCCATTTCTGCTATTTGATTAAAGAATTCTTTTGATTTCTGCTTTTGATTTTTTGATAAATAAAACTCAGCCATAAGATATAATGCTTGTGGTTTCCAGAGACTGTCTGATTTTATTACTGGATTAAGTATATCTAATAATTCATTTTCTTTTGCAAAGTCTGAATTAAATAGACCTTTTTTGTATATGGTTAAGTTCTTAATTTCTTTCTCAAGAGATACATCATTTATAAGAAGATCAAAATATGAATTTATTTCATCACTAGACGTTATTAAATCATTATCTAATAAGAAAAAGAAAGCTAATGGAGAATAGGTTTTATCTTTAGCATTTATGATTTCTATCAAATTATTATTTATATTATCTTTTTTTCCTGTCTCAAAATTTGTAACAATTGAATTGAATTTATTTGCTAACTTTTCTTTACTACTAGACTTGAACTCTTGATAGCCAAATAAGGTAATCAATATCAAAATAATTAATATTAACAAAGTTATTAATTGTTTTCTTTTTGATATTAAAAAGTTTTTTAATTTTTCAACTCTTGTATTTGTATTAATAATTTCTATTTCTTCATCCATTAATCATATTCCTTAGAACATATTGTAGAATACCACCGTTCTTGTAGTATTCTAATTCATTTTTAGTGTCTATCCTGCATAACATTTTAATTTTTTTAATGTCCCCTGTTGCATATTTAATTTCAACATCTAAATGATCGCCAGGATTAATTCCTTTCTCAAGACCTAACACTGAAATTAATTCTGACCCTTTTAGATTTAAATTCTGTCTATTCATATTTTCTACAAACTGCAAAGGTAAAACTCCCATGCCTATAAGATTAGATCTGTGTATTCTTTCAAAACTTTCTGCAATCACAGCTTTTATACCTAATAATTTTGTTCCTTTTGCAGCCCAATCTCTTGAAGAACCAGTTCCATATTCTTTTCCACCAAATACTACTAAATCTGTTCCTCTTTTTTTGTATTCAACAACAGCATCATAAATGGGCATTACTTTTTCTTCAGGATATAATTTAGTGAAACCTCCCTCTGTACCTGGAGCCATTTCATTTTTAATTCTAATATTGGCAAATGTTCCTCTCATCATTACCTCATGATTTCCTCTTCTTGCACCATAAGAATTATAATCTTTGGGTAAAATTTGATGCTTCATAAAATAGTTTCCTGTTGGGCTTTCTTTCTGAATACTTCCAGCTGGCGATATATGGTCTGTTGTTACCATATCCCCTAAAATTAATAATGGTCTTGCATCTTTTATTTCCTTAAAACCTTCTGGTTCATCAGGTAAATTTTCAAAAAATGGTGGTTTTTTTACATAGGTAGAATTTTCTTCCCAATTATAAATACTTCCTTTGTCCACTTGTATTTTTTGCCATTGTTCTGGTCCTTCAGAGACATTTGAATATCTGTTCACAAACATTTCTGGGTTTAAAGATTGTTTAAGAGTATTTTCAATCTCTTTATTTGAAGGCCAAATGTCTTTTAGGTAAACATCTTGTCCTTTGTTATCTTTTCCCAACGGATCTTTATATAAATCCATTCTCATAGATCCTGCGATTGCATAAGCTACTACAAGAGGAGGTGAAGCTAAATAATTTGCTTTTACTAAAGGAGAAATTCTTCCTTCAAAGTTTCTATTTCCAGACAAAACTGAAACTGCGTATAAATTATTTTCTTTAACAGCATCAGTAATATTATCTGGCAAGGGTCCAGAATTACCAATACAAGTAGTACAACCATAACCAACTAAATTAAAACCTAATTCATCTAAATATTTGCTTAAACCAGCTTTATCTAAATAGTCAGTAACAACTTGTGATCCAGGTGCTAAAGATGTTTTAACCCAAGGTTTAACAGTTAAACCTTTTTCAATTGCATTTTTGGCTAACAGTCCTGCACCAATTAATACATTTGGATTGGAGGTATTTGTGCATGACGTAATAGCTGCTATTAATATATCTCCATCTTTTATCTCAAAATCTGTGTCTTTAACTTTTGCTATTGTTGGCTCAGTTTTTTTACAAATATCTTCAAAAACTTTTATAAAATTTTTTGATGCTTCTGTTAAAAGAACTTTGTCTTGTGGTCTTTTTGGTCCAGAAATTGTTGGAACTACTGTAGACATATCTAGAGATAAAGTATCAGTGAATACAAGATCATCACTTGCCCATAAATTTTGTTCTTTTGCATATTTTTCTACAATTTGAATATTTTCATTTGATCTTCCTGAAAATTCTAAATATTTTAAAGTTTCATCATCTATTGGGAAAAATCCACAGGTAGCGCCATACTCAGGTGCCATGTTTGCAATAGTTGCTCTATCAGCAAGTGTTAGATTTTTTAGACCTTCTCCATAAAATTCTACAAATTTACCAACAACACCTTTATCTCTTAACATTTTAACTACTGTTAAAACAAGATCGGTAGCAGTTGTACCTTCGGGTAGCTTATTTTTCATTTCAAATCCAACTACTTCTGGTATCAACATTGATATAGGTTGTCCCAGCATACCAGCTTCTGCCTCAATTCCTCCAACACCCCAACCTAATACTGATAACCCATTAACCATTGTAGTATGGCTATCAGTGCCAACTAGCGTATCTGGAAATAAGTACTCTTTATCCTCAAATTTTTCATTCCAAACTACTTTTGATAAGTATTCTAAATTTACCTGGTGACAAATTCCTGTACCTGGAGGAACAATTCTAAAATTATTAAAGGCTTGCTGTCCCCATTTTAAAAAAGAATATCTCTCAAAGTTTCTGTCGAACTCAATATCAACATTCTCTTTTAATGAATTCTTTGTTGCAAACTTATCCACTTGAACTGAATGGTCGATCACTAGATCAACCGAAGAAAGAGGGTTAATGGTATTTGGATCTTTGTTCTTTTCTTTAACTGTATCCCTCATTGCAGCAAGATCAGCTACAGCTGGTATACCTGTATAATCTTGCAAAAGCACTCTTGCAGGTCTATATGCAATTTCTGTTTTGGATTTTTTTGAATTTAACCACTCTTTAATCGCCAAAATTTGTTCTTTATTAACAGTCACATTGTCTTCATATCTAAGAAGATTTTCAAGTAAGACTTTTATTGATTTTGGTAATTTATTTATGCCTTCCAAACCATTTTTCTCTGCTTCTTTTAGTGAATAATACGAATAATTTTTTCCATTTACTGATATTTCTTTTAGACATTTAAATGAATTTTGATTTCCTGGTTTCATATTTTTTAGTAATAAAAAGTTGCTATACAGCTTAATAAGAGTGCCGACATAACATAATTAAACCATTTAATAAATTTCTCATTTGTCGCGAATTTCCTCATAAATTTTCCAATTATAGTCCAAAAAATAATACTAATAACTGCAAACAAAAAGGCAATGCCTAATAACCAAATTGAATATGAAATAAAGTTGCCACCAGATTCTACATAGGTAGAAACTGCAATTATAGCAACAATTACTCCTTTAGGATTTAGAAATTGATATAGAAATGTTTCAACAAAATTTACAGGTTTTAAATTATCACTTTCACTTGATGATTTTGAAAATGATATTTTATAAGACAAATATATTAAAAAAATTGTTCCTGTTACAATTAAACCTTTTTGAAGTATTGGATAAAGTTTAAATATATTTATTAAACCAAAGTTAATTACTGCTAGCATAAATGTAAATCCAAAAATTACTCCCAACATTAAAGGAACAGTTTTTTTAAATCCGTGATTAAACCCAGAGTGAGAAGCAACAATATTATTTGGTCCAGGAGAACAGCTCGTAACAAACATAAACAAACATAGAGACAGTAATTCAGGGTGCATGTTTAAGCTACAGGCAAACCATTTTCTACTTTTTGAGATGGGTGAACAAGAACAACCTTGCCTTCCTCATCTATAGAACCAAGTATTAAAACTTGAGAGACAATACCTGCTATATTTTTTTCAGGAAAGTTACATATGCCAATAACTTGTTTCCCAACTAGATTTTCCTCATTATAATAATGAGTTATCTGTGCTGATGATTGCTTAATTCCTATATCTTTACCAAAGTCAACCTCAACAACAAGAGATGGTTTCCTTGCTTTTTCATTTTTTTTTACCGATATTACTGTTCCTACTCTAATATCTACTTTGTCATAAATGTCGTAGGTTATTTGTTCTTTCATAAATTTAATATATAATTAAAAATAAATGAGTACAGGAAATAATTTAGAAGAAATATATAGTAATTCTATTAAGATACTAAAAGATTTAATTGCTTTTAAAACTGTTTCTGGTGAAAACAATACTCAACTAATTGACTATTGCGATAATATTTTAAATTCATTGGGAGCGATATCCTTTAGAACATATGATGAAGAAGAGAAAAGAGTAAATCTATTTTCAACTATAAAAGCTAAAAAAAAGAGTAAAAAAAAACCAATAATTTTATCCGGACATACTGATGTGGTTCCAGTTTCTAAAGGATGGGCAACAGATCCTTTTGATGCAACAATCAAAGATGACAAATTATTTGGTAGAGGCTCATGTGATATGAAAGGATTTATAGCATGTGCACTAGCATACGCACCTATTTTTTCTTCTTCAAATTTAGACAGAGATATTCATTTTTCATTTACGTTTGACGAGGAAACTGCTTGTATAGGTGCCCCTATATTAATTAAAGAATTAAAAAAAAGAGAAATTCATGATTGCATTTGCATAGTGGGTGAACCAACCAATATGAAAATAATAGATGCACACAAAGGATGTTATGAATATACAACATATTTTGAAGGTCTTGCAGGGCATAGTTCACAACCAGAAAAAGGTGTGAGTGCAGTTGAATTTGCAGCAAGATATGTGAATAAACTATTAGAATTAAAAGAAAATCTTAAATCTAGACAACTAAAAGACTCGATCTTTGAACCACCTTATTCAACTTTGCAAATTGGTGGAATTTTTGGTGGCATAGCACACAACGTCATTGCTGATAAATGCCATGTAAACTGGGAGACAAGACCTGTAGTTAAAGAAGATGGAATTTTCTTAAATAACGAAATAGATAAATTTACAAATGAAATTCTTTTACCAGAAATGCAAAAAATTTATGCAAAATCTTCCATAAAAAAAACTATTATAGGTGAAATTACTGGTTTCGATAGAGTCCCTAACTCAGAAGCATGCGAGTTTGTTTCGAGTATAACTGGAGATAATTCTAGAGATGTAGTTTCTTTCGGAACAGAGGCAGGACTATTTCAGGAGATTGGAATTAGTACAGTTGTATGTGGACCAGGATCTATAAAGCAAGCTCATAAGATTGATGAATTTATAAAACTATCTGAAATTAAAAAATGTATTAGTTTTTTAGATGGTATTAAAAATAAATCTTTAAATTAATTCCAACCACCAATAGATTTTACTTCTAAAAATTCTAATAAACCTTCTTTTCCACCTTCTCTTCCTATTCCAGAGTGTTTAAATCCTCCAAATGGAGCATCTACAGCTAGTGAAGCTGTATTAGCAACTATCATCCCAGATCTAAGCTTTCTTGCAACTCTTTTAACTTTTTCTTGATCTTCAGTTTGAATATAATTTGTTAAACCATATGGAGTATCATTTGCAATTTCTATTGCCTCCTCTTCTGTTTCAAATGGAATTACTGATAATACTGGACCAAAAATCTCAGTTCTGGCGATTTCCATATTATTATTTACATCAGCAAAAACAGTTGGCTTTACGTAATAACCATCTTTCAAACCATCAGGTTTTCCAGGTCCCCCAGCTATTAAATTAGCGCCTTCATCTATACCCTTTTTAATTAAACCTTGAATTTTATTATATTGTGTTTCTGATATTACCGGACCAATGTGATCTCCTTCTTTTTGGGGAATATCAACTTTATATTCATTAGCAAATTTTTTTAATCTGTTAACTGCATCATGATAGATTGATTTTTCTACGAGCATTCTTGTAGGTGCATTACATGATTGGCCTGAATTTCTAAAACACCGTGCAGCTCCTCTTTCAATTGCCTCAGAATCTGCATCTTCAAAAATAATATTTGCTCCTTTTCCACCTAATTCAAGACTTACCCTTTTAAAGTCTTTCGCTGCGTTTTGAGAAATTAGAGCTCCAGCTCTTGTTGAACCTGTAAAAGATATCATATTTACATCTTTATGACTGGTCAGTGCATTGCCTGTAGTTTCCCCATCTCCATTAACTAAATTAAATACACCTTTTGGAAAACCTGCCTCATCAATAAGTTCTGCAAGTATCATTGATGATAAAGGTGCTAGCTCAGAAGGTTTTAAGATCATAGTACATC
>CACIST010000030.1 GCA_902589395.1 uncultured Pelagibacteraceae bacterium | reverse complement strand
TAAGTGTTAGATCTCCCTCTTGTTTTTTTTTGTAAACTTTTGAACCCTTACAGAATGGAACAAATTCAGGGTATTTTTCAATATCTAAAACGAACTCTATAAGTTTGTCTTTTCTGTTATCAATTAATCTCTTAACTGATGCTTTTGGCATTAATGAATATTTTTTCTATTATTTTTAAGTTTATTAAAATCTTCATCAGCATGATAAGAAGATCTTGTTAGAGGTGATGAAGATACTAATAAAAATCCCTTTGATTTTGCTATTTTTTCTAGCTCTTTAAATTCATCTGGATGGTAATACCTATTTAATGGAAAATGTTTGGCTGAAGGTTGAAGATATTGACCTATAGTTAAGAAATCAACTTCTGCAGATCTTAGATCATCCATAACTTGAATTATTTCATCTTTTGTTTCTCCAAATCCAACCATAATTCCTGATTTTGTAAAAACATTTTTATTGAATTTTTTTGAATTTTTTAAAAGTTCTAATGATCCAAAATATCTTGCCCCTGGTCTAACTTTTACATAAAGACTTGGAACAGTTTCAATATTGTGATTAAAAACATCTGGGCTTGCTTCCAATACTCTTTTATAAGCTTCTCCTTTTCTTAAAAAATCAGGCGTTAAAACTTCAATTGTAGTATTTGGGTTTTTTTTTCTTGTTGCAACAATAACATCATGAAAATGATTTGAACCACCATCAGAAAGGTCGTCTCTATCAACAGATGTAATAACAACATGTCTTAAACTTAATTTTTTAACTGCATTAGCTATCTTAATTGGCTCAAATTGATCTAATTTTTCTGGTTTGCCTGTTTTTACATCACAAAATGCACATGCTCTTGTGCATGTATCACCCATTATCATAAGAGTTGCGTGCCTTTTGCTCCAGCATTCAGTAATATTAGGACAGTTTGCTTCTTGGCAAACTGTTACAAGATTATCTTTATTGACAACTGTTTTAGTTAAAAAAAATTCTTTACTATTTAGTAGCTTGGATCTAATCCACTCAGGTTTCTTTTTAATAGGATTAATCGGTTTATTAACTTTTTCAGGGTGTCTTGGTCTATTTTTGATTTCCATTATCTTTGATTATATAGGTAGTCTCACCTTCTTTTCCAAATAAAAACTTTTCTCTTATTAATATTTCTATGAAATCTAGATCAATATTTTCTGTTAAAAGTGAATTTTTGTGCTCTAAATCTTCTATTTTGCTATTTAGAGTAATTTGATCGTTTTTAAGTTGCTCATATATATCTTTCTTTTCCATATAAGAAATGAGACCTCTATCACCATCTAATAAATTAAAAAAAAAATAGATAAACAAGAATGTGATGATAAGAATAAAATAGTTCTTTTTTAATTTTTCTATCATTAATCAATTTTATTCATTTTAGCTGATCTACCAAGATCTTCTTCAATACGAATTAGCTGGTTATATTTTGCTATTCTTTCTGATCTAGCAAGAGATCCTGTTTTGATTTGATTTGAATTGGTGCCTACTGCTAAATCAGCTATAAATGTATCTTCAGTATCGCCAGACCTATGCGAGATGATTGTTTTAAAACCAATAAGTTGAGCAAATTTTATTACTTCTAACGTTTCAGTTACAGTTCCTATTTGGTTCAATTTTATTAAAATACTATTTGCAGATAAGTTTAAAAAGCCTATTTTTAATCTTTCGAGATTAGTTACAAAAAGGTCATCACCTATTATTTGTGTTTTGTTTTTTGTTTGATTAATAAATTTTGACCATGCCTTCCAATCATCTTCGCCAAATGGATCCTCAATTGATTTAATTTTATATTTTTTAATAAGTTGTAAGTATTTTTTAATTGATTGGTCAACACTTATGTAATTTTTAGAATGAATTGAATATTTACCTTTTTTAATTAATTCATTTGCTGCAACATCTAAACAAATAGATATATCTTTACCATTTTTAAAACCTGATTTTTTAATCGCTTGAACTATAAGCTTTAAGGCACTCTCATTATCGCTTATCATTGGTGCAAAACCACCTTCATCACCTACATTAATAGAGTGACCTGCTTTTTTTAATAATACTTTTAAATTGTTTATTACTAAAAAACACATTCTGACAGCATCATTAAATGATTTTGCTTTATCAGGTCTAATCATAAACTCTTGTATTCTAAGGCCATTATCAGCATGTGCACCCCCATTAATAATATTCATTAGAGGAAAGGGTAGTTTAAAATTTTTTTTAACAATAAAATTTTTATATAAAGGTATTTTTTTAACTTTTGCCGATAGTTTTTTTGCAGCCATTGATACAGCCAATATTGTATTTGCACCTAATTTTGTTTTTTGTTTAGTTCCATCTAATTTTATAAGAATACTATCTATTCTTTCTTGGTCATGGATGTTTTGATTTTTTAATTTTTTTGAAATTAATTTATTAACAGTTGCAACTGGTATTAAAACACTTTTTCCTAAGTATTTTTTATTACTCTTATCTCTTTTTTCATACGCCTCAAAAGTTCCTGTTGAAGCACCTGAGGGACAAATTGCAGAAGCACTTAAATTATTAACGAATACTTCAGCCTCTATAGTAGGATTTCCTCTGCTATCATAAACCTGTCTGGCCACAATTCTTTTGATTTTACTCATTAATTACTTTTTAACTAAATTATCAATTTCTACAATTTGATTAATTAGCTCGTCTAATTTGTCTAAAGGGACCATATTTGGACCATCTGATGGAGCATTATCGGGGTCCTGATGTGTTTCCAAAAAAATAGCTGCAACGCCGACTGCCACTGCTGCTCTTGACAAATATTTAACGAATTCTCTTTGACCACCACTTTTTTCACCTAGACCACCGGGTTGTTGCACTGAATGAGTTCCATCAAACACTACCGGATAACCATTTTTTGCCATGATGGGAATAGATCTCATATCTGAGACCAATGTATTATAACCAAAGCTTGCTCCTCTTTCAGTCACTAAAATATTTTCATTACCACTATCAGAAATTTTTTTGGTTACATTCACCATATCCCATGGTGCTAGGAATTGACCCTTTTTCACATTAATAATTTTATTGGTTTTAGCAGCAGCAATTAATAAATCTGTTTGTCTACAAAGAAATGCTGGTATTTGAAGAACATCTACGTGATGAGAAACTAGGGAACATTGTTCTTCATTATGTATATCAGTAAGAACTGGTACGTTAATATCTTTTTTGATTTTATCAAATACAGGCAGTGAGTTTTCCAAACCAGCTCCTCTTTTGCCTTTCAAGCTTGTTCTATTAGCCTTATCAAAAGAGGTTTTATAAATAAATCCGATATTATACTTTGTTGTAATTTCTTTAATTTTACCTGCCATGTCCAAAGCATGTTGCTCGGTCTCAAGTTGACAAGGACCAGATATTAAACAAATTTTATTTTTGTTTGAAATTTGTATACCGTTACAATTAACTATTTTATTTTCCATTAAGAGATTTTGCAGCTTTAATAAATGATGAGAATAAAGGATGAGGATTCAAAGGTCTAGATTTAAATTCTGGATGAAATTGAACTCCAATAAACCATGGATGATTTTTAAGTTCAATTATTTCAGGTAATTGATTGTCAGGAGAATTTCCTGAAAACATCAAACCTTTTTTTTCAAATTCTTGCATTAAATTTATATTGACCTCATATCTATGTCTGTGTCTCTCTTTAATCATTTTAGATTTATAGATATTTTTTATGGCAGAATTATTTCTTAGTTTTGCCTCATACAGACCTAATCTCATTGTACCTCCAAGGTTTTTATCAGTCCCTTTTATAATTTTTCCGTCTTTGTTCCATTCATCAATTAATCCTATTACGGGAAAACAATTTTTATCTAATTCACTGGAGCCAGCTTTTTTAATTTTTAAAATATTTCTTGCAAACTCAATCATAGCCATTTGCATTCCAAAACAAATACCTAGAAAAGGTATTTTTTTCTCTCTAGCATATCTAATTGCCTCAATTTTTCCCTCCGTTCCTCTTTTGCCAAACCCTCCTGGTATCAATATTCCTGATACATTCTTTAATTTTGATTTAATTTCTTTTGATCTAAGTTTATCTGATTCAATTCTTACTAAGTTAACTTTGACTTTATTTGAAATTCCACCATGAGTAAGAGCTTCATCAAGTGATTTATAAGCATCTTTTAAGTTCACATATTTGCCTATGATAGCAATATTTACTGTTTTTTTTGTTTTTAAAACTATATTTGTAATTTTTTTCCAAGGAAGCAAGTTTGGTCTTTTTCTAGATTTTATTTTAAAGAATTTTAAAACTTGCTTATCTAATTTTTGATTAAAGAAACTTATTGGTGCTTCATAAATAGTTTTTACATCAACTGTTTCTATAACATTAGCAATATCCACATTACAAAATAAGGATATTTTTCTTCTTTGGTCTAAAGGAATAGACTGTTGAGATCTACAGATCACTATATCAGGTTGAATTCCTATACTTCTTAATTCTTTAACAGAATGTTGTGTTGGCTTTGTTTTAATTTCATCTGAAGATTTTAAAAATGGAACAAATGTTAAATGAATAAATAATGATTTTGATCTACCATTATCATTAGAAAATTGTCTTATAGCTTCTAAAAATGGTAAACTCTCAATATCTCCAACTGTTCCACCAATTTCACAAATTACAAAATCTTCATTTGTTATATCTTTTTTTATAAACTCTTTAATTCTATTTGTAACATGTGGAATTACTTGAACTGTTTTTCCAAGATAACCTCCTCTTCTCTCTTTTTTTATTATGTCACTATAAATTCTACCTGTGGTAATGTTGTCAGATTGTTTGGCTGAAATATTTGTGAATCTCTCGTAATGTCCTAAATCTAAATCAGTCTCAGCACCATCGTCAGTTACAAAAACTTCACCATGTTGAAAAGGACTCATTGTTCCTGGATCAACGTTTAAATATGGATCCATTTTTCTTATTCTCACTTTATATCCTTGTGATCTAAGCAAATATCCAAGCGATGCCGATGACAAACCTTTACCAAGTGATGAAACCACGCCGCCAGTGACAAATATATATCGCGCCATGGAATTATGTTATAGCCAATGATTTGTAAAAATAAAAGTATTAATTATTATTTTCTGGTAATTTAGGAGCATCATCAGCATTTTCTTCTATTTTATCAATTACAGAAGTGTTTGAAGGAAGATCTCCTCGTGAAATAATAGTTAATCCTAGACTACAAATTATGAATAATGTTGCAACAATAGCCGTTGCTTTAGTCATAAAATTCCCAGCCGACCTTGAAAACATAAAGTTATCTTGAGAAACCCCAATACCTAAAGCTCCACCTTCAGATTTTTGCAACAAAACTAGCAATACTAGGATTGCTGCTAATATTATATTTATAATTAATAGTATGTTTTCCACGACGCCTAATTAATTGATTTTTTCATTATATCAATAAATATTTTTTCATTAGTTGATGCTCCACCAACCAAAAAACCATCAATATTATCGATTCTCATTAAATTTTTTATATTTTTTGGGTTTACAGAGCCTCCATATAAAATCTTAGATTTTGTAAATTTTTTTGAAATCTTTAAGGTGTTTCTTATAAAACTAATATTTTTTTTTAAATCATTTTCACTAGGAATAATGCCTGTGCCAATCGACCAAACAGGTTCATATGCGATTATAACTTTATTTAAATTCTTTAAATTTTTTAAACCTTCAAGTAATTGTTTTTTTAAAACATATTTTGTTTTATTTTTTCTTTTATCAATCAATTTTTCGCCTATGCATAAAATGACATTTAATTTTTCATTAAGTGCAGACTTAATCTTTAAATTAATTTTTTTATTATCATTTTCAGCTCTCGTTTCAGAGTGTCCAATTATAACAAACTTACCTCCTAAATCTTTAATCATCTTTGAGCTTATAGCTCCTGTGAAAGGTCCATAGTTTATTTGTGTATGACAATCTTGAGCTCCAATTTTAATATTTGATTTTTTTGTTTTATCTACAAAAGATTTGATCAATGTATAAGGTGGACAATAAATAATATTTGCTTTGAGTTTCTTCGTTTTTGAATAACTTATTACTTTATTTAATGAATTAACCGACTTAACTGACCCAAACATCTTCCAATTAGCAATGAAATACATTTTATTATTTGTCATAAAGATTAATATAATTTATATGTTTATTTTTTTTTAGATCAATAAATAAAGACTATATAAAATGATAAATAAATTAAGAGGTTTCTCAAATTCAAAATTAGCTGGAGTACTTGTCGGAATTATTATAATTCCATTTGTATTTTGGGGCATGGGCAGTGTTTTTAGTGGAGGTAATACTAACAATGTTGCTAAGATTAATAATGAAGCAATTTCATCAAAAGATTTTGTAAATTTTATAAACGAGTCAAGACTCACTAATGATATTATAAAAGCAAATATAGATAAAAATATTATTGAAAATATTTTATCAGAATTGGTATCTGAAAAATTGATTGAAATGGAAATTAAAGAATTAAATGTATCAATGTCAGAGGAAGCATTGGCAAATAAAATAAGATCTAATTCAATATTACTAGATGATAATAAGAAGTTTTCAAGAGTTAAGTATGAAAAATTTCTATTAGAAAATAACTTAAGTGCTTCAACATTTGAAAATTCATTAAAGAAACAAGAGCTAAAAGAAAATTTATTTAATTATATTAG
>CACIST010000029.1 GCA_902589395.1 uncultured Pelagibacteraceae bacterium | reverse complement strand
AAGACATGCAAGAAATCCAAAAAAAATATTAATAAAGCTATTTGAGAATTTTATAAAAAAAGGTGGAAAGTTTTTAAAATTAAATATCCAAGACTTGAATTTTGATGAGGAAAAACCTGTTTTAAGATCAGAAACCCAGAGATTTGTTTTTGATAAATTGGTTATTGCATGTGGTGCGTTTTCAAAAAAACTTACTGATAAACTTCATGAAAATATTCCACTGGATACCGAAAGAGGGTATCATATTCATTTTAAAGATTTTGATCATTTAATTTCTAGACCAGTGGTTTATTCTAACAGAGGGTTTGGAATGTCACCAATGGATCAAGGGTTAAGAGTAGTTGGTACTGTGGAGTTTGGCGGTCTAGAAAATCCTTTATCAAAATCCAGGATCAAAAACTTAATTTTAAATGCAAAGGATATGCTTGATGGCTTACCTGAGCATAAAGATGAGTGGTTAGGATTTAGACCTACGCTGCCAGATTTTTTACCAATAATTGGTCCATCAAAAAATTATAAGAATGTATTTTACTCATTTGGTCATCATCATTTAGGATGGACTTTAGGTGCAATTTCTGGGAAAATAGTGACTGGCATGATTGCAAATGAAAATACTAATATGAATTTAAAACCTTACAGTTCAGTTAGATTTGCCTAACAAAGTTTAATAGTGTGGAAATTAAACTTGAAGACAAATATAAATTAGGAAGAGGTACTAGATTTTTAACTGGTGCCCAAGCTCTTGTTCGAGTTCCAATTGTTCAGGCAAGAAGAGATAAACAAAAAAACTTAAATACTGCATGTTATATCTCTGGTTATAGAGGATCTCCCCTTGGTGGGTATGACCAGCAAATTTTAAAAAACAAAAAATATTTGAATGAAAACAATATTTTTTTTCAACCAGGAATAAATGAAGAACTTGCGGCAACTTCTTTATGGGGGACACAGCAAGTTAATTTAAGAAAAAAAGATAAATACGATGGGGTTTTTGGCATATGGTATGGAAAAGGGCCAGGTGTAGATAGAGCAGGAGATGCTCTTAAACATGTAAATTTAGCTGGTACCTCAAAATTTGGTGGTGTAATTGCTTTAATGGGAGATGATCATATTTGTGAGTCTTCAACGACTTCTCATCAAAGTGAATTTGCAATGATTGATGCAATGATACCTTTTTTTAATCCAAGTGGTGTTCAAGAAATTTTAGATTATGGAATAATAGGAATCGAATTATCAAGAAAAAGTGGGTGTTGGGTAGGAATAAAGTGTGTTCATGATAACGTGAGCTCAGGAGCAACAGTTGACTTAGATGAAAACAGATTAAAACTTACTGATGTTTTAAGTGATAACTATCCACCCGAAGGTTTAAATATAAGGCTAAAAGATACTGCTCAAGAAAAAGAGTATCGGCTACACCATCATAAAATAAAATATGTAAAAGAATTTTGTAAAATAAATAATTTGAATAAAATTATTTTCGACTCAAAAAATCCAAAAGTTGGAATAATTAGCACTGGAAAATCTTTTTTAGATACAAAATTAGGGCTAGAAAAAATAGGAATAAATGAAGATGTTGCCAACCAAATAGGAATTAAATTTCTTAAAATTGCTATGCCTTGGCCATTAGAGGAAACAGTAATTGAAAAATTTTCTGAAAATTTGGAAAAAATCATTGTTGTTGAAGAAAAAAGAGCAATCATTGAAACACAAGTTAAAGAAATATTATTTAATAAAAATTTAAATATAAAAGTAGTTGGAAAAAATGACGAAAATAGTAATGATTTATTTGTTTCTTTTGGAGCTTTAGATCCAGGTGAAATTGGTTTAAAGATCTTTGAAACAATTAATTACCTTAAACTACCAGATGAAGTAAATAATCTCTCAAAAAAATTAAAGTCTTTGAAAGAAAAAACTAATTCAAATATTTCTTTAAAAAGAGTCCCACATTTCTGTTCTGGATGCCCTCATAATACTTCAACTAGAATACCTGAAGGTAGTAGAGCAATTACGGGTATTAGTTGCGCTTATCTTGTAGAACATATGGAGAGAGATAATGAAGGCTTTTCACAAATGGGATCAGAAGGTGCAACTTGGGTTGGCGAGTCTGTATTTAGTAATACAGACCATGTTTTTCAAAATATGGGAGATGGGACTTACATCCATTCAGGAATTCTATCTATAAGACATGCAGTTGCAGCAAAAACTAAAATGACATTTAAGATTTTGTATAATGATGCTGTCGCGTTGACAGGAGGCCAAGCATTAGATGGATTACCGACAGTTGCTCAAATGTCTAAACAACTTGAAGCAGAAGGTGTTGAAGAAATTGCAATAATCACAGATGAGATTGAAAAATATAGTGATAGAGGAGGATTTGCGGGAAATTCTAAAGTTTATGATAGAAAAAAAATTATAGATGTTCAGATTGAATTGAGCAAAATAAGTGGAACAACTGTAATAATTTATGATCAAACCTGTGCAGCTGAGAAAAGAAGGAGAAGAAAAAAAGGCATCTTAGAAGAGCCTAAGAAAAAAATTTTTATCAATAAAGACCTATGTGAAGGTTGCGGAGATTGTGGAATACAATCTAATTGCGTTTCTATTGCACCTGTCGAAACTGAGTATGGAAGAAAAAGACAAATTGACCAATCCTCTTGTAACAAAGATTACACATGTGTAGATGGGTTTTGTCCAAGCTTTGTGAGTCTTGAGGGAGATATAAGACTTAAGAAAAATTATGACGATAATTTAATTAATAAAATAAATTCAAAGATAGACGATCCAATATTACCTAGAATTGGTAAGTCTTTTGGAATAATGATTGCCGGAATTGGTGGTACAGGAGTTGTTACAATTGGAGCTGTGCTTGCAACCGCTGCTCAGATAGATGGAAAAGGATCAGGGGTTTTAGATATGACTGGGTTAGCTCAAAAAGGTGGAGCTGTTAAAAGCTTCTTGAGAATTTTTGAAAAACCAGGAGATGTTGGAGCAATAAGATTATCTTATGGTGATACAAATTTACTTCTGGGATTTGATTTACTTGTATCAAATGATTTAGAAATAATAAAAACTTTAGATAAAAAAATTTCAAAATTAATAATTAATACTGATGAGGTTATGCCTGGAGATTTTACAAGGGACAAAAATTTTTATTTACCATTTGCCGAAATGAGAGACAATTTAATTAATATAGCAGGTCAAGAAAATATAAAGTTTATATCATCAAATAAAATTACATCAAAGATTTTAGGAAATTCAATTTTATCAAATATGTTTAATGTTGGAGTAGCATATCAATCAGGCTTAATACCAATTTCAGCTTCATCAATTGAAAAAGCAATTGAGTTAAATGGTGCAAGTGTAAAAGAAAATATTGATGCATTCAGATTTGGAAGACACTATGAAAATTTAAAAGAGGAAGTAGTAGATATAATTAAAGATGAGTCAGAAGTACTAGAGGGTTTTGATGAAAAATATAAGAATAGATTTAAGTTTTTGGAAGATTATCAAAATATAAAGTATGCTGAAAAATTTGGAGATCTTGTAAGCTATGCAAGAAAGATAGACAAAAATATAGGAAACGGCAGTCAATTCTCAACTGCAGTCTTAAAAAATTATTTCAAATTAATGGCATACAAAGATGAGTATGAAGTATCAAGATTAATGACAAATAAAAAATTCGTAGATGATGTAAATAAAAACTTTGAGGGAAATTTTAATTATAACTTTTATTTAGCTCCTCCAATTTTTAGTAAAAAGAGCAAAGTTGATGGGAAATTGCTAAAAGTTAAATTTGGAGGATGGTTATTTAATGTGTTTAAACTACTCTCTAAATTTAAATTTTTGAGAGGAACAAAGCTTGATCCATTTGGTTATTTAAATGAAAGAAAAAAAGAGAGAGAATTGATAAGAGATTACAAGCAAACAATTACTGACATAGGAATAAAAATAAACAAATCAAACTATGAAACAGCAGTTAAAATAGCATCAGTGCCTGATCAAATCAGAGGTTTTGGACATGTTAAGGAAAAGAATATAAAAGAAGCTATAAACTATAGAACAGATTTACTAAATTCTTTTCATGAAAACACTTAGCCCCCTATATTTAGCCTCTCTTTATTTAGTTTTAGCTTGTTTATTTTGGGCAGGCAACTTTATAGTAGGAAAAGCTGCAAGCATTATTGATATTCCTCCGATATCTTTAAATTTTTATAGATGGTTTTTGGCTTGGTTAGTTTTACTTCCTTTCACTTATAAAGAATTATTAAATAACAAAAAAATTATAATAGATAATATTTTTTTATTTTCATTGTTGGGAATTTTAGCTGTGACAGTTTTTAATTCAGCTCTTTTTTACTCACTGAGACATACTCAAGTTATTACTGGAGTACTTATGATTTCAACAGTGCCAGTTATGATTATATTATTTTCATCTTTACTTAGAATTGAGAAAACAAATTCATTTCAAATAATAGGAGTATTTCTCTCGCTTACAGGTGTTCTTTTTATAATAACTAAAGCAAATTTAAATAATTTATTAAATTTGTCTTTTAACAAAGGAGACATTTTTGCATTAATTGCAATGTTCGCATGGTCTCTTTATTCAGCTCTTTTGAAAAAAAAGGAGTTCAATCTATCTCCAATTTCTCTTTTGCAGATTGTTATTACATTTGGAGTTATCTTTCTAATTCCTATGTATTTTATTGATTATAGTTTGGGAAGTGTAATCAAATTACAATCCTCTTTTTATTTAGTTTTATTCTATGTTGTTTTTTTCCCTGGTCTAATCTCATTTCTTTTTTGGATAAAAGGTGTAAAACTTATTGGGGCTAATAGATCTGGAGTTTTTCTTCATTTGATGCCAATTCTAGGCGCAATAATGGCTATGATAATTTTTAATGAAAAAATTTTATTTTATCATTTCTTAGGTGCAATTTTTATAATTGCTGGTATTACAATCTCGAACAAAAAAACTCAAAATGCTTAAGGTAGCTATTTTAGACGATTATCAAAACGTTGCTCAAGAATTTATAGATTTGAAAAATCTTTCATCAAAGTTTGATATTGAGATTTTTAGCGAACCTTTTGAAAATGAAGATGATGCTATTGAAAAATTAAAAGAATTTGAAGCTCTGCTTATTATGAGAGAAAGAACATCAATTACTTCAAATCTTATTAAAAGTTTGAAAAAACTAAAATACATTTCTACAAGCGGAATGAGAAATAAAGCGATAGATCTTGAAGCAACAAAAAAAGCTAAAATTGTTGTAACTGGAACAGAAATTAACTCAAATCCTACCTGTGAATTAACATGGGCGTTAATTTTAGGACTAGCTAGAAATATTAAGGTGGAAGTTGATAATATGTATCAAGGTTATTGGCAAACAACGGTAGGCATTGAATTAAAAGGTAAAATTTTAGGACTTATTGGTTTAGGAAAAGTTGGATCCCAGGTTGCCAAAATTGGAAAAGCTTTTGGCATGCAAGTTATGGCATGGAGCGAAAACTTAAGTCTTGATAAATGTAAGGAGCTTGATGTTTTGCCATCTAGCAAAGAGGATCTTATTCAAAACTCTGACTTTATTTCAATTCATGTTCAAGGAGGCGAAAGATACATGGATTGTATAAAGCTTGCTGAATTTGATAAAATGAAAAAAACTGCTTTTCTAATTAATACTTCAAGAGGTCCGATTGTAAACGAAGATGATTTAATTACAGCTCTTTCAACTAATGTAATTGCTGGAGCGGGTGTCGATGTTTACGATAAAGAACCTCTACCCAGTGGTCACAAATTAAGATTTGTGCCCAATGCACTTTTGCTTCCACATGTAGGATATGTTACAGCTGAAAATTATTCTATTTTCTATACTCAAATGATTGAAAATTTAGAAGCCTGTGATGCTGGTAAGCCTATTCGAGAAATAAAGTAAAGTGGAATTACCAGTCGTAAATCATCCTGATTATGAAGCAAAAATTGGTGACGATAATAAATTTCCAATTAAAAAGTTTGGTGAATTAGCAAGTTTTCTTAAAAAAGAAAAAGTAGTTAAGAAGTTTTATAAACCTGATCCATGCTCAATAGACACACTAAAAGAGGTTCACTCGGAGGAATATATTTTCAAAATTAAAAATAAAACATTGGAGCAAACATTGGTTAAAAAAATAGGTTTCCCTTTAGTTGATAGTGTTGTGAGAAGATCTTTAGTTGCAACAGGAGGAACAGTATTAGCTTCTAAATTGGCCATTAATTATGGAATAGCTTGTAATACAGCTGGTGGAAGTCATCATGCAATTTATGACGAAGGAGCAGGATTTTGTGTTTTTAACGATGTAGCTGTTGCAGCAAAATATCTGTTAAATAGAGGATTAGCTAATAAAATTCTGATTTTAGATCTAGATGTTCACCAAGGAAATGGAAATGCAGAAATATTTAAAAATGAAAATAATGTTTTTACATTTAGCATGCACTCGAAAGTAAATTACCCTCCTATAAAATCAAAAAGTGATTTAGATGTTGAGCTTGAACAAGACATGCGAGACAAACAATATCTGGATATTTTAAAAAAAAATTTAGTTTTTTTAAACAATTTTAATTTTGATTTTGTATTTTATATAGCTGGAGTTGATATTCATTTAGGTGATAGATTAGGCAAGTTAAAAATTACAGACTTAGGCATAAATAAGAGAGACGACATGGTTATTAGAAATTTTTTTGAAAGAAGAATTCCTATTTGTGGAGTTTTAGGTGGCGGTTATAACGAAGACTTTGAAAAACTTGTTGAATTGCACGCAAGTTTACATAAGAATTGTGCTAAATACTTATATGACAAAAAATAATCCAAATTTATCAGACCAACAAAAAAAAGTTTTATTTGAAGAAGCAACAGAACCTCCAGGTTCAAGCGAGCTAAATTTTGAAAAGAGAGAGGGTAGTTATCATTGTGCAAACTGTGGAGTGAAATTGTTTAACTCTAATACTAAGTATGAAAGTGGCTCTGGTTGGCCATCATTTTACGAGTCTTTGACTGATGCATTTGAAACTACAACAGATTATCATATTGGTTATGCCAGAACTGAGTACCATTGCAAGAATTGTGGAGGACATCACGG
>CACIST010000028.1 GCA_902589395.1 uncultured Pelagibacteraceae bacterium | reverse complement strand
TTTCATCTTGTTGCAAGAATAATTTCTCAGTTCTCAAGATTTTTAACAGGCATAGAAATCCATCCAAATGCTAAAATTGGAAAAAATCTTTTTATAGATCATGGCATGGGAGTAGTTATTGGAGAAACATCTGATATTGGAGACAACGTTACCATCTATCACATGGCAACATTAGGTGGAATTGCTCCAAGTATAAATTCAGACAATCAAAGAAATGTTAAGAGACACCCAACATTAAAAGAAAATGTAGTTGTAGGATCTGGTGCACAAATCCTTGGACCAGTTGTTGTTGGTAAAAATGCAAAAATTGGAGCCAACGCTGTTGTTACAAAAGATGTTCCAGAAAATGCGGTAATGGTTGGTATTCCTGCAAAAAATGTTGGAACTGCATCCGAAGAATTTAAACCCTATGGTGTTGCACCAGGTGGTGATACAAAGCTTGATGTATGAAAACTTTACAAAATAATTTTGTCGAAGCAATAGGAAATACTCCATTATTTAAATTAAAAGCTGCATCAGAAATTACTGGTTGCAATATTTATGGAAAAGCAGAGTACCTTAATCCAGGTGGCTCTGTAAAAGATAGAGCAGCTTTAGCTCTGATAAGAGATGCTGAAGAAAAAAAAATAATTTCAAAAGGTGGAACAATTGTTGAGGGAACTGCTGGTAATACTGGGATTGGGTTATGTCTTTTAGGAAATTCTATTGGTTATAAAACTATTATCGTGATGAACGATAATCAAACACAAGAAAAAAAAGATTTATTAAGAAATATTGGAGCTGATTTGAGGTTGGTTCCACCAAAACCTTATAAAGATGAAAATAACTTTGTTAAATATGCAGGAAGATTGGCTGATGAGTTGAAGAGTAGTAACAATCACGGTGTAGTTTGGGCTAATCAATTTGATAATACCGCAAATTCTAAAGGTCATTATGAAACAACAGGGCCAGAAATATGGGAACAAACTGACGGCAAAATTGATGGTTTTGTATGTTCATCAGGTACTGGTGGCACAATTGCAGGAGTAAGTAGTTTTTTAAAAGAAAAGAATAAAGATATTAAAATATATTTATCGGATCCAACTGGCTCATCTCTTTATAATTATATTGAAAATGGTGAATTAAAGAGTGAGGGTGGCTCAATAACTGAAGGTATTGGATCTAGTAGAGTTACTGCAAATTTTGCAAAGGCAAATATTGATGGTGCTTTTTCAATAAGCGATCATGAGTCTTTGCCAGTTTTATTCAATTTAATTGAAAAAGAAGGGTTAAGTTTAGGGACTAGTTGCGGAGTAAATATAGCAGGTGCAATAAGATTAGGTAAATTATTAGGGCCTGGAAAAACTATCGTAACAATTCTTTGTGATAAATCTGATAAATACAACTCCAAGATGTTTAATAAATCTTTTTTAAAAGAAAAAGGCCTTCCCTATCCTCACTGGATATAATCACGCATAGCTGATTTGTAATAAAAGCTTTATCTTTCTTTAAAAAATTAATTCAAAGTATAATAATTTTAATTAAAGGAGATTTTATGGAACCAAAAGAATTAGTAAAAAAAGGGTATGAACTGTTTGCTAAAGGAGATATGCAAACTTTCTTTACTGAAGTAGTGCATGATGACATAACTTGGATTTTTCCTGGTGACAAACATCCAATGTCAGGAACTCACAAAGGAAAAGAAGCTATGATGAAAACAATGTCATTAATTCCACAGTTATGGAATAATTTTTCAGTAACTCCTGAATTTATGATTGCAGAAGGAAATAAAGTATTCGCAAAATGTAAGGCAACAGCAGATGGAATGGACACTATATTTGGTCATTATTTTGAAGTAACTGATGGAAAAATGTCTATGTTCATGGCTTTTGATGATACTCTAAGCAGTGCTAATGCAATGAAAAAGTAAGTATCAGAATGTCAATTTTAGAAAAACTAAACAAAGCAATCATGGAAAAAGATGGTGCAGCAGCTGGTGAGTTGGTGCACGAAGACTACAAAATGTTTTCTCATCTAAAAGGTGAATATGTACATATGGGAAAAACAGGTATGGTTGAAGCTGTAAGTAAAGGAATGATGAGTCCTACAAAATATAGGATCCTTTTTGAAAATGATGAAATTGGTTTTGATCATGCATATGTTACTTATCAAGATGGAAATACTGAAGCTTTGATGTGTTGTTGGAAATTTAAAGATGGTAAAATCATTGAAGTCGAGACTGGTGCAACCAAATTACCAAAATAATTGATTAATCAGTAGATTAATTTAAAATAATAAATAATAAAAGGAGGAAACAATATGGAAAAAGAAGTGTTAGTAATCGTAGATTTGAAAGAAGGAAAGCTTGAAAAATTTATGGGATGGATGCAATCAGATGAAGGTATGAGTGTAAGAAAATCTGCAGCTCATCCAGAAAAAACTATAGGAGCAGTAAAGCCAGATAAAAGTGGCGTAATGTTTAAGGTATTTGTTCATAATATGGAAAAAATGAAAGAACTAATATCTGGTACACATCCAATTGGAAAAGCGGTTTATGATGAGTGTGTTATCAAAATGACTGCTTGGGATTTAACAAAAGTCGAAATGTAATATGGCAAAATTTTATTTGATTGGCAAAATAAGTGCAGAATTAATGAAAAGAATGCAAAATGATCCAACCGCGGATAGATATGCATCGACTAAGAAAGTTACTGAGGCGGCTGGTTTAAAATTGATCAGCTATGAATGGGTAAGAGGTAGATTTGATGTTATCTCATGTGTAGAGGGAGATTATGAACAAGCACTTTCCTTGAAGATTGCATTTAAAAATTCAGGTCTTATGGATGATTTGATGGTACATGAAGTTATTGACTACAATAAAGCTTTTCAAAATGCTGCAGATGCCACAAAGTCTGTTATTAAACCAGGAGAATAATTATGAGTGGTTATGCGATTTTTAACCTTAATGTTAACAATCCTGAAAATTATAAGGAATACATAGACAAAGTTAAACCCACTGCAGAAAAATTTGGTGGAGAGTATCTTGTGAGAGGTGGTACCAGCGAGACTATTGAAGGGTCATGGCAACATCCAAGGACAGTTGTGATAAAATTTCCAAGTTACGAGAAAGCAAAAGAATGGTATAATTCTGAAGAATATAAACCAATAAAACAAATTCGGTTAGATAACGCAGATTCTAATGGAATGATAATTGAAGGAGTTTAAAGGAGATAAAATGTCAATATTAGAAAAATACAGTGCTGCATTAAAAAATAAAGATGAAGCAGCTATGAATGAGCTTTTGCATGACGATTTCAAATTTACAATGCATAAATCAGGAAATACTTTAGGTAAAGCTGAAGTGATCAAATGGGCGATGAGCGGTGATATTAATCAAAGAGATACAAGAGTTGTATATGAAAATGACGAAGTTGGTGTACACCACGCATTTGTAACATTTGATGATGGAAACACTGAAGCAGTAATGGCAGTCTACAAATATGATAATGGAAAAATCATGAGTTTAGAGACTGGCGCAACACCAATGCCTAAATAATGAAAAAACTTATACTTTTATTTATTTTCATCGCCTTTAATTCTAATGCAGCTTCAATGAAGATGATTGGGTCTAAGGGTGATCCAAATGATGTTACAAGAGTAATAGAAGTAAAGATGTATGACAATTATTATGAGCCGAGTTCAATTCAAGTTAAAAAAGGTGAAACAGTAAAAATAATTGTTAAAAATTTAGGTGAACTAGTTCATGAATATAATATTGGAACCAAAAAGATGCATATTGATCACCAACCCGAAATGGCAAGATTAATTGAACACGATATTCTTTTAGGCGACCGAATTGACCATAAAAAAATGAAAGAAATGTCAAAAAAAGATCACTCATTGGGCCACAAACACGCAAATAGTGTAATGCTAGAACCAAATAAAACAGGACAAATTATTTGGAAATTTTCAAAAGATATTTCTTTAGAAATGGCATGTAACATTCCTGGTCACTACGAAAGTGGAATGGTCGGTCCTATAAAATTTAAATAAATTAGAAAAGTTTGTAGATATTAGTTAAGGATATATTATTCTCTAATTATGAGTAATTTAACTGCTTATATAATTTTAATTGTTGCAGTCGCTCTTGGTACAGCATCAAATGGTTTCGCTAAAGCTGCAAATGGTTTTACAATATTTTTACCAAGTGTCTTTACGGCAATAACAATAGTTGCTTGTATGTATACTCTGTCTTTAGTTATGAAAACTATTCCTGTTGGTGTAACTTATGCTTCATTTGCAGGCTTGTGTATAATAGCTACCTCTATTGTGGGAATTTATAAATTTAACCAAATCCCTGACTTTTTTACAATAATAGGTCTAATACTAATTATATCTGGAGTTTTAATTGTTAATTTAGTTGGAAAATCAAATTAAATATAAAAGTTCATCTGGTAGATCATGCTTTCCGTCATCTTTTAAATCAATCATATATTCTTTAACTACAAAATCTAAATCCAGATCTGAGTATAAATGAGGAAACATGTTGCCATCAGTTGATTGCTCCCAAACTAGATTTTTTAATTTTAGAGCATCCACTTTAAGAATAATTAAGTTAGTTTGATTAAGATAAAACTTATTGAGTGTTTGTTTGACCTGATCTTTATCTGAAAAATGGATATAACCATCTTTTAAATCTAATTCAGTGCCTTTAAAAATATTATTTTGTTTTGCCTCATTCCACTCAGATTTTGTGCATATCTTGTAAACAAAATCAAAATTCATTTTATTTGAGAAAGTCGTCTACTTCTACTTGATAACCTTCAACTAAACGATTCGTTTCATTTGCCATTCCTACAATTGCGATCATTTCGTTTATCATTCCGTCTGTGGCACCTTTTTTTCTGGCAGCTAAAGAATGAGATTTAATACAATATTCACAATTGTTAGTAATTGAAACTGCAACATAAATAAGCTCCTTTACAGCAGGATCTAATTCACCTTTTCCCATTACTTGTTGTAATGATCTCCAGGTTCTTTCTAATGTTTCAGGACTATTAGCCATTGTTTTCCAAAAATTAGGAATTTCAGTTATTTGTCGTGCTTCTTTTATTTCTTCAAAAATTTCTTTTACCTTTCCAGTAGCTTCATTTTCAGAAATTTTTTTAAATATTGTCATGGTTTTCTCCTTTTAGTTATAAATTGACTCAATTTTTGGCATTAATTTTAGTAGTTCCTTAGTATAATTATGTTTAGGATTTTTAAACAGCTCTTCTGTTTCGGACACTTCACATAATTTTCCATCTTTAAGCACAGCTATTTTATCACACATTTGTCTTACAACCGGTAAGTCATGGCTTATAAATAAAATTGTGAGATTTAACTGTTCTTGAAGATCTTTTAATAAGTTTAATATTTGAGCTTGAATGCTCACATCTAATGCTGATGTAGGTTCATCACAAACAAGAAGTCTTGGTTGTGTGGCTAATGCTCTTGCTATTGATATTCTTTGTCTTTGTCCCCCTGAAAATTCATGGGGATATCTGATTGCAGACTGTTGAGTTAATTCAACAGATTCTAATAAATCATAGATATAACTGTCTAAATCGCTAGATTTTATATCCGGATTATGAAGTTTAATTGGTTCTGCAATAATTTCCTTTACTTTTAGTCTTCCATTTAATGAAGAAAATGGATCCTGAAAGATCATTTGAATTTGTTTTCTAAATTTAAGTAGATCTTTGTTTTTTTTAATTTTGGTAACATTAACACTGTCAAAATAAATATCTCCAGAACTAGGCTTAAACAAATTAACAACCATTTTTGCTATTGTTGTTTTACCACTTCCACTCTCACCAACTAAGCCAAAGGATTGCCCTTCTTTTATATTTAGTGAGACATCATCTACAGCCATTACAGAATTCTTTGTATTCTCCGTGAAAAAACTATCATCAAAAGATTTACTCAAGTTTTTTATCTCTATTAAATTTTGATCAACAATAATCTTTTTGGACCATCTGTTTAATATTTTAATGTTATTATTTTGATTATTAACATTCTCTTTTTCTATTATTGTAAATCTAGATATTTTTTTATTAGTTGGTGGTACAGAGCTAACTAAGCTTTTTGTGTATTTTTCCTTAGGTTCAACCAATATCTGTTTAGTTAAACCTATTTCAACTAAGTTTCCATTTTTCATGACAGCTACCCTGTCTGTAGTTTCAGCGATAACTCCCATATCGTGAGTAATAAGTATTACAGCTAAATTTCTCTCTTTTGTTAGACTTTTAATTAATTCTAGAATTTGAGACTGAATAGAAACGTCTAGTGCTGTTGTTGGTTCATCTGCAATTAATAATTCAGGCTCGCAACATAATGCAAGAGATATAACAACTCTTTGTCTCATACCGCCAGAAAATTGGTGAGGGTAATTATAAAACCTTTTTTCGGCATCCTTGATCCCAACTTCTTTTAATAAATTAATTGCTTTATTTTTTGCATCCTCTGAACTTAAGTTTAAATGAGTTTGTATTGTTTCTATAAGTTGTTCACCAATTGTTAAAATTGGATTTAAAGAGGTTTGAGGATCTTGAAATATTAATCCAATTTTTTTTCCTCGATACTGAACAATTGTTTCTGGATGTTCACTGATATTGGTTTCTCCCATCAATATTGATCCACTTGAAACTTTACCTGGTTCATCAATTAAATTTACAATCGCATTAGCAACAGTGCTTTTTCCAGAACCAGACTCTCCGACTAATCCAACTATTTCACCTTTTTTAATGTCTATATTTATATTTTTTGCAGCATTTACTGTTTCTTTTCTCATTTTATAGTCGACACTCAAATTACTTATTTTTAGAAAAGTCATTTTTTTAACCTTGGGTTAAGCGTATCTCTCATCCAATCTCCTAATAAATTAATTGAGAAAGCAAGAATAACTAAGAATATTGCAGGAAAGAATGTTATCCACCATTCACCTGAAAATAAAAAATCATTTCCTAATCTAATTAAAGTACCTAATGAAGGTGTTGTAGGAGGAACTCCCACCCCTAAA
Organism: uncultured Pelagibacteraceae bacterium; assembly: GCA_902589395.1. Classification (GTDB taxonomy): domain Bacteria; phylum Pseudomonadota; class Alphaproteobacteria; order Pelagibacterales; family Pelagibacteraceae; genus Pelagibacter. The sequence continues at coordinate 628 of CACIST010000028.1, read as the reverse complement.
AAACTCAATGTTGACTCTGCAATGATAGCAAGAGCTAGACCAATTGTGCCTATTACCAAAACAGGTCTCATTATATTTGGCAGTATATGCTTAAACATAATAAGTAAATTTGAAACACCTATAATTGATGAAGCTGAAACATAATCTTTATTTTTTTCTACTAAAGTTGCTGCACGAGAAACTCTTGCAAATTGAGGCCACTCCGAAATTCCTATAGCAAAAATTAAAACATATATTGCCATCTCATCATGCATTTCTCTGGAGATGATACCTCTTGCAATACCATCAACTAATAGAGCCATTAATATACTTGGTACTGTTAGCTGAACATCTGTTAATCTCATAACTATCATTTCATATTTTCCACCAAAGTAACCTGCTGTTAAACCCAGTGAGACACCTAATATTAGACTAAAGATAATTGCTGAGAAACCAACTATTAATGAAATTCGTGAACCATAAAGAATTGTTGAAAGCATATCTCTTCCTTGTCCATCTGTACCTAAGATAAATTTTGCCATACCATCCTCGGTCCAAGAAGGAGGAGTAAAAGCTTCCATTAAAGATAATGATGCAGGGTCAAAAGGGTTATGAGGAGTGACGAACTCAACAAAAAAAGAGCAAAAGA
>CACIST010000027.1 GCA_902589395.1 uncultured Pelagibacteraceae bacterium | reverse complement strand
AAATTTCCTGTTTATAGGTTTGGAACAGGTTTTTTAATAAGTTTAATTGTACTTTCCTCTGTAATCTTTATAAAAAAGTTTGATGCTAATTTGCATAAAAAATCCATAAAAATTATATTACCTATTATATTTCTTACAATTTGTTATAAGAATTTTGATCGAATTCTAATCAAGTTTAATAGCAAAATTTACAGTCCATGGATTAATATTTATTCAAATTTTGAAGGTGAAAATATTTATTACAAAAAAATTAACTTTTTGGAAAGCGAAAAAGAGTTTTTTTATGTGCCCAAAAATAATAAATTATGTTTTTATTCTCCATCTCCATGTACACATCAAGCACCAGAAGAACTTTATCTTAGAAAAATTGGGGGATACAAAATTATTTCAAGATTGCGGTAATGATTTATTTTTTAGACTCCATAATAAAAAAGCCTAAAGGAAAATAGTAAATAATAGATAACCAATTATTAAAAAAATTACCACTTGGAGATATTGGCCATATTGTAATTAGTATTGCGGAAAGTAAACATATTTCATAATCTTTAAAAAAATATTTTCCGTTAAATAATGCCCCCCTTAGATGAATAAGCATCTTAAAAACAAAATAAAAAAATAATATTAAACCAAACGATAAACCTATTATACCTGTTTCTGACAAAAGTTGAATATAAGTGTTGTGAGGATGTGTTGAACAAGATGTATCATCTATTTTGTATTTAGGGTCACTACAAAAATTTCTAAAATTTCTTATTCCTATTCCAAAAACTTTATTATCTAAAAACATTCGGTAGGCTGAATTATAATGAGCTTCATGTGTTTCTGAAAATATATTCAATTTAGATGAATTAATACCTATCTGATCTATAGTTTCATCCCAAATTCTATTTTTTGCTGAGTTATCAAAATAAGATATGAAAATTATTGCAATAAATGATAGTAATAACGTAATTAATCTAATTTTTTTAAAGTTTTTTATCATTAAAATTATAAATAATGCTGAAAGTGTATTAAAGAAAAAAGCCACCCTCTCTCCACTTAAAAAAATTAAAGTTTCCACAAGTACGAATATTATTGATAATAAAATTATGAATTTTTTATTATCTTTATACAAATAGAATGTAATACCCAAAAATACTGGATACAATCTACTTAAAAAACTACCTAATATATATTCATCATTTAAAAAAAACATAATCCTACGACTACCCAAATCTACTTCTTTTCCAAATATATTTATTTTAAAAAAGTATTGGATATATCCATCAATAATTAATATTAAAAAACAAAAAATGAATACTTTAAATAACCATTCTAATATAATTGGTCTTTTATCCAAAAAATAAACTACTGCTAATGTAAAAATCCCAAATCTTAGATAACTGACTGAAGACCGAATGTTATTAAAGTCATAAAATTTAAAAAAACTATTAATAACTATATAAAAAAAAAAAATTAAAAATATTTTAAAAAATGTATTATTTAAAAAATCAAAATTATTATTTATTTTTAAGTTTAAAATAAAAAAAATACATACTAAAACTACACTTAAATCACTTAAAAATGGTCCACTAATTAAAAACAATGGTAAAAATGATATTAATATTGAAGGGAAAGAAACTAAAACTTTTTCTTTTAAATTTAACATCAATTTTTATTCAAAAAAATTAATATCCTCGAGTAAATTTTTTTGTATTTTCTCCAGAAGTTATTTGATCATTGATCCACTGGTATGTCATCTCCAAACCTTTGTATAATTTCAAATTAGGTTTCCACTCAAAATCTTTAAATATTTTTTGATTATCACTTGATCTTCCTCTAACACCTTTAGGTTTATCTAATTGGTAATTTTTTTTAACTTTATAATTAGCTATCTCTTCTATCATATTAATCATTTGATTAATTGAGACCTGTTCATCGCTACCGAGATTATAAACATCTGAGGAGTTGGAATTAACAATCATTTTTGTCCCATGAATACAATCATCTATATACATAAAACTTCTTGTTTGTTCACCATCGCCCCAAACATCAATTGAATTAGATTTTGATAGTTTTGCATCAGCTATTTTTCTACATAAGGCAGCTGGAGCTTTTTCTCTCCCACCATCGTATGTACCTTCTGGTCCATATACATTATGATATCTTATAATTCTTGTCTCTAATCCAAAATCCTCTCTAAAGTGTCTACACATTCTCTCGCTAAATAATTTTTCCCATCCATACCCGTCCTCAGGATCTGCTGGGTAAGCATCAATTTCTTTCAAACCTTCAACAAACGTTTTGGTTTGTTTTGATGCGTTATAGACACAAGCACTCGACGAAAAGAAATATCTTTTCGCCGAATTTTTTAAACAAGACCTTAAAAGGTTAGTGTTAATAAGAACTGATAACATGCACTCTGCTTTATTATTCTCTATAAAGCCCATACCTCCCATATTGCAGGCCATGTTATAAACGTAATCAATATTCTTTGTTACTTTCAAACAATTATCATATTCTTTCAAATCAAGTGAAAAATTTTTGTTTTTGTCAAAAATTTGAAACCAATATTCAAATGGCTTAGAGTCTGCACATACTAATTCATGTCCCTCTTCCATTAAGCTCTTTACTAAATGGCCTCCAATGAATCCACCAGCACCAGCAATCAGAATTTTCATAAAATACTTTTATTATATTTACTATTTTAAACAAGTTAAAATCCTTAATTCTTCAAAATTATAATTTTATAGAAGTATGAACTAAAATGAATATAAATTATAACATGTCTATTTTATGGATGGTTTCTTTTAGACCAGTTGGTAAATCAAAAAATAACGACTTTTATCAAAATATGTTTGTAGATTCATTAATATCTTTAGATCACGATATCACTTTGAGTTTAACACAGTTTGAAGAGGCAAATGTTAAAAAATTTATAGATAATAAAAAAATAAAAAAACACTTCATAAATGTTCCAAAAACCCAGTTGCCAAATAATAAAAAATATTCTAATAAGATTATGCTAGATAATGCTTTAAGCCAATATATCGATAACAAATATGAATATTTAGTTTATTCTACAGCAGATATCATTGTACCAAGTAGATTATTTAAGGTCATATCTCAGATTCAAATTAAAGAATTCTGTGCATTTATTTATCCAAATATTCACATATCAAATGATATTATAAAAAATAATTTTTGGCCCCATTTCGGAATTGATTTAATCGTATTTAAATTATCAAAAGAAAACGCAATAAAATTTAAGAAAATTGCAGTTGATTATGACCAATATGATTGGGGTATAATAGAGAACTTTTATATCTCTATATGTGAGCTTTTAAATCTGGAAAAAATAAATTTATTTAAACATATTAATGTAATCAAATTTAATAATGATTTTGTTGCTTTTGATGAAAATAGAGAAACACAAATCAAATCTTGGAAAGAAAATCAAAAATATTTTGCAACTTTTTTAAAAAAAAATAAATTATCTAAATTATATGCTTATGGATCTTATTATTATTTATTATATAAAGTATTTAATTTTAAAGATTTAAATTTTAAATTATTTTTGTCATATTTAATATTTTATCCGTATTACTTCATAAAAAAAATAATGGGAAAATTTAAAAAAATTTTTTAAAAATTTTATTAGGCAGCACTCTAATTATAGACATAACAAAAATCCAAAATATATTTGAATATAATATTTCTTTTTTTTTTTGTTGTGCATAAAAAATTTTTTTTGCTAAATCAGATGGAGTTATTGCAAATAAACTTTCAATTTTAGAAATGTTAGAATCTTTATTTTTAATAAAACCTGGCAAAACTGTCATAAAAAATAAATTTGAATTTTTATAGAAGCTTCTAACACCTGATAGGTATGTGTTCAAACCAGACTTCGCGCTACCATAAAAAAAATTTTTTCCTCTACCTCTAAGACCTGCAACAGACGACAAACAGATAATAAATCCATTGTTTCTGAGCTCAAAATCTTTTAAAAAAAAAGTTAAAAAATTTATCAAATAAGTATAATTTGTATTTATTACGTTTATTAAGTTTTCATCCTTAATATTTTGCACATTATGTGTTTGACCAATTAAACTTATAACACCATCTATAGGTTTTTGTATTTGACTAAATACATTATTTTGATTTTGGATATCTAAAATATCTAGTTGATGATTAAAAATTTCGATATTATCAAATTCTTTTTCAAGATTATTTTTTAATTCTAAATTTTTTTTATAGTCTCTTGATACTAAAATTAAATTCCAATTATGTTTTGCATAAATTTTTGATAATTCTATTCCTAAATTACAGGTAGCACCCAAAATCAAAATTTTTTTTTTATTCATCCATACCTAATCTTTTTGATTGAAATGAAGAAAAATTATAAATTTCGTATTTTTCAATTACTTTTTTAATTTTTGTAAAATTTGGATAAAATTTTTTAAATATGACTTTTTCTAACCTGCTGTCTTTAGTTAAATACACTCTACCCTCAAATTTTAGAACGATTTGATCTATCTTGTTTAAAATTTTTGAAATGTCATCGTTTATGGCAAAATCCATCGCTAAACTATAACCTGAAATTGGAAAGGAAATATAATTATTATTATTTTTTCCATGCAATTTCAAAACTGCTAAAGATGAGCTATTTTTTGACGTATTTATAAAATTCAAAATTTCATAAATTGCCTCTTTTCCAGTTTTTTTTGGAATAATAAATTGATATTGGAGAAATCCATTATTTCCATAAAGTCTTTGCCAATTTCTAACTTTATCCAATGGATAAAAAAAATTATCATAATCTGTATATCCTTCTTTTTTGGAAAAAAAATTAATTAAATAATATATTTTATTAAAAAGATATATACTTATTCTATTTACTACTTTGATTTTAAAAGGAATACTGATTTTCTTTTTTTTTATTTAATTTTAGTTTTTTTTTAAAACTATTTGAAAAATTTCCACACGTAAAAACGGACTTATAATTATTATTTGACTTGATAGTATCTAACCATGCAACTGAATAATCATAATCAGAGTATTTTTCAAAACATTGAAATACGCTATCTAAAGATTGATTAAGATATTTATTGAAATAAATTTCGCTAGACTGAATTTTTTTACAATTTATCTCAGCCTCCAAAATAAACCCCGTTAAACCCATACCTCCACATGTTGAATAAAATAAATCTGGATTACTACTCCTATCTATTTCAACTATCTCATTTTCATTTAATAATAATTTTATCTTATTTAAGCCTTCACTAAAACAACCAAATTTATGATGTTCTTTTCCATGAACATCACTAGCTATACACCCTCCAAGCGTGGCGTATTTGGTCCCAGGAGAAACATTTAAAAACCACCCCTTAGGTATTAAAAAATTAATCATTTGTTCAATTGTAGTTCCCGCTTGTGCTCTCAAAATTCCATTTTTTTCATCAAAGTTTAAAATTTTGTTTAAAAATTTACTGCTCAATATAGTGTCATTTATTGCACTATCTCCATAACTTCTGAAACCACCTGCTGCAATTATTTTATTTTTTTTTGATAATATAGATTTAATTTCATTTACATTTTTTGGATAATATAATCGATAACTTCCTGTGTAATTTTTCGCCCAACTTTTAATATTTTTTAAATCAATATAATGCATAAAATCCTGATATAAAATTTAATATATATATAAAGGAAAAAAAAATTAAATATCTATCATTAAAATAAATAGTTATTGGGTCAAAATTAATATTTTTTTTTGTATTCAAATAATATTTAACAATTAAATATGAAAATATTAAAAATGAAAACTCGATTGATAAACTATCCGTAAATCTTTCACTTGAAAATATATAGATGAAATAATTTAAAATACTTAAAAATAAAAATAATTTTGATAAAAAATTTAATTCATTCAATTTATAAATAAATTTTGTAGGTTTGTTGTAAGAGAAAAAATACTCTCTTCTTTTGCAAATAAGAATAAATAATGAAAAAAATACAATCTGCATTATAAGAAATTTTGAAACAAACACACTAGATATAAATGAACCTAAGAAAATTCTTATAATAAATCCAGAAGAAATTGAAATTAAATCTAAGTATTTAATTTTCTTAATATAGAAACTATAAAATATATTTATAAAAAAATAGGCTAAAATTAAAATTAAAACTTTTTTTAATGAAAATAAACCAAAATATAGAAATGAAGAAAATGCAAAAAAAATGGAAATTAAAATTGCAACTTTTTTTGACACTATACCACTAGGAAGTGGCCTAAATTTTTTTGTTTTGTGCGTTTTATCTAATTCTAGATCTTTTAAATCATTAATAATATAAATTGAAGATGAAATAATACAAAAGAAAATATATGGTATTATCAATTCAATATAACTATCCTGGTTCCAATTTGTAAAATTTAAAAATAAGGGTAAAAAAATTATGAAATTTTTAATATAGTTTTTATATCTAATTAAATTTAAAAAAACCTGTAAACTCATAAATAAATGAATAAACTTTTTTTAAAAATACCTCAATTAAATAAACTTAAACAACGATTTATACTTTTGAAAAATACATCAATTTTGTCTATTCCTTCAATCTTGGGTATAATTTTGTCAATAATATCTATTCCTATTCATTTACAAATAAATGGTAAATCTGATTATGGAAATTATATTTTTTTTCATTTTATATTTTCATTTGGTTTATTGCTAAGTTTTGGCTTGAATAAAATTGTAACAATAGAATTATCAAAAAAAAAATTTCAAAAAGAAATAATTCAGCAAAGTTTATTTTTTTCAAGTTTAATTATTTTAATTGTGATGATAACAAATATTTTTATTAGTAATTTTTACAAAGATTTGCATTTTTTTTTAATTATAGGGTTAGGTATCTCTTTAACAATTTTATACATTATTTTAGAAGGAGTAATTCAAGGTTTAAAAAGTTTCAAACTTTTATCAGTTTGTAATTTTTTATTTTATACAGTAGCACTAAATATTCCATCAATTTGCTTACTAATTTTTGATATAAATTACTTAGATTTAATTAAATTTTCTATTATTATAAAAATTATTTCAATCCTTATTATATTTCTGTTTATAAATAAAATTTTTATCCACAAAAGTGTTAAAAGTTTCAAACTTTTTGATAAAGTGAAAATATTCTCTAAATGGTATTTTTTACATAATACAAATATTCAAATATATGATTTTTTAGATAAATATTTAATAAATATTTTTATAGGTCCTGTTGCACTTGCAATTTATAGCATTCCCTATCAATTAGCTGGTAAAATAACTATATTTTCAAAAAGTCTATCAGCTGTTTTGTTACCTGAAATTTCTTCAGAAAAATATAATGATAGTTTTAATATTTCTTTAAATATTTATACAATTTTTATTCCACTTGGCTTACTTTTATTATTTCCTATACTTGAAAATATTTTAAAAATTTGGCTTCAGGATCAATATTCAATACAAATTTTACAATTAACAAAAATTTTTTTAATTGTCTCTTGGATTTCTGGTATTTCTCATATTCTAATTGCACTTTTCGAGGGAAAGAAAGAAATTAAATTTAATACACTTCTAGAAATTATATTTATATTTCCATTTTTAAGTATCTTATTGATAATTTTATTTGGATATAAAAGCTTAATATCTGTGTCTCTTATACTTTTGTTAAAAGAATTCGTTTTATTTATTTTTAGGTCAAGAAAACTTCAAATATATATCGATTCACTAATAGTTATGTATATAAACATAGTTTTTGTAATTTTCATTTTATTTTTAGATTTATATTTTGATAAGTACTTTTATATTTCCTATATTAGCTTAGTCATATTTAACTCGATAGTATTTATTATAAAGTTAAGAAAATGAGAACAGTATTTATTTGTTTTTTTCCAGTTTATCCAACAAATATGGGATCTGCCGAGGTTATAAGAAGTCTATTTACTTGTTGGCCTGGAGAAAAAAAATTATTTCAAGTTTCTCATGTTAACAAAAAAAAAAATAAATTTCTTGAAACTATATACATAGCTAAAGAGAGACCAATTTTTAAGTTAGCAAAAATTCCCATACTAATTTTTAAGTCCTTACAGTTTTTAAAAAAAAATAAAAATAAAATAGCAGTAATAGAAGGACCTAGCTGGATTGGTTATAGTTTTATTTCTTTAATTCTCATTAGATTTTTCTCGCCATCAACTAAAATTATTTATCATTCTCATAGCATAGAATATGAAGTAAGAAAAATGATATCATCAAAATTTATTATTAGATTGACAAGGGTTCTAGAAAAATTTGTTTTTAATTATGCTGATATCTCAACTTCTGTATCAGATATTGAAAAAAAAAAAATCTATAGTTTATATAATGTTAAGTGTCTTAGATTAAATAATGGCGTCTCAAAAAAAATATTATGGTTTAATAAAAAAAAAATAATTTATGATGACTATTTAATTTATTGTGGATCATATAAGTATTTACCTAATAAATTAGCAATTGATTATATAATAAAAAAATTAATGCCAAAATTATTAAAAAAATTTCCTAAGTTAAAATTGATTTTGACAGGGGGCGGTTATGAACTAAAAAGAAATTTTCTTGTAAATATGGGAATTGTAAAAAAATCAAAATTATTAAATCTTATTTATAATG
>CACIST010000026.1 GCA_902589395.1 uncultured Pelagibacteraceae bacterium | reverse complement strand
TTATATTTATGAGATATGCTCAAATTAAAATCTTCAAATTGTTTTTCATTTTGATCTCCATGCCTTTGAATTTCTAAATAAAAATTTTCTTTGAATTTTGGATTAAGAATTGTCACTAATTCTTCCAAATCTTCGAATAGACCTTTGTTAAAAAGTTTGCCTATTAAATTGTTTATTGAACCAGATAATAATATTATGCCATCGTTATACTTCATTAAATCATCAATAGAACAATACGGTTTATCTCCATCGTGATTTTCTAAATAAGCTTTAGATGAAAGGTCTATCATATTTTTATAACCAGTATAATTTTTAGCAATAAGTGGAATAAGCCCATAAGTATTTTTAAATTTGAATTGAATTTGTGATCCAATAATTGGTTGTGTCCCGACAGATGAAATATTTTCAGAAAATTCTAAAGCACCTGATAAATTATAAGTATCACTTAAACCAACAGATTGAATCTTTTTTTTTTTACAAAATTCTTTTAAATCATCAATTTTTAAAGCACCTTCACAAATTGAATATTGTGTGTGAATCTTAATTTGATTAAAAGATTTTGTTTTAGATTGGAGCATTGGTAAAAGCTATATTACCATTATTCATTGTAATTTTACAATCCGCCATATTGGCAAAATATCTATTGTGAGTTGCAAAAATAATGATTCTATTTTTATTTTTCAAATTAAATAGAATTTTAAATATAATTTTAGCATTATCTGAGTCCAGACTACCTGTTGGCTCATCTGCTAATATAATATCAGGATTATTAATTAATGCCCTTGCTATGGCAATGCGTTGATTTTCACCTCCAGATAATTCATTAGGAAAATGGTTTACTCTAGCTGACATACCTAGATTTTTTATCAATTTTTTTGCAAGTTCCATAGATTTTTGTTTTTCTTTGGAAATTAGTAAGTTAGGCAAGTACACATTTTCTAAAGCTGTAAAATCTGATAATAAGTTTTTGTCTTGATAAATAATTCCAATTTTCCTTGCTCTAATTAGATCATTTTCAACTTTGTTATTTGACTTTATTTTATTGCTACTTATTTCTATTGAACCCTTAGTAGGCTTATCAATTAATGACATTAAATTTAGTAAAGTCGATTTTCCGGACCCAGATGGCCCAACGATAGAATAGATTTTTCCACTTTCAAAATTAAATGAAATATCATTTAAAACTTTTATAGATTTATTTTTCTCATATTTTTTTGATAGATTTTTTATTTTAATATAATTATTCATATTTTAGAGTTTTAACCGTGTCTAAAGAAGATGCTTTTGAAGCTGGGTATATAGATACTAAAATTGTTGCAATTATTGAACAAAGAGAGATTATTATTATTGAAATTACATTTATTTCAGAAGGCATAGAATTTAAAATATAAATATCTTCTGGAAAAAGAGAAATACCAAATATATTTGAGATAAATTGTCTTATACTTTCTATATAAATAGAAAATAGAGTACCAACAACTACTCCAAATAGTGTTGCTAAGCTTCCTATAAAAAAACCCACTAAAAAGAAGATTTTTTTTATAGATTTACTAGATACACCAATTGATTTTAAGATGCCTATATCTCTTGTTTTATTTTTAACTAAAATTGTGAGTCCAGATATTATGTTAAATGCTGCAACAATAATTATTAAAGAAAGAATTATAAACATCACATTTCTTTCAACTTTCAAAGCTGAAAATAATGATTTATTCACATCTGACCAAGTATAAACTAGTGATTCTGGAAACATGACTGTTAAATTTTTTTTATGAATTTCTATATTTTTTGGATCTTTAAAATAAAATTCTAAGAACCTATCTTCTTTATTTTTATTAAAAAAACTTTCAAGCGTCTCTAAATTTATATATGCAATATTTTCATTATATTCTAATAAACCACTATCAAAAATTGACACTATTTTAAAGTTTTCTTGTTTGGGAAGTGTGCCTACTAAAGTTTGTATTCCTGCGGGAGACATAATTGTAATCGTATCACCAATATCAACATTTAAATTAAAGCTTAATTCTTTACCAATTGAAATATTATTATTATTTAAGTTTTGCGATCCAAAAAATTCTTTATTTTTTACTATTTGGAGGTTTCTAAAATCGCTTTCCAAATATCCTTTTAGGAAGACACCCTTTGTAACACTTTTATTCAATATTACTGCTTCTCCATCATTTGAAACTATATTTTTTGCCAAATCAAAATCTTTAATATATTCCAGTGATTTGTTTACTGGTTGAACTACTGCATGAGCATTAAAACCTACAATTTTAGATATTAATTCAGTTCTAAAACCATTCATTACAGACATAACAATGATTAGAACTGCAACACCTAATGAAATTCCAATAAAAGAAAAGATCGAAATGATATTTAAAAAACCGTCATGTTTTCGAGTTTTTAAAAATCTAAATGTAACTTCTCTTTCTAACTGTGAGATCAATTTGATTTAGCTTTTAAAATTTGTGATGCAGCTTCTTCGATACTTAATTTTTGAGTTTCCCCATTAATTTCTTTAAACTCAAATAAGTCTCCCTCAGTTTTATTTCCCAAAATCAACTGATACGGAATACCAATTAAATTAAATTTCCTAATTTTTGCTGAAATATTTTCTTCAGTATCATCCATGATAGCATCTATATTTTTAGACTTAAAATATTCAAATATTTTATTTGATTTTTCTAAGTTTGTTGTATCATTCTTTTTAATCATTGGAATTATCGCACAGTGATAAGGAGCAACTGATATTGGCCATTTCATTATTTCATCTTTATCGTTGTATTTAGCCTCAATTATGGCACCTACCAATCTTGAAACACCTATTCCATATGATCCCATTTTAACAAATTCTTTTTTACCATTAAAATCTACTGCAGCATTCATTGGTTTTGAATATTTATCTCCAAAATAAAATATATGACCTACCTCAATTCCTTTTGTCTTTACTCTAAATTCTTCTGGTACTACTTTTTCAAATTCACTCTGGTCAAATTTCTCATCTGTAACAGAATAAAATTTTTCATATTGCTGTCGTAAATCGGTGAGCGAATTTTTTTCTAACATAGTAGATGAGCTATTCACATCAAATATCCGTTTATCTGTATAAATTTTACTTTCTCCTGTATCAGCTAGAATTATAAATTCATGCGAAAGGTTCCCGCCAATTGGCCCTGTATCAGCTGCCATTGGTATTGCTGATAAATCTAATCTTTTAAAAGTTCTTAAATAAGATAGAAAAAATTTATTGTATGAAAAAAAAGCCTCGTCATCACTTAAATCAAAAGAATAGGCATCTTTCATATAAAACTCCCTGCATCTCATAATTCCAAACCTTGGTCTTAATTCATCTCTAAATTTCCATTGAATATGATATAATAGCTGTGGGAGTGATTTATAAGATTTAATACTTGATCTAAAAATTTCTGTTACAAGCTCTTCATTGGTAGGTCCATACAACATTTCTCTATTTTGACGATCTTTAATACGCAACATCTCTTCTCCATAATCATCATATCTTCCACTTTCTTTCCAAATTTCTGATGACTGAATTGTTGGCATTAGAATTTCCTGAACTCCAATTCTGTCCTGCTCTTCTCTAACAATTTGCTCTATTTTTTTCATAACCTTGAAACCGAGTGGTAACCAAGAATAGATTCCAGCTGACGATTGTTTTATCATTCCAACTCTTAACATAAGCTGATGAGATTTAATTTTGGCCTCTGTAGGATTATTTTTAAGAATTGGTACAAATGATTTTGAAAAATGCATTTTATTATTTAAATTCTTACCAAGTTTATATTTGTTAGTGGTTTTTTCCCAGTTTTTTCTTTTGAAAATTTACGACAAGTTATTTTAAGAGCATCTATGAGATTATCTTGTTGTTTTGTGTTGTTTAATGAAAATGTTTTAATAGTTCTTTCTATTTCTTCTTCTAATCCATAAATAAACTCATCATTCTCATATACTGGTAGACCTCTAAAAGTTACCAAAGGTTTATTATGAATATTTCCTTTTGGTGTAATCATAATTGTGGCTTCTAAAAATCCATTTGATGAAATATTTCTTCTTTCTTTTATTGATCTAGAATCTTCCTCTACTGGAACATTTCCGTCTAAATAAACTCTTCCACTTGGTGCTTTGTCATAGACCTCTGGTTTTTCTCCAGGATATAACTTAACAATATCTCCATTCTCTACTTGGACTGGATATTTTACCTGCATTTCTTTAGCAAATTCTATGTGCTCTATCATGTGTCTATGTTCTCCGTGAACAGGAATAACAACTTTTGGTCTAACCCAGTTATACATATCTCTTAAGTCTTCACGGTTAGGATGACCAGAAACATGAATATATTCATTATCTTCAGATATGACTTCAATACCTTCTTTAACTAAGTTGTTATGAAGCTTATATAATTTCTTCTCATTTCCAGGGATAATTTTTGAGGAAAAAATAACTGTATCATTTCTCTCAATAAAAACATCTGGATGAGTATATTTAACTATTCTATTCATGGCACCCATTGGTTCACCTTGACTTCCAGTGCACAAATAGACAATTTTTTCTCTGGATATATTTTTTGCATCTCTTGGGTCAACTGGATCAATAACATTTTTAAGATAACCACATTGTCTAGCTGCTTTAAATATTCTATGCATAGATCTCCCAACTAGAGAAATATGTCTTCCAGTTTGCTCAGCACAGTAAAAAACTGACTCCATTCTTGCTACATTAGATGCGAATGAGGTAACAATTATTCTTTTTTTTAGTCTTTGAAATACCTTAAGTAAATTTTTACGAACATCAAGTTCTGATCCTGCTCTACCTGCACTAAATACATTTGTAGAGTCGCATATCATAGCCAATACACCTTCATTACCTATTTCCTTTAATCTTTCAGAGTTTATATTTCCACCAATTAAAGGATCTGGATCACATTTCCAATCTCCAGTATGTAGTATATTTCCAGCTGGTGTTTGTATTCTAAGACCATTAGGTTCTAATATTGAATGAGTAAGAGTAACAAACTCTATTTTAAAAGGATCTAAATTAATAGTGCTATTTAGCTCCACAATTTTTAAATGACTAGTTATATCAATTTTTTTTTCTTTAAATTTTTCTGTAATTAAAACTGATGTAAAAGGTGTAGCATAAATTTTACATTTTAATTTTGGCCATACATGTGCTATAGCTCCAATATGGTCTTCATGAGCATGTGTTAGGACTATTCCTAACAAATCATCTTTTTTATCGATAATAAATCCTGGATCTGGATATATGATATCAACACCAGGTACTGTATCATCTGCAAATGTAACACCAACGTCAACAATAATCCATTTTTGATTTTCTGGCTTTCCATATGCAAATAGGTTCATGTTCATTCCTATTTCACCAGATCCTCCTAGAGGACAAAATAATAATTCATCTTTCATATTTTTTTAATTTGTAGCTACTCTTAAGATACCTTTAATTGTTAAATTTTTATCAACCGTTTTAATACCTTTAATTGATGATTTAAATAAGTGTGCAAATCCACCTGTAAGTATAATTTTAAACTTCTTTCTAGTTTGTTTTAAAATTAGTTTAATTATATTTTCAATTAAACCAGTATAACCATGATAAAAACCAGCTCTTACGGCGGTTTTAGTGTTTTTACCAATGACATTTGCTGTCTTTTCTAACTTAATTTTAGGTATTAAAGAGGCTTTATCTATTAAATTTTTCAAGGAAAGTTCTACACCCGGAGCTAAAACACCACCGATATAATCTTTTTTAATCACAATATCAAAATTGGTAGCCGTTCCAAAATCAACTATAATATAATTAAACCTACTATCAATAACTGCAATTGCATTAGCTAAACGATCAGAACCAATTTGTTTTCTATTGACTTTTATATTTATAAATTTTTTTAAATTACATGTTTTTAACTCAACACAGTTAAATTTAGTTATTTCTTTGATGGTTTTTTTTATTATTTTATAAGAGTTAGGAACGACTGAGCTAAAGAGTACTTTTCTAAGTTTAGAATTATATTTTCTTAGAAATAATAATTTTTTTTTGATAAATTTTTTGTTTAAATTTTTCTTATGAATTTTGATATTTTTAATCAATTTTAAATTGTCATTAAACAAACAAATTTTAATTGCAGTATTTCCTATATCTCCAATTAAATACATATATTAAACTCCAAATGAGTGTAAGCTTTTTTCATACAGTAATTTAATTTCTTTAAATAATTCAAGTCTTTTAAATTTTTTATTTGTATAATTATTTAAAAATGTAGTTGGATAATTATTAATTTTTGGACTACTAGAAACATTAATTCCAATTCCTACAATCAAATATTTTTTATTCTGCTTAAAAATTGTTTCTTGTAAAATTCCACAGACCTTTTTTTTATTTATTAATATATCATTAGGTTTTTTTATTAGAATTAAAGTGTTTATTTTTTTGCATATTATTTTTTTAATTATTTTTAAATTTAAATTTATTATTTTTGATAAGGATATTTTTTTACTAATTTCAAAGAAAACTGATAAAAACAAATTACCTTTTATAGATATCCATTTATTTTTTCTTTGTCCTTTACCTTTTGTTTGTTGATCTGTTAAAATTATTCCTCTTTGATTACCTTGTTTAATTAATCTTAGCGCTACATTGTTAGTGCTTTCAACTTTTTTATATAAATATTTTTTTAATTTCATTAGATCATAGTAATTTTAGATACTATTTCTGTTATGCCGCTCGGATATATAAAATATACTAAAATAAATATCGTTGAAATAGCCAAAGTAATTTTTAATCCTAGATTATGAGATGTTTCGTACTCTTCTTTTTCTGGATCAAAATATATAATTTTTATAATTCTTAGATAATAAAAAGCTGCTACGACGGTTGCTAGTAGTCCTACAATTGCTAAAAAATACATTGACTGCTCTATAACAGCTAAGAATACATAAAATTTCGCAAAAAAACCTGCAAGTGGGGGTATTCCTGCTAAAGAAAATAAAACTATCAACAATGAGAAAGACAAAATTGGATGTTTTTTAGAAAGTCCAGATAAGTCGTCTATATTCTCATAATATTTATCATTTCTCTTAAGCATAAATAAGCAGCTAAAAAAGGCTAAATTCATCACCAAATAGATTGATATATAAGTAATAGAACTTTGTATTCCTTGGTTGCTAACTGTTGCTAATCCAGCCAATGCATAGCCCATATGACTGATTGAACTATAAGCAATTAATCTTTTTAAGTTTTTTTGACCTATGGCTGCCACTGCACCAAATATCATTGAAGCTATTGAAATAAATATAATAATAGTTTGCCACTGATCATTCATATTGGCAAAAGGTGTATACAAAAACTTAATAAATACAGAGAGCGCAGCTATTTTTGGAAGTATAGCAAAGAATAATGTTACAGATGTTGGGGAGCCTTGATAAACATCTGGAGCCCACATATGGAAAGGTACAGCCGATATTTTAAATGCAAGACCAACTAAAATAAAGACTATCCCAAACGTGGTACCATAATTAAATTCAGTAGAGTTTATAAATATTTGATCAAAATTTGTACTTTCAGAAAATCCATAAGTTAATGAGCACCCATATAACAGCAAACCAGATGATAATGCGCTAAGAACAAAATATTTTAGTCCAGATTCTGTAGACAGTAAATTATCTCTATTAAAAGATGCAAGAACATACAAAGCTAATGATTGTAGTTCAAGGCCCATGTAAAAAACAATTAAATCATTTGAACTTATCATTATCATCATTCCCAAAATGCTACTTAAAATGAGGATTGGGTATTCAATTTTATTTAAATTTATCACTTGGATATATTTGGATCCAGTTAACATTACAAAAATTCCAGATCCAACAAGTATAATCTTCATATAGTTAGATAAATTGTCTATTAAATATGATTTATTGAATAAGTAAATTGTATCTAATGAGCTGAGATTTATTATTAGTGCCAATAATATGATTAAAGATATATTTGATAAATTATAAATTAAACTCGCACTATTTTTTTTGAAAACTCCAACTAGTAAAAATAGCATTATAGATATCGATATAAAAATTTCCGGTAATATATATTGAAAATTTTCCATTAGTCCTTTGATGCAAGGTTGTTAATTACTTCAAAATTATACATGTTTAAAGTATTCTCTACTGATGCTTCAATTGAATTCATTAAAGGCTCTGGATAAAAACCAAAAAATAGAATTGGTATTACTAAAGCTGATAATGTGATAATTTCAAACTTTTTTAAATCTTTCATACTTTTAAGCTCTTGATTATTAATTTCGCCGAAAACAACCCTTTTAAATAACCAAAGCATATATGCTGCTCCTAAAATTACTCCCAAACTTGCAATCATCGCTACTAAGATATTTTTCTCAAATGCACCCATCAAAATTAAAAATTCTCCTATAAATCCTGTTGTTCCAGGTAGTCCTAGAGCACCAAGTGTGAATACCATAAAAACAATTGCATATCTCGGCATTATAGAGACTAAGCCCCCATATTTATTAATTAACCTTGTGTGATGCCTTTCATAAACAACTCCAACACTCAAAAAAAGTGCAGCTGATACAAGTCCATGACTTATCATTTGAAAAATACTTCCTTCAATTCCTTGTTGAGTCATTGTGAAGATGCCTAATGTTACAAACCCCATATGCGCAACAGACGAGTATGCTATAAGTTTTTTCATATCTTCCTGCATCAAAGCTACAAGAGATGTATAAATAATTGCTATTAAACTTAATACGTAAACATACATCGTAAAATTTTCCGACGCTATAGGAAATAACCCCAGTGAAAATCTAATAAATCCATATCCAGCCATCTTGAGCAGTATTGCTGCTAGTAATACAGAACCAACAGTTGGGGCTTCTACATGAGCATCAGGCAGCCAAGTATGTACCGGCCACATAGGAGTTTTTACTGCAAAAGAACTGAAAAATGCTAGCCATAATAAGTTTTGATATTCCACCTGAATACCAAGTTCGTAAAGTTTTTCAACATCAGTGGTTCCTGTTATCCAATAAATTGCAATAATAGCAACCAACATAAGGACTGATCCTAATAAAGTGTAGAGAAAA
>CACIST010000025.1 GCA_902589395.1 uncultured Pelagibacteraceae bacterium | reverse complement strand
TTTCTTTAGTAACTGGGGAAACAAATAAAGTTTTTCTTACAAAAATTAAGAATATTTATTATGCAGATATGGAAAAAAATACTGATAATGTTGAAGAATATTCTACTAAAGCAAATAACGATATTATTAATGATGTTTATACATCCTATGATCTATCTTTAAATTCAAAATATAAGGTTAAAATTTTCAATCAAACAATTGATAGAGTTAAAAACTATTTTAGATAATGTTGAATATTGATCTAAAGTTATTTAAGAAAAATTACGAAAAAAGTAAAAATCAAGTTCTTTACCATGCGATAAAGTCAAGTGGCTTAAAAGAAATAGAAAATTTAATTAATAACTTCTTAAATGTAAGAAATAGCTTCGTATTCGAGTCTGTAGAAAAAGGTTTCATAAAAGGTAGATATACAATTTTTGGTAAAAATCCTGATAAGATTTGGGAATTTAATAATAATAGCTGTGTTTTAAATTATGGAAATAAAAGAAAGAAATTAAGAGGAACTCCAAAAGATAATATTGAGAAAATAATCGAAAATTTTAATTTTAAAATACCAAGTGAATTACCACCAATTAGCTCAATTATTTCAGGTTATTTCTCTTATGATGCAATAAGATATATTGAGAAAATTCCAAATAGTACAAAAAATGACCTTAAAATTCCTGATGCAAGAATTTTGAGACCAAAAAATCTAGTTGTTTTTGATAATGTTAAAAAAAAATTATTTTTTATAGTTAATTGTTTTTTTGATGAAAAAATCAAAAATTATCAAGCTAAGTATGACCAAATACAAAAAGAAATAGAAGAAATGATTTTTTTAGCAAACTATAATTACAAAATAAATCAGTCAAAAACCAAGATATCCAAACCAAAAGTTAAATCAAATATCTCAAAAAAGAAATTCCTTAGCAATGTTTCAAAAGCTAAAAATTACATTAAAATAGGAGACATTTTTCAAGTTGTTCTAAGTCAAAGGTTCGAAACTGCTCTTAATAAAGAGCCAATAGATATTTATAAAAAATTAAGAATTACTAACCCTTCCCCTTTCATGTATTTTTTTAACTTTGAAGATTTTCAAATTATAGGTGCGAGTCCTGAGATACTTGTGAGACTTAGAGATAATAAGATAACTATTAGACCTATAGCTGGCACAAGACCTAGAGGCAAAAATAAAAAAGAAGATAAATTTTATGAAAAGGATCTTTTAAAAGATAAAAAAGAGCTTTCTGAACACTTAATGCTTCTTGATCTTGGAAGAAATGATACTGGAAAAGTTTCTAAAATTAACTCTGTTAAAGTAACCGAAAGTTTTAAGATAGAGAGATATTCACATGTAATGCACATAGTCTCTAATGTTGAAGGAGTATTTAATAAAAAATTGGGCAAATTCGACACATTATTAGCTGGTTTTCCTGCTGGAACAGTATCAGGCGCTCCTAAAATAAGAGCTATGGAAATTATTGATGAATTAGAAACAACTAGGCGAAAAGTTTATGCTGGTGGTATTGGTTATTTTTCTGCAAATGGCGATTTTGATACTTGTATTGCACTTAGAACGGCAATTTCAAAAGATAAAAAATTTTATGTACAGTCTGGAGCAGGAATTGTTGCTGATAGTAAACCAATTAATGAATTTAGAGAAACAGTAAATAAAGCAAAAGCTTTAATTAAGGCTTTGGAGTAAAAGATGAAAATAATTTTAATTGATAATTACGATAGTTTCACATTCAATTTATATCACTATCTTTCATCATTTTCTAAAGTAGATGTTTATAGAAATGATAAATTAGATCATCATTCTATTTTAAAAAAAGGGTATAATAAAATTGTAATATCTCCAGGTCCTGGAAACCCCAATCAATCTGGAAACTGTTTAAAGATAGTAAAAAATTTATATAAAAAAATGCCAATACTTGGTGTTTGCTTAGGCCATCAAATTATTGGTCAAGTATTTGGTTCAAAGATAATTCAAGCTAAAAAACTTGTACATGGAAAAACAAGTAATATTATAAATAAGAAAATTGGTATTTTAAAAAATTTACCAAAAAACTTCTTAGCTACCAGATATCATAGTTTAGTAATTGATAGAAAATCCTTATCTAAAGATTTAAAAATTACATCTAGTACATCTGATGGGACAATAATGGGTGTTATGCATAAAGAATACAAAATCCATGGAGTTCAATTTCATCCTGAAAGTATCAAAACAAAATATGGTTTAAAAATTTTAGAGAACTTTGTAAAAGAATAAAAATGGATCATTTTTTAGAAAAGCTCAGAAACAAAATAAATTTAAATTTTGATGAGAGTAAAAATGCATTTAAGATTTTAATGAATGGTGAGGCAAGTGATCAACAAATTTATGAATTTTTAACTTTATTGTCAGATAAAGGCGAGGTTTCAGAAGAAATAGCTGGAGGTGTATATATATTGAGAGATAAGTCAAAAAGAGTGAAAGCTGAAAATTGCATTGACACTTGTGGTACTGGTGGAGATGGAAAAGATACTCTAAATATTTCAACAGCATCAGCACTTTTGTTAGCAAGCATGGGTGTAAAAGTTGCAAAGCATGGAAATAAAGCAGTTTCATCAAAATGTGGGTCAGCCGACGTTCTTGAAGCCTTAAGTATAAATATCAACTTGGAACCAAATCAAATCGAGGAGCAGATTAAAAATAACAATTTTGGCTTCATGTTCGCTCCAAATTACCATTCAGCAATGAAATATGTTGGTCCAACAAGAAAAAAAATAGGAAAAAGGACTATTTTTAATATGATAGGTCCATTAAGCAGCCCAGCGCTTGTTGAAAGGCAGGTAATTGGTGTTTTTGATAATAAACTTCTAAAAGTTTTTGCAAATGCACTAAAAAATCTAAATTTAAAATTTGCATGGATTGTAAATAGTGAGGATGGTCTAGATGAAATATCACCTTACGCTAAAACTAATGTTATTCAACTGAAGAACAATGAAATATCTGAGTTTATAATTGATCCAAATGATTTAAATGTTAATGCTGATAAATTTGAAAATTTAGTAGGAGATGACGCTAAATTTAATTCTGATAAAATTTTAAATATTTTTCAAGGGGAAGATAATGATTTTTCAAAAGCAGTATGTCTAAATGCTGCAGCAGGATTAATAGTTTCAGAAAAATATGATGATTTTAAAATTGCTTATAATTATACCAGAGGGTTTATTAAATCTGGAGCTGCATTCAAATATGTAAAAAATATACAGAATGTCTGAAAATATTCTTCAAAAAATAATTGATCAAAAAAAGATTAAAATTGAAAAACTAAAATGTGAAATTGATATTGATAGCTTGATAGAAACAATTAATGAAAAAGATGTTTTTTTTGATTTCAAGAAAAAAATACAAACCAATAACTCAGAAAATAAGATATCTGTAATTGCTGAAATAAAAAAAGCTAGTCCATCTGCAGGTATTTTGATAGATGATTACGACCCAGTAAAAATTGCAAAGATATATAACTCTAAGAATGTTACTTGTTTGTCTGTATTAACTGAGGAAGACTTTTTTTTAGGAAATTTATCTCATATTTCTGAAATTAAAAAAAAAATTGAATTACCCATTCTTTGTAAAGACTTTTTTGTTGATAAATTTCAAGTTCCTTTAGCTAAAAGTTATGGTGCTGATGCAGTCCTGATCATATTAGCCGGTATTTCTGAAAAAACTGCTGATGAAATTTACGAAGAGGCTTTAAAGTATAATATGAGTGTGATTGTTGAAGTCCATACAGTTGAAGAGGCAGAAAAATCAGTAAAATATCCGGGTGCTTTAATTGGTATAAATAACCGAAACCTAAAAACTCTTAAAACTGAGATAAATACAACTTATGATATATATGATATTGTTTCTAATCACTCTTCCCCTCTAATTTCTGAGAGCGGTCTAAAAACAAAAGATGAGTTGCTTGATATAAAAAACAGGACTTCAATAAGTACTTTTTTAATTGGTGAATCACTTTTAAAAGATTTAAAAAATAACAATATTTTTTCTCTTTTATAGAGATTTTTCAAGATTTATAATGCTTTTTAGCTGTTGTATAAATTGAGGAACTTTTATAGAACATCGGTGTACTTAATTTGTTCTATGTTAACTAAAAAACAAAAAAACCTGCTTCTCTTTATCAACAAAAAGTTGAGATCTACAGGTGTCTCCCCTTCATACGAAGAAATGAAAGAGTCGTTAAATTTAAAATCAAAATCCGGCATTCACAGACTTATTAGTGCATTAGAAGAAAGAGGCTTCATTAAAAGATTAGCCCACAAAGCGAGAGCATTAGAAGTAATTAAGTTACCTGAAACTGCATCCGCAAACGATATTTATAACAGTTTTTCTCCAAGTGTTATTAAGGGAGGACTAGATGAGGAAAATTTAAATAATTCTAACGATACAGAAATCCCTGTTCTTGGAAAAATTGCTGCAGGAACTCCAGTTGAAGCTATACAGAATGAAGTTTCAAGAATTCCACTACCAGCTAATATTGAGAAAGATGGAGAATTTTTTGGTTTAAAGGTCCAAGGGGATTCTATGATTGAAGCTGGAATCAATGATGGTGATACTGTTATTGTCAAAAAAGCAGATACTGCAGATAATGGAAAAATTGTAGTAGCTTTAATTGATGATCATGAGGCTATGTTGAAAAGAATTAGAAGAAAAGGTAAAACTGTTGCATTGGAAAGTGCAAATAGAAATTACGAAACAAAAATTTTTGGCCCAGATAGAGTGAAAGTTCAAGGAATTCTTGTATCTTTATATAGAAACTTTCAGTAAAATAGTCTAAATAAATTCCATGAAAAAAGTAGCAACTAGATTTGCTCCTTCTCCTACCGGTCCTCTTCATATTGGTGGGGTAAGAACAGCTCTATTTAATTGGTTATATTCAAAAAACAAATCAGGTAAATTTTATTTAAGGATAGAGGATACTGATAAAGAAAGATCTAAGGAAGAACATAAAATTCAAATAATTAACTCTCTAGAATGGATGGGAATTAAACACGATGGTGAAGAGTATATTCAATCAAAAATGATTGGTGAACACGTAGCTATTGCTAAAAGATTATTAGAAAATGGAAATGCCTATAAATGCTTTTGTAGTGAAGAGGAAATAGAGGAACAAAAGAAAAGAGCTAAACAAAAAAAAATTCCTTATGTGTATAATCGAAAATGGCGTGATATTTCTGAAGATCAAGCCCCAAGGGATATAAAGCCAGTTATAAGATTTAAAAGTAAAATAGAAGGCACTTCTCTATTAAAAGACTTAGTTCAAGGAAACGTAGAGATTGAAAATAATACTATTGAGGATTTTGTTATTTTAAGAAATGACGAAACACCAACATATAATTTGTCCGCCTCAGTTGATGATCATAATATGGAAATGACTCATATTATAAGAGGAGATGATCATAAAATTAATACTTTTAAACAAATACAGATATATGAAGCACTAGGATGGGATATTCCACAATTTGCTCATATACCTCTTATTCATACAATAGATGGTAAGAAACTATCAAAAAGAGATAATGCCTCAACATTAGAAGATTACTCAAAAATTGGGATTCTACCTGAATCACTTAGAAATTACCTACTAAGGTTAGGGTGGTCTTATAAAGATAAGGAAATTTTTAGCTTAGATGAAAGTATAAAACTTTTTAATTTAGAAGGAATAGGTAAATCACCTTCAAAACTTGATATGAGTAGAATTCTTTCTATGAATGAATATTACATTAAAAATAGTGAAGAAAATATATTGTACAAAAAGTTAAAAGAATATTGTGAGATGTATAAAGATAGAATTAAAGAAGATAAAGAAAATACAATAAAGAACTCTTTAACATTTTTAAAAAATAAAGCAAAAACACTTGAGGATATATTTAACAATTCTAAATACATATTAAATGATAAAGTTATTTTTAACGACAATGATAAACAGCTGATAAACGATGAAGGAAAAAAAATAATACATTTATTTAAAGAGAAGATTTCAGAATTAGAAGTTTTTGATAGAGAAAATTTAGAACAAATTATAAATGCGTTAATAAAATTGAATAATACAAATTTTAAGGGCATTGGCCAGCCATTACGAATAATGTTAACAGGATCTAAATTTGGTCCAGGAATATATGATATAATATTATCTCTTGGAAAAAACGAGGTAATAAAAAGATTAGGAAATATAGGATAAGATAATATTTGATGCTTCTTCAGACGAAGAGCTAGGAGAAGTCAAAGTTTCAAGAGTTTTTTTTATTTCATCTTTTTGTTTGGTAATTAAATCTGGTTTTTTTAGAAAATAGTAAACACTTTTAAATATTTCCTCAGCATTACATTCAGATTGTATCAACTCTGGAATAACCTCTCTATTATTGATGATATTTATCATGTTAGCAAATTTTATATTTAATAGAAATTTTGCTAAATAAAAATTAACAAAATTCATTTTATATATAATTATTGATGGAACATTCATTTTACAAACTTCCAAAGAAACTGTTCCAGATTTTACTACCGCAAAAATTGATTTCTTTAAAGCTGCAGCTTTAATTTTATCGTCATTAATAATTTCTAGATTTTGTATGTGTTCTTTTGAAATATATCTCGATATACATTCTTTATTTTTATCAGTTGCATGAAATATGAAATTATAATTGGGATCCTTGATATTCATTTTTTTAATAAAATTAATTAGAATTGGCATATGATGGTTTATCTCTGAAGTTCTGCTTCCAGGAAAAATTGAAATAATTTTTTTTTTATCTAAAACATGATTTATTTCAATATTTTTATTATTTTTTTTATCCAGCAAGGGATGACCTACAAATGTATTAGTTAATTTTTCTTTATCAAAATATTTTTTTTCAAACTCAAAGAGCAACAAAATATGGTCTAAAAATTTCTTCATTTTCTTAACTCTACCCTCTCTCCATGCCCAAACTTTAGGGGCAATAAAATGAATTATTTTTATTTTCGGGTTTTTTTCTTTGACTAGTTTTGCCACTCTTAGTGTAAAATCGGGACTATCAACACTAAATAAAATATCTGGGTTAAATTTTAAGATTTCATTAACAGTATTTTTTATTTTACCTTTTATTTTAAAAAAATTTAATAATACGTCTGTAAAAGCTATATAGGTTATCTCTTTTTGATCGTAGATTGTATTTATACCTAATTTTTCTAAATTTGATCCACCAACACTTAAAAATTCTAAATCAGTTCTTTTTGTTTTTATTTGAGATATTACTTCTGATGCTAATTTATCCCCTGAAGGTTCACCTGTAAGGATAAAAATTTTTTTCATACGGCAATTAGAAAAAGATTATTTTGGTTAGCATATTTTATAGCGAGTTTTTTATTTAATATAATATTTTGATTTGATTTTACTACAATCCCCTTAATTCCGATTTTATTACAATCTTTAAATGTATCAATTCCGATCGTAGGTAAGTCTACTCTTAAATCTTGTTTTGTTTTAGGTAATTTTATTAAAATACCTTTTTTTATTTTAGATTTAGGAGTAGACTCTATCATTTCCTTTGTACCTTTTCTTGTTTCTCGAGAAATGACTTTATTGTCTCTTATAATCACTGCCTGTGTATGATTGAACGAATTTATTTTTTTTAATTCTTTAATTCCTTTTAATATTTCCTCTTTTTCTAACAAGGTTGGCTTATTTTTTGTATAAATTCCTTTCTTTAAAGTTAACTCTGGGTTGAAGGTATTCAATTTTATAACTTTAATTTTGTTTTCAGACAAAATTTTTATTAGAACTTTTAATATTGCTGCATCACCTTTTTTTGATGCTTTAACTATTCTTGGAATGTAAAATAGCCCTTTTAAATCTAATTTGAGTTTTGATATTTTAGGTTTAATTATATTTCCAGCAAATATAACTTTATTACATTTTTTTGATTTAATAAGTTTAAGAATCTCACCAAACTTACCTATATTAATGGAAAAACTATTCTTATTTTTTTTAAATTTGTTATTTTTTGTCAGATCTATAATGAAATATTTTATCTTCTTTCTCTCTATTTTTTTAATAATTTCAATTGGTAAATTTTTTTCGCCTAAAAAAAGTCCTATCATTATTTATTAAGTGGAAGTGATATTGGTCTTTTTTTATCTGAATTAATAAAATTTAAAATTTTTTTTACAAATTCATTTTTTTTAAGGTCGATATCAAGTTTTTCTATATTTTTTCTAAAACTTGGCGTTTTAAATATTATTTCATAAGCTAATTGTATTTTTTTAATATTTTCATTTGAAACTTGAGATCTTCTCAATCCAACAAGATTTAATCCTATTAAATTATTTCTGTTGCCCATTGATAAACCAAATGGAATAACATCACTTAAGACTCCAGTCATTCCTCCGATCATAGCAGACTCACCAATTCTAGAAAATTGATGTATTGCACAGCTACCTCCAACTACAGCATTATTTTGAATACTTACATGTCCTCCTACTTGAACGTTATTTGCTAGAACAACATTATTTGATATTAAGCAGTCATGTGCTACATGACAATAAACCATAAATAAATTGTTATCACCAATTCTTGTTATTCCACCACCTTGCTCTGTTCCTGGATTTATATTTACATACTCTCTAAATTTATTGTTATCACCTATGACTAATGAATTTTTTTCACCATTATATTTTAGATCTTGGGGAGGGGTTCCAAGAGATGAAAAAGGATATATTTGGTTATTCTTTCCTATTTTTGTGTTACCAACAATATTTACGTGAGAATGTAAAACTGAATTAAATTCTATTTCAACATCTGGACCTATAATGCAGTAAGGCCCTATCTTAACATTATCTGAAATTTTTGCCTTTGAATTAACTATTGCTGTTTTATGGATCACAGATAATAAATAACAAATTTAATATTTAATACTTATCAACTATTACTACTAATTATTACTTTCTGTCTACAATCGTTGCTGACCATTGCGCATCTGCCATTTTTTTATCACCGACATATGCAGAACCTTTATATTTCCAGACTCTTCCATGAGATCTAATAGCTTCAATATTAAGTTCCAAAACACAATCTGGTATTACTGGATTTCTAAATCTTGCCTTTTCAATAGTCATCAAAAAAACTAGTTTATTATCATAAGTGGCTTTATCTAGTCCATCTGCAGTTAAAGCAGCTGCAGCTTGTCCAAATGCTTCTACAATTAAAACACCAGGCATCACAGGTTCACCTGGAAAATGACCATTTACAAAAAAACTATTTTTTTTTACATTAACAATTGCAGTGGCTGAGAAAAGTTTTTTAATATCTCTAAGTTCATCAATTAAGAGCATCGGCTCTCTGTGTGGAAGTAAATTTTTTATTTGTTCTTTATTTAAGTTAGTCATTTAATTTATTATCTTTTAAAAAATTTCTAATGCTTTTAGCAGGATATCCCATCACCTTTGAATTTGGAGGAACATTTTTGATTACACCACTACCCCCTCCTATTTGTACATTATCTCCTACATTTATGTGACCTGAAATTCCAGCTTGTCCTCCAATCATTACTTTATTTCCAATTGAGGAACTACCAGCGAACCCAACCTGACCAGTAATAATACAATTTTTTCCAATTTTAACATTATGTGCAATGTGTACTTGATTATCTAAAAAAGTTCCATCACCTATAATTGTATTTGAAAGTGAGCCTCTATCAATTGTATTATTGCATCCAATCTCTACATTTTTTCCTATTATAACCGCACCTATGTGTGGGTATCTAATATTTTTTTGTTTATCTGGAAAAAAACCAAAACCTTTTTTTCCAATAATTGCACCATCAAGTATGTTTGTATTATCTCCAATAATGCTGTTTTTAATAATCACATTACAGCCAATATTACAATTGTCGCCAATTATTACGTTGCTCTCAATAATACTATTATGTCCTAAAAAACAGTTTTTTCCAATTTTCACATTCCTGCCAACAAGAACATTTGCACCAAATTTTAATCCAGGAAATTTTTTTTTATTTAAACTGTTTACTTCAAAATCAAAATTATCATTTATGGCATTTGGATAAAAAAGAGATGTAATTTTTGCTACTGATAATAATATATTAGAAACTTCAATAACTTTAGTTTTTTTTGGTACTAGATTTGAATATTTTTTAGATGTTATGACTAGTTTTGATTTAGTTTTTTTTAATAAATCTAAATATTTAATAG
>CACIST010000024.1 GCA_902589395.1 uncultured Pelagibacteraceae bacterium | reverse complement strand
ATTTTTTTGAATTACCATGTCATTATATCCTTCAACGTCACCAAAAGTTTTTTCTAAAACTTTATTAGCATCCTCTTTGTATCCACTAAAAAATTCCTTATAGGCTTTTATTACTCTCTTTGGTGTTTCTAACAAACCTTCTCTATTTGGATCCTCACCAATCCAAGTTAATATCTTGATCAAAGCCTCTTCGGCTTCTTTATCTGAAACTTGTTTAGTCTCTAAATTTTTGTTGTTTGTGTCTTTTACTAATTTCATAGCGCCTTTTTATACAGTAAATCCTTAAATTTAAAATATTTAATATGTTCATTAATATGTTAGATATTGCGACTTATATATGTTTAAAAAAAGAGAAAATGTCGCTGATATAGAGGAAGGTAACCTTTTATCTCCAAAATTCGATAATGATGGCTTAATCCCTGTAATTACAACATGTGCTGAAACCAAAGAGATTCTAATGCACGGTTATATGAATGTTGAAGCTTTAAAATTAACAATAGAAACAAAAGAAGCTCACTACTGGAGCAGGTCTAGAAAAGAAATTTGGCATAAAGGAAAAACTAGTGGCTTTACTCAAAAAGTTAAAGAAATAAGAATTGATGATGATCAAGATGCAGTTTGGATCACTGTAGATATTGGTGATGGTGCAAGTTGTCATGTTGGTTATAGATCATGTTTTTATCGATCAGTCCCCACAGGTAAAATTGAGAATGGACGTAAAGTAGAAATGAAATTTGAGGAAGAAAAGAAAAAATTTGATCCAGAAGTTGTTTATAAAGGACAACCTAATCCAACTAAAATTTAATGAGTGAGGCTCAAAAAAATGTTCTTGGAGAAGATCTTGAAGAATGTTCAAAAAATCCATTAACTGGTTGGTTCAGAGACGGCTGTTGTAACACAGATGAAAACGATCGAGGTTTACATACAGTTTGTGTAAAAGTTAATGATGAATTTTTAGAATGGTGTAAAGAGGCTGGTAACGATTTAATAACACCTCACCCTGAATTTGGTTTTCCTGGATTGGTTGATGGAGATAACTGGTGTGTATGTGCCAGTTGGGTTGCAAGAGCTTTAGAGGCAGGAATTGGATGTTCTATATACTTAAAAAAAACTCATGTTAACACATTAAAGTTGGTACCAATTGAAACTTTAAAAAAATTTGCAATAGATCTTTCTTAATTACATATTTCCGTACTTTGGCCCACCCCCACCTTCTGGTGTAACCCATGTTATATTTTGTGACGGTTCTTTTATATCGCAAGTTTTACAATGAATACAATTTTGAGAATTAATTACAAATTTTTCAACATCATTTTCTTTTTGAATTTCATAAACTCCAACTGGACAGTATCTTTGCGCAGGCTCATCATATTTACCTAAAGTATATTTTATTGGTAAATCTTTATCTTTTAGTTGAAGATGTACTGGTTGATTTTCAGCATGATTAGTTCCTGTTAGATAAACTGAACTTGTTTTATCAAATGTAATAACGTTATCTGGTTTTGGATAATCTATTTTTGGCATTTCACTTGCTGGTTTTAAGGTTTCGTGATCAGCATGTTTATGTTTAAGTGTAAATGGTAATCTTCCTTTAAATAAAATTTGATCAATTCCTGTAAATATTATTCCAAGAATTAAACCCCAGCTAAAGCTAGGTTTAACATTTCTAGCCTCATATAACTCTTTATAAACCCAACTTTTTTTAAATTTTTCCTCATAAATAGATAATTCTTTGCTTGATTTTATGTGATCAATAACAGTTTCCGCTGCAATCATTCCACTTTTCATTGCAGTATGTGATCCTTTAATTTTTGGCATGTTTAATGTGCCTGCATCACAACCAACTAATAATGCACCTGGCATAAACATCTTGGGTAAACTTTGAAAACCTCCCTCTATAAGTGCTCTTGCTCCGTATGATATTCTTTTACCGCCTTCTAATATTGATCTAATCGCAGGATGAGTTTTAAATTTTTGAAATTCATCAAATGGCGAAAGATGTGGATTTTTATAATCAAGACCGATGACATATCCTAAAAATATCTGTTTATTTTCAGCATGATAAACAAAACTTCCACCGTATGTGCTATTATCTAAAGGCCAGCCAGCTGTATGCATCACTAAGCCTTCCTCGTGATTTTCTTCTTTCAACTCCCAAATTTCTTTAAATCCAATTCCATACTGTTGTGGATCTTTTCCTTCATCTAAATCAAATTTTTTGATTAATTCTTTACCTAAATGTCCTCTACACCCCTCTGCAAAAACTGTAACTTTTGCATGAAGTTCCATTCCCGGTTCATAACCGTCTTTTTTATTTCCTTCTTTGTCTAAACCCATATCTTGAGTTGCTACACCCTTAACAGAACCATCTTCATTATATAAAACTTCACTTGCTGGAAAACCTGGGAATATTTCAACTCCAAGACTTTCAGCTTGCTCTGCTAACCATCTACATAAATTAGCAAGACTAATAATATAATTATTATGATTTTGTTGCACTTTAGGTAATAACCAAGTTGGCCAACTTATTTTTTTTGTCTTACCTAGAAATAAAAACTTTTCTTTATTAACTTTAGTTTTAATTGGTGGATTTAAATTTTTCCAATTTGGCAATAGTTCATCTAAGGCTCGTGTTTCAAACACGTTCCCGGATAAAATATGTGCACCTATTTCAGATGCTTTTTCTAAAAGGCAGACATTAATATCTGGATTTAACTGCTTTAATTTTATTGCAGTTGAAAGTCCCGATGGCCCGCCACCTACGATTACAACATCGTATTCCATCACTTCTCTGGACATGCTAATTTCTTACAGTATTTGTTATTTTTGTATAGTGTTTAATTTGTTCAGTTCTTCTAAGAATTGAGGAAGTGCTTCGAATAAATCAGCTTCCAGGCCGTAATCTGCGACACTAAAAATAGGTGCTTCACCATCTTTATTTATAGCAACAATAACTTTACTTTCTTTCATTCCTGCTAAATGTTGAATGGCTCCAGAAATTCCAACTGCTATATATAGATCAGGAACAACAACTTTTCCTGTTTGTCCCACTTGATGTTCATTTGTAATATATCCAGCATCGACCGCAGCTCTTGATGCTCCTATTGCAGCATTTAGCTTGTCCGCTACATCAGTTATCAGTTTGAAATTTTCTCCACTTTGTAAGCCTCTACCACCTGAAATAACTATTCTAGCTGTGCCTAATTCAGGTCTATCTGATTTAATTTCTTCCCTATTTATAAATTTTGTATTTTCTGTTTGATCTGCTGCATCGATTTTTTCTATTTCTGCAGATCCTCCAGTTGTTTCAGCCGCTTCAAATGATGTTGGTCTTATAGTAACACATTTTTTTTCATCATTACTTTTAACTGTAGCAAATGCATTTCCGGCATAAATTGGTCTTAAAAAAGTATCAGGAGATATAACTTTTATAATATCACTCACTTGTGAAATATCTAATAATGCTGCTACTCTTGGCATAAGGTTTTTTCCAAATGTATTTGCTGAGCAAATAATATGTGAATATTTATCAGCGTGTTTTAAAATTGCTGCAGTATAATTCTCAGCAATATAATTTTCATAAATTTCATGATCTATATGCAGAACTTTTTTTACTAAAGGAACTTCAGATAAAGATTTTGCAACATCATCTGCCTTACTTCCAATTAACAGTACATGAAGATCTTGATCTATTTGCGATGCCGCTGTAATCGCGTTTAAAGTAAATGGTTTTACCTCTTTGTTGTTATGCTCTGCAATTAATAAAACTGACATTAAATTACCTTAGCCTCATTTTTTAATTTTTGCACTAATTCCTCAACACTAGCAACTTTTATACCCGCTTTTCTTTTCGGTGGTTCTTCAATCTTAATATGTTCTATTCTAGGGTTTGTATCAACTCCTAGATCTGACGCATTAATCTGTTCAATAGGTTTTTTTTTAGCTTTCATTATATTTGGGAGTGACGCATACCTTGGCTCATTTAATCTTAAATCACACGTAACAATAGCTGGTGTATTAACTTCTATAGTTTCCAGACCTTCATCTACCTCTCTAGTAACTTGTAATGATTTATCGTTTACCTCAATTTTTGAAGCAAAAGTTGCTTGTGGCCAATTTAAATGTGCCGCTAACATTTGGCCTGTTTGATTACAGTCATCATCAATTGCTTGTTTACCCATAAATACTAAATCTGGATTTTCTTTTTCAACAATTTTTTTTAAAATTTTAGAAACTGCAAGAGGCTCAATAGTGCCATCAACTTTTACATGAATTCCTCTATCCGCTCCTACCGCTAAAGCTTTTCTGACTGTTTCTTGAGCTTTCTCTTCACCAACAGTAACAGCTATTATTTCTGTTGCTTTACCTGACTCTTTTATTTTTACAGCTTCTTCAATAGCATTATCATCTGGTGGGTTTGTTGACATTTTAACGTTATCTGTAACAACTCCACTGCCGTCCTCTTTAACTCTAATTTGGACGTTATAATCAATAACTCTTTTTACAGCGACTAAAATTTTCATTAAGCTCTCAATAATTTATTTTCTGCATCGTAAGGACTTTCTTCTAAAATTGTTGCCTCATGCATTTTACCAAGTATATCAATCCTTAGTTTTTGTCCAACATTTGCTAACTCAGGTTTAACCATTCCTAGTGCGATAGATTTTCCTAGTCTAAATCCAAAGTCACCGCCAGTTGCACGTCCCACAACACTACCATTTTCATAAATTGGGTTGTTTCCTAACACATCTGCATCACTAGTTTCATGAACCTCTAAAGTAACAAGCTTATTGTCAAAGCCTTTTTCTCTCCATTTATTTAAAGCATCTAGTCCAATAAAACTTCCTTTGTTTGGATGAATAAATCTATCTAATCCACTCTCGTAAGGCGAATATTCAATTGATAATTCAGTTCCAACTAGTTTATAAGATTTTTCAACTCTTAAGCTGTTCATAGCTCTAATTCCATAAGGCTTTAGACCTAAATCTTGACCTGCATCCATAAGTTTATCGAAAATGTGATTTTGATATTCAATAGGATGATGAAGTTCCCATCCAAGCTCTCCAACAAAATTAACCCTCATTGCATTAACGGGTGCAAAGCCAACGTCAACTTGTTTTGCACTTAACCATTTGAAATTTTCATTTGAAAAGTCATCATTTGATACTCTTTGCATTAATTCTCTTGCTTTTGGTCCTGATACCACAAGAACACCTTTGCTATTTGTTAAATTCTCAAATTGAACTGATCCATCTTTTGGCATCCAACCAAATATCCAATCGTGATCCAATCTTTGATAAGCTCCAGCAGAAACAAGATAAAAACTATTATCCGACTCTCTCATTATTGTAAATTCTGAGTGAACACCTCCCTTTGTATTCAATGCATGACATAAATTAATTCTACCAACTTTTTTTGGTAATTTATTAGCTACCAACTTATCTAAAAATTCTTCAGCTCCAGGTCCTTTAATTCTGCATTTAGCAAATGCGGTCATATCTAGTAGTCCAACATTTTCTTTTACATTTTTGCACTCTTTTTCAACTGCTTTGAACCAATTAGATCTTCTAAATGACCAATCATCCTTTTGTTCCATGCCATCAGTTGCAAAAAAGTTTGGTCTTTCCCATCCAAATTTTTGACCAAAAACTGCACCAAGATTTTTCATTCTGTCATAACACGGGGCTGTTCTTAAAGGTCTTGCAGCTGGTCTTTCTTCATCTGGAAAGTGAGTTATAAATACATGACTGTAAGCTTCTTCATTCTTCTCTTTAAGATATGATTTTGAGCAATAATCTCCATATCTTCTTGGTTCTACTCCAAGCATATCAATTGTAGGTTCACCATCAACAATCCACTCTGCTAATTGCCATCCGGCTCCACCGGCTGCTGTAATTCCAAAGCTATGACCTTCATTAATCCAAAAGTTTTTTAATCCCCATGCTGGACCAACTATCGGATTTCCGTCTGGAGTATAACAAATAGCACCGTTATAAACTTTTTTAACACCTACTTCTCCAAATGCTGGAACTCTATGAATAGCTCCTTCAATATGAGGAGCAAGTCTATCTAGATCTTCTTGAAAAAGTTCATACTCAGATTCCTTTGAAGGACCATTAACATAACAGGCGGGAGCACCATCTTCATATGGTCCTAAAATCAAACCACCTGCTTCCTCTCTCATGTACCATCTACTGTCGCTATCTCTTAAAACTCCCATTTCAGGAAGACCTTCTTTTTTTCTTTTTTGAATTTCTGGGTGTGGTTCTGTTACAATATATTGATGTTCAACTGGTATTACTGGAATATCTAAGCCAACCATCTTACCAGTTTGTCTAGCAAAATTTCCTGAACAGGAAATTACATGTTCACATTCTATAGATCCTTTATCTGTTTCAACAACCCATCCATCTTTATTTTGTTTCATTGCAAGAACTGTTGTGTTTCTGTAAATCTCAGCACCTCTATTTCTTGCGCCAGTAGCTAATGCTTGTGTTAAATCAGCTGGTTGAATATATCCATCTTCAGGGTGTTGAATTGCTCCAATTAAATCCTTTGTATTACACAAAGGCCAAATTTCTTTTACTTGATCTGGTGTTAGAAATTTTACATCTACTCCGATAGTTTTTGCAACCCCAGCGTACTGATGGTATTCATCCATTCTATCTTTGTTGTCTGCTAATCTAATATTTGAAACAACACTGAAACCGACGTTTTTGCCTGTTTCTTCCTCTAAACTTTTATAAAGATTAACTGCATATTTATGTAACTGGCCAACTGAGTAACTCATGTTAAATAATGGAAGTAACCCAGCTGCATGCCAAGTAGATCCGGATGTTAATTCTTTTCTTTCAATCAAAACAACATCCGACCATCCTTTTTTAGCTAAATGATACAGAGCGCTAACACCAACTACTCCACCACCTACTACTACAACTTTTGCTTTTGATTTCATCATGCGATTTTTACTAAATTTTTCTTATAAACTAAACATAATTCTAATAGTCATAATCATCATCATCGTCATCTCTCCAACCCATTTGGTACATTAAATATGCGGCAGTTATTACACTCACCACTCCTGCAGCCATACCAAAATTTACTCCCATAGTTTGTCCAAAATAATACCATCCTATCTGAGTGGCACCAATTGGTGGGATGCAAAGTATTGCCATTAGTATTGCAATTCGTACTGGAAAACTTGGTTTTTTCATTAAATAGAAGACCCCATTGGCATTGGTTGGGATACAGCAGTAGTTAGCCAACAATTTTTTAAAAATCCGTCAATTTCATATTTTTCAACTTGCCATTTAAATTTGTAATACTTTTTATCCTTGTCCATAATAGTCACTTCAAATGTTGAGACACCTTTAGATTTATAAACTTCTACAATCTCATAATTTTGATGGTTTAAAAGCATCGAATAAGAATCGGTCTTAATCATATTTTTAAATCTCTCAATAGGTCCTGTAACTCTTTGATTATTTGGGTGAGCAAAAAACCAAGTTTGAATGATACCACTATCTTTTTCAGGACTATCGTTCTTCATTAAAGCATTGAGTTGTATCTCAATAACTTCTCTTGGCTTTATCTCTGGATTTGGTTTTCTTATCTCAGCAGATAATTCATTAAATGAAAAAATAAATAGAAAAAAGATACTATAAATTGCTGGCTGTATTTTTAACATCTTCCAAAAATTCAATTCTTTTTTCATTTGAGACAAATGGTACAGCAAAATATCGTTTATAGGTAATGTCATAAATACCACACTTATTAAAAATACCTTTTTTAATTCTTCTAAGGGGTAAATTTAAAAAAAAATCTGTAATTGAAAATCTTGGAGAGCCATATGTACAGAAAATTATAGCTTTTTTACTTTTTAGTTTTCCTACAGCATATCCATGGTTACCGATAAGTTTCTTAAAAGAAAAAGCCCAAGGTGGAGCTAATACTTTATCTATCCACCCCTCTAATATAGCTGGCATTCTATAGTTCCAAATAGGTGCTACAAGGACAATTAAATCAGTTTCATCTATTTTTTTTCTGTGATCTAAAACTACTTCGTCAGCTTTTTCACCAGCATATACTGGGTTAAACTTTTCTTTATATAAGTCTATACATTCTACTAAATGACCTTTTTCTTCTGCTGATTTTATAAAAGCATCTTTGATCGCTGAATTGAAAGATTTTTCATTATAATGACCATAAACCAAAAATACTTTTTTCATTAATCTTTTAGAACTGGAAAAACTGGATTAGATTTTTGAAAAAGTTTTTGATATTCCTGCTTTATGCATCTGTTAGAAATAAATTCAATTTTTTCTTTGTCAGCGATCGATTGAGCTTCATCACTATGAATTCCATATTGTAACCATAATACTTTAGTTCCTTTTTTAATTGCTTCTTTTGCAATACCTTCTGCTTCATTTGATGGTCTAAAAACATCAACTATATCGATTTCTTCTTTGACTTTATGCAAGCTTTCAACCATTGGTTCGCCATTTACAATTTCACCAACTGCAAAAGGGTTTATGGGTATCACTTTATAACCAAAGTTTTGCATATACTTCATGACTACATTTGCTGGTTTTCTTTTAAGATTTTTTTTATCTTCTCCTTTTTTCTCAGAACTAACACCAACCATTGCAATGACTTTTGATTTTCTTAAAATAGATTTAATTTGATCGTCGTTCATAATTTAATTTTAAAATAATTATTATTTATTTTTCCAGTTAGGTTTTCTTTTTTGTAGGAAAGCCGATATTCCTTCTTTTGCATCTTGTGAAGCCATATTTAAAGTCATCATTTTACTAGTAAACTTGTATGCGTCTCCTAATGGCATTTCTAATTGTTTGTAGAAAGCTTGCTTACCAATTTTAATTGTCAAATTTGATTTTGAAGAAATGGTTTTTGCAATTTTTAAAACTTCTGAATTAAGTTTTTTACTTGAATAACAATCATTTATCAAACCAATATCTTTTGCATATTTAGCATTTATTGGTTCTCCAGTTAAAAGCATTTTCATCATAATTTTTCTGGTTACTTTTCTACTAACTGCAACCATTGGTGTACTACAAAACAAACCGATATTTACACCAGGAGTAGCAAATGTTGCTGTTGTTGTGCTGTAAGCCAAATCGCAACTAGCAGCTAATTGGCAGCCCGCAGCATAAGCTGCACCATGAACTTTTGCTATGACAGGTTTTTTACCCTCTACGATTTTCATCATTAATTTTGAGCACAAGTTAAATAATTTTAAATGATTTGACCTATTTTTTATTCCACCAACTTCTTTTAAATTATGTCCTGCGCTGAAACCTTTGCCTGCTCCTTCTAAAATTATTACTCTAGTGCTATTGTCTTTATCAAGTTTAATAAAGGTTTTTAAAAGATCTCTTAACGTTTTAAATGACAATGAATTATAAGTTTTTGGATCATTGATTATTACATTGGTTATACCATTTCCTAATTTTTTGATCTTAACATTCATAATGAACTTGTTTTTCCTATTTTAGCTTACCGTCTTCTCTCATTTTAGCTCTAATTTTGGTAGCTGAAATTTTTTGTATTTCTTCAGATAAGACTATTTCCTCAATTTTATACCCCACACCTCTTCCATAGCATATGTTTGTAATATTCGGGACCATCATTACTTTAAATCTACCTTCAAATTCTGGATTTAATTTATCTTCTATGTTTTTTTTTACTGTTTCAAAATCAAAAGGGTTGTCATCAACTCCCTGAACATCTCTAATTTGAATACAAACTTGGCCAGTTTTTTTTATAATTTCTTTAAATAAAGTATAGTGACCCTCGTGGAAAGGTTGCCATCTTCCAAGCATCTGTGCAGTTGGTTTTTTATTATCCCATTCATAACTCATTAGCCTATCTCCTTTATAATTTTTTCAGCCCAAACACTAGCATCTTGGGACGTTACATGAAAATCATATTTTTCAGGCTTAACAAACATCTGATTTGTATCTTCAAATCTTCCTTCTTTAATTGTATCTACCCAAATAATATAATCTGCAGGAAACAAACTTCTTGCTTCCGGAGTAGGACAAATAAAATCAGCAACTACAAAATTACCTTCATTTTTTAATTTTAATGCAAAATCTGCCATTCTTTTAGCTTGTCTTTTTCTTCCCTCTTCTGAGAAATCCCAATCATCTGCAGCTTTTCTAACTTTGTCTGCATTTAATCTTTTTGCGTTAAGCTTCGGAGCTAGTTGTTCAGCCAATGTAGTTTTGCCTGCTCCAGGCAGACCCATAATTAAAATTATTTTCATTTAGAAAATTATAGCATT
>CACIST010000023.1 GCA_902589395.1 uncultured Pelagibacteraceae bacterium | reverse complement strand
TTTATCTAATACACTCAGATTATAATTAATTTTTTTAACTTTGAAGTTTTGAAAAAAAAAACTGAACGAGAAATTTAATTCAGATAAGTATATTTTTGTATCATCGAAATCCTTTACAATAGAAGATATTAGTTTAAGTGAAGTAAATAAATCACCAGCTCTATCATTTTTTAAAATCAAAATTTTCGACATTTAAATATTATTCCCAATAATATTTTGAGCTTATTCCTAACGATCGATCTATGATATATCTAGCTACTAGAGATGAATTAAAATGTTTATGGTATTTTTTGTATCCGTTTCTAGCTATTTTTCGCCTTTCTTTATCATCTTTACTATATTTAGTTATTTTATCAGATAAATCTGACAAATTTTCGTAGAAAATCATTTCATTATTTTCAAAAAAATCACTGAATTTTGTTTCCTTATGTATAAATGTAAGAAGACCATTACCCATTAATTGTGCAATTCTATCACTACTATAATATTTAACTGGTTTGCCTCTGCTTAAATTAAGAGCCATTTTT
This sequence comes from uncultured Pelagibacteraceae bacterium, assembly GCA_902589395.1. Classification (GTDB taxonomy): domain Bacteria; phylum Pseudomonadota; class Alphaproteobacteria; order Pelagibacterales; family Pelagibacteraceae; genus Pelagibacter. The sequence continues at coordinate 11,684 of CACIST010000023.1, read as the reverse complement.
GAATTTGATAGTTTATTTAAAAATTCATTGCCCCAAACTGGCTGAACTCCATACATACCATAAGTATCGAATTTAACATGTTTAGTTTTTTTTTTTAATTTTGATATAAATATCTCTCTCTCATCGCTTTTACCTTGTCTTAAATTTCCTCTGTGCACACCGTGACTGATTGCATAAAACATATCAAAATCATGAGTACTGTTAAAATTTTTGAGACAATCCAACGATTTATCGCAAGGATTAGGCATATAAAAAGGATTTTTAATTTTAAAGTTAAGTGCGTCTGGTGACGTAGTTATAAAGGTTGAGTCACAAATGGAATTTTTATCTAATAAACGTTCTTTATTTTTTTGATAGTCTGGACCTTGTTTTGACAGAGGATCTAAAAACCATTGACATATTTTTAAATTAGGGACAGTTTTTTTAGCATCATATAAAGTTTCTGACTTTACTCTGTCAGCATGACCAAGAACAATAAGATTAGGTTTAAAATTTTCAATTGTATTTTTAATTAATTTATTAAGATATTTTGAACCAGATGGATCTCCAATTGTTTTAGTATAACTTATTAAGTCTCTATCTGATAAGCTTAGCACATTATGACCTTCTCTTATTAGTCCATTATTAATTCTAATTCCTGTGTTGTATTGGAGTCGACCAAAATATCTATGGTTAAAATTTGTAACGTGTAAAATTCTAAGTTTGGAATTTTTATTTATACTAATTGTGGAATTAATTAGTAATTTAGATCTAACTTTATCAATTATATTTGAAACATATTCATGTGTAAGAAAAAATGATTTATAATTTAAGTGCTGAATTTTTTTTCTAAACTCCTTATTAAGAATTAGTTTTTCAATAATTTTATATAATGAGTCTGAATTCAAATTATTTAAAATTATTGGATATTTTGTAGTTTCCAAAAGTCCGCCCTTATTAGTAATTATAGTTGCACAACCCATGCTACAAGCCTCTAGACTTGTTCTTCCAAAAGGCTCATTCCATCTAGAGCATGCAACAGATATACTGGATTTTTTAAGCAAATCTAGAATAAAATTATTATCTTTAAAACTATATGTTTTTAAATTTTTATGTTTAAAAAAAAGTTTTTCTCTAGGCTCATCTCCTACAACAACGGATTTCCAGTTTGGAAAGTTATCAAGAATTTTTGTAATTGATTTGCCGAAAATATCATACCCTTTAGCTGAGTTAAGTTTTCCAATAAATGTAATTATGTTTTTTTTTTCTCTTATATTAACATTTATTTTTTTGGTGGACTGGAAACAAATACCAAATTTAGCAATGTACAACTCTTCATTTATTTCTTTAAAAAATTGGTTTTTAGTCCAGTTGCTGTTAAAGAATATATACTCACATTTATTCAACAATTCCTCTCTTTCTTTAACTGATTTTGAACCGGATATATCTAAAGGACTATTATGAAAATAGAGAATAATTTTTGATTTAAGTTTATCAGTAATTTCCTTAACATAGTTTGGTCTATTATGTATTTCAATAATATCTGGCTCATTATTTTTTTGTAACTCAATAAATTTTGACAAGTATTTTTTATTATTGCTTGATAATATACTTTTATTAATAGAAATATTTTTATAGTTTTTAGATAAATATTTATTACTTTTCGTATTACCCCAAATTGTTATATTTTTTTTAAACTTTGAATATTTATAATTATTAGAAACATGTATCGATACAGCACCTGATAAATTGGGTGAATAGTCTTCTTTATAAGGCAGTAATGTTGCTATGTGCATATTTTTGTAAATATTTATTCTTAAGTTGTTTTCTAAATTTATAGTTTTTTTTAAGTTTATATTCCTCTTTCATTGCTAGACTTTTACTTGAAAATCTTTTTTGAAATATAATTTTCCAATTTTTTCCTTTAGTAAATTTTGCTCCTCTTGATGAATTGTGTAATTCCAATCTTTTATTAATGTTATTAGTATATCCTACATAAGTAATATATCTATTTAAACGCTTAGTTATTATCAGATAAACATAAAAATTCATGAAATTTCTTCAAAATATAAATAAATAATTATAAACTATTAAGCAATTTAATAATAATAAAAATATGTTTCCTAGAAAATATACTAAACAAAATAAGCTTAAAAGATTTATACTTAAATTATTAGATGTTTACGCATATGAAAGAGAAACATTAAATATTGTAAATCCTGATTATCAGAATAACTTTGGAAATTTAGCTAAATTTAATGATAAATCATTTAATTTTTCAAAAGGCTATTTAAAATTATCAAGGAAAATCAAAAAATTAGATATTTTTTTTAGATATGCGCCAAACTCAAGTCTTTATAATTCAAAGGGTAGTTGGAAAAGAATTATTCCAGGAATTTCAAAAGAACAGTTAATATCTACATGTTTAAGAAGTTTAAAAGTTTCAATATTACGTTTTTTAAATAATAATAAATTGGATATTTCTTTACACCTTATTTCTGATAACTCTAATAACGAATTTGATGAAAAGCTACTAAATTTAATTTCTAATAAAAAGTTTAAGATTTCAATTCACAAAACAAAAATTGCTGGAAATAGAGGTTCTTATTTAGAGTGTTGTGATCAAGCAGAACTAGCAGAAGATTTAATCTTTTTTATAGAAGACGATTATCTTTTTGAAGAACATTGTTTGGATGAAATATTGTTTACTTATTCAAGGTTATCAACAATTCTTAAAGATGATGTAATTATTTGTCCAACTGATTATAGTTTTTTCTATGACTCTTTATACAAGACAAGTTTATTTATAGGAAAAAATTATAGATGGAGAGTTGTTGGAGAAACATTATTAACATTTATGCTTTCAAAAAAAATATTTAATCAAAATAAGAAAATTATACGAAAAGTTGGTGAAGAAATTAATGAACCTTTTGAACAACCATTGCATGAATTGTACAAGAGCAGTTTATGTATAGCACCTGTAAATACACTTGCTTATCATATATCTAGAGGAGTTCCATCAATTAACGAAGATTGGATAACAACATGGAACGAAAATTATAAAAAAATATAAAATTCTACCCCGCTATTACTGCTAGCAGTAATAATGCTACGATGTTTGTTATTTTAATCATTGGATTAACGGCTGGACCAGCTGTATCTTTGTAAGGATCTCCAACAGTATCACCAGTCACAGCAGCTTTATGTGCTTCGGATCCCTTCCCACCATACTTTCCATCTTCTATATATTTTTTAGCATTATCCCAAGCTCCACCTCCAGCGGTCATAGAAACAGCAACAAATAGTCCTGTTATAATAACACCTAATAGCATAGCACCAAGAGAAGATAATGCTGCTACTTGTCCACCTATTAAATAGATTACAAGATATAAAACAATAGGTGATAAAATCGGTAGTAATGATGGAATTACCATTTCTTTAATTGCGGCTCTTGTTAGTAAATCAACAAGCTTACCATAATCAGGTTTTGCTTTTCTTTTCATTATTCCAGGTATTTTTTTAAATTGCCTTCTTACCTCTATAACAACGGCCCCCCCTGCTCTGCCAACCGCTTGCATACCCATTGACCCAAATAAATAAGGAAGCATTCCACCTATTAGTAATCCAACAACTACGTACGGATTTGACAAATCAAATGTAACAGCTATTCCCTCTAAATTTGAACCAGCTTCCTTAGAAAAATGTTTAATGTCCTCTGTGTAGGCTGCAAAAAGAACTAGAGCACCTAGACCAGCTGAACCAATTGCATAACCTTTTGTTACAGCTTTTGTAGTATTACCAACCGCGTCAAGAGCATCCGTCGTTTTACGAACATTTTTTGGAAGATTGGACATTTCAGCTATACCGCCAGCATTATCTGTAACGGGACCATAAGCATCTAAGGCGACAACCATACCAGCTAGTGCCAACATTGTGGTTACAGCTATAGCAATACCATAAAGACCTGCTATATGGTTAGTCCATAAAATTCCACCAACAATTATTAATGCTGGAACAGCGGTTGCTTCCATTGAAACTGCCAAACCTTGAATAACATTTGTACCATGTCCCGTAGTTGAGGATTTCGCTACACTTTTTACAGGTCTGTAGTCAGTCCCTGTATAATATTCTGTTATCCAAATTATTAATCCTGTTATCACTAAACCAATAATTCCACAAAAATAAAGACTTAAACCATTAAATGACTTTCCATTTGCTACGTATTCCGTGGTAAAACCTATAACGTGTTTTGTAATTGGAAATAGTATTACTAAAGAACTAATTGCCGTTATTACAAAACCTTTATACATTGCTTTCATAATATTTTTATCACTGCCTAAAGTAACAAAAAAAGTTCCAAGAATAGATGTTAATATGCAAGCTCCACCAATAGCCAACGGATAGATCATCATATTTAAATCATTTACGAAGAAAATAGATGAAAGTACCATTGTAGCAACAATTGTGACAGCATAAGTTTCAAAAAGGTCAGCCGCCATACCCGCGCAATCTCCAACATTATCACCTACGTTGTCTGCAATAACTGCGGGGTTTCTTGGGTCGTCTTCTGGAATACCAGCTTCAACTTTTCCAACTAAATCAGCTCCCACATCAGCACCTTTTGTAAAAATACCACCACCCAGTCGTGCAAAAATGGAAATAAGTGATGCACCAAAACCTAAAGCAACCAGTGCATTAACAATTTCTCTCTCTTCGACTCCAGCTTTTACTAAAAAATAATAATATACTGCAATTGAAAGTAATGCTAAACCAGCAACCAACATTCCGGTTACTGCACCTGATTTAAATGCTATTGATAAACCACTTGCTAAACTTTTTCTTGATGCTTCAGCTGTTCTAACATTTGCTTGAACAGAAACAAGCATTCCAACATAACCTGCAATTCCAGATAAAGTAGCACCAATTAAGTAACCTAAGCCAACTAATGGACTAAATAAAATTGTTATAATTATAAGAACTACTACACCAACTATTGCAATTGTTTTATACTGTCTATTTAAATATGCTCTTGCCCCTTCCTGAATTGCAGATGCAATTTCTAACATCTTAGCATTACCTGAGCTAGAATTTAAAATATTTCTACCTGTTATAAAACCATAAACGATGGATAAGACTCCAGCCGCTATAATATAATACATTATTGTTTCAGTTGATGTGTTCATTGAATTCCTTGTTAATTAAAGTTATGAAAAATATGTAATACAAAATATGATATAAAACGCAATATTTAACTTTTTTAAAAATTATGGTGATATCCCTCATTATTCGCATGTTTTAATCGCTTATCGCCATAAACAATCTCATTATTTTTTGCATCTTTAGTTAAAATGCCAATTAGTGTCACTTTTTGATTCATCTTGTTGAAAAATTTTTGAATATAATTTCTATTTGACTTTGGGGATGTAAATATAATTTGATAATCATCGCCTTTTGAAATGAAATTGATCTTCTTTTTTTTATATTTAGAGAGATATTTTCTCAAATTTATTGAAATTGGAACTTTATTTAGATCGACTTTGTAAAATAATTTACTTTTATTGATTAGCTTGCTTAAATCTCCAAATAAGCCATCTGAAATATCAATTGAAGAATTTGCAAATTTTAATAGGTTTGAGCTAATCTTAATAGGCAAGTCAGGTAAATAGTATTTATTTATAAAATAGTTACACTCATTTTTATTTAGTAAAACTTTTTTTTTTTAAGATTTGTAACCCCAAATAACTATCACCTACGTTTCCAGTTACATATATATCATCACCATTCTTACATTTATTTCTTTGTACAATTTTTTTTGAATAACCTAGTGACATTATTGTAAAGATTGTTTTGTTTGATTTTGTTGTGTCGCCACCTGATAATTTAATACCAAATTTCTTTTGTTCTTCTTTAAGACTTTTGGAGATAATATTTAGATTTTTATTTGAGAATGAATTATTGTTACCACTAGCACCTATAAAAATAAATTTTGGCGTAACACCTTTACAATATAAATCTGATATTGAAGATCTTATTATTTTTTTAATTACTAAATCGGGGTTTCTAAAATTAAGAAAATGAACACCTTCTAAATAAGTATCAGTCGAAATTACAACATTATTTTTTTTGTCAAAAAAAACATCATCATTTAAATTTAATGCTGACGGGTTATTATAGGTTAATTTTTTAAAGTATTTTTCAATTAGAGTAAACTCATCCATTGCTTATTCTAATTTTTTTTGAAATCTTATCTAATAATGCATTTAAATATTTGGTCTGTGAGTCATCTATAAAAAAATTTGATGCTTTAAGATATTCATTAATAATAATTTTTATTGAAGTATTTGGTTTATATAGGAATTCAAATATTGCACTTTTGATTATAATTTGAAAAACTTTATCCATATTATTAATCTTCAAATCTTCTTCCAAATGATTATTAATTTCAGTATTTATTAACTCTTCTCTCTCGATAGTTCCATTAACAATATCTTTGATAAACTTTTTAAATCTATGTTTAGGAAAAGTTATATTTTTTTCATTATTAAAAAGTTTTCCATAAAGTTTTTGTATTATTATTACTCTAGGATTTCTTTGTGGTGAAAATTGAACTGTCATAATCTATTGGGAAAGAACAGATAAGACTGCTTCTGCAGCCTCTGAACCTTTCATGCCACGTGCAATAGCTTGTTTTTTGTTTAAACAAGTAATTACACCGTTACCCACAGGTTTCTTGGATGTTATTGATAATGTCATTAATGCATCTGTAGCTGCTTTAGATATAAAATCAAAATGAGGTGTTTGACCTTTAATCACACATCCTAAAGCAATAAAACCATTAAACTTATTTAAATTTTTGGATATAGTTACAGGTATCTCAAACGCACCAGGCACATTAATGACCTTTATACTGCATTTATTTTTAATTTTATTTTTAGCACTAATTAATAAAGAGTTAGCAATATTTTCATAATAATTTGCAACAACTATTAGAATTTTTTTTTTCACTTTATAATTTCCTGTTTCTTAATTTTAATGCCATATCCCTCTAAACCTATCACTTTTTTTTTAGATCTGGTAACAAGTATCATATTTTTAATATTTAAAGATTTAATAATTTGAGCTCCTATACCATAGTTTCTAATCAATTTATCATGACCTTTTTTATAAAAAGTTTTACTTTTGTACTGTTTAAGTGTTTGAGTTACGGATTTTAAATTAGGGTCTCTTATAAACACAAGAACACAATTATTATATTTTTTGAAATATGAGATTGTTTTATCAAATGAATTTGGCAATTTTTGATTAATTAAATAATTTTGAACTACGTTAGATGATATTACTCTTAATCTAGGGACAACTCCTTTCTTTAAGGTTCCTTTAATTAGTGCAAAGTTCTCTGACCCATCAAGTACATTTTCAAATACTTTTATTTTAAATGTTTGTTTTTGAACAATTATTGAAGAGGTTTTTTTTAATTTAACAAGTTTCTCTCTCTTTAACCGGTAAGCAATTAAATCTTCGATTTTTCCTATTTTAAGTTTATGTTTTTTAGCAAAATTAAATAGTGTTTTACCTGTTGCCATTTTTCCGTCATCTGCCATAATTTCACAAATAACAGCTGAATTATTTTTTTTAGCAAGTTTTGATATATCTACTGAAGCCTCTGTATGCCCTGCTCTAACAAGTACACCTCCGTCTCTTGCTATAACTGGAAAAACATGTCCAGGAGATACAATGTCATTTTTTTTTGCATTTTTATTTGATGCAGCTTTAATCGTTCTAGCTCGATCGTACGCTGATATACCTGTTGTAACACCTTTTTTGGCTTCTATAGAGTAAGTAAAGGCAGTTTTACTTCTAGATTGATTTATTGGTGAAGCCAAAGTAAGTCCAATTCTTTTTGATTGCACGTTATCCATTGCCAAACAAATTAATCCTCTAGCATGTTTAGCCATAAAATTAATATGTTTAGGGTTAACGGCAGATGTAGAAATTACTAAATCACCCTCATTTTCCATTTCTTCATGTTTGCTCTCATCATCAACAAGAATATACATTCCATTTTTTTTAACAGTCTTAATTATACTTTCTATTGAACTAAAGTTACTTTTTTTCATTGATAAATTTTTTCACATATTTTGACATAATATCGATCTCAACATTGACTAAATCATTTTTTTTAAGATTGATAAGGTTAGTTAATTTTAATGTATGAGGTATAATCCATATTTCAAAGGAATTCTTTTTTATTTTGGATATTGTTAGTGATACTCCATTTATTAATATAGAAGCTTTTTCTACTAATTGCTTCTTAAGTGATTTTGTTATTTTAAATTCAAAAATATTTGATTTATCAACTTTCTTAATGCTTTTTACAGAACAAACTGTATCAACATGACCCTGGCAGATATGTCCAGAAATATTGTCACCAAATTTTAAGGGTTTTTCTAAATTAATTTCATCACCAATTTTATTATTTCTAAATTTAGATTTAGCTAATGTTTCATTTGATAGATAGAATTCTAAAGTCTTATTCTTGTAAGAAATTAAAGTAAGACAAACTCCATCACAAGAAATTGAAATCCCAAGATTTTTATTTGAAACTTTCAATGAAGATTTTATAAATAAATTAACTCCTTTTGTCCTTTTTTTAATTCTATTAATTATTCCTTTATTAAATATAATTCCATTAAACATTTTAATAGTAGTGAGTAAGTATATCTTTATCTAAATATGTGTTTATTTTTTTTTTATTTTTATAGTTTTTATTAATCATTTTTACTAATGAAGATATATTAATTTTATCTCTATTAGAGATTATTTTGTCGCTTTTAAAAAAATAGAATTCATTTAATAATTTTGCATTAAGAAAATTAGTCATTAAATCTTTACCAGCCTCTATTAAAATCCTATGTAGACCAAGTGTATAAAGTGTTTGTATTATCTTTTTAAGGTTAAAGTTAGTATTATTTTCTAGTTTTTGATAAATAACTTTAACACCTTTATTTTTTAAAAATTTAATTTTTGAGATATTTTTAGAGCAGTGAAATATAATTAATTTACTATTTTTTGAATTTTTAATCACGTAGGAGTTATTTTTTATTTTTAAATTTTTATCTATTATAACTACAGTAGGTGAAAATTTTTCTAATCCATTTAATCTACAATTGAGCTTAGGGTTGTCTGTATTTATTGTTTTATATGATGTTAATATTGCGTGATTTTGAAATCTTAAAATATGTGAAACTCTTCTTGAATGTTCATTCGTTATAAATGAATTGTTTCTTAAAATATTCAAATTTGATGAACTTGCAATTTTTCCAATTACATAAGAAGCTTTGTTAGATCTTATATAATTATATTCTTTATAAAGGTTCTTAACTTTTCGTTTTTGAAGTCCTGATATCACAACTATTTTTTTAGACTTTAAAATCTTTTTAGTTTTATTAAATGTACGTAAATCTTTATCTTCAATTGAGTAATATACTCTCTTAACTTTATTTTTTATTATTGCATTTGTGCAAGGAGGTGTTACCCCTTGATGAGAACAAGGCTCAAGTGTCGAGTAAAGCGATGTTCCTTTATTATATCTATTTTTATTTAAAGCAATGCTTTCTGCATGTGGTCTACCGCCATTATTAGTAGTTGCAAAAGATAAGATCTCATTTTTTTTTACAATTACACATCCAACTGATGGATTTGTGCCAGTTAAATACTTATTATTCTCTGCTAAGTTTATAGCAAAGTTCATAATTTTTTTATCTAATGATTTATAATTATCTTTTTTTAAAGACATCAATTCTATCCACAAATTGAACAAAGTCTTTTTCTTCTCTGAAGTTTCTATAGACTGATGCGAATCGGACATATGCTACAGGATCAAGTTCTTTTAAACCCTCCATAACCATTGTTCCAATAGTATTAGATGAAATTTCACTTTGACCTAATTCTTCTAACGATCTACTAATTTTTGAGATAAATTTTTCTGCAGTCTCAGTATCAATAGGTCTTTTCTTTAAAGCGACATAAATTGATTTAGAAAGTTTTTCCCTATCAAAAGATGATTTTCTCCCATTTTTTTTAACTACAGTAAGTTCTCTAAATTGAACTCTTTCAAATGTTGTGAACCTCTCACCACAGCTACATAGTCTTCTTCTTCTAATTGCCGTTCCATCTTCTGTGGGCCTTGAGTCAACAACTGAAGTGTCACCTTTTTTGCTGCATGGACAAATCATAAATTAATTTAGCCTAAGTGTTTATAGATAGGGAAATTAGAACAAAGGCCTACAACTTCTTTTCTTACTTCATCTTCAGTTTTAGAGTTATCTTCAGGGTTTTCGGCTAACCCTTTTATAGTTTTTGTTATTAAATCACCTACTATTTGAAATTCTTTTAACCCAAATCCTCTTGTTGTGGCTGCTTGCGATCCAAGTCTTATTCCAGAAGTTATCATTGGGCTTTCACTGTCAAACGGAATACCATTTTTATTACATGTAATGTTGGCTCTAGAAAGGCTTTCTGCAGCGACGTTACCTTTTACATTAAAAGGTCTTAAGTCAACTAACATCAAATGTGTATCTGTCCCACCTGAATAAATTTTAAAACCATTATTCTTTAACGTTTCTGCTAAAATTTTTGCATTTGCTAAAACAGTTTTTATATAATCTTTAAATTCAGGTTTTAATGCTTCTTTAAATCCAACAGCTTTTGCAGCTATAATATGCATAAGTGGTCCACCTTGATATCCAGGGAAAACTGCTGTATTAAATTTTTTAGATAAGTCCTCGTGATTAGTTAATATTATTCCACCTCTTGCACTTCTAAAAACTTTGTGAGTAGTAGATGTAACTACATGGGCATAGTCACATGGATTAGGATATCCCTTACCAGCAACCAAACCAGAAAAATGAGCCATGTCAACCATTAGATATGCTCCAACTTTATCAGCTATTTCTCTAAATCTTTTAAAGTCAATCACCCTTGAATAAGCACTACCACCTGCAATTATAAGTTTAGGTTTGTGCTCAAGGGCGAGTTTTTCAACATTATCATAATCAATAAGTTCAGAATCTTTATCAACTTCATATCCAATTGCATTAAACCATTTTCCTGACATTGAAATTTTCAAACCATGAGTTATATGTCCCCCTGAATTCAAACTCATTCCCATAAAAGTATCGCCAGGTTTTAACAAAGCTAAAAACACAGCACCGTTTGCCTGTGCCCCTGAGTGAGGTTGTGCGTTAGCAAATTTACAATTAAATAATTCTTTAAGTCTGTCTATAGCTAATTGTTCAGCTACATCCACATGTTCACAACCATTATAGTATCTTTTGCCAGGATAACCTTCAGCGTATTTATTTGTTAATACTGATCCTTGAGCTTCAAGGACTGCTTGGGATACAATATTTTCAGATGCAATTAATTCTATATGGTTTTGTTGTCTTACCAACTCATCATTAATAGCTTTATAAATTTCTGGATCACTATCTAATAAACTTTTTTCAAAAAAGTCTTTATACTCACTGTTTAAATATTTTGTTTCACTTGACATAATTTTTATATTTTTTTAACTCTTTTTAAGTGTCTTCCACCCTCAAACTTTGTATTTAAGAATGCATTTATACATTTAAAGGCTAAATTTTTACTAATCAACCTTTCTCCTAATGTAATAACATTTGCATCATTATGCAATCTAGATAATT
>CACIST010000022.1 GCA_902589395.1 uncultured Pelagibacteraceae bacterium | reverse complement strand
TAAAAACTAAGGTTGAGAGTATTGCGAGCATGTTAAAGATTTCAAATAAACTTAATAATAAAGCTACACAATTATCTGGAGGTGAGATGCAAAGAGTTGCAATAGGACGCGCTTTAGTTCGTGAGCCAAATTTATACTTAATGGATGAACCTCTGTCATCTTTAGATGCTAAATTAAGAGAGAATCTTAGGGTTGAGTTAAAAAATATTCAAACTAATCTAAATTCAACAATACTTTATGTTACACATGACCAAGCAGAAGCAACCACTTTGGCAGATAAAATTGGAGTTTTAAAAGAGGGTCATTTAGTACAAATAGGAACTCCCGAAGAGATATATGAAAATCCAAATTCTATATATGTTTCACAAAGATTGGGGTCACCTAAAATCAATATTCTCCCTGGGAAATTATTTGGAATGAATGATGTACCTTCTTTTGGAATAAGACCTGAAAATATTACAATAGGAACTGGAAATTATTCAGCTAAAATTACTTCTATTGAAAATCTAGGTTCAGAAACCGTAGTTGCTTTAAATTTTAAAGACCAAGAAATACTAGTTTCAATTCAAGGTAACTATAAATCATCAATAAATGAGACAATTAATTTTGACATGAATAATGAAAAAGTTTTAAGATTTGACCAAGAAGGAAATAGAATTTATGAGCGTTAGTTTTTTAATTTCTCAAGCAAAAAGTGTCCAAAAAGTTATAGATGAAAATTCTGCAGAAATAGAGGTTCTTGATCAAAAAATTGGAGATGGAGATCATATTTTTAACATTCAAAGAGGTTTGAAGTTAGTTGTTGAACTTGAAGACGCTATTAAAGATTTACCATTAGCCAAAGCTTTAAATATGATAGCAATGAAAGTTCTGTCAGGTATTGGTGGATCATCGGGCGCATTATTTGGAACTTTTTTTATGACTATGGCTAAATCTTCTGATTTAGATAAAGATGTTGATTTTAATAAAGCATGTGAAATGATTATTAGTGGAATTAAAGCCATGAAAGAAAGAGGAAAAGCTGATGTTGGAGAAAAAACTATGATGGATGTTTTATTACCAGTTTCAGAAAAACTAAACGAATTAAAAAATGAAAGTGAATTTAAACCAGGTTTAAATGAAGTGATAAAAATTGCAGAAGAAAGGATGTTATCTACAAAAGATATGTTGGCCACAAAAGGTAGAGCTTCTTTTTTAGGTGAACGTGCAAAAGGACATATAGATCCTGGAGCTCGTTCTTCTCAGCTTATAATCGATACAATTTGCAAATCAGTAATAAATAATTAGGAGGGAAAAATGAAAAAATTTATAAATAATAACGATGATTTTCTAAAAGAGAGCCTTACTGGATTTGGTAAAGCACATAGTGATATTATAAATGTCAATTTAGACCCAAGCTTTGTATCTAGAAAAAATAAAACTAAAGATGGAAAAGTTTCTTTAATTTCAGGTGGTGGAAGTGGGCATGAGCCAATGCACGGGGGTTTTGTTGGTCATGGAATGTTAGATGCAGCGTGTCCAGGTTTTGTATTTTCAGCACCAACACCAGATCAGATGCAAGCAGCAGCAGAACATGTAGATAGTGGTGCAGGAGTTCTATTTATAGTTAAAAATTATTCTGGGGACATCATGAACTTTGAAATGGGTGCTGAAATGTATTCTGGTAAAAATGATAGTATTATTACCAACGATGATGTTGCAGTTGAAGATTCTACATTTACTACCGGAAGAAGAGGTGTTGCAGCAACTGTATTGGTAGAAAAAATAGTTGGATCCTTAGCTGAACATAATGGATCCCTTGAAGAATGTAAAAAACTTGGTGAAAAAGTAAACAAAAACGCTGGTACGATGGGAGTAGCATTTACAAGTTGTACCGTTCCTGCTGCTGGAAAACCTACTTTTGATATAGGCGATGATGAAATGGAATTTGGTGTAGGTATTCATGGTGAGCCAGGTAGAAAAAGAGAAAAAATTCAACCATCAAAAACTATAGTTGGAAACATTTTAGAAGCTATTTTAGATAATTTAAAACCAGAAAAAAATGAGAAGAATTTACTTTTCATAAATGGAATGGGTGGCACGCCTTTGACAGAATTATATTTAGTTTATGAGGATGCATGTCAAATTTTACAATCTAAAGGTATTGAAGTAACAAAAAGTTTAGTTGGAAATTATTGTACTTCACTTGAGATGCAAGGAGCTTCAATTACTCTTCTCAAATGTGATGATGAAATCTTAAAGCATTGGGATGCTCCAGTTCATACAGCAGCAATGAGATGGGGGATGTAAGACTTTTTTTTTAATCAAATAACGACTAAATCAAGTTTTTGATTTCCAAGTCTTTCATTACCACTTTCTGTAACTAAGTAAGTTTCACCTAAGTTCATTGCTAAATTATTCTCAGAATCCATTAGTATCATATGCATAAAAAATATATTTCCTGGCTTAATTACATATGGATTTCCAGTGTATAACATTGGCCAGTCCATCCAATTAGGTGAAAAAGTTGCTCCCAAAGAATAACCACAAGCATTCATTCTAGAATTTTTATACCCTAAATCATCAAAAGTTTTTGCATGAATATCAAATACTTCACCAATTTTATTTCCTGGTTTCAATTTAATTTCACAATTACTTAAAGTCTCAATACAAGCTTCATGCATTTTATAGTGTTTTGGATCAGCTTTTCCAATTGGAATAGTCCGAAACATTGCCGAGTGATAATGTCTATATGTGCCAGCCCATTCTATAGTCAGTTGGTCTCGAGAATTTAAAATTTGTTTTTCAGCTTGGTAACGGCAAAGAAGTGCATTTTTACCAGATCCAATTATAAACTCATTTGCAGGATAATCACCACCTCCCTGAAATATAACTTTATTCATTTCAGCTAAAATCTTAGACTCACTTACACCAGCTTTTGCATGTTTCCAAACCTCACTTAAAGCTTGGTCAGCTAAATTTGCTGCTTTTTTTACATAATTAATTTCTTCATTTGATTTTATAACTCTTAATTTAGTAACTAATTCAGAAGTATCTTCTATTGAGCAGTAATTTTCTAAGGATTTATTCAGTTTTAAAGCATTTCGACCAGTTAATCCGTATGCTTCGTATTCAACTCCAATTTTTTTACCCTTTAAATTTAATTCATCTAAAATAATTTTAAGATCTTCAGTAGGATTTGATTCATTTTTATCAACCCATATTCTAATATCATTAATATTAGAAGTATTTTGTGCCTGTCTTAAATCTGGAGCTCTTGTTAATAAAACTATATTACCTTTTTGATCCAAAATTAATGTTTGAAAAAAAACATATCCAAATGTGTCATATCCAGTGAGCCAATACATTGATTCCTGCCTAAACATAAGGAGAGCATCTAATTTTTCCTCTTTTAAAAGTTTAATTACCTTATCTTTTCTATTTTTAAATTCTTTTGAAGAAAAATGAAGACCCATTAATTGATAGTGGTTCTAACTGATCCAATTTTATCAACTTTACCTATATATTCGCCCTTATTTTTTATTGGAACAACTCCTACCGTTGAACCTGTGAATACGTAGAAGTCTTTCTCTAATATTACTTTTTCTTTTCTAATTTTATTTAATACAAATTTTAAAGAATTAAGTGGATTAATATAAACAGTATTTGTATTACCTTTAACATTTAACCCCTTATTATTTTTTAAATTTGTTTTTAAATTATTAAAATTTAATTTCTTAAACTTCTTTTTTGGCCCAGTAATAAATTTAATATTTACTCCAAAATCACTGCATAAATCACCTAAATACTTAATACCTTTTTTCGTCTGTCTAAAACCTACTACCTCAATACAAGTACCCATATGGGTTATAAATTTTGTGACATTTTTTGGATTTAACCTGCCTTTGAAGTCAAAAAAGGATTTTTTAATTATGTAGTAAACTTCAACTTCAACACCGAGAGCATATTTATTTACCTTAACTTTACCACCTGATTTAATAATATTTTTTTGAAATACTGATGAATGAAAGGGTTCCTTTTCCTTTAATTTTTTTAATAGAGCAAAAATAGTTCCACCTGCTTTAAATCCTATTTTGCTATCATTGATTTTACTTTCACAGAGTAATCTTAATTTATGTGCAAGTTTAATATTTTTGCAATATTTTTCTGGTATTGGTTTGATTAACTTATTGTTTTTATAAGCATGTACTAGTCTTTTTGAAACTGATTGGATATCTTTTTTCATATATGTAATTTATTTAATTTTAGTCATTCTATCAAGTATACTTAAACATTAATCAATTTAATTTTAATACCCCAATAGATGCTGTATCTTCTAAAAACATAAAAATTTTACCATCATTAACAATCATATCTCTAATTCTCTCTCCTATCTCATATTTTTTTAAATTTTTTATCTTTTTATTTTCAAGATTAAAAAAATAAATTGATTTATCTCTCAAAGATGAAACTAGGTAAATATTATTTTTTTTAATTTTTAAGATTTCTGAAATTCCTATTGATGGCACAAAGTATTTTAATGGTTCAATAAATCCTTTGTCTTTATGTGACTTTATGAGTGGGTATTTTTCGTATTTTTTTTTCGTAATTTTAGGATCTTTATTTGGATAATGTTCACCGTAAGAAGATATTGGCCAACCATAGTTTTTAATTCCTTTACTTCCCAATTCTACTAAATTTATTTCATCACCACCTTTAGGACCATGTTCAGTCGACAAAATTATATTTTTAATCCTGTCAAAGTACAATCCTTGAGGATTTCTATGACCTTTACTTATCAATGATGATGTTCCATTTGTTTTATTTATTTTTAAAATTTTTCCAAAAGCACTATTATCATTTTGGGCTAAGTATCTATTTCTGTATTCACCTGTAGTAAAAATAAGGTTTCTATCGTTTAAATTTTCAATTCTACCTCCACTTTGGTGAGCATTAAATTCTTGGTCAATATTATTTTTGCTTACACATTCATTTGGAGAGTAGAGCACTTTAAAGTCTAAATGTTCAAAATTTATTTCTGCAGTCAATATTGATGTATTCCAACATTCCTCTTTCATTTCATAAGTGATCGAAATATATATTGTATTATCTAAAATTTTTAAATCTTTTACACTATACCAATGATTTTTTTTAAAATGAGTCTCATTTAAATAATTATTAATGTTACTTTTGATTTGTTTAAAATAAATTTCTTTATCAATTGTTGAGGAAAAGGCAATTATTCCTGTTGATGAAATAATAAACATTTTTTCTTTGAAAAAGTCTATATAAGCACTTCCTGGCCAAATGTTATTAATACCAGACAAAAAAGGATTTTCTTTATTTTTATAAATTGAAAATAAAAAATTATCATATTCTATATCTTTAGCTTTAGTATACCTAAAGTTTTCTAAACTTTTTTTTTTAATTAAATCTGCTTCCAAAAAACTCTCTCTAGAGTATTTTTCTAAATTAGAAAATATAACTTTATTATTTTTTATTTTCTCCTCTAGCTTCACAATTTTTTTATTAAGTCTTTCAATTTCCTGAAAAGGAAAAATATATTTTTTTATTTTTGACTTAGTCTCATTTGATATCTTCTGCTTTATTAATGAAAAGATTTTATTTTCTTTATTTGAATTTATTGTTGAGGCTACAAAAAAATACCCAAAAAAAAGTATCAAAATAACAAAAATTAGATATTTAAAGATTTTCATTCAATACACTCATTGGATCAAGTCTAGTTTGAAACCAATTAACTCTAAAGTCTAAATGAGGCCCTGTTGATCTACCAGTAGATCCTACTGTACCAATTATATCACCTTGTTTTATTAAGTCTCCAACCTCAACCATTACATTTTCTAAATGTGAATAGATTGTTGAAATGCCATGGCCGTGGTCCATTATGATTGTTCCACCAGTATAATAAAGATCATTTTCAGCCATTGTAACAACTCCAGTTCCAGATGACTTTATCGGTGTTCCTTTTTTTGCAGCAATATCTATTCCATAGTGTGGCCATCTTGGTTTACCATTTAGAATTCTTTGACTTCCATAAACTCCACTTATTATTCCTTTAACTGGCATAATGAATTTATTGCTAAAATAATTTAAATCTGAATTTATGGCTCTTGCTTCACCTATTTTTCCATTCTCTTTTTTTATTCTTTTGTAGACAGACTCTGGGGGTGTTACTTTATTTTCAGGTAATCCATCTATTCTTTGAATATTGTATTTTCTTTTAAATACACGTTTAATAATTTTTTTAGTTTTACCATTTGAAATTTTAGTAATTAGCACATCATATTTTCTATCTCTATCTATACCGAATACAAAGAAACCATTTTTGGATACTTTTATATTTTTTTTATCAATTAAAATTTGCGAACTTGGATCAGTTTTTCCTAAAATATAATGCCCTTGAATAAACTTACCAGTAAATTCAATCGCTAGAATATTTGTAGGAAATAAAATTGCTATGATAAGCAAAATTTTTTTCATTATTTTGCGGTCCAACCACCGTCTACTTTTATAGATGTTCCTGTTATCATTGCTGCAGCATCTGAAGCTAAAAAACAAACTGCAGTTGCCACATCGCTTTCTTTTGCAGCTTTACCCATAGGAATATTCCCTAGGGCTAATTTTTTAAAATCTTTATTTTTAAAAAATTTTTTCACCATTGGTGTTTCAACAAAGGTTGGTGCTACAGTATTTACTCTTATATTTTTTGTAGCGAGCTCTACACCCATACCTTTAGTTAATCCTTCAATACCAAATTTGGTCAGATTATAAACATTTCTGCCAGACATTCCTACATGACCTAGTTGAGATGACATGTTGATAATGGATCCGCCTCTTTTCTTATTTTTAATCATCTTTTTTACAACTATTTGAGCAACATTAAATGCAGCTTTTAAATTTAAATCTATCAAATAATTTAAGCTTTCCTGTTTTACTTTATCAAATGACTCTGGGATATTAGTTCCAGCGTTGTTTACTAAAATATCTATTATTTTTAATTTTTTTAATTTTTTACTTAACTCTTGGTAATCCATTACATCACAATTAATTTTGATTAATTTGCTTTTTGCTTTTTTTATGTCTTTTTCTAGTTTATCAAGATCAGATGATGTTCTGCTCAAACCAATTATTGTTGCACCTGCTTCAGCTAATGCAATTGAACAAGCACGTCCTAAGCCTTTACCAGCACCTGTTACAAGAGCATACTCATTATCTAATTCACCTCTTCTAACTTTCGAAGAGAGCCATCCACCATCTATTTTTATTTCAGAGCCATTTATGAAATCAGAATCATCGCTTGATAAAAATACTGCTGCTCCAACTATATCTTTTGGTTCTCCCCATCTACCTACTACAGTTTCTTTCCCCCAGGCTTCACCATGTTTTGGATCTTCAGCATATTTTTGATTAAATGAGGTAGATATTAAACCTGGACAAATAGTATTTACATTAATATTTTTTCCAGTTAGATCGACGGATAACGCTCTTGTTAAGCCTAGGACACCGCTCTTTGCAGCTACATATCCTATCCTATCTGGCCTTCCCATAAAACTTGCTATCGATCCAAAATTAATAATTTTGCCTTTTCCATTTTTAATCATATGAGGAATTACAGCCTGACTAGCAAGAAAAGGTGCTGTAAGATTTACAGAAATCATATCATCCCAATCTTGTTTTGTATGATCTAAAAGTTTTTTAACATGTCTAATTCCTGCATTGTTTATTAGAATATCAATTTTACCGTAGTGTTTGATAGTTTGATCCACCATCTCGTTGATGCTCTTTTGATTTGAAACGTCAGTTTTTATAATTATTGCTTCACTGCCTGCCTCTATAATTTTTTTTTTAGCTTTTTCTGAATTTTCAATATCTATTTCTGCGATAACTATCTTTGCACCTTCTTTTACAAGACCAAGACAAATTTCTTGTCCTATTCCTTTTCCTCCGCCTGTAACTATTGCTACCCTATCTTTAAGTTTCATTTCCCAAATGATTGACGTTATTTTAAGAAGGAAACTAATGCTTTTTCCTCACTAATCCAAGCTTTAATTCCTCCATCAAGAACATAAACATTTTTAAAACCAAGATCTTCTGCAAAAGCATTACCTAAAATTGATGCTGTTTCACCATCATGACTAACAAAAATAATTTCAATATTTTGAGACTCTGCTCCAGCTAAAGCTCTTACTCTATCCATAAGGTAAACATTAAATTTTCCATTTTTATCAAAAGCTGTTTCTTGAAACGATTCTTTAATTACACCAGTTTTAATCCATTGGTCTTCTGTTCTAATATCTAAAACTACTGCATTTTTTTTCAATAAATTGTTTAATTCATCAGATGTTATTAAATTATAATTTGGATCTAGAACATCAATAATCTTAAACTCAAAAATAAGATCGGAGTTTGGCGGTATTATATTTCCAGCGCCTGTTGCTCCATATGCTAGTTCAGCAGGTATTTTAATTTTTCTGACAGTTCCTTTATTGGCTCCAACTATACCCATTTCAAATCCTGGTATAACTTCTTTCATACCTATTTGAACAACTAAAGGTCTATCTTTTCCAACGTTGGTATCGAAAACTTTTCCATCAACAAAAGAACCTGTGTATTCAATTTGAACCCATGAGTGATTAATAATTTTTTTTCCTTCACCTGGCTTATCAAGAATAATTTTTATTTCTGCGGCAAAAACATTACAAATTAAAAAAAAATATATTATTAGAAATTTAATTTTATTCATTTAGATTATTTTTAATTCTTTATAATTAGTCTTCTCAACTTTTAAACACGCTTTTCTATATTTTGGCATTCCACCAGGATAAGGTAAAAAAGACTTCGGCTTGCCAGGTATATTGTCGCCTTTATACCACGAGCTTTTTGCTTTCATAAATAATGTTTTTTTAACTGAGCTCATAATTTCTTTTTGCCATTTATTTGCTGCTACATTTGTACTTTCTATACTTTGTCTTTTATTGTTTTCTAAAAACTTAATACATTTGGCAATCCATTCAACATGCTGCTCGATTTGCACTGGCACATTTGTTAATACTGAGGGACTTCCTGGGCCACTAACAATAAATAAATTAGGAAAGTTAGGAACAAGAAGTCCTAAAAAACTTTTAGGTCCATTTTTCCAATATTTAGACAATTTAATTCCTTTTTTTCCAGTTATATTTAATTTTTCGATTGAACCTGTAAAAGCATCAAAACCTGTTGCAAATATAATGTTATCAAGATTGAATTCATTTTTTTTTGTCTTAATCCCTTTTTTTGTAATTTTTATTATTGGGTTTTCTTTTAAATCAACTAATTGCACATTTTTTTTATTAAATATCTCATAATAGTTTGTATTTAAGGTTGGTCTTTTAGCAGTAAATGGGTGGTCAAAATTAGTTAGTATCTTTGCATATTCTTTATTTTTGACAGTTGAGTATATTTTGTTTTTTATAAACTTAACTGCTGTTTTATTTGCTTTGATGGTTTTTACTATATCATTAAAAGTTGCTCTAAAGGATAAAGTTCCATACTGCCAAGATTTTTCGTACATCAAATTTCTCTTAGCTTCATCGAAATCAAAAGCAGATTTTTTTGGAAATTCAAAAGGATGACCACCTGGTGTTCTTTTTAAATAGCTTCTTAATTTATCAAATTCTTTTTTGTAGTTCTTGATGTTTGCAGCAGATAATTTTCTATTTCTCGCTGGAATACTAAAATTTGGAGATCTTTGGAATAAGATTAATTTTTTTGCTTTTTTGGCAATTTCAGGTGCAATTTGTATCCCTGTTGAACCTGTTCCTACCTGTCCAACAATTTTATTTTTAAAATTAATTTTTTTTTTGGGCCATCTTGCACTATGGTATAGTTGACCTTTAAATTGATTTATTCCTTTTATCGCAGGCAAATTAATTGAGGAAAGGGACCCAACTGCACAAATTAAATATTTTGCAAAATAAATTTTCTTATTATTAGTTTTTATTTTCCATAAGTTTACTTTTTCAAAATATTTTAAGGATATTACTTTTTGTTTAAAAACTATGTTTTTTTTTAGATTAAATTCTTTTGAAAAATATTTGAGATATTTTAAAATTACGTTTTGTTTTGGATATCTTTCTTTCCAAGTCCAGTTTTTAAAAATTTTTTTTGAAAAAGTAAAACCATAAGTAAAACTTTCTGAGTCACATCTTGCGCCTGGGTATCTATTCCAATACCATGTGCCTCCTAGATCATCTCCTTCTTCTAGGACCAAAGTTTTTAATTTTAATTTATCTCTCAAACAATGAAGTTGATATAATCCTGAAAATCCAGCACCTATAATTAATGCGTCTAAATATTTCATATAAAACTACTCAATGTTATTATTTAATTTATAAAGTATATGTTAAAAGATTTTAAAAAAAATTTAATTATAAAAATATTATGGAAAACTTTGATTATGTTATTTTAGGTGCTGGATCTGCTGGGTGTGTGCTAGCAAATAGATTAAGTGCTAATCCAAATCATAAAGTTTTATTGATTGAGGCTGGGAGTAGAGACACTAACCCTTGGATCCATATTCCAGGTGGATATTTTAAAACAATGTTGAACCCAAAAACGGATTGGTGCTTTCAGACAGAAAAAGAAGAGTTTTGTGACAATAGAAAAATGGTTTACCCAAGAGGTAAAACACTTGGAGGAAGTTCCTCAATTAATGGAATGCTTTATATAAGAGGTCAATCTAACGATTTTGATTATTGGAGACAACTTGGTAATGTAGGATGGTCATGGGAAGATGTGCTACCCTATTTTAAAAAATCTGAAGATTTTCAATTTGGTGAAAATGAGTTTCATGGATCTGGTGGACCTTTGGCTGTTCAGCAAATAAGAGGAACTTTTAAGGTATGCGATTTATTTATGGATGCAGCAGAAGAGTTTGGTCATAAAAGAACTGATGATTTTAACAATGGTGACAATGAAGGAATGGGTTATTTTCCTTTTACCGTAAGAAATGGTCTAAGATGTAGTACTGCTGTTGGCTATCTCAATCCAATTAAAAAAAGAAAAAATTTAAAAGTTGTTACGAATGCTCATGTTAAAAACATTGAGTTTGATAATAAAAAAGCAGACAAAGTGAATTATTGGATTGGTGAGAATATAATTACTGTTAAAGCAAATAAAGAAGTAATTTTAAGTTCTGGCACAATAGGTTCACCTCATATACTTCAAGCTTCTGGAATTGGTCCAGGCGACCTTTTAAAAAAAAATAATGTAAATGTAGTCAAAGATCATCCTGGAGTAGGAATGAATTTAACAGATCATTTAATGTTAAGACCAGTTTATAAAGTTAAAAACTTAGAAAGTTTAAATGACATTTATTATAGTATGACTAAAAAGCTTATGACTGGACTAAAATATTTCTTATTTAGAAAAGGACCATTAACAGTTGGGGCTAGTTATTTATGTGGCTTTGTAAAAAGCGATGATCATTTAGCAACTCCTAATTTACAATTCCATGTATCTCCAGCTAGCACGGACGTATTAGGTAAAGGCTCCCTTCATAAATTTACAGCATTTACCCCTAGCATCACAAATGTAAGACCAACTAGCAGAGGTTCAATTAAATTAAAATCATCCGATACAAGAGTGTCCCCAGAAATTAAGATGAATTACTTATCTACAGATGAAGACAGAGAAATTGCAGGTAAAGCATTAAAAATCACAAGAAATATTGTTATGAACTCAAAAGCTTATAAAGAGTATGAGCCTGAAGAATATAGGCCTGGAATTCATATTACGGATAATGAGGAATTGGCTAAAGAGGCTGGAAAATTTTGTAGTACTATTTTTCATCCAGTGAGCACATGTAGAATGGGGACTGACGAAAATGCGGTTGTATCTGACCGATTAGTCGCTCATGGCTTAGAAAATTTAAGAATTGTTGATGCATCTGTCATGCCATCAATAACCTCAGGAAATACTAATGCACCTACTATTATGATTGCTGAAAAAGCAGCAGATATGATAATAGAAGATGCTAGATGACCGAGGAAATAACAATTTTTTTTCAAATAATATTTATAGATTTAATTTTAGCTGGAGATAATGCCATTATTATTGGAATGGTTGCCTCTAAGTTTCCACCAGAACAAAGAAAAAAAATTATTTTTTGGGGCATTGGTGGAGCGGTAATACTAAGAATTTTATTAACGCTTTTAACCGCTTATCTTTTACAAATCACAGGTTTAAGACTTATAGGTGGTCTGTTGCTTCTTTACATAGTTTATAAACTTTATGTAGATGTAATTAAGAATTCAGGTGGTGGTGAGGAAAATATTAATGTTGATAACTCATCAATGTTGAAAGCTGTTTGGACTGTTTTACTAGCTGACTTTACGATGAGTTTAGATAATGTACTAGGTGTTGCTGGTGCTGCCAAAGATCATTATTATCTATTAATATTTGGTCTTGTTTTATCTATTATTTTAATGGCTACAGCTGCAACATTAATTTCCAAATGGATAAAAGATTATAAATGGATAGCATGGGTTGGTTTATTTGCTATATTGTTTGTTGCAGTTGAATTAATTTACACAGATTTAA
>CACIST010000021.1 GCA_902589395.1 uncultured Pelagibacteraceae bacterium | reverse complement strand
ACATTATACCTCTTGGACGATGATACTTAAAACTTCTGCCAATTAAATGAATGCCATTTGATAGAAGTGCTGAGGCTAAAGTATCACCCTCAAAACCATGATATTTTTTACCATCAAAAGTAAATGAAACAGTTTTTGTTTGATCAACAAATCTTGTTTTATTAATTCTATATTTGGTCATTTAAATTACAGGAGGTTTTTCACCCATTTTGTAAACTGCATGTATTTTGTCATTTGATGTATCCCTAACCATATTAAACCATTTTCTACATCCATGAGCATGGTTCCATCTTTCAAACTGAACACCTTTAATATTCTTTCTCATAAATAAATATTCTGCCCATTCATCATCACTTAGCTCTGTAGGTTGTTTTGGTCTTACAATGTGAGCTTCACCACCACATGAAAACTCACTTTGGTCTCTTTCTCCACAATACGGGCAATTTATTACAAACATTAGTGTGCTACAGCAGCTGCACCATGTTCATCAACAAGATCTCCACTTACAAATCTGTTAAGATTAAATGCTGCATTTAATTTATGTGGCTCATCATTAGCAATTGTGTGAGCAAATAAATCACCAGATCCAGGCGTTGCTTTAAAACCTCCTGTTCCCCATCCACAGTTAAAATAAAGACCTTTTATATTTGTTTTGCTAATGATCGGACTTGCATCCGGGCAAATATCAACAATACCACCCCATTGTCTTAACATCTTCATTCTACTAAAAATAGGGTACAGCTCTAATATAGCTTTTAAGGTACCTTCTACTACATCATGACTTCCTCTTTGTGTATAAGATATGTAAGCATCTGTTCCAGCACCAATTACTAATTCACCTTTATCAGATTGACTAACATATGCATGGACAGCATTAGACATTACAACTGTATCTATTATTGGTTTGACTGGTTCTGAGACTAATGCCTGTAATGGTTTACTTTCAAGTGGTAATTTTAAGCCTGCCATATTAGCAATTACACTTGAATGGCCTGCGGCTACTACACCAATTTTTTTTGTTTTGATAAATCCTTTTGTAGTATCAAGTCCTTCAACTTGGTCTCCATTTCTTTTTATTCCTTTAACTTCACAATTTTGAATTATATCTACACCCATTGCATCTGCACCTCTTGCATAACCCCATGCAACAGCATCATGTCTTGCAGTTCCAGCTCTTCTTTGTAAAGTTCCACCAAGTACAGGATATCTAATATCTTGAGAAATATTTATTATTGGACAAAATTCCTTAACTTGTTTTGTGTCTAACCAAACAGCATCAATACCATTTAACCTATTTGCATGAGTTCTTCTTTTTAAATCTCTAACGTCTTGAAGGTTATGAGCTAAGTTCATAACTCCACGTTGACTAAACATTATATTATAATTTAACTCTTGAGATAAATTTTCCCAAATTTTTAAAGCATGGTCATACAATCCAGCGCTAGCATCCCATAAATAATTTGATCTTATGATTGTTGTATTTCTCCCGGTATTACCTCCACCAATCCAACCTTTTTCTAAAACCGCAATATTTTTCATGTTATGTTTTTTTGCAAGATAGTAAGCTGTTGCTAATCCATGCCCACCACCTCCAACAATTACTGCTTCATATTCTTTTTTAGGCTCAGGATTGCCCCAGGCTTGTTTCCAGTTTTCATGCTGCGAAAAAGCATTTTTTATCAGTGAAAAAATTGAATATTTGTTTTTCATATTTGCAAGAAATTACTTGATTAATATTGAATATTCAATGATTTCAAGTTACACATGTATCAACGGAAGAGTGGGTGAGTTGGCTTAAACCAGCAGTTTGCTAAATTGCCGAAGGAGCAATCCTTCCAAGGGTTCGAATCCCTTCTCTTCCGCCATTAATACATGCTCTGATTTTTAAAGAAATCTTTTAGATATATTGGCTTTTGAGACAAAATGTACCTGTAAACATTGTAATTTTCTAAAACTCTTTGTACATAATTTCTTGTTTCTTTAAATTTAATAAGCTCAACCCAATCAACATAATCAATCTGTTTTTTTTGAGGATCCTTATTAATTTTTTTCCAATACTTTACTCTCTTAGGACCAGCATTGTAAGCGGCTGTAGCAAAAGGGTAGGATCCTTTATACTGATTGATTAAACCAGCAATATAATGAGATCCTAAATTAATATTATATTCGGGGTCAGTTGTTAATTTAGCCTTCGAGTATCCTAACTTAGCTTGTTTCGATACAGTCTTAGCCGTATAAGGCATAAGTTGCATTAATCCTTGAGCTCCAACTCTACTCCTAGCAGAGGTATCAAATTCACTTTCTTGTCTGATGATAGATAAAATTAATGCTGGATCAGGAATTTTTCTTCCACCAACAAATTTTGGTACACTCATTATTGGATAATTAAATTGGTTGTGAAATCTTTTTTGATATGAGGCAATTTTAGAGACTTGTATAGCAAAATCAAAACGTGATATATCAGAAGCTAATTTAGCAGCTAAAGCCTCACTGCCTTTTTCTACATTATCATTTGCTAAAAACCTTAAGATATGTTTTGTGTATTTATCTTTATTTAAATAATCAAGTAAATCAATAATTGCGACAAGTTTTTTTGAGTAAAACTCTTGTTCATAATCATCATCTACAAACATTAATTTATCTAGTTCAAATTTCTCTTGTGGTTTTACTTTCATATGTGAAAGTTGACCATAGTAGGTTGTTAAATATTTTGATCCCTCCAAGAACCATTTATTTGAGTTTTCTATATCCCCAATTTTTTCATATGTTTTTCCCAACCAATACGAACCTCTAGATAAGCTGATTGGATAGCTAACATTCCTGTAAAAATTTAAAAAATGATTTTCTGCTTGTTGTGCATTTTTTAAAAAACTGAGTGCTATCCAGCCACTCATCCACTCAGCTTCCGCATAGTCTGCACCCTTTGTCATTGCGTGATTTGAAACAATTTTATATGCAGTTTTATATTTTTTTTTATAAATTAAGGATCTTCCAATTATTGATCTTTCTTTCCACCATTTATCTGGTCTTACTAAATATTCTTCGGTGTTTTTTATTTTATTAAGAATTTCTAGCGAGCTATCTACGCGTCCTTTTTTTCTTCTCCATTTCAATCTATCATAATTTAAACCAGCATCATTCTTAAATTTTTTTGGTACTTTTTTTATCGCTTCATCAACCCCATACCCTCTGCTTATTAATATTTGTCTTGCTGTATAAAGTAATTGATACTCACTAGGAAGGTATCTAATAACCCTTTTAAGATCCCAATGTTTACCCTCCCAAGCATAATAATCAGCTCTATTTATATAATCAGAGGTATCTAGAATTTTTTTAAATTTTTTTCTGAAATATTTTAAATTATTTGTATTTAGATCTGCATTTTTAAATCCTTCTTTAATTAATCTTATTCCATCACCAGACTTTCCAGTCTTAATTAAACTCTCTCCTAACATCATTTTACCATATCCACTTAATGGCTTATTACTTTGAAACCAATTAATTATTTCTGTAGGAGACTGGTTTTGTAAGTTTATTTTGTGTTCAGCAAGATATTTAATTCTATCAAATCTTGGATAATCTTTAACTCTTTCGATAAACCTTTTGTATTCAGAAAAAGTTGCTTTATTTCCTGATGTAAGAAGATGCCTCCACTCTATAAAATCATATATTGATTGAGCTCTTGCTTTTTTTGCAGTATTTTTTGCATCTTTCCAATTAGATTTTTCCATAAATCTAATTGCTTGTTTTGCGAATTCAAAATCTCTTTCACTATAATATCTAGTTTTTTTAACTGTTCTTAACGATTGTTTTTTTATTATAAGTGGTTTTTTAGGGGGTAACAAAATTCCAAAGATCTCTTTTGGTAAATCTTTATCACCCTTTAAACTTTGTTTTTCATTAAATGTTCCAGGTTTAAGGGGAGGAACCACTACCTGACTTTTAAACGCAGGTTTTTTCTTAGGTATTATTATTTCATTCGAATATGATGATTGAAAAAAGCTTAAAAAAAATATAGTTGTTAATAGTAATTTAGATTTTCTAAAAATCATTTTTAATAACTTATGATATAAATATTTATGTTTAAAGGT
This sequence comes from uncultured Pelagibacteraceae bacterium, assembly GCA_902589395.1. Lineage (GTDB taxonomy): Bacteria > Pseudomonadota > Alphaproteobacteria > Pelagibacterales > Pelagibacteraceae > Pelagibacter. The sequence continues at coordinate 9,079 of CACIST010000021.1, read as the reverse complement.
TCAAATGTAGCTTTAGTAACACCATTTAAAGGCAATAGTCTTGATGAGGATACTTATATAAAAATTATTAATTTTCATTTAGAAAATGGAACAAATGGACTCGTGCCAGCAGGTACAACAGGCGAGTCACCAACTCTTTCACATAGAGAACACGAAAAAGTTATAGAGCTATGCATACAAGAGGCTAAAGGAAAAATTCCTGTAATTGCAGGCACCGGATCAAATTCTACTACAGAAGCTATATCACTCACAGAGCACGCTGAAAAGGCTGGAGCAGATGGTGCCTTGATAGTGACACCTTATTATAACAAACCCACTCAGGAGGGCTTATACCAGCATTATAAGGCTATAAATGATAAATGTGGCATACCAATCATAATTTATAATATTCCTGGGAGATCAGTTATTGATATGACAGTTGATACTATGGCCAGGTTATTTGAACTCAAGAACATAGTTGGAGTGAAAGATGCAACTGGCGATTTGAATAGAGTAGATGAGACTTTCAAAAAAATTGGTAATGAATTTATCCAACTAACAGGTGAGGACGGTCTTGCTTATGAATATAATAAAAGAGGTGGCGTAGGGTGCATTTCTGTTACAGCCAACATAGCTCCTAAAATGTGTTCAGATATGCAAAAATTTTCAAAATCACAGGATAAAGATGAGCAAAAAAAGGCTGAAGAGATAAATAAAAAACTTCAACCTGTTCATAAATCTTTGTTTATTGAGAGCAATCCATCACCAGTTAAATACGCAGCTAAATTGATAGGTCTATGTGATGATAATGTGAGATTACCTTTGGTAACAGTTTTAGATGAAACAAAAGCTGAGGTAAAAAAAGCTCTTATATCTGCCGAATTAATTAATGAATAAAAAAACCATCTCTGGTTTAAAAATTATTACAATCAATAGAAAAGCATCTTTTAATTATTTTTTTAAAGAGATATTTGAAGCAGGTATAGTTTTAAAGGGCTCTGAAATAAAATCAGTAAGATCAGGTAAAATTAATATAGCAGATTCTTATGCTGTCGATAAAGATGGAGAAATTTTTTTGATTAATTCTCATATACCTATTTATAAACAAGCTAGTTATTCAAATCATAACCCTTACTCTGAAAGAAAACTTTTGTTAAATAAAAAAGAAATTAATAAAATTATCGGTAGAATTCATGAAGATGGTTTGACTATTGTACCAACAAAAATGTATTTCAAAAAAGGCAAGGCAAAATTAGAGATTGCAGTAGCCAAAGGTAAAAAACAATTTGATAAAAGACTGACAAAGAAAACAAGAGACTGGAACCGTGAAAAAGCAAGATATATTAGAAAATCAAGTTAATTTTGTATACTTGGCATTAGGTTCTAATCTAGGAGACAAGAAAATAAATCTAAATAAAAGTATAGATTTAATCCAAAAAGAGGGAATTTTTATAAAGAAAAGATCAAAATTTTATAGCACAAAATCTTGGCCAAATGAAAATTTTCCAAATTTTATTAATTCTATCATATTGATTGAGACAAAATTAAATATAACCGAATTATTTTTAAAAATTAAAAAAATTGAAAAAAAATTGGGAAGAACAAAGTCAAAAAGAAATCATCCAAGAATATGTGATATTGATATAATTGATTATAATGGTGAAATAATCCATAGAAAACTTGGAAATCATATACTTAATACTCCGCATAAAAGAATGCATAATAGGAATTTTGTTCTGTTTCCTTTATATGAATTAGATAAAGATTGGGTTCACCCTAGACTTAATAAAAATATAGTCATTTTAATGTCAAATTTAACCTCAAATCAGTTATTGGGTATTAAAATTGCTCAATAAAATGATATAAATAGTAATGCTTAAATCTGAAGAATTAATTAATAAGGTAAAAAATTATAATAAGTTTCTTAATCCAGAAACTTTATCAAAAGCCTATGATTTTGCTTTAAAGGCCCATGAAAAACAAAAAAGAGATGAGGGCTCACCTTATATTATTCACCCGATAGCAGTTGCAAATATTTTAACTGAGTTAAAGTTAGACAGCGCAACTATAGCTACTGGTTTACTTCATGATACAATAGAAGATACTCATGCAACTTATAATACAATAGAAGCAGAATTTGGAAAAGAGGTTGCTGATTTAGTTGATGGTGTTACAAAAATTTCTGAGTTTGAAAATCAAGCAATATCAAATTCTAAAGCAGAAAATTTTAGAAAATTAATATTAGCAACATCAAAAGACATCCGAGTTTTACTGGTGAAACTCGCCGATAGACTACACAATATGCGTACCATTAAAGTTGTTGATAAAGAAAAGCAAATTAGAAAAGCAAAAGAAACAATGGAAATTTATGCGCCACTTGCAGATAGGATGGGCATGCATCGTATAAGAGATGAATTAGAAGACCTTTCTTTTGAAGTTTTAAATGAAGATGCAAGAAAATTAATAAAGGACAGATTAGATAAAATTAAAGAAAATAATCTAATTAACTTTAATAATATTTCTGATGAGTTTTTTGAAATACTTAAAAACAAAAATATAGAACCAAAAATAGTTGGAAGAGAGAAAACTCCTTTTTCAATTTGGAGAAAAATCCAAAAAAAAAGAACTTCTCTTGAACAAATAACTGACATTATTGGGTTTAGGATTATTTTGGATAATATTGAGGATTGTTATAAAGCTTTAGGAATTTTCCATAGTAAATGGAATTGTATACCAGGTAAATTTAAAGATTATATTTCATCGCCAAAAATCAATAAATATCAATCATTACACACAGCTATTATTGGACCAAATAAAAGACCAATTGAAATCCAATTAAGAACAAAGCAAATGCATGAGTTTGCAGAAAGAGGTATTGCTTCTCACTGGAAATATAAATCATCAGAAAAATTTAATTCTTTAACTTGGAAGGAGTATGATTGGTTAGCAGATTTAGTTGAAATTATTGATAAAAATGAGAATCCAGATGACTCTTATGAATATACAAAACTTCAAATGTTTCAGGAAAACGCCTTTTGTTTCACACCAAAAGGATCAATTATAAAACTACCTAAAAATGCTACACCAATAGATTTTGCCTATGCTGTCCATACTCAAATCGGAGATGCTGCTGTTGGTTGCGAAATAAATGGAAATGAAAGCGCTTTGCAATCCATATTAAGAAACGGGGATGTAGTCAAGATTATCACCTCTAAAAAAGCCTCCCCCTCATTACATTGGTTAACTAGCACTAAAACAGGGAAAGCTCGTGCTGCAATTAGACGTTATTGGCAGTACCGTGAAAACAGCAAACCGATTAAGGAAAAAAGATATAATACTACACTTTGGATTTCTTTGCCTGATGAACCTGGAAAAATGGGTGACGTAACAACTATGATTGGTGAAAACTTTGTTAATATTTCAAGTGTAGAAATGGTAGAAAAACTCAATGGAAGGATTAATTTCAAATTTAATTTAATCATACATGACCTTAAGAACTTTACAAAATTGATAAGTGAACTAAAACAAAAAGAATATAAATTTAAAATTATAAGACACAAAAATAAAAAATATGCTTTCTTTAAAAAACTCTTTAGCAGTTTTAAGAAAAACTAATGCTTTGTTAGATGGACATTTTGTTTTGTCATCTGGACTACATTCACCTTCTTATGTGCAATGTGCAAAATTATTAAGCTTTCCAAACAAATCTGAAAAATTTACAAAATCTTTAGCAAGTAAAATTAAAAAAACATTTAAAAATATTGATTTAATTCTTTCACCAGCAATGGGTGGAATTGTGATTGGTTACGAAATAGGTAGAATTTTAAAAAAAGAAACAATTTTTTGTGAACGTGTTGAGGGAAATTTTAAGTTAAGAAGAGGTTTTTATATTAAAAAAAAATCAAGAGTTTTAATTATTGAAGATGTTATAACTACAGGAAAATCAAGTTTAGAGTGTGCTAAATTAATAAAGAAATCTGGTGCAATTTTATTAGGATTTGCATGTTTAATCGACAGATCTAACAAGCAAACTTTAAAAATAAAAAGACAAAATATAATTTCACAAGTAAAACTAAAAATTCCAACTTTTAAAAAAAAAAATATTCCAGAAAGTCTAAAAAAAATTCCAATTACCAAACCTGGAAGTAGATTTTTAAAATGAAAAAAAGACTAGGGGTTAACATTGATCATGTTGCAACGTTGAGAAATGCCAGAGGTGAAAAACATCCTGATCCCTATACTGTAGCTTTAGATGTCTTAAAGGCTGGCGCAGACTCTATTACAGTTCATTTAAGAGAGGATAGGCGACACATTAATGATATGGATTTAAAAATTCTCTCATCAAATAAATCAATCCCTATTAATTTGGAAATAGCTTCAGATCCAAAAATGATTAATATTGCACTAAAAAATAAACCTTCATTTATTTGTCTTGTACCTGAAAAAAGAAATGAAATTACCACAGAAGGAGGATTAAATTTAAAAAAGAATAAAAATAAAATCAAAAAAACATTAGAAATTTTTAATAGAAATAATATTAGAACAAGCTTATTTATAAATCCATCTCTGCAAGATATAAAATTATCAAAAATCTTAGGAAGCAAATGTATAGAAATACATACAGGTAAGATTTCTAACCAAATAAAACAAAAAAAAAACTATACTAAAGAGTTAAATAAAATTAAAAAATGTGCCTTTTATGGAAATAAAATAGGTTTAGAGGTTCATGCTGGACATGGTATGGATTATAAGACAACAAAAATACTAAATAAGATAAAACAAATTAAGGAATTTAATATAGGCCATTTTATAATTGGAGAGTCTGTTTCACATAGCATTTCAAAAGTAGTTAAACAATTTATTAAAATATTAAGATAATGCATATAATAGGGAATGGTGTTGATATTATTAAAAACAGTAGAATAAATAATTCATTAAAAACTAAAGGTTTTTTAAATAGAATTTTTACAGAAAAAGAAATTCAACAAGGAACAAAATTAAAAAATAAAATTAATTTTTATGCAAAAAGATTTGCTGCAAAAGAGGCATTTGTCAAAGCAATTGGAACTGGCTTTAGGTCAGATATAAATTTTATAGATATTGAAATTAAGAATTACAAGAATGGAAAGCCATATATTTCACTATCAAAAAAATTAAATAATTTTTTGCAAAAAAAATTCAAAATACAAAAATATAATGTCTTTTTATCACTTTCTGATGAAAAAGATTATTCAATAGCTTTTGTTGTTATAGATAAAAAAATATGAAAAAAATAATTATTGAAAATCTAAAAACTATAATTTATGCACTTATAATTGCAGTTTTAATTAGATCAATTTTGTTGCAACCTTTTTATATTCCTTCATCGTCAATGGAACCAAATCTATTAGTTGGGGATAGACTTTTTGTAACTAAATTCACATATGGTTATAGCAAGCATTCCTTCCCATTTAGTCCACCTATTTTTGAAAATCGTATTCTTACGGATAATCCTAAAAGAGGTGATGTTGCTGTATTTAAAACGCCAGCTGATAATAGAACCGACTATATAAAGCGTGTTATTGGTTTACCAGGTGATACAATTCAGTTTATTAATGGTGATCTTTACCTAAATGGTAATCAAATTTTAAAAACAATTAAATCAAAAAATATCACTAATTATTGTGGTAAATCAAAAATAAAAGTTAACACATTTGAGGAAAAACTTCCAAACGGCAAAGTTTATTTGGCATCATACAGAACAGATATTACTTTTGCTAACACGGATAAATACCTAGTGCCAAAAGACCATTTATTTTTCTTAGGAGATAATAGGGATTGCTCAAAAGATAGTAGATTTTTATCTGAAGTTGGATATGTGCATAAAAATAATCTTGTTGGTAAAGCTCAAATATTGTTTTTTTCATCAGATCCATTTGTAGGAAGTATTGTTAAATTTTGGAATTGGACAGAAATATTAAGGTTAAATAGATTTTTCAAGTTTATTGATTAATTATGAGCTCTCTTAAAAAACTTCAAAAAAAAATTAAAATAGATTTCAAAAATGAAAAAATCCTTTTGCAAGCGCTTACTCATAAAAGTTTTGATCCAAATAATAATTATGAAAATCTTGAATTTTTAGGTGATAGAGTCTTAGGACTTGTTGTTTCAAAAAAATTATTTGAACTTTATCCAGATGAAAAAGTAGGGTCTCTAGATAAAAAATTAGCCTCTTTGGTCAATAAAAATAAATGTTTAGAAGTAGGAAATTCATTAAACCTTAAAGAATTTGTATTTACAGGTAATTCAAAGTCGAGCAAAAACAATGTTGAAAACAAAATTATCTCTGATTGCTGTGAATCAATAATTGGAGCCATATATTTAGATAAAGGGTTTGAGGTTTCTAAAAGTTTTATTCTTAAACTATGGAAAAATTTAATAAGTGATGCAGAAACCACATTTGTAGATGCCAAAACACAACTTCAAGAATACTCCTTAAAAAATTATAAAATATTACCTATCTATAAATTAATCTCAAATACAGGTCCAAGACATAAACCAAATTTTAAAGTTGGTGTTAAACTAAAAAATAGTACATATGTTTACGCAATAGGGTCTTCAAAGAAAAATGCAGAGCAATCTGCAGCTTCAGAATTTCTCAAAAAAATTAAACACAAATGAATTGGCAAGATAAAGGATATTTATTGTCTTTAAACAAATACAACGAAAATTCTTCAATAGCTGAATTCTACACTGAAAATAATGGAAAAATAGTTGGTGTCATTTTTGGGTCAACATCAAAAAAGATTAAGAATTATTTATTGATAGGAAATAAATTTCATATAAATTCAAAATTAAGAGAAGATGGTAGGCTTGGATATCTAAAGGTTGAAATAGATGAAATTAAAACGCCTGTTTACTTAGAAAATAAAAAAAAATTATTTTGTATTATCTACTGCATGAATTTAATTAAAATTCTCACTGCTGAAAATGAGAATAATATTGAAATATTTAATCTTTTAGAAAAATTATTTAAAATCATTGAACTTGATAATTGGCTTGTTGAATTTTTGTATTTAGAGCTAAATATACTTAAATCTATTGGATATGATATTAACTTTAAAGATTACGTAGTTAATAAAAATATAAATGGCCAAACCAAATATATTGTAGATTCAAGTCAAAAAATTATACCTAATTTTCTAATAGATAAAAAAATTAGTCCTGAAAATTTAAAAGATATATATAATGGCTTTTCAATAGTTGGAGATTTTCTGGATAAAACAATTATCAAACCTAATAACAAGAACTATCCTTCTTCAAGGAATGATTTTGTTAATTTGTTAAAATAATTAAAGATCAATTTGATCGGCAAAATATGTTACAATACTGTTCGCTCCAGCTCTTTTAAATGAAATAAGAGACTCTTTTATCGAATCTTTGTCTATTAATTTTTTATTAATTCCATTCATTATTAAACTATATTCACCAGATACTTGATATGCAAACACTGGTATTTTGAAATTATCTTTTACTTTTTTTATTATATCAAGATAGGGCATACCAGGTTTAACCATAACCATATCAGCTCCTTCTTTTATATCTAATGAAACTTCTCTTAAGGACTCATCCGAATTTCTAAAATCCATTTGGTATGTTTTTTTATCGCCTTTTAACAATCTTTTTGATCCAACTGCTTCTCTAAATGGTCCATAAAAGCTAGATGAAAATTTAACTGCATATGACAATATTTGCACATCATTTAAATTATTTTTATCTAAAGCTGATCTAATTTTACCTATCCTCCCATCCATCATATCTGAAGGTGCAATCACATCACAACCCATTTTACCTTGTAGCACTGCTTGCTTGGTAAGTATTTCAACAGTTTTATCATTTAAGATATTTTTTTTTCTTAATAATCCATCATGGCCATGAGAAGTGTAAGGATCTAGGGCCACGTCACACATAATACCAATTTTATTCTTAAATTTCTTTTTAATGAATTTGATTCCTCTACAAACTAAATTGTCTGGATTTAAAGCTTCAGACCCTTTTTCATCTTTTTTTGTTGGGCTTGTGAATGGAAATAAAGCAACCATAGGAATCCCTTTTTTTATTGCTTTACTAACAACTGTATTTAACCTATCTACACTATATCTAAAAACATTTGGCATAGACTTAATTGATTCTTTTTTATTTTTTCCTTCAATCAAGAAAATTGGTAGGATCAAATCACTATAAGATAATGTACTTTCTTGGACTAATTTTCTAGACCAAGCATATTTTCTTGATCTTCTAAGCCTTAAATTTGGGTATTTACCTGTAATCATATTGTATTTTATTATGCGACAAAATCTATTATACAAATATATATATAAATGAGTAGAAAACAATCTTCATGATAAACAATAAAAACAAAGTCGTAAATTTAAATTTACTTAATCAAACTGATAGAGTTTTAGACTTTAGTGATTTTCAAAAACAAACTATACAATTTGATATTGATAAGCTTCAAGATGCTTACAACCAAATCATACAAATTAAAAAATTTGATGATGGAGGCGGTGTAACTAATTTTGGTGCAATTTCATTAACACAAATACCTGGGGACCCAGACTCAATAAAAGGTAGTAAAGCTCGAGGTGTTTATTGGACTAAACCAGATAAATCTGGGAAAGAAGTTTCAAGGGATGTTGATATAGATGAGTCTAAATATAGTGAATTCATAAGAGATTATGAAAATACTTATTTTAAAGAAGTTTATGATGTTCTTTCATCAAAATATAAATTAGGGAGAGTAAGAATTTTATTAAAAGAACCAAGATCAACATTGAGCTGGCATAGAGATCCAGAACCTAGATTGCATATACCAATTATAACAAATCCTGGATGCTTGATGGTTATTGATAATGTAGCTAAGCATATGCCTGCTGATGGATCAGTATGGGTTACTAACAATACAAAATATCATAATGCATTTAATGGTGGAGAAGAAAATAGAATACACCTAGTTGCATGTGTTTTAGATTATAAATTTAATTAATTTGAAAAAAATTTATATCGCATCTGATCACGCTGGATTTAATTTAAAAGAGAGTATTAAAAAGAAATTTTCTTC
>CACIST010000020.1 GCA_902589395.1 uncultured Pelagibacteraceae bacterium | reverse complement strand
TTACGTAAAAATAATCAAAAAAAAGCGAAAAAAATGTTCATAATGGAGAATATTGTAAATAGGTTTTTAAAGGAAGATAATGTTAAGAACATTTTTAAGACAAATTAGTATATACTTATCTTTTTTTTCATTCAGAAAAATTAAAATTAATAATCAAAAACATGTCTCTCTTGAAAAACTTTTAATTAAAAAATCTAAAAATATAAATAAAAAAAATCCTAGATTAAAAACCCATAAAAATCTGTCAAATGAAATATTGGAAGTTATCAATAAATTTAAAATTAAAGATTTTTTAAGGAACTTATATATTCAGAAAATATTTTTTATACATAATAGAGCTTTTATATTTTTCGAATTAATGGAGCTTAAACAAGATAAAAACTGGCCATTGTGGAAAAAAGTTATTGGGGAAAATGATATAGGAAATCCAATAAGATATTTTTTATACCCATACTCCAGTGGAAATAGAATTAGGCAAGTATTTATATTAAAAAAAGTTTTAGAAAATAAAAGAAATTTTAAACTTAAGAATATAAAAGATGTCATTGAGATTGGTGGGGGATATGGAATTATGACAGATATTATTAAAAAAATTAATAAAAATATTTCTTACACTATATACGACATGTATGAAGTTAATTTACTACAATATTATTATTTAAGTATGAACAATCATAAACCTAGATTGGAATATAATTTTGGTAAAGTAAATCTGATAAATAAGTTAAGTGATTTAAATAAAATAATAAAAAAAAAAACTAATTATCTTTTGATTGCAAATTGGTCTATTTCTGAGTTTCCATTAAAGTTTAGATATAAGTTTTTTAGAGCTATTTCAAAATCTGAATGCACTGTTATATCTTTTCAAGAAAATTTCGAAAACATAAATAATAATATTTTTTTTAACAAATTTCTAAAGAAATTAAAAAAAAAATTTCATTTTCATATTGAACCATTTAAACATTACAACAAATCTCTTCTTAATAATAATAAACATTATTTGCTTACATTAATCAAAAAATGAAAAATTTAAATTTTTTCTATATTTTTTTTTCAATATGCTGTTTATTAATTTTTTTAAGATTGGAAATAATTTTTGGGTCAGATATTAGAGCTCCTTTTACAGACGACTTTTATTATTATTTAACTACAGCAAGAAACTTTGTAAATTCAGGACACGTTTCATTTGATAATATATCATTAACAAATGGTTTTCAGCCATTATGGTTTTTTTATATATCAATTATCTTATCAATTTTTAAAAATGAAATATTATTTAATATTATAATTATTTGTTCAATTTTTATCTTTTCATTTTTAACATATTTTAATTTTAAAAAATTTTTTCTAAGTGAAGGTTACAATTTTAAAGAAAGTAACTTTATCAGTTCTCTGATAAGTTATTTAACACTATTCTTTTCAAAAAATGGAATGGAGATTGCAATTGCAATGTTTTTTTTTTCTTTAAGTTTATCATACTTTAGAAAAAATATTTTTGTTTTTATTTTTTTTAGTTTTTTGACATTTCTCTCAAGATTAGAGTTTATTATTTTTTATTTTGTTTTATTGTCAAATGATTTTTTTATAAAACTTAAATTATTTGATAAAAATTATTTTTTTAAACTTTTAATATTCCCATTTTTAATTTTGGTATATATATTTACCAATTTATATTTCTTCGGACTGCCTTTACCTGAAAGTGGTCTGGCAAAAAGTTTAAACCATAAAATTATTTTTAATAAAGAAACATTTTTATTTTTGATTTCTGATGGATATGGTATGAAATTTATTTCATTACTTTTTTATATAAATTTAATCTCTATAACTTTTATTTTTTCTAAACAACTAAAGTCATTTACAAAAATAGCTTTATTAACTTCAATTATTTTTTTCATAGCAAATAGCCTAAGGTCTGCATGGCCGTTATGGACATGGCATTTCTTTTTTTTGTCAATATCTACGCCATTGATATTGAACGATATTGGGAATTACCTTAGCCTAAGGTATAAAAGTATTTTTACAAATTTAATTGGCTTATTTTTTGTCATTTCTTATTCATTTTTATTTTTTATAAATTTTAATATTAATAATGATCACATTTTAAATTTAGCTAAGGAGATTGAAAAATCTTATGGATCGTCAAAATATGAGATTTTTGCTATGGGAGATATGGCTGGTAAAGTTTCATATTTATTAAACAAAAATCTAATCCAATTAGAAGGTCTTGTGGGTGGTAAAAAAATACTTATTAATATTCAAAATGAGGAAAACCTATGTAACGTATTTAATGAACTTAATGTTGAAATTTATTTAACCTCTAAATTAATAAATAATAATGGTGAATTCTATATCGAAGAACCTTCACAATATTCAAAAAACATAAAAAAAATGAAGGGAGTATTAAAAATTAATCCAGAAAAAATTTTTAACTCTGGTAGTCTCAATATTTATGCTTTTAATTTAAAAAATAAAAAATTTTGCTAAAAAAATTATATATTTATGAGTTATTTTCAATTAATTGATTTAAAATCTATTATATTCTTAATTCTTTTAATCTCATTTAATATAAATATAATTATATTCAGGAATAAAATTTCAAAATTATTAAATATTTTTGACTATCCTGATGAAAGGAAAATTCATACAATTCCAACACCCTTGGTGGGTGGTATATGTATATTATTTTCAATTCTATTTGCTTCAATAATTATTGTATTTAATGGACAACCATTTGAAAAAAAATTAATTGTATTTCTTCTTTTTAATCTAATTTTTTTTGTTGTGGGATTGTGGGACGACTCCAAAACTTTAACCCCAAAAATAAAAACCTTTGTAATTTTAATTTCCACAATTATTTTAATTCCAATAGAAAGCAATTTTATAATTAAAGAATTAGTATTTAAATCTACTGATATAATTATAACTTTTGAAAGTTTTTCAATTTTCTTTAGTATTTTTTGTATATTTGCCTTGTATAACGCTTTAAACTTTATAGATGGTTATAACGGTGTTGCGTCATCTATAATAATTTATTGGACTTTATACCTTTTCCTAAAAAATCCAAATTTAATATATTTATATTTGTTTGTAACTATGACTATTATATTTTTAAAAAATTTAGAGGGTAAAATTTTTATTGGAAATTCAGGATCAAGCTTATTATCTGTTTTTTTTTCATTATCTATTATTAATGATTACAACATAAATGAGAATTTATTTGCTGATGAAATATTTTTTATTTTACTATTTCCTGGTATAGATATGATTAGAGTAACATTTGAAAGATTAAAAGATAGAAAAAAAATATATTATCCAGATAAAAGACATTTTCATCATTATTTAATTAAACTTAAAATAAAGTATATTTGGCAAATAATGTTAATTCTTACATTGTTGCCAATGTGTTTATTTGAATTATTGGGAAGTATAATTTTATCAACACTTATTTTTATAGTGTTATACTTTGTAATTCTAACGTATTTTTATAAAAATAATGGTCAAGCTTAAAGAAGAAATTTTTGATAATTTATTATTAATATTAGTTTGGATTTCTTTTTTCTTTAGCATAAATTTAAATCCAGCTGAATTCTTTGAGTATAATATCACTAGTAAGATAAGAATTTTGGCTCCAATTTTACTTAGTACTTTAATTATTTTTTTTAGATATAAAGAAATTCAAATAAAAGTTGTTGACCCAATTGTATTTTTATTTCTTATTATAATTTTTTTATATATTTTTTTTAACTTAATCTCTCCAATAAATAATATTATAAATCTTTTTTGGCCGACATACATGCTTCTGTCTTTTTTTATTTTGACAAATTTTACAAATTTTGATCAAAAAAACCTTTTAATGAAATTAACTTTAATTTTAGTAATAGGAGGTTTTTTACTTTTTTTTGCTTTGGTACTTATTGATATGATCAATAACTCAAATTATCATTTTTATGGAGCTTATGGATCAAAAAAGGGTTATGTAGGTTTAGAGTATCCCCCAAGATCATCTGGATTATCAAGACTTGCATTAATCTGTTATGCATATTTTTCAATGTATTACTTTTTAACAAATAAGAAAAATTTTATTTTGCTAATCTTAATTAGTTTTTTTGCAATTATAACACTTCTTTTTCAGTCAAGAACAACTTCATTTATTTATTTATTTATTACTATTTTTTGGATGACACTTTACTTTAAAAATTTTTTTTATGATAAAAGATTAATTATATTTACAATAATAATACCAATAGCTTTCAATTCTATTTATCAACATTTATTAATAAAAAATAATCAAATAGTTACAACTAAAAATATAACTGTATTGAATGTAATCCAAGACGGACTTTTAAGAGATACTTTATCTTATCCTGAAAATAAATTTAAGGATAAAGCAAAAAGGATAAATAAATTTAGTTCTGATAGATTCGCAAATTGGAAAAAAGCTAAGGAAATAATTGAGAAGAATTATTTTAAAGGACATGGAGCTCAAGCTGATCGATTATTGGTTAATCAATCAATTCACAATTCAATAATTTACTCTACCTTGGCTGGTGGAGTACTGGCTGGGGTAGCAATGTTATTGATATATTTATATTCAGTCTTCTTATTATTTAAATTTTATTTTTTCTCTAAGATAAAACATAGTAATATTGTAATTTCTCATTTTTCAGGAATTTTACTAGTTATATTTGGCTTAAGATCACTTTTAGAAACATCTATTGCAGTTTATAGTATAGATTATTTGATTTACTTAATTGCATTTGCAATTTTTAAAAATCAATTTGATACCTCTAAAATAACATAATTTTTATGTCAAAAATATACTATTGGGCAAGTAATACAGAAAAAAATTCTGGAGAAGGTATACTAGCATTAAACTTTTTATTATTATTAAAAAAAAAATATAGAAAATCAAAATTTGTTAATTTAAATAAATTTAAATTCAGAAACACACTTTTTTATAATTATATAATACCTTATCTTGGAGCTTATATGTTATGGAAATATCATAAAAGAGGATACATTATTAGTTATATTAATTATCTACCAATATGGAATTTTGTTCTTTTTATGATTTTGCCCAAAAAAACAATTCTTGGTCCAGTAACAGGTACAAATCAAAAAAAAAATTTCTTTTATTGTATTTTTAAACATTTGGGAATTTTTTTTTTAAAAAAAAGAGATAAAATTCTGATGTCTCACAGTCAATTCAAAACATATTTTAAAAATAAAAAAGACATTTATTTTAATTTTCTGCTCTACAATTTTAATTTTAAGCTTAAATTATCAAAAAAAATTTACGATTACATTATTTATTACAAAAAAAATAAAAATAAAGGAAATGATTTTTTACTTAAATTAGTTAGTCTTCTATCGAAGGATTTCAAAATTGTTATTATTGGTGATAAAGTTCCACACAATTTAAAAAATCAAAACATTTTCAATTACAATGACTTAAAAAGAGCAAAAGCTTTAAAAATTATCTCACAATCTAAAAATGCAATCCTATCAAAAGAAAATTCAATGAGTTATTTTGCTCTTGATTGCGCAAAATATAAGTTGAATATATTTTATAATGCCAATGATAGACTGGATACAAGTATCAAAACTAATATTTTTATGCCGATTAAATATAACAATTTTAATTCTTCTTTGAAAATAATTAAAAAAAATAGTAAATCTTATAAACTAAAAAAAATTTTTAAATTTCAAACTGATAATTTTATTGGCTATCTAGATAATTAAATGCTAAATAATCGAGATTGATTTTTTCTTGATACAGAAAGCATTATTAATAAAAATTATGTTCACATTATTGACAAAAAAAAATCAAATTACTTAAAAAAGTTCCAGGACTAATTAATTACCTTAATTCCAAAAACTTTATTGAAATTTTTATCACAAATCAATCAGTTGTAGGTAAAGGCCTGATAAAAGGAAGTGGAGGAAAAATAAAAGATATTTTTTATTGTCCTTACTATCCTAAATTTGAAATTGGAAGATTTAAGTAGCAATCAAACGATCGAAACCTAATAATGGAACAAAAAAAGTGATAAAAAATGGAATATTGATAAGTTCAAAAGTTATATGATTGGTGATCAAAAAACTGTTTATTTGTGTGCTAAAAGATCAAAAATAAAATTTTACTATAAAAAGTGAGTAAATTTATTTAAACAAGTCAGATCAATAAAATTTTTATAATGTTACTTTAATGAAAAACTTAGTTTTAGTCAGAGTTCCTTTACGCATTAGTTTTATTGGAGGGGGTTCAGATTTACCAGACTATATTAAAAGAGCATCTCATGGATGTGTTATAAATACAGCAATTAATAAATATATTTATATATTGTTGAAAAAACATAATTCTGAATTCAATGAAAATATTAAGATACATTTAACAAATCATGTAGAAAATTTATATGATACTAAGGAAATAAAAAATAGAATTATAAAAGAAACCTTTAAAGAATTAAAATTCAACAAACCTGTTCAAGTTATGATATCTAATGATGTTAAGCCAAGCTCAGGCCTTGGATCTTCGAGTAGTTTAATAGTTGGTTTAATAAAAGGTATATATGAATTACAGAATAAAAAAATTACTAATTATGAATTATTTAGATTAGCTACAAAAATTGAAATAAAAAATTTAAAGAGTCCTATAGGCTACCAAGATCATGCTGCAGCTATTTATGGAGGGATGAATTATTTCAAATTTAAAAAAGATAAAATCGAAATAAAGAAAATAAGACTTAATAAAAGTTCAACTAAATTATTTAATAAATTTTATATTTATTGGACTGGTAAACATAGATCTGCAAATACAATTTTAAAAGATGTTAAGAAAAATATTAAAGTAAATTTTATCTATTTAGATAAAATAAGAAAATTAACTGACAGCTATCTCAAACTGGATTCTAAGGGATTAACATATTCAAGCTTAAGTAAAATGATAAACGACTCTTGGGGATTAAAACAAAAATTTTCTAAAAAAGTATCTAATGATAAAATTGTTAAATTGATAAATAGTATGCTTTCAAATGGTGCTGATGCTGCAAAATTAAATGGAGCTGGAAAAGAGGGATATGTAACAATTTGTTGTAACCAAAAAAATATGAAGAAATTGAAAAGAAAAATAAATAAAAATTATTTATCAAGTGTAAGGATTGAACAAAGTGGTGTAGAAATTTTGTATGGATAAAGTATCAATTTTAATACCAGTTTTTAATGAGGATAAAACAATAATTAAAGTATTAGAAAATTTAAAAAGCCACAAGTTTAATAATATTAATTTAGAAAAAGAAATAATAATTCTGTTAGATAATAGATCAAACGATGGGAGTAAAGAAAAAATAGAAACCTTTATAAATTCAAACAATAATTTTGCAGAATTACATATAATTTCACAACCTGGTAAAGGCTATGCAATAAAAAAAGGGTTTGAAAAATCAACAGGTAAATTTATTCTTATCCAGGATGCTGACCTTGAATATGATATTAATGATTATGAAAAACTTTTGACTCCTTTATATTATGATGAATGTAATTTTGTTCTTGGAATTAGATTTAATAAAAAAGATGATTCACCTTGGGAAATGAGGAAGATTAAAAATGAAAAAACATATGGTTTTTTCTTAAATTTAGGAGGGATAATAATAAATTTGATTATGAATATTTTGTATAATGTAAAAATAAAAGATCAAGCAACAATGTACAAAGTTTTTAATAAAAAAATTTTAAATGGAATACATTTAGATACCAATAATTTTGAGACTGAAGTTGAGTTATTATGTAAATTATTTAAAAGAAAAATATATCCTTTACAAATACCAATTAAATATAGGGCGAGAAGTAAAGCAGATGGAAAAAAAATTAATTTTTTTAAAGATGGAATAAGTTTCTTAAAAGTGTTGTTTAAATATAGAATTTTTAATTAATGCAAATAGTTATTTTATGTGGAGGTAGAGGTTTAAGGCTTAATGAAATAACAAAAAAGACGTCAAAACCTATGTTATTATTTAATGGTAAACCATTTTTAGAGAGAGTTATAAATTTTTTAAATACTCAAGGTTTTGATGATTTTTTGCTCTTGGTTGGTTATCAATACAAACAAATAATTGAGCATTTTAAAAATAAAAAAATAGGTTATAAAATTGATTATTCAATAGAGAAGAAACTTCTTGGTACAGGAGGTGCAGTTATAAATGCAAAAAAAAAATTAAAAAACAATTTTATTCTTTTAAATGGAGATAGTTTTTTACCAGAAAATTACACTAAAATACTTAAAAAATTCAAAGAAATAAACAAAGATTTATTAATTACTGTTTATAAAGAAAAATCAAACAATGAGTTTAAAAATAACATTTATATAAAAAAAAAAAAATTAAAGAGATACTCAAAAAGTAATAATCTATATTACAACTATGTAGATGCTGGAGTTTATGTTGTAAAGAAAAGTCTTATTTACAAACAAAAGATAAGAAAATTTTCTTTTGAAAAATATTTTTTCCAAAATTTAATAAATAAAAATAAAATTGGTTACATCGAAACTAAAAAATTTTTTTATGATATTGGTACCAAGAGCAAATTAACAAAGTATAGAAAAAAATTAAAATCTTTTTAAATGGTTTTATTTTATTTATTGCATAATTTTGTATTATTTTTTGGTATATCATATCTTGGATCAATTATTTTAAAAAGACTAGATCTAGAAGATAAGAAGGAAAACTTTATAATCAGTTTTCATTTTAGTTTTATAACTGGGTTTGTTCTAGTTTCATTAATTATATACTTAATAACTTTAAATAATTTTCATATTATTAATTCTGCCTACCTAATAAATTTCATTTTAGTAGTTTTATTCTTATTATTTTTGATTAATAACTTAAAAAATTTAATAGTAATTTATAAATTTTTAATTTCTGACCGAATAATCTTATTTATTTTTGGAATTTTGCTTTTATTCTCATTATTGCCGGTGTCAGATGCCGATAGTATTGCTTATCATTTTGATATTCCAAAAAAAATAATTGATAGTAATGCGCTTACTTTTATTGGTTTACATTACCATGAAATTTTTTATGGACCTGGAGAAGCTTTTTATCTACTTGGTGCAGTGCTTAATAATTATAGCCTAGCTCAGTTTATAAACTTGATTGCACTAGTATTCATATTTCATTTATTTTGTATTAAAATTAATGATAAAAGTTATATAAATTCGAATTTAATTTTATATTCATTAATATCAATTCCTGTTTTATTTCAATTAGTAAGCACAGGAAAACCTCAGCTGATATTTATATCAATAATCTTTTATTATTTTGTGGTTATTTTTAATAAAAAAACACAAAAAAAAGGTATTGGTAAGAATAATTTAAATTTTCTTTTTTTAATGCTTTTATCTTTCCTTGTCATAATATTATCTAAAATAACTTTTGTTATTTCATGTTTTATTTTATCGATATATTTTTTTTTTAGTAATAATTATGTCTTTAGATCGGTTAATTTTTATTCAATTTTAATTTTTTTATTATTTCTTACCTTTTTAATTTTTTTTCAAAAATATCAAATATATGAGGAATACTCTTTATATTTTATACCCAATGACTTTATAAATTTTAAAATAAGTTTTATTAATTTTTTAGATAATATTAGATCAAGTAATAATTATGCAGAATTCCCAATAAATTTATTTATTCCAACATCTAAAGTCTCACTACTTGATAATTTAGGTTATGTTTCAATGATTATTTTTATTTTATTCTATTTTTCCAAAAAATATATTTTAGAAAAATTTTTGTTTTTATTTTTTATTATTTTACTTATTTCATTTGGCTTAAAACACTCGCGATTTTACATTGAGCTTTTGCTATTTGCTTCGTACATACTTATTTATGATAATAATTTATTAGCAAAATATAATAATAGTTTTTTTCTGAAAATTATATTGATACCACAAATTTTGTATATCATTTTATTCATATCTTATTTAGCCTATTTAGATACTAAAATTTTCTCATCTCATCAAACTGAGAATTATAAAAATAACAATGTATTTGGATACACAATAAATAATTTTCTAAATTCAAAAATAAGTAATAAAAGTAAAATATTAATTGATTATAGAGCCTTATTTTATAGTAATCATGAAATTTATTACTTAGAAAATTTAAAGTTTGGAGATAGTGAAAAAAATACTATTAACATATTAAAAAATATAAGGCCGGATTATATAGTAAATATTGGTGAACAAAATATATTAAAAAGTTGCCGTGGTAAGAAAATCTATGAGGAATTTTTAATAGTAAATGCATCAAGAAATCCATTAAAAAAAATAGACTCGAATATAAAGATAAATGTTTACGAATTTCAACTAGATAAATGTAAAGATATATGAGTTACGATAAAATAATAATTAATATTTTTAAAATAGTAACTTTACTAGTTTGCTTAATTTTTTTTATCAGATTTTATAATTCAATAACTTTAAGTGAAATATCACATGTTTTCACAAGTGGTTATGAAGAAGAGTCATTGTTAGAAATATGGTATAATATTCATGGAAAAGAAATGTATGTTGATCATTTAAAATTTCCTTATAGATGGACACTTTACAACTGGATGTTTTATGATTTCTATAGTTTATCATATAAATTTATAAGTCATTTATTGAGTTTAGATATTATTTGGCTTCCAACTGTTCTAAGACTTTTAACTTTCTCATCTACAATAATATTAATGTTTATAGTTTATAAAACTAACAAGATTTTAAATTCAAATTCAAGATTACATTTATATTTTAGCTTAATTTTAATATTTGGATTAAGTTTTGGTTATTGGAATATTACAGTTAGACCAGATTTATTATCTGTCCTCTTAGAAATTTTCGCAATTTATATTTTTTTAAAAAATAACAGAAATCCAAATTTATCTTATTTGGTATTTTTAACAGTAATACTTTATTTTGCTTGGTCATTTAAGCAAACAGCATTGATATCATTTTGTACTATATTGATTTATTTTTTAATAAATTTAAAAATTAAAAAATTTTTTATAATTTCTTCAATTTTTTTTAGTTTAATTTCCCTTACAGTATTATTACAAGACGGTAATTATTTAAATACTATCTACTTTATTGGTACAAATTACCCATTTGAAATAGAAACCTTAATACATAATTCCTTAAAATTAATTGTTAAAAATTTGGTTTTATTTTCATCTTTATTATTAATTATTTATTTTAAAATAATAAGGTTTAATTTTAAAATAATTCATAAAAATCTTTCTAGTATAAATTTTTTTTTGTTTGTAGGTTTTTTTGTATCAATAGTTTATTTTTTTGGAGTTAATATTAATGCAGGATCCTCTGATAATCATACATTTACTTTACTGATTTTTTTAAATTTTTTAACAATTTATAATGAAAAAAGTATTTTTGAGAACTTGTTATCAAAACGTATTATAATTATCTCATTGATTTCATATATTATAATTTGTATTTTTATAATAACAGGGAACTTAGGTCGTTTAGCACCTAAAAAGTATGAAAATATAAGGAACTATATGGAATGTATTAAAATTACAAATAAATCTACATTTGTAGATAAAAATTTCTATAGGTTGCCATGGATTACAAATTATTCTAATCCATCAGTTGAAACTTACAATTATAGATTTGAATTAAAAAGTAACAGGTTAGAGCACGGTGGTCATGAAGGTTTGATAAAAAATGGTTACTACGATTATTTAGTTTTATTTAATAAAAATAATTATAATTTAAAAAAATATTCTTTAAAAAAAAAATGTGAAAACTTTGACATTTATAAACGCACTTTAAATTAGTAATTAATCCACTCACTAAGAATATTTGTAAGTATATTTTAATAGTATGTATTAAAAATGAAAATGTTAAAAAATTGTTTTATAAATAGATTTTATAGGGTTTTGCATAATTGAATGTGGGGAATAACAGTTCATCCAGCATTTGGGACATTCATTGTTCTTTATTTTTTTTCTTACTGTGTTTGTTTCTTCAGAATTAAAAACCTCAGAAAAATTTTGACTTTTTATATTTCCTAAACTTTTCATAAACATGCATGGCTTTATATCCCCATTAGGCATTATGTGTGCAGAAGTATTCAAAACTTCACAAGGTATAATATTTGATCCTCTTCTCTTTTTTAAAAAACTGATACTTAATTTAATATGAATTTTTTCAATTATTTCTTGAATATTTTTGATAATATAGTTTTTGTTTATTATATTAAGTCCATCAATCAAATTCTTATCGTCCATTTCGGATTTTTTATTATAAATGCCCTCACTGTGAACAAAGGTTACAGCTCTTATTTTATCTTTAAAATTTTTATATTTTTCTTTTATGAAATTCAAATTTAGGTCACTTACTGTTATTCCATAATTGACACTTATTCCAGAACTTTTTAGTTTATTGTACAACTGTTCACATTTTAAAAAGTTTCCTTTTACACCTCTCAATTTGTCATGAACACTTTTATCTCCATCAAGGCTGATAGTTATCAAAACATCTAGACCTTTTGATTTAGCATACATTGCATATTCAAACGCTCTGTTAACAGCCAAGGCATTTGTTGTAAAAGCTAGTATTCTAAGATTTTTGCATTCTTTAACTGCTAGATCAATTAATTCATAATAATATTTTACTAAAGTAACCTCTCCCCCAGATAAAGAAAGCCATATTAAATTCTTGTTCAAAGATTTAAGCATTTTTTGAATGTGATCAATATTAATTTCATTTTTAGGTTTAATTTTCCAAATTTCGCAGTAGTTACATCTTGAATTACAGAGATCAGTTAAGTTAAGAAGTATTTTATAAGGAAGAATATTTTTATCTTTTTTTAAAAACTTAAAGAACCAAATTTTAATATTTGCTTGTATAATTTTTGTTATTGTAGAAATTTTCATAATAATGATCTAATTTATTTAACAAATATATTACTTTAAGACCAGACATTATATATAAGAAAATAAATGAAAATTATACTGGGTATTAATTCCTACCATGCAGATTCGTCAGCATGTATTGTCAAAAATGGTAAAGTATTGGCAGCTATAGAGGAGGAAAGAATTAATAGAATAAAACATTGGGCAGGTTTTCCAGAGAAATCAATAAAAGAATGTATTAGACTGTCAGGAATAAATTGTAATGAGATCACTGATATTGCAATAAATACTAAACCGACATCAAATTTACCACATAAATTTCTATTTTTTTTTAAGAACTATTTTTTTAGTAAGAAAATTTTAGAAATTTTTTTTAGGTACAAAAAAAGAATTACAATAAAAAATTTGTTATTAAAGGAATTTAATTTTGGTAATCGTGTAAGATTTCACTTTATAGACCACCATATAGCCCACATCTCCTCTGCTTACTATCCATCTAATTTTGAAAAAGCTGTTGGATTAACAATCGATGGATCAGGTGACTTTTCAACTTTAACAATATCTGAGTGTTCAAAAAATCAAATAAAAATTATAAAAAAAAATATTATTTCCCCATTCTCTTGGAATTTTTTATGAAGCAATGACACAGTTTATTGGCTTTAAGAATTATGGAGATGAGTACAAACTAATGGGTTTGGCGCCATATGGAAAACCTATATATCAAAATATAATCCAAGAAAATATTTTAAAGAAAAATAATAAAAATTTTTTTAAATTAAATTTAAATTATTTTAATCATAATAAATCAAACTTTTCTTATAAGTTTGATGGAGTCCCAGACCAAGCAAAAATTTTAAATGAAAACATATTTAAATTATTTGGAAAAATAGATATTTCTGATGACATTTTTAAAAAAAATTTTGCAGCTTCAGTTCAAAAATCTTATGAGAATATATTTAAACAGATATTAAATTTTATAAAAGAAAATAATTATAGCAATAATTTAGTGTTTGCTGGTGGATGTGCATTAAACTCATCGGCTAATAAAGAGATAATTTACGATAAATATTTTAAAAGTATATTCATTCCATTTGCTCCAGGAGACGGGGGTGGAGCTATAGGGGCAGCTTTATATGTAAATAATAAGCAAAATAAAAAAACTGTCAATAATTTATCACCCTATCTTGGAAGTTCATACACAGATAATGAAGTTTTAGTACAATTTGAAGATTACAAAAAAAAATTAAATATTACTGAATACAAAAATGAATCAGATTTAATTCATAAAGCAGTAGAAATGTTAAATGAACAAAAAGTAATAGGATGGTTTCAAGGAAGAATGGAGTTTGGACCAAGAGCATTAGGAAATAGATCGATACTTGCTGATCCTAGGAATAAAAATATGAAAGAAATAATTAATAAAAAAATAAAAAAACGTGAAAATTTTAGACCATTCGCACCTTCGATTCTGAATGAGGAAAAACTTGAATGGTATAAAGCTAACAAATTAAATAATTTATATATGTCTAGTGTTGAAATAATAAATAAAGATAAAAAAAAAAATTTAGAGGCTGTTACACATGTTGATGACACTGGCAGAGTACAAAATGTTATTTTTGATATAAACTCGAGATATTATACTTTGATTAAAAAATTTTTTTTGAAGACTGGCATTCCTGTTCTTTTAAATACATCTTTTAATGAAAATGAACCAATAGTAAGAACACCTATTGAGGCCTTTGATTGCTTATTGAGAACTGACATTGACGCATTATTTATTAATAACTTTAAAATTACTAAAAAATGATTGCAAATTTTTTTTTAGATAACAGAATTGGAGGCCCACACATATACTCTAAAACCTTGTTAAAAGATATTAATGATGACTATTTTAATGTAACATGTGGTAAATCAAAATTCTCGAAGATTCACCTGTCAAATCTAAAAAGAAAAAATAAATATTTATTTTTAATTGAAATATTTATTAATGTTATAGAAATTATAAGAAATAGAAACTTTAAAAAAACTTCAACCTTTTTCGTTTTCAGTATTTACAATATAGCTCCCATATTATCAGGAGTAATTTTAAGAAAAAAGTTATACTGGTTTTTAATTGAAGATATAAATTTACTTAGTAAAAACGTTTTTAGGATTTTAAATTTTTTTTTTTAAG
>CACIST010000019.1 GCA_902589395.1 uncultured Pelagibacteraceae bacterium | reverse complement strand
TATACAAATAGGAGTTATGAAAGTTGTTAATATTATAAATAAAATTGAAATACCATCTATTCCAACTTTGTAATTTATAAATCCTGATAACCACTCTCTATTTTCTACAAACTGAAAGTCTACTAAATTTTTATCAAAAGCTTGCCAGAGATATAAAGATAATAAAAAATTTGCTAATGAAATAAACAATGCTACATATTTTGCGCTTTGATATTTTCCACTAGGTGATTTTGTGAATAATATAAATAAAGCTCCTATTGTTGGGAGTAAAATTAAAGATGATAAAATTGGAAAGTTCATTAATTTAGTATCAATATTGTTAATAAAACAGAAAACCCTATCAACATAACGAATGCATATTGATATATAAATCCTGATTGAAATTTGACTGCCTTGATTGATAAATTTTTAATTACGCTTGAGACTCCATCGGGACCAAATTTATCTATTATTGACCCATCAACTTTTTTCCATAAAAACTTTCCAATTTTTTTTGAAGGATTAACAAATAAATAATCGTACATTTCATCAAAGTACCATTTCTTGACTAAAAATTGATAAATTGGTTCATTCATTTCTTTCAATCCATTTACTATATTTGTGTTTTTTAGATATAAATAATAAGAAAATGGAATTGCTAAGGTAACAAGTATAGGTGTTAAAAACAAAAACCATGTTGGTGGATGATCTGTGCTGAGTGGTTCTAAAAATTTTATAGATTTACCCCAAAATTCATATGCTATCTCATGGCCTATAAACAAACCTTTAAAGGCGATACCCGCAAAAATAGCCCCTATTGCTAAGATAATTAAAGGGGCAATCATAACAAATGGAGACTCGTGTACTTTATCAATACTAAGTTCTTTATTATTAAAATTACCATGGAATGTTTTAAATATAAGTCTCCAGGAATAAATTGATGTTAATAAAGCTGTAACAATACCTGCAAAAGCTGCAAGCATTCCAACTCCATTCCCTCTTAAGTACGCAAATTCTATTATTGCATCTTTAGAATAGAAACCTGATAAAAAAGGAAAACCTGTTAAAGCAAGAGTTCCTATGAGCATTAATACATATGTGTATGGTAGTTTCTTGATAACTCCACCCATTTTATTTATATCTTGTTCGTCATGAAATGAATGAATTACAGCACCAGCTCCCAAAAATAGTAAAGCTTTAAAAAAAGCATGTGTAAATAGATGAAACATCGCAACATTATAAGCACCTACCCCTGCAGCAAAAAACATATAGCCTAATTGACTACAAGTAGAATAAGCAATAATTTTTTTTATATCATTTTGAACAAGTGCGACTGTTGCTGCAAAGAAAGCAGTAGTCATTCCAATTATGGTTATAACTGTGAGAGCTAATGGAGAGTATTCATATATAGGTGAGCATCTAACAATCAGAAACACCCCTGCTGTTACCATTGTTGCTGCATGAATTAATGCGGATACTGGTGTTGGGCCCTCCATAGCATCAGGCAACCAGGTATGTAATAAAAATTGAGCTGATTTACCCATTGCTCCAATTAATAGAAGCAAACAAATCAAATCAATAATTTCTATATTAATGCCAATGAAATTAATTTCTTTATCTAAAACATTTGGAATTTGTTCAAAAACTTCATCATAATTGACTGTACCAAAAATATAAAAAATCAGAAAAATTCCAAGTGCTAAACCAAAGTCACCAACTCTATTAACAACAAAAGCTTTTATTGCAGCCTTGTTTGCACTCTCTTTTTTAAACCAAAATCCAATTAAAAAATATGAGCATAAGCCTACACCTTCCCACCCAAAAAATAGTTGAATAAAATTGTCTGAACTTACTAAAGTTAACATTGCAAAAGTAAATAAGGACAAATATGCCATAAATCTTGTTTTATAAGGATCATGTGACATGTAACCAATTGAGTAAATATGAACTAAAGCTGAAACAAAGTTTACCACAACAAACATAACTGCTGATAAGGCATCAATTTTTATCGACCAATTAACATTTAATGTTCCGGAGTTAATCCAAGTAGCTATAACAAGATTGTTTGAATAATCTGAACTAATAACTTTATACAAAACAAGTAAAGAGAGTATTGCAGAAATACTCACAAACGAACTTGTCAAAATTTGAGAATTTCTGTCTCCTATTTTCTTTCCAAAAAAACCACTAATTACAGCTCCTATTAGAGGTAGAAATAAAATTAGGTATTCCATTTTATCCTTTTAAATTTTTAATTTCTTCAACTCTTATTGTGTCTGAATTTCTAAAATAAACTACAATTATGGCTAATCCGATAGCGGCCTCAGCAGCAGCAACTGTTAAAATAAATAGAGTAAATATTTGTCCACTTAAATCATTGATAAATATTGAAAAGGCAACAAGGTTTATGTTTACTGCTAGTAAAATTAGCTCAATACTCATTAAAATAACTATTACATTTTTTCTATTAAGGAAAATTCCTACAACACCAATAGTAAATATAATTGCAGCTAATGTTAAATAATGCCCTAAACCTATACTAAGCATCTATTTTAACTCCTTTATTTTTCTCTGCTTCAACTAAATGAACACCTTCATCTCTTTCTCTAGAAATTTGCTTAACATAACTCTGTCTTTTAACTCCGGCTCTTTCTCTGAAAGTTAAAACAATTGCTCCTATCATAGCAACTAACAGAATCATTCCTGAAATTTGAAATAGAAGTATATAATCCGTATATAAAACATTTCCAATAGATCTAGTATTAGTGACCTCAGTAGATATATTTATAGAAAGGCTATTTAATAGATCAGGTTTATATTTCCATCCTCCAATTACAATTATAAGTTCAAAAAAAATAATTAAGCTAACTAATAAACCAACTGGTATATGGGTTCCACCATCCCACCTTGAGCTAAACCATTGGCCTTTTTGTTCAGCTACGTTTAACATCATCACAACGAATAAAAATAGAACTGCAACAGCTCCAACATAAACAATAAGCATTATCATGCCTAAAAATTCTGCACCTATCATAATAAATAAACAGGATATACTAATAAAATCTAGGATTAAAAAAAATACAGAGTGAACTGTATTTTTTGAGACTGTTACCATGACTGCAGAAACAATAGCTATTAACGAGAAAATGTAGAAAAAAACTGCGTGTGCAATCATAAGATTACCTGTGAGAACTATCTGCCTTTATATTGGCAGCTAAAATATTTTCCCACCTGTCTCCATTTTCCAAAAGTTTTTCTTTTGTATAATAAAGCTCTTCTCTAGACTCTGTTGCAAATTCAAAATTAGGACCTTGAACAATTGCATCTACAGGACAAGACTCTTCACAAAGTCCACAGTATATACACTTAAGCATATCAATGTCATATCTTACAGTTTTTCTACTACCATCATCTCTTTCCTTGGACTCAATTGTAATAGCTTGGGCTGGACATACAGCTTCACAAAGCTTACACGCTATGCATCTTTCTTCACCGTTAGGATATCTTCTAAGAGCATGCTCCCCTCTAGACCTTGTTCCTAAAGACCCCTTTTCAAACGGATAATTGATTGTCTTTTTTGCCTTAAAAGTCTCTTTTATTGCAATTAATAAACCTGTCACAAAATCAATCATGAATATAGTTTTTAATAATCGCGAAATTTTCATTTATTTTCCTGGTAGTAAATCAAAATATAGTAAAAAACTTGAAGTTAAAACAACATAAAACAGTGAAAATGGGAGAAATATCTTCCAACCAAGCTTCATTAATTGGTCATATCTGTATCTTGGAACAGTTGCTTTAACTAACGCAAATAAAATAAATAAAAATAATATTTTAAAAATTAACCAAAATGGACCTGGAATAGCATTCAATGGGAAGATATCTATTGGAGATAACCAGCCACCCAAAAATAAAACTGCTCCCATTGCACACATTAACAAAATATTTGCATACTCTCCTAACCAAAACATAGCATACATCATTCCTGAATATTCAGTTTGATATCCTGCCACTAATTCTGCTTCTGCTTCTGGTAAATCAAATGGAGGACGATTTGTTTCTGCTAGTGCAGAAATAAAAAAAATTACAAACATAGGAAACAAAGGAATTACAAACCATATATTTTGTTGTGCCATAACTATGTCACTTAAGTTTAAAGATCCAACACATAATAGAACGTTGATAATTATAACTCCTATTGAAACTTCATATGATACCATCTGTGCAGCAGATCTGATTGCACCTAAAAAAGGGTATTTAGAATTGGAGGCCCATCCTCCCATAATTATTCCATATACGCCTAACGATGAAACTGCGAAAAGATATAAAATACCAACATTGATGTCAGCGAGAACAAAATCTTCGCCAAATGGTATTACAGCCCATGATATTAATGCTAATGTCATAGTCACGACTGGAGCTAATACAAATACAAGCTTATTTGAGCTTGCAGGTATTATTATTTCTTTGAATATATATTTTAATGCATCAGCTAATGATTGGAATAAACCAAATGGACCAACAACATTGGGTCCTCTTCGTTTTTGTACAAAGGCCCAAACTCTTCTATCAAGCCAAACTATCATTGCTACAGAAACTAAAACAGGTACTAATAAAAATAAAATTTTATAAACTTCAGTAAATAATATTGAAAAATAAGAGTCCATCAACCCTCTGTTCCAGTTTTTTTCAAATTAACTCTTGCGTATCTACACTCTGACATTGTTTTGGATGCACGGGCAATTGTATTAGAATAGTAATAATCAATATCTTCAACTAATATTTTTTCATCATTCAAATTATATGTAGGAACTTCAAAATTTTTAATATTTTGATTATTTAAATGGTTTTGCATAGATCTTAGTAGTTCATCTTTATTTTTAAAAAGAGGATTTCCAAGGATAATAGAAGATAATTCATTAATTATTTGCCAATCTTCTTTAGCTTCTCCTGGAGGATATGAAGCTTTATATGCTTTTTGAAGCTTTCCTTCTAAGTTAGTGAAATAACCATCTTGTTCAGTATATGTGGCACCAGGCAATATAAGGTCTGCCATATCTGCACCATTATCGCCATGACTTCCAATATAAATTATAAATTCACTACTTTTTTTAATTTTGAGGTTATCTTGACCTAATAAAAAAATAACTTCTGCGTCACCATCCTCAATTTTTTTAAGAGTTTTATTACTTCCATCATTTGAGGAAAAAATGCCTAAATCATAAGAACCAACAGCTGATGCATCAGTTGATAAAATATTTAGTGCATTCCAATTGTCATCAATTTTATTAATACTAGTTAAATAGCTTTTTAACTCTTCAAATATATATGCGCCGTTGTTACTATTTAATATTGATTGTCCTAAGATAATTATAGGTTTTTCTGCACTGGCAATTTTGTTTGAAAGATTGTGTTCATTTTTAATTATTTGACTAATTACTTTTGGATCATTCTCTAAAACTGTATATGGATATGTTAAATCACCTACATCCTCTAAAGAAAATATTTCAGTTTTATTTTTTAAATAAGTCTTTCTTATTCTTGAATTTAAGATTGTTGCCTCAAATCTGGGGTTTGTGCCTATTAGTAATATAAGATCACTTTCTTCAATCCCTTCTATGCTAGAGTTAAACAAATAATTACCTCTGTTTTCAAAATTTATGTAAGTATGTTTAGCTCTAGAATCTAAATAACTAGAATTTAATGTTTTTTGAAATAGGTTTTTAACAGCAAACATAGTTTCCATGTTTGTCATGTCACCAGTTAAACCAACTATTTTGTCTGGTGATGTTGTTGAAATTTTTTCTTTAATTTTTTTGTATGCATCTTGCCAACTTATTTCTTCAAAGTTTCCATTATTTTTTATAAATGGTGTGTCTAATCTTTGATTTTTTAAACCATCGCATGCATATCTTGTTTTATCAGAAATCCACTCCTCATTAATTTCCTCATTAATTCTTGGTAAAACCCTTTTTACTTCCCAGTCGTAAGTATCTACTCTAATATTAGATCCAACAGCATCCATTACATCAATTGTTTCAGTCTTTTTAAGTTCCCAAGGTCTTGCCTCGAACACATAAGGTTTGGAAGTTAAGGCGCCTACAGGACATAAATCTATTACATTTGCAGACATTTCAGACTCCATAGATTTCTCCAAATAAGTTGTGATTTCCATGTTTTCTCCACGTCCAATCGCGCCTAATTCTGGCACTCCCGCTACTTCAGTGGCAAATCTAATACACCTAGTACAATGTATACATCTAGTCATTTGGGTTTTTATTAATGGACCCATGTATTTTTCAGGTACATATCTTTTATTTTCTTTAAATCTTGATTTATCAATTCCATAAAACATAGATTGATCTTGTAAATCACACTCACCACCTTGATCACAAACAGGACAATCCAAAGGGTGGTTAGCAAGTAAAAACTCCATCACACCTTTTCTTGCTTTTTCAACTTTTTCCGTATTTGTTTTAATAACCATCCCTTCAGCCGCAGGCATTGCGCATGAAGCTATAGGTTTTGGAGATTTTTCCATTTCGACCAAACACATACGACAATTTCCAGCTATAGAAAGTTTTTCATGATAACAAAATCTTGGTATTTCAGCTCCAGCCTGTTCACAAGCCTGGAGTACCGTTAGACCATCTTCAACTTCAATATCAATTTCGTTTACTTTTAATTTAGGCATTTTCCTTTTCTAATAAATGTTGATCTACCAGGTATGGAATATTTTTTTGTTTTTTCACTATTGGGTCAAATTTATTTCTTTCAAGTATTTCATCTTTAAAATGTCTAATTAATCCTTGGACTGGCCAAGATGAACCTTCACCAAAAGCACAAATTGTATGACCTTCTATTTGTTTTGTTACATCAAAAAGCATATCTACTTCATCTGGAGTTGCCTCACCTGCTGCCATTCTTTCTAACATTCTCCACATCCATCCAGATCCTTCCCTACAAGGTGTACATTGACCACAACTCTCATGCTTATAAAATCTAGCTATTCTTGCCATACACTTAATAATATCTTGGTCATTATTGATCACAACAATACCAGCTGTTCCTAGTCCTGTTTTATTTTCAACGCACGCATCAAAATCCATTTTCATATTGTCACAAATTTCCTTAGGTAACATTGGCATTGAAGAACCACCGGGTATTACTGCTTTGAGATTGTCCCATCCACCAACTACACCTCCAGCATGGGTTTCAATTAATTCTTTAAGTGGAACTCCCATTTCTTCTTCTACATTACATGGGTTATTAACATTTCCAGAAATACAATAAATTTTTGTTCCAGTGTTTTTAGGCCTTCCAAGTGAACTAAACCATTTTGCACCCCTTCTTAAAATTGTAGGAACAGCTGCAACAGTCTCAACATTATTAATTATAGTAGGACATCCATATAATCCAATTAATGCAGGAAATGGTGGTTTTAATCTTGGTTGTCCTTTTTTTCCTTCCAAACTCTCAAGTAATGCAGTTTCCTCACCACAAATGTAAGCACCAGCACCATAATGAATATAAATATCTAAATCCCATCCTGAATTTAAAGAATTTTTACCTATTAAATTGTTTTTATAAGCCTCATCGATTGCTTTTTGAAGTTTTTGTCCTTCATTAAAATACTCACCTCTAATATAAATGTAGCATTTATGAGCATTAACTGCGTAAGAAGCAATTAAACATCCTTCTATTAATTTGTGAGGTTCAAATCTTAATATATCTCTATCTTTGCATGTTCCAGGTTCTGACTCATCAGCATTGATAACTAGGTAATGTGGTCTCGACCCCACTTCTTTAGGTGCAAATGACCATTTTAGACCAGTTGGAAAACCAGCTCCACCTCGTCCCCTAAGTTCAGAAGATTTAACTTCGTTGATTATCCACTCTCTTCCTTTATCTAAAATTTCTTTTGTTCCATTCCAATCATTTCTTAATTTAGCAGACTCAATATCTGAACCACTGTCATTGTATAAATTTTGAAATATTCTATCTTCGTCTTTAAGCATTTTTGTTTCCTAATAAAGTTTTTCTATTATTAACTGGTTCTGCATTTATTCTTCCTGAGTAGGATCCTGGTTTTGGGGTTTTATTTTGGTAAATCGCCTCAATTATTTCCTCAAGTTTTTTATCACTCAAGTCTTCGTAATAATCCTCATTAACTTGCATCATTGGAGCATTAACACATGCACCTAAACATTCAACCTCCATCCAAGAAATTTTTCCATCTTCAGACAATACATTTTCTTTTTCAGATATTTTATTTTTACATACTTTAACTAAATCATATGCTCCTCTGAGCATACAAGGTGTTGTGGTGCAAACTTGAAAGAAATATTTACCAACTGGAGATAAATTATACATAGAATAAAAAGTAGCCACTTCATAAACTTTTATATAAGGCATGTTTAAAAATTTAGCTATATATTTCATCGCTTGTAACGGTATCCAATTATCATTTTGCCTTTGTGCAATATATAATAAAGCCATAACTGCACTCTGCTGTTTCCCAACAGGATAATTAGAAACTATTTTATTTGCAGCCTCCATACTTTTATCGTTAAACTGAAAAGTTTCAGGCTGCTCTTTATGAATTTTTTTTACGCTCATCTATCGACCTCTCCAAAAACTATATCCATTGAGCCTAAAACTGCAGGTACATCAGCAAGCATGTGTCCTTTTATTAAATAATCCATAGCTTGAAGGTGGGTAAATCCAGGAGCTCTGATCTTGCATTTGTATGGTTTGCTTGAACCATCTGAAATTAAATAAATACCAAATTCTCCTTTTGGTGCCTCAACGGCTGTGTATATTTCATCTTTTTCAACTCTATATCCTTCTGTAAATAACTTAAAATGGTGGATTAATGCCTCCATTGACTGTTTAAGTTCTTTCTTTGGTGGAGGAGAAATTTTTCCATCTTCTGTTTTAATTGGTCCTTTTGGGATATTTTTTAAACATTGTTTAATAATTTTTATACTTTCTCTCATCTCTTCAATTCTACAAAGGTATCTATCATAGCAATCTCCGTTTTTTCCAACAGGAATTTTAAATTCTAAATCATCATAACAATCATAAGGTTGACTTCTTCTTAGATCCCAAGCTACACCAGAACCTCTTAACATAACTCCAGAAAAAGAATAATCTAGTGCATCTTGTTTTGATACTATTCCTATATCTACATTTCTCTGTTTGAATATTCGGTTGTCAGTAAGTAAAGTTTCTAAATCATCAATAATTTTTGGAAATTTTTCACAAAATTCACTGATATCATTGTCAAGTCCAGCGGGAAGATCTTTATGCACTCCACCAGCTCTAAAGTAATTAGCATGCAACCTTGATCCAGATACCCTCTCATAAAATCCCATTAATTTTTCTCGTTCCTCAAATCCCCATAAAGTTGGTGTTAAAGCTCCAACATCCATTGCTTGAGTAGTTACGTTTAATATGTGACTTAATATTCGACCTATTTCACAGAAAATTACTCTTATATATTTCGCTCTAGAAGGAACTTCGATTTTTAGAATTTTTTCTATAGCTAAAGCAAATGCATGTTCTTGATTCATTGGTGCTACATAATCAAGCCGATCAAAATAAGGAACTGCTTGAATATAAGTTTTATTTTCTATTAACTTTTCAGTACCTCGGTGCAATAACCCTATATGGGGATCTGCTTTTTCAACAACTTCTCCATCTAATTGAAGTATTAATCTTAAAACTCCGTGTGCTGCAGGGTGTTGTGGTCCAAAATTTAAATTTAGTGTTTTTTTTTCTTTTGCCATTAGCTTTTTTTAATTTCTTTAATATATTTAGTTCCTTCCCAAGGACTCTCATAATCAAAGTTTCTGTAATTTTGCTCTAATTTTATGGGTTCATAGATCACTTTTTTTTGTTCTTCACTATAACGAACCTCATTATGACCAGTAAGAGGAAAATCTTTTCTTAATGGATGACCCTCAAAACCATAATCAGTCAAAATTCTTCTTAAATCAGGATGATTTTTAAAATTTAACCCATACATATCAAACACTTCTCTCTCCATCCAATTTGCTGAAGGAAATATTGAAGTCAAAGAGGAAATCACTTCACTTTCCTTTATTGAATAATCAATAATAATTCTTTGATTATATTCATGACTTAATAGTAAATAAACCATCTTAAATCTATTCTCATGTTCTGGGTAATCTACAGCTGTAATTTCGATTAATTGTCTAAATTTAGTTTCTTTATTAGTCTTCAAGAAAGTAATAACGTAGACTAATTCATCATGATCTATGGTTATATAAATACTATCATGCTTTATAAACGAATTATTTATTTTAGATGTTAATTCAGAGTTTATAAACTTTTCCAAGTCCTCAAGATTTTTCATTATTATCTTTCTAAAGAACCTTTGTTTCTAATTTTTTTCTGTAATTGCAAAATCCCATAAAGTAATGCTTCAGCTGAAGGGGGGCATCCTGGAACATATACATCAACAGGTACCACTCGATCGCATCCTCTTACTACAGAATATGAATAATGATAATAGCCTCCACCATTTGCACAACTCCCCATAGATATTACATACCTAGGTTCAGGCATTTGGTCGTAAACTTTTCTTAATGCAGGAGCCATTTTGTTTGTTAGCGTACCTGCCACTATCATCACATCTGACTGACGTGGTGATGCTCTTGGTGCTGCACCAAATCTTTCTAGATCATATCTTGGCATCGATGTTTGCATCATTTCAACAGCACAACATGCTAATCCAAATGTCATCCAATGCAATGAGCCAGTTCTTGCCCAATTAACAAGATTGTCGAGTGATGTTGTTATAAAACCGTTATCACTAAAGTCTTGAGCTAATTGTTTAAACTCATCTGGAATATCTTTTTTTCTATCTTGTAAATTCATATTATTCCCAGTCTAAAGCACCTTTTTTCCACTCGTAAATAAATCCCACAGTCAAAATAAATAAAAATAACATCATTGAGTAGAAACCATATAAACCAATTTCACCAAGTGAGATCGCCCATGGAAATAAAAATGCAATTTCTAAATCAAAAATTATAAATAGTATTGCAACCAAATAAAACCTAACATCAAATTCCATTCTAGAATCATTGAAAGGTTCAAACCCACATTCATAAGCTGAAAGTTTCTCAGGATCAGGTTTGCTTGGAGCAGCAATATAATTAATTGCCACAAAAGCAAGACTTAAGCCTAAAGCTATTATCAAAAATAATATTATCGGTAGATAATCTTTTAAAAATTCCGCAAGCATTTGATTCCTATGTAACAACTATTATATCAACTAAAAGTGAAGATATGTCACATTTTTATGCCTAGTTTTACTCGAATAATGGCGGGAGTGAAGGGACTCGAACCCTCGGCCCCCTGCGTGACAGGCAGGTGCTCTAACCAACTGAGCTACACCCCCACAGGTGTAAATGGTGGGTAGTAAAGGACTCGAACCTTTGACCCCCTCGGTGTAAACGAGATGCTCTACCAACTGAGCTAACCACCCAAAATCTTGGTACTATTACATCAACGGATTAATAAAGTAAATTGTTTATTACTGAATACTAGCTTGAGATTTATCGTCCTTTTTACCTTCAGATATTTTATCAACTTCAGTCCATTCCACAGGTTTTAGCTCTTTTGTGAGGGCAATTTTAAGTACTTCATCTGCTGTTTCTACTGGAATGATTTTAATGTCTTCTCTTACCTTTTTTGGAATGTCTGCTAAGTCTTTTTCGTTTTCTTTAGGTATTAATACTTTTTTAACCCCTGCTCTGTGTGCAGCTAATAATTTTTCTTTTAAACCACCAATTTGTAAAACTTGTCCTGTAATTGTTACTTCACCAGTCATAGCAATCTCTCTATTCACAGGAATATTTGTGATTGATGACACTATGGATGTAACCATTGCTATACCAGCTGATGGTCCGTCTTTAGGTGTAGCGCCTTCAGGGACATGGATATGAAAATCTTTTTTTTCAAAGAAAGGTGGAATAATACCATATTCCAAACTTTTTGATCTGACATATGATTTAGCAGCTTTAACAGACTCTTGCATGACATCACCAAGTTTACCAGTTATTTGCATTCTACCTTTACCTGGCATATTAACAGTCTCGATTTTAAGAATTTCTCCCCCTACCTCAGTCCACGCTAGTCCTATTACTATTCCAGTTTTATCTTTATCTTCTACTTCGCCAAATTTGAATTTTTTAATTCCTAAAAAGTCTGGAATATTTTTGTCGTTTACTTGAACCTTTTCAACTTCACCATTTACTACTTTTTTAACAACTTTTCTTGTTACTTTAGAAATTTCTCTTTCTAAATTTCTTACACCAGACTCCCTTGTATAACTTCTAATTATCTCTTTTACTGTCCCATCTTCTAAATTTAGCTCACCCTCTTTTACACCATTTTCTTTTATTTGTTTGGGTAACAGATACTTATTTGCAATATTTATCTTCTCGTCTTCTGTATATCCAGGAATTCTTATAACTTCCATTCTATCAAGAAGTGGTGGTAAAATATTTAAAGTATTTGCTGTTGTTACAAACATTACATCAGACAAATCATAATCAACTTCTAAATAGTGATCATTGAAAGCTGTATTCTGCTCAGGGTCTAATGCTTCTAGCAAAGCTGATGATGGATCTCCTCTATAGTCGTTTCCAATTTTATCAACTTCATCCAACAAAAATAAAGGATTTTTTGTTCCAGCTTTCTTCATCATTTGAATTATTTTTCCTGGTAAAGATCCAATGTATGTTCTTCTATGACCTCTTATTTCAGCCTCATCTCTTACACCTCCTAAAGACATTCTAATAAACTGCCTGTTAGTAGCTTTAGCTATAGATTTTCCAAGTGACGTTTTTCCAACTCCTGGGGGTCCAACTAAACATAATATTGGTCCTTTAATTTTTTCCATTCTTTTTTGAACAGCTAGAAACTCAATAATTCTCTCTTTTACTTTTTCTAAACCAAAATGATCTTCATCCAAAATTTTCAGACCTTTATTTAAATCGATATCTACATCATTTTTTTTAAACCATGGAAGATCAATCATCCAATCCAAATAATTTCTTACAACTGTTGCCTCTGCAGACATAGGACTCATATTTTTTAATTTCTTAAGCTCTGACATGCACTTCTTCTCAACTTCTTTTGGCATTTTAGCTTTTTGAATTGATTTTTTTAAGTTAGTAGTTTCATCCTTGCCATCTTCAATTTCACCTAATTCTTTTTGAATTGCTTTTAATTGTTCGTTTAAATAATACTCTCTCTGAGTCTTTTCCATTTGAGTTTTAACTCTTCCTCTAATTCTTTTTTCTACTCCAATGATACTTGTTTCACTTTCCATCATTTTAATAGCTGCATTTAATCTTTTCTTAACATCCAATGTTTCAAATATCTGTTGCTTTTCAGATATCGATGCATTTAGGTTTGAAACAATATTATCTACAATTTTGGATGGATCTTTTAATTGTTTAATATTGCTAATTGTTTCTGATGAAATTTTTTTATTTACAGAAGTTAATTTTTCTAATCTTTTTACAGCTGTAAGAGCTAGAGGTAATAGATCTTCATCTTTGTTTAGAACATCTTTTTGATGTTCATATGTACAAGTAATAAATTTTTCATCATCCTTAAAATCAATTATTTTTACTCTTTTTATTCCTTCAACCAAAACCTTAACTGTGCCATCTGGAAGTTTTAAAAGTTGCAATATATTGCTTTCACATCCATAAGAAAATACATCATTTTTTTTTGGATCATCAACTTCAGAATTCTTTTGAGTAACTAATATTATTTTTTTGTCACTTTTCATTACCTCGTTTAAGGCAGTGATAGATTTGTCTCTTCCAACAAATAGTGGAATTACCATGCTTGGAAACACTACAATGTCTCTTAATGGTAATAAGGGCTGTGTTAATTTAACTTCCATACCTAAGAATATGGATATTATATATTATAATGCAATAGGAAATTTTTGTTTATTAACTCTTATTAAGCCGCAGAAGTCTTTTCTGTTTTTGATTTGTTCTTAGTATGAACAATAATTGGCTGAGAGGTACCCTTAGTTGATCCACCATCAATAATTACTTCTTCTATGTTATCTTGACCAGGAAGGTCAAACATAGTTTTAAGTAATAAGTTTTCTAAAATTGATCTTAATCCTCTAGCCCCAGTTTTCTTACTTATTGCTTTGTTAGCAATATCTTTAACGGCTTGATCTTTAAATGTTAACTTTACACCCTCTAATCTAAATAGTTCTTGGTATTGTTTTATTAAAGAATTTTTTGGCTCTTGTAAAATTTTGACTAAAGATTTCTCATCTAAGTCTTCCAGCGTAGCTGTAATTGGTAGTCTACCAATAAATTCTGGTATCAACCCATATCTTAATAAATCCTCAGGCTCCAGATTTTTCATCCATTCCCCAGTTTTTTTATCTTCTAAAGTTTTTACTTCTGCTCCAAATCCAATAGAAGACCCTTTGTCTCTCTGAGATATTATTTTATCAAGACCAGCAAAAGAGCCCCCACAAATAAATAGTATATTTGTTGTATCTACTTGTAGAAATTCTTGTTGAGGATGTTTTCTTCCTCCTTGAGGGGGAACGCTTGCAACTGTTCCCTCCATAATTTTTAATAAAGCTTGTTGAACACCCTCTCCAGATACATCCCTAGTTATAGATGGGTTTTCAGATTTTCTACTAATTTTATCAACTTCGTCTATATAAACAATTCCTCTTTGAGCTTTTTCTACATTATAATCTGCAGCCTGTAATAACTTTAGAATTATATTCTCAACGTCTTCACCTACGTAGCCCGCTTCAGTTAATGTTGTTGCATCAGCCATTGTAAAAGGTACATCAAGTATTCTTGCAAGAGTTTGGGCTAATAATGTTTTTCCACATCCTGTTGGTCCTACCAGCATAATATTCGATTTTGACAGTTCAACAGTTTTGCTTGTTTTATTTTCGTAATTCAATCTTTTGTAATGATTATGAACTGCAACTGATAAAACTTTTTTTGCGTGAGATTGTCCAATCACATAATCATCAAGAACTTTACATATTTCTTTTGGTAAAGGTAAGCCATCTTGATGTTTTACAAAATTATCTTTGCTTTCTTCTTTTATAATATCCATACAAAGTTCTACGCATTCGTCACAAATGAACACAGTTGGACCGGCAATTAATTTTCTAACTTCGTGTTGGCTCTTGCCGCAAAAAGAACAGTAAAGAATATTTTTATTGTTGCTCATAATTTTTTATTCGAATCAATTTTTATACTTTAATACATATGATGCAAAGTAATCAAGTATAGGTTGTGGACAAACTATATATTGTGACCTATTCTCTTTTTTCTACCACTTTATCTATAAGACCAAAACTTTTTGCATTATCAGGAGTCATAAAGTTATCTCTTTCTAATGCTGATTTAATTTCATCAACTGATTTTCCAGTATGTTTTGAGTAAATTTCATTTAATCTTTTCTTTAGAGATAAAACTTCATTAGCATGAATTTCAATATCTGTTGCCTGTCCTTGAAAACCAGCAGAAGGTTGATGAACCATTATCCTTGAATTTGGCAATGAAAATCTTTTTCCTTTAGCGCCAGCTGCAAGTAAAAATGAACCCATGCTTGCTGCTTGACCTATACACAAAGTACTTATTTCTGGTTTAATGTATTGCATTGTATCATAAATACCTAGTCCAGCTGTTACAAGTCCACCAGGACTATTTATATATAAAGAGATTTCTTTTT
The DNA here is from genome assembly GCA_902589395.1 of uncultured Pelagibacteraceae bacterium. Taxonomy (GTDB): domain Bacteria; phylum Pseudomonadota; class Alphaproteobacteria; order Pelagibacterales; family Pelagibacteraceae; genus Pelagibacter. Next base: position 2,852 of record CACIST010000019.1, on the reverse strand, counting down.
TAGGATCTTCCGATTCTAAAAATAATAATTGCGCAGTAACTAATGATGCAACTGCGTCATTTATAGGACCAACTACAAATACAATTCTCTCTTTAAGCAGTCTTGAATAAATGTCATATGCTCTTTCTCCTCTACTAGATTGTTCAACAACCATAGGGATAAGGGTATTTAATTGTTCAGGTATTTTAATAGACATAATCGATTCGATTAATCTTATACAACTTGTGATTACTTTTTGCTAACCTTTTTTGCTTTTTTAGGTTTTGATGCAGGAGTTTTAGTTTTTTTAGTTTCTCTCGATTTTGTTTTTAGCTCTTTTTTTTTAGGATCTGTTTTTTTCTTATTTTTTTCATCTCCATCTTTTTTAGCAAGTTTAGCTTGCTCTTTAATGTTGTTTTCATTTTCTTCTTTTAGAATTTTCTCAGCTTCTTCTTTAGTAATTTCTTTTATAGTAGTTTTTGCTTTTTTCTTAATTTCTTCAATTATTTTTTCTTCGTAAATTTGTCCCCTTAAACTATCTATAGCTGCAGGATTTTGTTCATAATAATCTTTAACAATCTTCTCTTGACCTGGCATCATTCTAAATTGTTTTTGTATTTCCACATTTATTTCTTCCTGAGACACATTAATTTTATTTTCTTCTCCAAAAGCATTCAAAATTAATCCAGTTTTAATTCTTTTTTTAGCTTGATCCTCCAATGATTTTTGGTTCTTTTTAATTTCGTCTTCCTTCATTGCTTGAGATAATATTTTAACTTCCTGTTCAATTAAGTTACCAGGTAATTGGTCTAATTTTTCTTTCTCTATTTGCTCAAGAATATTTTTCTTTGTAATCATAGCTAAAGAATTTTTATATTCATCATTTATTTGTTTTGAGATAAGTTCTTTTAAATTTGCTAAATCTTTTGCACCCATATTTTTAGCAAAATCATCATTAATTTTTACTTCTTCTGGAATTCTAACTGCTGTAATCTTGCATTCAAAAACAGCACTTTTGTTAATAAGATCTTTTTCAGGAAAATTTTCAGGCAGATTTACTTCTACATTTCTTGTATCACCTGATTTGACACCTTCTAATTGTTTATCAAAACCTTTAATAAATAAATCTTTTCCAAGCACTAATTGAGTATTTTTACCTTCGTTACCCTTAAATTCTTTACCGTCAATAGTTCCTTTATAATCAAAAATTACAAGGTCATTCATTTTTGAGCTGTAATTTGCTTCTGCATCTTTAAAATTATTTTGATTTTTTGCAATTTCAGTAATTCTTTTATCTGTTTCTTTTGGATCAATTTTTACAACATACTCATCTACTTTAATTGAGCTTAGTCCTTTAGCAGAAACCTCGGGTAGCTCTGTAACTGAAATTACGTATTCTAAATCTTTACCTTCGCCAAAAGACTTTAAATCTATTTTAGGTTGTCCTGCAGGTTTGATTTTATTTTCTTCTAGAGCTTTTGTTGTTGTATCTTTTAGCAACTTATCAATTACTTCACCATAAACAGCTTTGCCAAATTGTCTTTTTAATATTTCAGTAGGTACTTTACCAGGTCTGAAACCTTTTATTACAACGTCTTTTCTTATTTCTTCATATTTTTCATCCATAAAGCCTGAGATTGTTTTCTTATCTATAAATACTTTAAGATCTTTTTCTAAACCTTTTTTATTTTCTATTGTTACTTTCATAATCTATTTATGGTAGGCGAGAAAGGACTCGAACCTTCACAGCTTGCACTATTGGTTCCTAAGACCAACGCGTCTACCAATTCCGCCACTCGCCCAAATTTATGCTGTTTTATATAGTATTGATCTAATTTGTCCAATCAGAATAATAGTGTAAAAGGATATAAATATATAAAAAAAATGATAGTTTCACCCTGTATTAGCATTTGCAAAATGGATCCTGTAACTGGATATTGCTATGGCTGTGGAAGAAATAATGATGAAAAGAAGATTTGGAAAGACCAGAATACCAAAGATGAGTGGAAAAAACAAAATTTAGAAGATATTCAGAAGAGAATGCAAGGATGGCAGTTAGAGAGTTTCAAAGAATCTTATGAACATAAAAAAAATAATGGAATGTCGTTATTTAAAAAGAAGCAACTAAATGACTCAGACTAGATTAGTAGTAATAATTTATATAATTGGAATTCTTATTGGAGCATTCTTTTTTGATTTGTGGGGTGCTGAAACGAGTGCTATTAAAAGTTTAGCAGCAATGTTTTGGACAGCATTATTGCTTATAGCTATTGTATTTGCTGATAAAAAAAAGGAATAGTTAATCTTTTTGTATTAGTTCACTTATGAATAAATCTCCATTACCGTCTTCTACTGCTTTTTTGTAAAAAGATTTTTTTACATCAGCTAATTTTTCTGCATTACCTAAATCTTTTAGCATTTCATGGATATAAGTAAGATCTTTTAAGGTATTGGAAGTTGAAAATTTAAATCCAGTATAATCATCTTTAAGCACATTATCAAAAATTCTATTTAAAGCTGTTGAGTTTCCAGATCCTAATTTTGCTACTGCAAAAAGTTTTTCTAAATCAATATCTAATTTTTTCGCGCTCTTGATGAATTCAATAACATTTGTTGCGGTACCGAGGGACAAAAAATTATTTAATAACTTTGACTTTGCTCCTTTACCCACGTCTCCAAAATGGAAATAATCTTTACAAAAAGTTTTTAAATAAACTTCAGATTTTTTAAAATTTTCCTCTGATGCTCCAACAATACCTCCACAAACACCTTCTTCTGCTTGAACGGGACCTCCCATCACAGGGCATTCAATATAGTTAATTTTTTGTTTTGAAAAAATCTGTTCCATTTGAATAGATCCATTTTGGTTATGT
>CACIST010000018.1:0-17500 GCA_902589395.1 uncultured Pelagibacteraceae bacterium | reverse complement strand
AATCCCCCAGAAAAATGGTGGGCCGAGAAAGACTCGAACTTTCGACCCCACCCTTATCAAGGGTGTGCTCTAACCAACTGAGCTACCGGCCCCTTTTGTGCAAAAGGAAAAACACTATTTTAAAAAGAGAAATGAGGACGGTCAACATTAACCTGTTATATTATTTAGATTAAGAAATAATCCTTAATCATCCTTAGAAAGGAGGTAATCCAGCCGCAGGTTCCCCTACGGCTACCTTGTTACGACTTCACCCCAGTCGCTGACTATACCGTAGTCAAGGGTTTAAAACCTTGCCTTAAGGTAGAACCAACTCCCATGGTGTGACGGGCGGTGTGTACAAGACCCGGGAACGTATTCACCGCGGCGCGCTGATCCGCGATTACTAGTAATTCCAGCTTCATGTACTCGAGTTGCAGAGTACAATCCGAACTGAGGCATCTTTTTAGGATTTGCTTGATGTCGCCATCTTGCTTCCTATTGTAAATGCCATTGTAGCACGTGTGTAGCCCAACACGTAAGGGCCATGAGGACTTGACGTCATCCCCACCTTCCTCCAGCTTATCACTGGCAGTTCTTTCAGAGTGCCCAACTAAATGATGGCAACTAAAAGTGAGGGTTGCGCTCGTTGCGGGACTTAACCCAACATCTCACGACACGAGCTGACGACAGCCATGCAGCACCTGTGTTTCGTCCGGCCGAACCGAAAACTCTAATCTCTTAGAGTCGCGACGAACATGTCAAGTGTTGGTAAGGTTCTGCGCGTATCTTCGAATTAAACCACATGCTCCACTACTTGTGCGGGTCCCCGTCAATTCATTTGAGTTTTAACCTTGCGGTCGTACTCCCCAGGCGGTGTGTTTAATGCTTTCGCTGCGACACTGAAAATAAATTTCCAACGTCTAACACACATCGTTTACGGCATGGACTACGAGGGTATCTAATCCTCTTCGCTACCCATGCTTTCGTTCCTCAGCGTCAGTAATGATCCAGAAAGCTGCCTTCGCAATTGGTATTCTTTCTAATATCTACGAATTTCACCTCTACACTAGAAATTCTGCTTTCCTCTATCATACTCTAGCTAAAAAGTTTTGATGGCAGTTCCAGAGTTAAGCTCTGGGATTTCACCACCAACTTTTTTAACCACCTACGAACTCTTTAAGCCCAGTAATTCCGAACTACGCTAGGTCCCTTCGTATTACCGCGGCTGCTGGCACGAAGTTAGCCGGACCTTCTTATTCGGGTACAGTCATTTTCTTCCCCGACGAAAGAGCTTTACAACCCAAAGGCCTTCTTCACTCACGCGGCATCGCTGCATCAGAGTTTCCTCCATTGTGCAATATTCCCTACTGCTGCCTCCCGTAGGAGTTTGGGCCGTGTCTCAGTCCCAATGTGGCTGATCATCCTCTCAGATCAGCTATAGATCAAAGTCTTGGTAGGCCATTACCCCACCAACAAACTAATCAAGTGCAGGCTCATCCTTCGGCGCATAAAGCTTTCTCCGTAAAGACTTATGAGGTATTAGCACAAGTTTCCTCGTGTTATTCCTCACCAAAGGGAAGATACCTACATGTTACTCACCCGTCTGCCACTAAGTATTGCTACTTCGTTCGACTTGCATGTATAAGGCGTGCCGCCAGCGTACGTTCTGAGCCATGATCAAACTCTCAAGTTTAAAAACGGCGCACACTAGCTTCTATACAAATACTAAGAATAATATCTGTATAATGTTGAAGTGTGTACGACAAATTTTGGTAACCTTAACCGTCCACACTTCTCTTCTTAAAATATTAACAATTTAAATAGCTAATTGAGCTTTTAGGCCCAATAAATAACATTTTTTATATGTTGAGTGTGACGCTTATATTGGAAATAATTTATAAATCAAGTTTTTAGATAGACAAAAATTGTGTTAAAAAGTCATATAAATCAACATTTTTAATCTATCGAAAATATTGTGTTATTTAAACTTAAAAAAAAAATTAGATCACTTAAGCATTTAATTTGGCTATGTTTATTAATAACTATTGCAGTTTCTGTGACATACTTTTATGAAAGTAATAAGAAATCCCAATACGATTACTTGAGAAAAACACTCAACAATGTTTTTTTTCTAAAAACATTTGCAAAAATAACTTCAGAATTAGAAGATCGATTTACAGTCCTAGACTATACTGTAAAATCAGGAGATACTTTTGAAAGCATAGTAAATGGTATTAATATAACAAACGATGAAAGAAAGTTATTTCTTCAAAATATAAAAAAAAATAAAATAATTAAAATATTAAGACCAAATCAAAAAATTTTTTTTAAAATTGATAATAAAGATAAACGAAAGATATTAGAATTTACAATCGAGCTCAGTAAAAAAAAAGAAATTTATTTTGTAAGAGATTTTGAAAGTAATGACTTTAAATCAAAAATTTTGGAAAAGAATTTAACAAAAATTACTTCTTATAAAGAAAACAAAATTACAAACAGTTTATATCAATCAGCTACAAGTTTAAAAATTAAACCAAATATTATTATTGAATTTGCAAGATTGTATGGCTTTCAAGTAGATTTTCAGAGAGATATTTGGAAAAATGATAGTTTTCAAATCATTTTTGAAGAATTTATAAATGAGGATGGAGAAATAATTGAAACAGGTAATATAATTTTTGCTAATTTAATTTTACAAAATAAAGAGTTGAAGCTTTATAGGCATGAATATGCAAAAAATAAAATTGATTATTTTGATGAAAATGGAAAAAGCATGAAAAAAACATTGATGAAGACACCAATTAATGGAGCAAGATTATCATCATCATTTGGAAAAAGGAAACATCCTATTTTAGGTTTTACAAAAATGCATACAGGTACTGACTTTGCAGCTCCAACCGGAACTCCTATTTTAGCATCTGGTGACGGTATAGTTACAAGAGCACAATGGTGTGGAGGTGGAGGAAATTGTGTTAAAATTAAACATAATAAGGTTTATCAAACAGTTTATGCACATATGTCTAAATTTGGTAGAGGAATAAGGAAAGGCACAAGAGTCAAACAAGGGCAAATAATAGGATATGTTGGTTCCACAGGTTTATCAACTGGTCCACATTTGCATTATGAGGTAATTGAAAATGGTAGAAAAATTAATTCACAGAAACTCAAGTTGCCGTCTGGAAAAATTCTAAAAGGAGATCAAAGAAAAATATTTGAAGTTAATAAGATTAAAGTAGATGTTTTAAAGTCAAATCTTATTTCTAAAATGTAAATTATTTTGTTGTTGTTTCTTCTATTTTTTTATTTTCAGAATTAACATTGATTTTTGTACTATCATTAGTTTCTGGTAATTTTTCAATATGTGTTTTAGAACTCTCTTGTGAAATTAGAACTCTAGAAAAATGATCTGAGTGCTGCAAATAGTTTTCAGACAATATCTTATCTCCATTTGTAAGAGCTTCTCTTGCAAGATCATTGTATTTTTCCACAAGTTTTGCCGCATTTTGGTTATTTTTACCTGGATGTCTTCTTTTAAAGGAAGAGCCATTACTAAAATCTCCACTAGTTTTATGCCCATTTCCATTCCTTCTAAAACCTCTGTCACCGTTAGGCTTAAATCGACTTCTCCTGTTATTATTCTTAAAATTTTGCATTATTGTAATTTAGTACTTACTATACATCTATCTTTTCCAGATAAGTCTCTGGATATTTTATTAATGTAGAAGCCATTTTCATTCAGTATTTTTAAGCAATGATCCTTTTGTTTATATCCAATTTCAAATATTAGTTTTCCGTTTATTTTTAACAATTTCTTACTTTTTATAATTACTTTTTTTATTTTACTAAGACCATTTGAACCACCTGATAAAGCTAACATAGGTTCATGGAATTTTATATCATCATCTAATCTATTTAATTCAATACTGTTTATGTATGGAGGATTAGATATTATTAAATCATAGTTATAAGATTTATGTTTGTCAATATCGATATTAATAAAATTAATTTTATTTTCTAATTGATGTAATTTTGCATTAGTTTTTGCAACATTTATTGCTTTTTTTGATATATCTACTGCTGTTGCTACACATTTTGGTCTCTCTTTTAACAAAGAAACAATAATGCAGCCCGATCCAGTTCCTACATCTAAAATTTTTTTAGATTTATCAATTGGTAAATACTTTAAGGCTTCTTCGATAACTATTTCAGTATCCGGCCTTGGAATTAAAACTGATTTATTAATTAAAAACTTATCTTTCCAAAAATATTTATATCCAAGAATATATGCCATTGGTTCTTTTTGAAACCTTCTTAATAAATAATTTTTAAATTTAATTATATCTGTATTTTTTAGTTTATTATTATTTAATAATATTTCTTCTCTTTTTTTATTAACTACTTTTGATAAAATTAATTCAGTATCGAGACAAGGATTTTTAATTTTACTTTTTTTTAAAAAATTTTCTCCTTTTTTTAAAATTTGAATATAATTCATATTTATATGTTACTCAGTTCGTTTTCTTGAGCTTGAATAACTAAGTTTTCTATCATCTCGTCAAATATTTCACCTTCCATAAATTCAGACAATTTATGCAATGTTAAATTTATTCTATGATCTGTTACTCTTCCTTGTGGAAAATTATATGTTCTAATTCTTTCAGATCTGTCTCCTGTACCAATTTTACTTTTTCTATCTTTTGACCTTTCTTCATCTCTTTTTTGTCGCTCTAATTCATAAATTCTAGATCTGAGGATTTTTAATCCTTTTTCTTTATTTCTTATTTGTGATTTTTCATCTTGCTGACTAACAACTATTCCAGTTGGAATATGTGTGATCCTCACTGCAGAGTCTGTCGTATTAACACTTTGACCACCTGGACCACTACTTCTAAATACATCAATTCTTAAATCTTTATCTTCTATTTTAACATCAACCTCCTCAGCTTCAGGCATTACTGCAACTGTAGCTGCAGATGTATGAACTCTTCCTTGGGTTTCAGTATCAGGAACCCTTTGAACTCTGTGAACACCACTCTCATATTTTAATGAGGAATATATATTTTTACCTTTTATTGAAGCAATAACTTCTTTTAATCCACCAGCATCACTTTTAGAAATAGATATAACCTCCATTAACCATTTTTTTTTGTGACTTACTTTTTCGTACATTTTAAATAAATCTGATGCAAATAAGCTCGCCTCTAGGCCTCCTGTTCCAGCTCTAATTTCAATCATTGCATTTTTTGTGTCAGCTTCATCTTTAGGTAACAAAAATAATTTTATTTTTTTTTCGTCACTTAAATTATTTTTTTCGAGCTCATTTAATTCATTTGTAGCTAAATCCCTCATCTCTTTATCTGTGTTATTGTCATTAATTAAATTTTCTAATTCATTTTTATTTTTTTTAAAATTCATATAAGAAGTTGCTTCTTTAATAATGTCGTTTAAATCAGAATATTCTTTTGACTTCTCTGCAAAAGATTTTTTATCAATTTCTTGTGATGATAGATCTTTTTCCAATTTGGAATGTTTTGAAATTAAATCTTTAACTTTTGATAAAGGTACCATTATTTAGCTTTTTCGATTTCATCCGCTTTTTCTTCAACCAACCTTACAACTTTGGAAATCATCTCCTCACTTGAAATTTTTTCACTTTCAACTCCATTTAAATAAAGCATGTTATTGCCTTTTCCTCCTCCGGTGATACCTATATCAGTTTGTGCTGCCTCACCTGGACCATTAACTACACATCCAATTATAGATAAAGAAATGGGAGTTTTTATGTGAGATAATCTATCTTCTAACTTTTTAACAGTTTCAATTACATTAAAAGCCTGTCTGGCACAAGATGGGCAGGAAATAATTTTTACTCCTCTATTTCGTAAATTTAATGATTTAAGTATTTCATTTCCAACTTTAATCTCCTCAACTGGATCGTCAGATAAGGAAACTCTTATAGTGTCTCCAATACCACTCATAAGAAGTGACCCAAAACCAATAGAAGATTTGATACTACCAGGTAAAAAAGTTCCAGCTTCAGTTATACCTAGATGTAGCGGATAATCAGTAACCTTAGAAAGTTGTCTGTAAGCCTCAATAGACAAAAATACATCAGAAGATTTAACGCTTACTTTAAATTCATTAAAGTCAAGGTCTTCAACAATACTAATATTTCTTAATGCACTCTCTACTAAAGCTTCTGGACAAGGTTCTTTATACTTTTCTAATAAGTCTTTTTCTAAAGATCCAGCATTAACACCAATTCTAATTGAACAATTGTTATTTTTTGCAGCAGAAATTACTTCTTTAATTTTTTTTTTATCGCCAATATTTCCTGGGTTAATTCTTAGACAAGCAGCTCCACTTTCTGCCGCCTCTATTGCTCTTTTATAGTGAAAGTGTATATCGGCAACTATTGGAATAGAAGTATTTTTAACAATATCTTTAAGTGCTTTCGTTGAGTCTTCATCTGGACAAGATACTCTTACGATATCGGCCCCCACTTCTTCAATTTGTTCGATTTGTTTTACAGTTTCTTTAACATCTTTAGTTAATGTATTAGTCATTGATTGAACAGAAATTGGATTATCTCCTCCAACTTTTATATGACCAACATTAATTTCTTTTGTTTTTCTTCTTTTAATTTCCCTAAATGGTCTAATGTTCATAAATTACTTATTTAATTTAAATTCTTTGTGAAGAGAAGATAAGGCTTTTCGAACATTCTTTTTATCTATCAAGACAGAAATTTTAATTTCTGAAGTAGATATTACTTGAATATTTATTTTTTGATTAGCAAGAGACTGAAACATTCTATAAGTAACCCCAGGGGTAGTAACCATTCCAACCCCTATTATTGAGACTTTTGACACATTTTTATCAAATATCAAATCTCTAAAATTTATTTTTTTATTTTGCAAAATAATTTTTTTTGTTTTGCTTAAATCATCTGACTTTATTGTGAAGGTTAAGTCAGTTTCTTTTCCATTAGCAGAAATATTTTGTACTACCATATCTACATTTATAGAATTTTCAGATAGAGGTTTAAAAATAGATGCTGCAATACCTGGTTTATCTCTTACACCTAAAAGAGTGACTTTAGCATCATTAGTTGTATTTGAAATACCAGTTATAATCTTATTATTTATTATATTTTTTCTTTTCGTGATTAAAGTACCTTCGTTATCTGTGAAAGAAGATCTCACCTCTATATCTACCCTATTCAACCGTGCATCTTGAATTGAATGAGGTTGCATAACTTTAGCTCCTAGTGAAGCCATTTCTAGCATTTCTTCATAGGATATAACTTTTATTTTTTTAGCTGATTTAAGTTTATTGGGATCTGTAGAATAAACACCTTCCACATCTGTATATATTATACATTTTTCAGCATTGAAAAACTTAGCAAACATAATTGCGCTTGCATCTGTACCGCCTCTGCCAATAGTGGTTATTCTATTTTTTTTATTAATACCTTGAAACCCTGTAACTATAGGTATCCCCCCTTTTTTTAAATAACTTGTGATTTGACTCTTGTTAATTTTATTAATTCTTGAAAATTTATACTTTCCATCAGTAATGATCGGGATTTGCCATGACATCCAAGATCTTGAATTGAAACCTTTATTAATTAATTCTCCAGAAATTAAAGCACAGGATACTTGTTCTCCCGATGAGACTAAAACGTCATACTCTGAGTCTGAAAAATTTTTGCTAATTTTTTTGGATAAATTGATTAAATTATTTGTCACACCACTCATTGCTGAGGACAGTACAATTACATTGTATTTTTTTTTATATTTAGCAATAATTTTTGCAACTTTTTTAATTCTATCAGTTGTACCAACTGAAGTACCTCCAAATTTTAATACAATTATTTTCATTGATAATTTTTTTTTTAATATAAATTAAAATATATTGATAAAATACATCTTGATTGTAATGTCAATAAACAATGAAAAATAACACAATAAATAAAAAAGAAATAGAAAAATTTTCAAAAATAGCAGAGGAATGGTGGGATCCTAATGGAAAATTTAAGCCATTACATAAATTTAACCCCATCAGAATAAAATACATAAGAGATACAATTTTATCTGAGTTTAAAATTAAAAAAGAATATCAGCCATTTAAAGGCTTAAGTATTTTAGATATTGGATGTGGTGGCGGATTACTTTCAGAGCCCATGGCTAAACTTGGAGCAGATGTTGTTGGTATAGATGCTTCTTTTAAAAATATACAAGTTGCTAAGTATCATTTAAAAAAAAGCAAACTTAAAATTAAATATTATAATTCCTCTCCAGAAAATTTAAAAATTAAAAAAAGATTTGATATTATTTTGAATATGGAAATTGTTGAACATGTTGAAGATGTTGATTTTTTCATTAAAGAAAGTTCAAAGTTTTTAAAAAAATCAGGTGTGATGTTTATTGCTACCTTAAACAAAACACTTAAATCATATTTATTTGCGATTGTAGGAGCAGAATATGTTTTAAAGTGGCTTCCAATAGGTACTCACGATTGGGAGAAATTTGTTAAACCAGAGTATTTGGCAGATATTTGTAAAAAAAATTCATTAAAATTAAAAAAAATTGATGGAATGACTTTTAATCCTATCTTAAATAAATGGTCTGTTACCTCTGACAAATCTGTAAATTATATTTCAGAATTCAAAAAAGTTTAGTTTTTATCGTCGTCTATCCAGGGTATAATGTCAGTATCTATTCCTTCTTCTCTTAATTCCTTAACATCTTTAAGTGAAGCACTACCATAAATACCTTTTTTTGGTTTCTTTTTGTCATAATGAATTGATCTTGCCTTATAGGTAAAATTTTCTCCCACATACTCAAAATTATCTTTTACAAATTTTTTGTAATCGGAAAGTTTTTTTCGAACCTCTTTATATTTTTTTATTTCTTTTAAATTTTCCTTTTTTTTAGTGTTCAATAAATTAGGAGACATAAGGGACTTTTCAACATTTATTGACTCACAGGATTGGCAATTTAAAAGTTTTAATTTTAGCAACCTATCGTATTCACTAGAGGTGCTAAACCAGCTTTCAAATTCTTGTTTACAATCTTTACATTTTAACAAATACTTAATCATGACTAATATTTAAATATTGATCTATGAAATTTCAATATAGTTAAGTCCTATAATCAGCGTTAATTTCTATATATTTTTTTGTTAAATCCATAGTGTACGATTTAAATTTTTTAATCCCTTGACCAATATCAACTTCTATTTCAATTGACTTACCTTTCATGTATTCCATAAGTTTTTCTTCGTCGTAGGATTTGTATAAAGATCCTTTGTGAAAAATTTTATATGGTCCAAAAGAAATAGATAATTTTTGTTCATTAATTTTAGAGTCACTGTTTCCAATTGCCATAGCTACTCTCCCCCAGTTTGGATCTTCTCCCGCAATTGCTGTCTTAACTAATAATGAGTTTGCAATTTTAAAAGATATATTTTTTGCATCTTTTTCAGTTCTGCAATTAATACAATTAATAGAAATAAATTTAGAAGCTCCTTCTCCATCAGAAACAACTTGCTTTGCTAAATTCAACAAAACGTCATGAACTGCCTTGTTAAAATTTTTAAGTTTACTATCACTATATTTTTTAATTTCTGAATGATTAACTTTGCTTGTTGAAAATATTGAAACCATATCATTTGTACTTGTGTCACCATCACATGAAATTGCATTGAATGTTGTCTTTATATTGTTTTTTAAGACTTCATTTAAAACCGATGAGGATAAAGTTGCATCAGTAAATATATAACCCAATGTAGTTGCCATATTTGGATAAATCATACCTGAGCCTTTTGCAATTCCATAAATTTTTATTGTTGACGAACCAATTTTTGTTTCAGCCATTGATACTTTGGGTTTTAAATCTGTTGTGATTATGCCCATTGCAGCTTTCATCCAGATTAATTTATTTTGTGTATATTTTATTTTCTCAACTAATTCTGGTAATGAAGTTTTAATTTTTTCTAATGGAAATCTCTCTCCTATAGTACCTGTGCAACCAAAAAGTATTTCTTTAGAAGAAATTTGTTTCGGAGCATCTTCATCTCTCTTCTGTATCTCAGTTAATTTTGAGGATAAGTCTAAAGAAATTTTCTTCAATGCGTCATGGCCTTCTGGACCTGTTAATGCATTGGCATTTCTAGTGTTAACTAATAATGCAAATATTTTTTTCGCTTTGATTTTTTTATTCCATTTTAGATTTTCTGATATTAACTTTGATTGAGTATATACAGAGGCATAATTTGCACCATCTCTAAAATAAAATAAAACTAATTCATCTCTCTTAAATTTATATAAGCCAGCGCTTACTGCAGAAATTGAAACTCCATCAATATGATCTAAATCCTGAAAATCAACAATTTTAGAGCTTTGACTGCTAGAATTTATAAAATTGTTTATGTTAAATTTCATGATATTTAAAATAATTAATTAATTACTATATATTTCTAATATTTAATTTTATATCAAAATGTTCAACCCACTTAATATATTTTCAAAGCTTATTAAAAGCGGAAATGAAAAGGAACTAGGCCGAATTCAGCAAATAGTCAATAAAGTTAATCTTTTAGAAAAAGATTTAGAAAATTTATCTAATGAAATGTTCCCAAAAAAAACTGAGAAACTAATTGAAGATATTAAAAATGGAAAAAGTTTAAACGAAGTATTACCCGAAGCTTTCTCAATGGTTAGGGAAGCCTCTAAAAGAATTAGAAATGAAAGACACTTTGATGTTCAGCTAATTGGTGGTGTTGTAATCCATGAGAATAAAATTGCAGAAATGAAAACTGGAGAAGGTAAAACATTAACCATAGCTCTTGCAGCTTTCCTTAATGCTCTAGAAAAAAAAGGTGTCCATATAGTAACTGTAAATGATTATTTGGCTAAAAGAGATAGCGAGAATATGGGTAAGATTTATGAGTTTTTAGGTTTAAGTTGTGGATATATTAATACTGGGCAAGATGATTTGGAAAGAAAAGAAAATTATTCAAAAGATATAACTTATTCTACTAATAGTGAATTGGGATTCGATTATTTAAGAGATAATATGAAATTTTCTAAAGAAACTATGGTTCAAAGAGAACATAATTATGCGATTGTTGATGAAATTGACTCTTGTTTAATTGATGAGGCTAGAACACCTCTAATAATTTCAGGAGCAACTGAAGATAAAACTAATCAATATATAGCTGTTGATAAACTTGTAAAAAATTTAAAAGAAGAGGATTTTGAAATAGATGAAAAGGATAGAAATATTTTATTAACTAATAAAGGTGTGGATAATGTTGAAAGTATATTTTCAAATGCTGGAATACTTAAAAATAAAAATTTTTACGATCCAGAAAACCTTCATATTGTACACTTAGTAAATCAATCATTACGTGCCATCCATCTTTTTCAGAGTGGTAGAGATTACATTGTAAAAGACGGGCAAATAATAATAATTGATGAACAAACAGGTAGACAATTACCAGGAAGAAGGTTTGGTGATGGCCTTCATCAAAGTCTAGAGGCGAAAGAAAATTTAACAATTAATGCTGAAAATCAAACTTTAGCATCAATTACCTACCAAAATTTCTTTAAGCTCTACAAAAAAATAGCTGGATGCACTGGTACAGCCTTAACAGAGTCAGAAGAGTTTTTTGAAATTTATAATCTACCGGTAGTATCGATTCCTACTAATAGGCAGATGATCAGAAAAGATTCGAACGACCAAATATTTAGAACTAGTAAAGAAAAAGATGAAGCAATAATTAGTAAGATTGTTGAATGTAACGCAAAAGGACAACCATTATTAGTTTTCACATCAAGTATAAATAAATCTGAACACTTTTCAAATCTATTGAATAATAAAAATATAAAACATACAGTTTTAAACGCTAAAAATCACCAAAGAGAAGCTGAAATTATTGCAGATGCAGGGAAAAAACACTCAATAATTATTACTACAAGTATTTCAGGTAGAGGTGTTGATATCAAATTGGGAGGTCAGGATGAAAGTGATAAAGCTGAGATAAAAAAATTGGGAGGATTGTTTGTCATTGGTACAGAAAGAATGGAAAGTAGGAGAGTAGATAATCAAGCGAGAGGAAGATCAGGCAGACAAGGTGATGAAGGTAGTTCTATATTCTATGTAAGTTTAGAGGACGATTTAATGAGAATATTTGGGTCTGAGTCTATGAATAATATACTTGAAAAACTCGGACTTAAAGATGGAGAAAGTATAGACCATCCTTGGATAAATAAAGCATTAGAAAGAGCGCAACAAAAAGTTGAGGCAAGAAATTTTGATATTAGAAAAACTCTTTTAAAGTTTGACAATGTTTTAAATGATCAAAGGCAAGTAATATTTTCACAAAGAAATGAAGTAATAGAAAATAAAGACTCCAAGCAATATTCTGAAAATTTTCTAGATGAAATTATTGATGATTTAAAAATAAAAAAAACAAAAAAGTTAGCCAATGCAAGGTCAAATGAAATTAATATGCAATTAAAATCTTTATTTGGAAAATCATTTGAAGAAAGTGAAATTAATGAATTAGTTAATCTTGAAAATAAAGTGTTTGAAGAAAAAATAAAAAATAAATTTAAAAGTTCAAGAGAAGAAAGAATAAAAATGTTAAATGAAGAACAATATAACGAAATAGAAAAAAGAATTTTTTTACAATTAATTGATCAAAATTGGAAATTACATATTCAATATTTAGAACAATTAAGACAAGTTATTGGTTTAAGATCTTATGGACAAAGAGATCCTTTAGTAGAATATAAGAAAGAAGCTTTTACACTTTTTGAAAATTTATTAAGTAAACTTAAGTACGATTTAATTACAATTTTATTTAATTTAAAACTTATAGAAAAAAATGACGATCAAAATGAAGTTCAAAATGAAAAAAGCATAAATACAAATAGTAATCCAAAATGTTTACTTGCAACAAATAGAGAAGGAAAAATTTCTAGAAACGAAAGATGTGAGGCAACAGGGAAAAAGTTCAAGCATTGTTGTGGTGCTTTATAAAAGAATGCTTAAAAATAATATTAATAAAACTGCAGCAGATACACCATAATAAATTTTAGAATTCTTTTTAAAGTTTTGATAAATATTTTCTAATGCACTTGGTTTCATGGATAAATCATTTCTATCATCTGATTGTGTTGTAAATCCTTTATTTCTTCCAATTGACAAAAATTTATTTTTTCTATGATTAAGAATTTCATCTTTATCCATTGTCTGAAAAAAATCTAAATTTTTCTTTAATGAAACTCTTACGTTATCCAAAATCAGGTCTTTGTCTCTGTGAGCACCGCCGACTGGTTCTGGAATTATTTCA
Organism: uncultured Pelagibacteraceae bacterium; assembly: GCA_902589395.1. GTDB lineage: Bacteria > Pseudomonadota > Alphaproteobacteria > Pelagibacterales > Pelagibacteraceae > Pelagibacter. The sequence continues at coordinate 4,156 of CACIST010000018.1, read as the reverse complement.
TCAATTATATTCAATTTTAAAAGGTCGCTAGATGACATTTTCATTGCAGTTGCAGCCTCTAAAGTTTTTTTTGGGTCTCTCCATAAAATGGTAGCACATCCTTCTGGAGAAATGACTGAGTATATTGCGTTTTGAAGCATAATCACTTTATTAGATGATGCTAAAGCTATCGCTCCTCCAGATCCGCCCTCTCCAATTATTATCGCAATTGTAGGGACTGTTAACTTCATAGAGCATTCAATAGATTTTGCTATTGCTTCAGCTTGACCTCTTTCCTCAGCGCCAACTCCTGGATATGCTCCAGGAGTATCTACAATAGAAATAATTGGAATTTTAAACTTGTTAGCTAACTCCATAAGTCTAATTGTTTTTCTGTAACCCTCAGGTCTCATCATTCCAAAATTATGATCTATTCTTTTATTAAGATCTGAACCCTTTTCTTGACCAATTACTAAAACAGATTTGCCATCGAATTTTGCAAAACCAGCTATAACGGCTTTGTCCTCACCATAATACCTATCCCCAGAAAGTTGGATAAAATCATCAAAAAGATTTTCAACAAAAAATTTTGCTTTAGGTCGGTCTTCATGACGAGCAACTAATGCTGTCTGCCATGGATCTAAGTTAGAATAAATTTTCTCTAACTTTTCATTTATTTCTTCTTCAACTTTACTTATTCTTGAAGTATCGACTTCAGATAAACCTTCCTGATTATAAGGGTCTTTTAGTTTATCTAATTCCTGCTCAAGATTTTTAATATCTGTTTCAAAATTTAGGTAATTTTTCATTTAAAGTATCTATTATAAACAAAAAAGGCAATAAATTGTTAAAATAAGTAATTTTGATTGCGCAAAAAGGACAATTTATTATAAGATTTTCAATTTATGAGAGAGCAATACATCAAAATCAACAACTTATCTGTAGCAAAAGATCTGGCTGATTTTGTCAAAAATGAGCTTTTATTGGATACTAATGTTGGCTCTGATGAATTCTGGAAAGGCTTTGACAAAGTGGTGCACGAATTAGCACCTAAAAATAAAAAATTACTCGAAATCAGAGAAACATTACAGCAAGAAATAGATCTGTGGCATAAAAAAAATAGAGATCACGAGATTGACTATAATAAATATAAAAATTTTTTGGAAGAAATAGGTTATTTAAAAAAAGAAGGTGAAGATTTTAAAATAGCAACTAAAAATTTAGATGAAGAAATATCTATTATAGCAGGACCACAATTAGTTGTTCCAATAATGAACTCTAGATATACCTTGAATGCTGCGAATGCAAGATGGGTAAGCTTATATGACAGTCTTTATGGATCAAATATAATAGAGTCTGAAGAAAGTGGAAGTGAAAAATATGATCCTTTAAGAGGACAAGAAGTAATTAAATACACTAGAAACTTTTTGAATAAATATTTTCCAATAAATGATCTTGACTGGAAAGATATTACTGGTTTAGCAGTAAATAATAAAAAACTCATAATATATAAGGAAAATAAAGAACATAATTTATCAGACTTAGGGAAGTTTATTGGTCATAGAGGGGATGCAGCCAAACCAAATGCTATAATCTTAAAAAATAATAATCTTCATCTTGAAATAATTATTAATCCTAGAGCATTTAGTGCTGCAAGAGATGCTGCTGGTATAAGTGATATTATAATTGAGTCTGCTGTATCAACAATTTGTGATCATGAAGATAGTGTAGCCGCAGTAGATGCTGAAGATAAAGTAACTTGTTATAGAAATTGGCTAGGATTGATGAAAGGAAATTTAAAATCAATATTTGAAAAAAATGGTAAAGAATTAGAGAGAAAACTTAATCCAGATAGGAGTTACACTGCATTGAATGGTGAAAAGTTAAAACTTCACGGAAGAAGTCTTTTGCTTGTGAGAAACGTTGGACACTTAATGACAAATCCTGCAATCACTTTAAATGATGGATCAGAAGTTCCAGAGGGAATAATGGATGCTTTCATAACCTCAGCAGCTTGTATTCATGATTTAAAAAGAAAAGGTAATTCGAGAGAAGGGTCAATTTATATTGTTAAACCAAAAATGCATGGTCCAGAGGAAACAGAATTTACTAATTTAATTTTTACAAAAGTTGAAGAAGTTTTAAAATTAGAAAAAAATACAATTAAGTGTGGAATTATGGATGAAGAAAGAAGAACATCAGCAAACCTTAAGGAATGTATTAGAACACTTAAGGATAGAGTATTTTTTATCAACACTGGATTTTTGGATAGAACTGGTGATGAGATGCATACTTCAATGGAAGCTGGACCTATGATCAAAAAAGGAGATATGAAAGAGTCTAAATGGATTAAAACTTATGAGGATAATAATGTAGATATCGGCTTAAAATGCGGATTTTCAGGAGTTGCTCAAATAGGTAAAGGAATGTGGGCCATGCCTGATAAAATGAACGAAATGATGGAGCAAAAGATTGGACATGTCAATGCAGGTGCAAATTGTGCATGGGTTCCATCTCCAACTGCAGCTGCATTGCATGTTATGCATTATCATGAAGTAAATGTATTTGAAAAACAAAAAGAAATATTAAAAAGAGAGCCATCAAAATTATCTGATCTTCTTACTATTCCGATAGCAAATCGTCCTAATTGGTCTGTTGATGAAATTAATACTGAAATTTCAAATTCTGCTCAAACTATTTTGGGTTATGTAGTCAGATGGATTGATCAAGGTATAGGTTGTTCCAAAGTTCCTGATATAAATGATATTGGGTTAATGGAAGATAGAGCAACTTTGAGAATTTCATCTCAACATATCGCGAATTGGCTTCATCATGGCTTATGTTCGAATAGACAGGTTCTTGAAATTTTAAAAAAAATGGCAAAAGTTGTTGATAAACAGAATGAAGATGACTCTAACTACGAAAGTATGTCACCAGAGTATGATAAATCTATTGCTTTTAAAGCGGCATGTGAATTAATTTTTCATGGAAGGTCACAGCCTTCTGGCTATACAGAACCTCTCTTACATTTAAACAGATTAATTAAAAAAAGCTAATTAAGCCTCTATCTTTTTTCTATTTTTAAATGCAGATATAAGAGTACCATCATCTAAATTTTCGATTTCTCCACCCATTGGTAAACCTTGAGCTAGTTTTGAAACTTTGACGTCAGTTTTTTTAAGACTATCTTGAATATAAAATGCTGTAGTTTGACCTTCTACAGTTGCGCTTGTTGCTAAAATTACTTCTTCAATATCATCTTTATTTATTCTTTCTATAAGAGAGTTAATAAGCAAGTCCTCTCTATTACTATTATTATTGTTTGAGAGAGTCCCTCCTAAAATATGGAAATAACCTTGAAAAATTGAAGAACTTTCTATTGCCCACTGATCTGAAATATTTTCTACAACACAAATTTTATTATATTTTTTTTCTACTATTTTGCAATTATTATAACTACACTCAATTGTATTAGGCTTCAATGTTCCACAAATTTTACATCTAACAATATTTTTAAAAACTTCACTCAAATTTTGAGCCAAAGGCTTTAGTAATTCTTGTCGGTTATTAATCATTTTTAAAATCATTCTTTTTGCAGACTTAGGTCCTAGCCCTGGTAGTTTAGATATTAGCTTAATTAAATTTTCTATTTCAGGAATATTTTGCATTTAAATTATAAAGGCCACTTAAATCCAGGTATTCCAAAATTTCCTGAGGCCTTAGAAATTTCCTCTGCTGTTTTTGATTTAAGTTGCGATTTTGCGTTATTATGAGCAGCAGTAATAAGATCTTCTAGTATTACTTTTTCTTCTTTTAAAACATTTTCACTAAGTTTAATTGAGATCATAGTTCCCTCTCCATTTAATGTAACCTTTACATCATTAGCTCCAGAAACACCTTCAACCTCGATCTTTTTAATGTTTTCTTGGCTTTCTTTCATTTTGCTCTCAATTTCTTTAGCTTTTTCCATTAATTTTGAAAAATCTGTCATATTAATCCTCTTTTAACTCAACATTTATTAATTCTGCATCAGGAAATGCTTCGATCACTTTTTTATATGTTTCTGACTTTTTAACATCATCAAACATTTTTTTTTCGTCAATTTTATTTTTTTCTTTTTTTGAAATTTGTCCTTGGTTTTTTGATAGAGAGATAATCCATCTCTTGGATGTCCATT
>CACIST010000017.1 GCA_902589395.1 uncultured Pelagibacteraceae bacterium | reverse complement strand
ACCTTAATTAAAGAGGCTTTTTGATTTTTTGACATGATAATTTATGAAAAATTTATCAAAAAGTTACATCACCACGCCTACTTGCCAAGGATTAAACTCCTCGTCACCATAGCCGTTAATTTCACTTTTCGATTTATTTCCTGAAGCGGTGTTTACAACTAGATCAAATATTCTATTTCCAACTTTTTCAATGTCTTCTTTACCTTCTGCAATAGTCCCACAATTTATATCCATATCTTCTTCCATTTTTTCATACATCGCAGTATTTGTAGATAATTTTAAACTCGGAACAGGTTTACATCCAAAACATGAACCTCTGCCTGTTGTAAAACAAATTACATTTGCACCTGAAGCAACTTGACCTGTTACAGACACTGGGTCATACCCTGGAGAATCCATAAAGTTAAAACCTTTATTTTTTAATGGTTCTGCATATTCAAGTACATCTTCTAGAATTGATTTACCACCTTTAGCAACAGCACCCAGTGACTTTTCAAGTATGGTAGTTAAACCACCTCGTTTATTCCCAGGAGCAGGATTATTATCCATTGTGCTATTATTAATTGAAGTATAGTTTTTCCACCATTTTAATCTTTCAATTAATTTATCTGCTGTTTCTTGACTGTTTGCTCTGTTAATTAGAAGATGCTCAGCCCCATAAATTTCAGGAGTTTCAGATAATATTGAACTTCCACCTTTTTTAACTAACAAATCTGCTGCAACACCTAAAGCTGGATTTGCAGTAATACCAGAGTACCCATCTGATCCTCCACATTGAAGAGCTAAAGTTAAATGACTTACAGACTGAGGAGTTCTTTTAATTTTGTTAGCTTCAGGTAATAAATTTTTAATTTGCGATAGAACTTTTTCGACAATTTTTTTAGTTCCACCTTCGTCCTGAATTGTTAAAAAATGAATTCTATTATGTTTTTTTATAGACTCATCAAACAAACTCACTTGAGCACATTCACAACCTAAGCCAATAACAAATACATGAGAAAAATTTGGATGGTTCTTAAAACCATCAATTGTTCTTTGAAACATTTGCATTCCTTCGCTTACAGTATTCATTCCACATCCAGTTGAGTGAGTAATAGGAACTATGCCATCTATATTTGGATAATCATTAAGAATGTTAGAATATTTTATTTTTTCAACAATCATTTTAGTAACAGTTGCTGAACAGTTGACTGTACTAACGATACCTATATAATTTCTGGTAGCTACTTGACCGTTATCTCTTAATATTCCATTGAAAAAGATATCAACTTTTTCATCAACAATTGTTTTTTTATTTTTTACTTGAAATTCTCTATCAAATTCTTTGAATTCTAAATTATGAGTATGAACATGTTCACCAGCGGTAATATTTTTTGACGCAAATCCAATTATCTGATCATACTTAATTATAGGATCACCTTTGTTTATGTGTTTTAAACAAACTTTGTGTCCAAATGGTATAGGATCAATAGTGCTTATCTCTTGACCATTAATTTTCGTTTTTTCTGGTATAATAAATTGACTTACGCCTACATTATCATTTTTATTGAGTACAATTAGACTATTCATTTTTTAATTTAGGTTTTATATATCATTATAATATATTTTATTATTTTATGAAAAAGAAGAATTTAAGAAGCAAACAATGGTTTGATGACCCAAAAGATCCAGGCATGACAGCCATGTATTTAGAAAGATATCTAAATTATGGTCTTACAAGAAAAGAACTTCAATCAGGAAATCCAATAATTGGAATAGCCCAATCAGGGAGTGATTTATCTCCATGTAACAGACATTTTTTGGATTTAAGTAAAAGAGTTAAAGATGGAATTAGAAGAGCAGGTGGTATTCCGATGGAATTTCCTACTCACCCAATTCAAGAAACTGGAAAAAAGCCTACTGCAATGTTGGACAGAAACTTATCATATTTATCTTTGGTTGAGATACTTTATGGATACCCACTTGATGGAGTTATACTTACAACTGGATGTGATAAAACTACCCCAGCTGCGTTAATGGCAGCTGCAACAGTTAATATTCCTGCAATTGTTTTATCTGGTGGTCCAATGCTTGATGGAAATTATAAAGGTAAGAAAGCTGGCGCAGGAACCATTATTTGGGAAGCAAGAAGATTGCATGCTAAGGGAGAAATTAATTACGAAGAATTTATGGATATGGCAGCAGCATCTTCACCAAGTCCTGGTCACTGTAATACAATGGGAACAGCTTCATCAATGAATTCTGTTGCTGAGGCATTGGGAATGTCTTTACCAGGATGTGCAGTAATACCAGCTCCCTATAGAGAAAGAGAACAAATTTCTTTTGAGACTGGATCTAGAATTGTAAAAATGGTTCACGAAGATTTAACTCCTTCAAAAATTATGACAAAGAAAGCTTTTGAAAATGCAGTTATAGTTGCAAGCGCTATAGGAGCTTCCAGTAATTGTACAACACATTTAATTGCTATCGCAAAACATATGGGTGTAAAATTTGATTTATCGAATTGGCAAAAACTTGGACACAAAATACCTTTATTAGCAAACTGCCAACCTGCAGGTGAACATTTAATGGAAGGTTTTTACAGAGCCGGAGGTATACCAGCAATCATGAAAGAATTAATGAAGAATAACAAAATTCACCAAAACCTAATTACTGTAACTGGTAAAACAGTTGCACAAAATTTAAGAAAAAAAATCGATGTAGATAGAGATGTGATTAAAACATTTAAAAATAATTTGACTGACAAGGCTGGGTTTCTAGTTATGAAAGGAAATTTCTTTTCATCAGCAATCATGAAAACCTCAGTAATTAGTAAAGAGTTTAGAGAAAGATATTTATCAAATCCTAAGCACCCCAATGTTTTTAAAGGTAAAGCAGTAGTTTTTGAGGGTCCAGAGGATTATCACCATAGGATTAATAGTAAGAAGTTAAATATTGATGAAAATTCGATTTTAATAATAAGAGGTTGTGGACCTGTTGGATACCCTGGTTCTGCTGAGGTGGTTAATATGCAACCACCTGATAGACTACTTAAAAAAGGCATTAATGCACTTCCAACTCTTGGAGATGGAAGACAGAGTGGTACCTCTGAAAGCCCATCTATTCTTCATGTATCACCAGAATCTGCTGTTGGTGGTGATTTAGCTATTGTTAAGACAGGAGATAAAATGACAATAGATCTAAATAAAAGAAGGGTAGATCTTCAAATTACTAAGTCTGAATTTATCAAAAGAAGAAAAAATAAAAAAATTAAAAAACTTAAAAATCAAACTCCTTGGCAAGAAATTTCTAGATCAAATGTTGGCCAACTTGAAGACGGTGCATGTATTATGTCAAGAGATCAGTATTTAGATATCACTAAAACAAAAGGAGTTCTAAGAAACTCTCATTAGATGAAACCAAAAATTTTAGTTTCTCGAAAAATTTCTGATGGCGCTGAAGAAATATTAAAAAAAGAATTTGATGTAACTCTTAATTTAGAGGACAAACCTTACAATTATGAGGAATTAATAAAACTTGCTAATGAGTATGATGGTTTAATCTCAACAAGTTTTGATAAATTAGACAAAAATTTTTTTGATAATTTAAACGGAAAATTAAAAATTATTGGTCATGTTGGGGTTGGATATGACAATATTCATACACAATCAGCTAAAGAAAAAAATATCAAGGTTTCAAATACACCAAATGTATTAAATGATGCTGTAGCAGAAATAACAATCCTTTTAATTTTAGCATCGTCCAGAAGAATTGGTGAGGCTTATAATCTTGTTAAGTCAAATGCTTGGAAAGATCATAGACCAGATATTACTAAATTAATGGTAGGTAACGAAATTACAGGAAAAACTTTAGGTATAATAGGTATGGGAAGGATTGGCCAAATAGTTGCAGATAGGGCTAGAGCGTTTAAAATGAAAATAGTTTATTACAATAGAAATAAGTTAGCTAATGATTTAGAAAAAGGTGCAACTTATTACCCAGATTTAAAATCAATGCTTCCAAATTGTGATTATGTAAGTTTGCATACTCCTGCTACCTCAGAAACTAAAAATATAATTAATTCAGTAAGTTTAAAATTATTTCCAAAACATTCAGTCTTTATAAATACTTCGAGAGGATCAACAGTAGATGATGATGCTCTGATTGAAGCTTTACAAAATAAAAAAATCTATGGAGCTGGGTTAGATGTTTTCAATAATGAACCTAATCTTGATAAGAGATATTTAGAGTTAGAAAATTGTTTTGTTCTACCTCATGTAGGTAGTGCGACACATGAAACTCGATTAGCTATGAGTATGTTAGCCGTAAATAATATAAAATGTTTTTTCTCTCAAAAACCTCTTTTATCAGAAGTTGTTTAAATGATACAACTTTAAGTTGTAATTTTATAAACCAATTATCTTTAGAAATTTATTACTGTCTTTTGTTTGAATTTTTTTTCTCTTTATGTTTAAATTTAAAAAAACATAACCGAGAGGGGAAATAATGTTAAAATTAATAACAAAAATAACTGCTGCGATTGCTGTAGTGTCTATTGTTTTATTTGGTTCTGCTAATGCAAAAACTTTAAAAATAGAAACTCACTTTACAGCTAGCTCACCAAATGGTGAAGTTGCAGCTCAATTTGCGAAAAACGTAGAAAAGTTTTCTGGCGGAAGCTTAAAAGTACAAATGTTCTACTCATCATCAGTTACAGGAAAGTCTGCTGAGGTTTTTAACTCTGCACAAACTGGAATTATTGACTGTGATATGACAGGTGCTGGATACCAAACTGGTAAAAATGCAGCTTTCCAATTCGCAGGCGATGTAATGGGTGGATATGACAACCCGTATCAACAATATGAATTCTTGAATTTCCCAGGAGCTCAAGAAGCTGTTGATGCACTATACAACAAATATGGAATGACTTTAATCGGTTGGTGGATACCAGGACATGAGTCTTTAATATCTAGCAAACCAATTCCAGATGTTGCATCTATCAAAGACTTTAAATTTAGATCGCCTCCAGGAATGGAAAGTATGATCTTTACAGCATTAGGTGCTAAGCCGATCGTGATGGATTTTGGTGAAGTTCCAACTGCTTTACAAACTGGTCTAATTGATGGTGCCGACTATTCATCTTTAGCTACAAACTATGCAGGTGGACACTATGAGCAAAATAAATATGCTACATACCCAGGTTTCCACTCTATGCCAGCTGACCATTTAGCTTGTAATACAAAAGTTTGGAACAAGTTAAAACCTCATGAAAAAGGTGCGATGCTTGCAGCAATCGAAATCTGCGGTAGAACAATCACTAGTTTAGTTGAGAGAAAAAATGCTGAAGCAGTTAAAGCTTTAACTGCTATGGGTGTTACTCTTCATGACTGGTCTAGAGAAGATAGACTAAAGTTTAGAAATGCTGCTTTAGGCGCTTGGGAAGAATGGAAGAAAAAATCTCCTGAAGCTGCCGCTCTTATTGAGATACACAAAGCTTACATGAAAGCTAACGGTATCCTATAATTATTAGCAACATAAAAAAATATTGAAGGGCCTAAAATGGCCCTTCTTATTAAACAATTTTTTTGCCAATGAACGATAAAGAGCTTCAAGATAAACAATTAAAAGAGCAAAGTGAAAAAGTTGCAAGCAAAGACGATTTTCCAATATTTTGGATAGATAGAATTTCTCTATTTTTAAGCCATACAATTAAATATTTAATCCCCATAATAGTACTTGTGATGATGTACGAAATTTTCATGAGATATGTATTATTTAAACCTACTTTATGGGCTAATGAATTATGCTTATGGTTGGCTGGTGTTTGTTATTTAGTTGGCGGGATATATGCAACAAGATTAAGAAGCCATATAAGAATAGTATTATTATATGATTATGTCAGTAGACCGACACAGCGAATTTTTGATCTAATTAGCACTGTAGTTATTGTTCTTTTTGCGGGGGCGGTAATTTATGGTGGTATGGAGGATGCTTACAGATCATTTGTAAACTGGGAGAGATTTGCAACTTATTGGGACCCACCGATACCAGCTACTATGAAACCACTTACACTAATATGTGTATTTCTTATTGCACTTCAGTCTATTAACAATTTAATTATTGATTGGAGAAATCCTAAAGAAAGACAATACGATCCGGCTAAAGATTTAGAATAATATGGAATTTGAAATAGGAACACTTTCGATAATACTTATTGTTGGATTATTAGCTCTTATCGCAATTGGCGTTCCAATGGGTTTTGCCTCAGGTTTTATGGGTGCTGTACTCGTATTTTTATATATAGGTGAGCATGCATTAGGAATTCTACTTTCAAGATATTATTCGCTTGTTGTAACCTATTCTTTTTTATCGGTGCCCTTATTTATATTCATGGCCTCCTTACTTGAACGCTCAAATATAGCAAGAGATTTATATGATGCATTAAATGCTTGGTTAAGAAAAACTAGAGGAGGAGTTGGTGTTGTTACTGCAATCATGGCAACAATTATGGCTGCGATGAGTGGAATTATTGGAGGAGAAATAGTTTTATTAGGACTGATTGCACTGCCACAGATGTTGAGATTGAAATATGATCAAGACATGTCTATTGGTATTATTTGTGCATCAGGTTCTCTAGGTACTATGATACCCCCGTCTATCGTTTTAATTATTTATGGATTGACAACAGAAACATCAATTACAATGTTATTCCAAGAAGCTATTGTTCCAGGTTTAATGATTTCAGGTTTAATAATTACTTACATTCTTATACGAACAAGGTTACAACCACATCTTGCACCATTAAGTGATGAACCAGCCTTAACTTTAAAAGAAAAAATGTCTTATCTTCCAGGCCTTTTACCACCAATTGGTATTGTAATAATTGTTTTAGGTTCAATTTATTCTGGAATAACAGGTATCACAGAAGCAGCAGGTATGGGCGTAGTTGCAACATTAATTATAATAGGCGCAAGAAAAGAGCTGACATGGTTTCTATTTAAAGATGCGCTTGTTCGAACTTTTAAAGCATCAGGTACGATTTTAACTATTACATTTGGAGCTACGGTTTTAGCTGGAGCTTATTCTTTAGCGGGTGGACCAACTTATGTAGCCGAAACTATTTTAGCTTATGATTTAAAACCAATGTACTTAATCTTTATGATGCAAGTAATGTTTTTGATAATGGGTGCTTTTATGGATTGGGTTGGAATTGTCTTACTGGCTATGCCTGTATTTTTACCAATAGTTCTTGCACTTGGTTTTGATCCTATATGGTTTGGAATCTTATTTTGTGTAAATATGCAAGTCTCATTTTTAAGCCCACCTTTTGGTCCAGCAGCTTTTTATTTAAAATCGGTAGCACCTCCACATATTTCATTAACAGATATCTTCAGAGGATTTGCTCCATTCGTAGTAATTCAGTTAATTGTTTTAGCATGTGTAATGTACTTTCCAGAAGCAATGACACAAAATTTCCACGAATTCGTACCTAAAAAATAAATGACAAAAAAAATAGGATTTATAGGCATAGGCCTGATGGGTCTGCCAATGTCTAAAAATATAGTAAAAGCCGGATATGATTTAACAGTATTCAATAGATCAAAGAATAAAGCAGAACCACTAAAAGAATTTGGAGCAAAAATTTCAAATACGTTAAAAGATGCTGTGGATGGAAGTGATATTGTTATCACAATGTTAACAGATGATACTGCTGTGGATACAGTGATGAATAATTCTGATTTTTTAGAAAACTTAAAATCTGGTTCAATAGTTATTGATATGAGTTCAGTTAAACCAACTACTGCAACAAAGCATGGTAATAATTTAAAATTAAAAAATATAAATTATTTGGATGCACCTGTATCTGGAGGAACAATTGGTGCAGAGGAAGCATCATTGGCTATAATGGTTGGGGGAGAGCAAAATATTTTTGATTATGCATTTGATATTTTAAAAACAATGGGTAATCCAACATTAGTTGGTCCAATTGGGAGTGGACAAGTATCCAAATTAGCAAATCAAATCATTGTTGGTTTAGCAATAGGCGCTGTGGCAGAGGCCGTGACTCTTTGTGAAAAAGCAGGAGCTGATCCAAATAAAATGATTAAAGCTTTGTCTGGTGGTTGGGCAGACAGTAAAGTTTTACAAACACATGGAAAAAGAATGATCGATAAAGATTTTACTCCAAAAGGTAAAACATCTGGTCAATTAAAAGATATGAATAATATCTTAGAATGTGCCAATAATTATAATACTCATTTACCTATTTCAAATTTGGTTAAAGAAATGTATAAATCTCTTGTTGATAATGGACATGGTGAAACAGACCACAGTTCACTTTATAAAGAAATTGAAAGGATAAATAATAAATGAGTAAAAGATTAGAGGGTAAAAAAATTGTAGTTACAGCAGCAGGCCAAGGTATCGGAAAAGCAACAGCAATCGCTTTTCATAATGAAGGGGCCCATGTAATAGCAACAGATTTGAATGAAAAAACTTTAGCTGATTTAAACAAAGAATATCCTAATATTAAAATTAAAACTTTAGACTCTACAGATAACAAAGCAATTTTAGATTTTGTTAAAACACTCGATGAAGTAAATGTTCTATTTAATGCAGTAGGATTTGTTCATCATGGAACAATTTTAGATTGCGAAGAAAAAGATTGGGATTTTTCTTTTGATGTAAACATTAAATCTATGTATTTCATGTGCAAAGCAATTTTACCGTTAATGGTGAAGCAAAATGGTGGAAGTATAATCAATGTTTCGTCTATTGCCTCCAGTTTAAAAGGTTTACCAAATAGATTTGTTTATGGCGCTTCAAAAGCTGCAATTATTGGGTTAACTAAGTCTATAGCTTCAGACTTTGTAAAACAAAATATTAGATGTAATTCAATAGCACCAGGAACCGTTTTTTCTCCTTCTTGGCAAGATAGAGTAAACCAGAGTCCTGATCCTGTTCAAGCTAAGAAAGATTTTATAGCAAGACAACCGATGGGAAGACTAGGAACAGCTGAAGAAATTGCTTCTATGGCTATTTATTTAGCTGGCGATGAATCAACATTTACAACAGGAAATACATTTTCTGTTGATGGTGGAATGACAATTTAAATATAAAGGAGAAACAATGAAATTATTAAGAGTAGGTGAAAAAGGAAAAGAAAAACCAGCAATTTTAGACGCTGATGGAAAAATAAGAGATATAAGTTCTCACATAAAAGACTTTAACCCAGAAAATTTAAATTTTGAAACAATTTCAAAAATTCAAAGTGCAGACACATCAAGTCTTCCTGAGCTTTCATCTAATCAGAGAGTGGGTTCATGCATTACAAGCCCCGGAAAATTTGTAGCAATAGGACTTAATTATTCAGATCATGCAGCTGAGGTCGGTGCCGATATACCTAAAGAACCAATAATGTTTATGAAAGCTACAAGTTCAATGTGCGGTCCTAATGATAATGTAGAAATAGTTTCTGGATCAAAAAAACTTGATTGGGAAGTTGAACTTGGAATTGTAATTGGAAAAGAAGCAAAACATATATCAGAAAGTCAATCACAAGATCATATTTTAGGATATTGTTTAGTAAACGATGTTAGTGAACGAGAATGGCAAATTGAAAAAATGGGACAATGGGTTAAAGGAAAGTCTCACGACACTTACGGACCTACTGGACCTTACTTAGTAACTAAGGATGAAATTAAAGATATTAATAATTTAAAGATGATGTTGGATGTAAATGGAGAAAGAATGCAAACAGGAAATACAAGTACTATGATTTTTAATGTAGATATCATTGTATCTTATGTGAGTAAATTCATGTCATTACAACCAGGGGATATAATTACGACAGGAACACCTCCAGGAGTTGGAATGGGCAGAAAACCCCAAGTATTTCTGAAAGCAGGTGATCAAATGAAACTATCAATAGAGAACTTAGGAGAACAGAACTCTAAAGTAGTTGCTGTTTAAAATTTGTGAAAATAACCTCAATCAAAAGTCATGTACTTAGATATGAGTTAGATAAAGAATTAGGATATTCTCAGCAATATTACAAACACAGAACCGCCCACTTAGTTGAAGTAGAGACTGATGATGGCATCACAGGCTGGGGAGAGTGTTTTGGACCTGGAAATATAGCTCTTGCAAATAAATATGTTGTAGAAAAAGTTATTCAACCTTTAATAAAAGGAGATGATCCACTTAATAAAGAACATATTTGGCACAAAGTATATAATTTATTGAGAGACAGTGGTCAAAAAGGAATGCCAATTCAAGCATTGTCAGGAATTGATATAGCACTATGGGATATATTGGCAAAAAAAGCTAATTTACCTCTTTATCAACTACTAGGAGGTAAAACTAACAATAAAATACCAGTTTATGGTTACGGCATGATGTTACAAAAAAAACCAGTCGAAGAACTTTGTGAATTATTCAAAAGCGAGGCCAATCAAATAAAAGAGAAAAACTTTAAAGCAATGAAAATGAAAATAGGTATGGGTCCCAAAAAAGATTTAAAATTAGTTAGTGCTGTAAGAGATGTAATTGGATCTGAATTTAAACTCATGGTAGATGCAAATCATGCTTATAATAAAAATGATGCCTTGTATGTTGGAAGAGGATTGGATGAAATGAATATTTACTGGTTTGAAGAACCTGTGGCTCCAGAGGATTATGATGGTTACAAAGAACTTAAAAAAAAATTAAACACAAATATTGCTGGTGGTGAAGCAGAGTTCACAAAATATGGTTGGAACCAATTAATTAAAAATAATTGCATTGATATAGCCCAACCAGAGGTTTGCGGTTTAGGTGGAATAACAGAATATTTAAAAGTATCTGCATTAGCTCAGTCGAATTTCATCCCAATTGTTAATCATGTATGGGGTTCAGCTTTAAGTGTAGCAGTAAATCTGCATTTACTTACTTCTTTACCAGATATGCCAGGTGGACTATTTCCAACAAAATCGATGTTAGAGTTTGATACCACCGAAAAAAATATTTTTATTACAGATCTTGCTAAAGAAAAATTTTCAATTTTAGATCAGGTTAAAAATAAAGATGGATTTGCTTCACCATTAGAAAATATAGGAATAGGAATTAATCCAAAAAAAGATTTTATAAAAGAATACGAGTATAATGGCTAAGATTATAACTTCAAAACCTGAGGTTTTGTGGAATTTAAAATGTACATTAGGTGAGGGTACTTTGTGGGTCAAAGAGCACAACTCAATTTATATTACAGACATTAAAAAAAAAAGAATTCATATTTTTAATTTGAAAAATAAAAAAAAAGAAACACTTAAAGTTAATAAAGAAATAGGTTTCTTAGCTCATATTAAAAATAATATATTTATATTAGGTCTCCAAGGTGAATTAAGAATAGTAAATTTAAAAAGTAAAAAAAAAATTAAATCAATAACCATTGAAAAATCATTAAAAATGAACAGAATTAATGATGGCAAAACAGATCTTAATGGAAAACTTTGGTTTGGAACAATGGATAACCCTGAAAGAAATATTCCAAATGGATCCCTTTATTGTCTCGATAAAAAATTTAAGCTTAAAAAAGTAGATGACAATTACATGATTACTAATGGACCTGCATTTATTGATAAAAAAAACTTTTATCATACAGATAGTAGAAAAAGGATAATCTACAAAATTAAGATAGATAAAAATGAAGATATAATAAGCAAAAAAGTATTTAAAAGATTTTCAAATAAGGAAGGAGTGCCAGATGGCATGACTTTAGATAAAGCTGGAAATTTATGGGTATGCCAATTTCACGGAGCTTGCGTAAGTGTTTTAAATAAATTTGCCAAAGAGATACATAAGATCAATTTACCCGCTAAAAATATTACTAATTGTACCTTTGGTGGTCCAAAAAATTCAGATTTATTTGTCACATCTGCTTTAAAAGGCATGAAAAACAGTGAAATTAAAAAATTTAAATTTTCAGGAAGTTTATTTAAAATACAAACTAATGCTATTGGTATAAATCAAAAAAAGTTTGTAATAAAAAATGTTAAAAAGAGACCTCTACTATGAAAGAATACCCACAAAATCTCTTAGAGATGATGTTCGATTTTTAGGAAACATACTAGGAAGAGTAATTAAAGAACAAGAGGGACAGAAATTCTATGATCTAGTTGAAAAAATTAGATTACTTTCTAAAGCAAATATCGCTAACAAAAATCGTAAAGATCCATTTAAAAAAATTTTAAACGAAATTAAAAAATTACCACCACATTTACTGTTTAAATTAACTCGCGCATTTAATCATTTTATGAACTTTTATAATTTGGCTGAGTCAATTGATGCTTCTAGAACTTTAGATCTTTATGAGAATGTGAAACAAGAGAAAAAATTTCAAAATATTTTCATAGAAGAAATATTTGAAAATTTTTTTAAAAATAAAAAAATATCTAATAATAAAATTTATAATATTGCCAAAAGTCTAAATATAGGAATTGTACTCACAGCACATCCAACCGAAGTAAAAAGAAGAACTTTGATACAGAAGTACCATTCCTTAACAGAAATATTAGAACAAAGAAACTTACTTAAAAATTATCCTTCAAAATTAAAAATTTTAGATCGTAAAGTTTTTGATGAGATCACAATTATATGGAATACAGATGAAATTAAAAGATCTAAACCAACTCCAGCAGAAGAAGCAAGATGGGGACTTGCAATTATAGAAGATAGCTTGTGGGATACAATTCCTAAAGTATACAGAAGATTAAATCAAATATTTGAAAAAAATATGGGTAAGGGTTTACCCAAAAATTTTAATCCTATTGAGTTTGGATCATGGATGGGTGGTGATAGAGATGGCAATCCATTTGTTACTGCAGAAGTTACTAAAAGAGTTATTTTGTTATCAAGGTGGGAGGCGGCTAAACTTTATGAGAAGTCAATGACAAAGTTAATTAGATCTTACTCTATGGAAAAATGTTCAAAAAAAATATTAAAAACCACAGGAAAAACATTCGAGCCTTATAGAGTTTATCTAAGACCTTTAAGAGATAAATTAAGAAAAACGCATAGAGCAATAGAGGGTTATTTAACAAACAATAAATCTTTTAATGATAAAGATTTATTATCAGAGAGAGAAGAAATTTTAAAACCATTGAGAGTAGTACGAGAGTCATTAGAACAAAACCAAAGTGAAAATATAGCTAGTGGTGATTTATTAGATTTAATGCGAAGAGCTAAGTGTTTTGGAATAAATCTTGCACGACTTGATATAAGACAAGAGTCTTTAAGACATTCTCAATTATTAGCAGAATACATAAAGAAAAAACTAAACCAAAATTATTCTACTTGGGATGAGGATCGAAAAATAAAATATTTATCGAATAAAATGCAAAGCAAAAATGTATTAAAAAAATTTCAATTTAAAAACAAGGAAAACAAAGAGGTTTGGTCCACATTTAAAGTATTGGCAAGTCAACCTAAAGAGTGTTTAGGAGCGTATGTAATCTCAATGACATCTTCAGCATCAGATATCTTATCAGTTATGTTTTTCCAAAAAGAGGCCAACATTAAGAATAGACTAAGAGTTGTTCCTCTTTTCGAAACTCTTGATGATCTTATAAATGCAAAACCAATAATGGAAAAACTTTTTTCATTAAAATGGTACAGAAAAGATATTAATAATAAGCAAGAAATTATGATTGGGTACTCTGATTCCAGTAAAGATGCTGGAAAGCTCTCAGCAAGTTGGCATCAATTTAAATTACAAGAAGAAATAATTAAACTTGCTAAAAAATATAAAATAGACGTTACATTTTTTCATGGCAGAGGAGGGTCTGCAGGTAGAGGTGGTGGGCCTATACAAGCAACATTGAGGTCACAGCCTGCTGGATCGGTCAATGGTAGAATTCGAATAACTGATCAAGGAGAAGTAATACAGCAAAAATATGGTTATGAGCCTTTAGCAAAATATAATCTGTGCAGTTATATTGGATCTGTTATGGAAGCTACTTTAAATCCACCATCAAAACCAAAAGACAGTTGGAGACAATTAATTCAAAGTATGTCTGAGATATCAACAAGTTCCTACAGAAAAAATATAAATCAAAGTTCAGATTTTATAAGATATTTTAAAACTGTAACTCCTCATATGGCACTTGGGAAATTATCAATTGGCTCTAGACCTTCTAAAAGAAAAAATGTTGATAATATAAATAGTTTAAGAGCTATTCCTTGGGTTTTTGCCTGGACTCAAATTAGATTAATGTTACCCGCTTGGTTAGGGACTGCAGAGGCTTTAAGATATTCATCTATAAAGAAATTTAAAAAAACACTTATTGATATGGAAAAAA
Source organism: uncultured Pelagibacteraceae bacterium (assembly GCA_902589395.1). Classification (GTDB taxonomy): domain Bacteria; phylum Pseudomonadota; class Alphaproteobacteria; order Pelagibacterales; family Pelagibacteraceae; genus Pelagibacter. The sequence goes on along the minus strand of CACIST010000017.1, from coordinate 6,149 downwards.
ACTGGCCTTATTTTAATTCAACAATGGACTTGCTTGACATGGTACTTTCTAAGGTAGACCCAGAAATATCAAAAATTTACGAAAAAAACCTGGCTGATGATAAACTTATCAGAGTTGGAAAAAAATTAAGATTTCAGTTTGATGCTGTTAAAAAATTGAATGATCAAATAACACCAAAAGAAATTTTTAAACAAAGAAAAATTTTTAGAGGTCCAGCAATTATTAGAAACATATATTCTGAAATCCTTAATGTTTTACAAGCAGTAGTGATGAATAAGCTTTTAAAAAGAAATTTAAATAAAAAAGATAAAAAAGATTTAAATGATGCAATGATGGCATCAATAGCAGGTATTTCTGCAGCTATCAAAAATACTGGATAATGATTGAATTTATTTTAGCTTTTGGAGCTGGTTTGCTTAGCTTTTTATCTCCGTGTGTTCTTCCTCTAATACCAGGGTATATATCATATATATCAGGATCAACTCTTAATGAATTACTTGAAAAAAAAACTGTAAATATTTTTCCTATAATTTTATTTGCAGTCGGATTTTCTATTGTATTCATAAGTTTTGGAGCTACTGCTACATTTTTAGGCTCTTTAGTTTTAGAAAACTCTTATCAACTCAGAATTGGAGCTGGAATAATCATTATAATATTCTCTTTACAAATATTAGGACTTATAAATCTTAAGTTTTTAAATTATGAGAAGAGATTTCAGACAAATAACAATACTGGAATACTAAGTTCAATTTTAATTGGTATGGCTTTTGGTTTTGGCTGGACACCTTGTATTGGTCCAATTTTAGGATCAATTCTTGCAATCGCATCAACTGAAGATAGTATTAATAAAGGAATTGGTCTTTTATCATTTTATTCTCTCGGACTAGCAATTCCCTTTGTTCTATCAGGTTACTTGATACAAAAATTTATGATTTTTTCTAAAAACCTTAAAGCAAAGATGAAGATGATAAATATTTTTGGTGGATCTCTATTGTTAATTACAGGAATACTAATGATCACTAACCAGTTGCAAGCTTTAGGTTATTATCTTCTCGAGTATATGCCTTTTCTACAGAGCATAGGTTAAATTAATTTATATTAAACTTTCTTTGTAAATGTCTAAGCTTGCTATCAGTACTATCATATTCAATATAGCACCCTTGTAAAAATCTTTTACCCTCATTTGGATTAAATTCTGTTCTACCATGAAGTAATCTATAATTATCCATCATAATTAAATCTCCAGACATTAATTTAAATTCTATTCTATAGAAATCGGAGTTATATAAATCAGATAATTTTTTTCTAGCCTTATAATAAAGTTCTAGTTCCTCTTTTTTTAAAACCGGTACGTAATCAAGTCGAGGACTAAATCTAACTTGTTTAAAATTCCTGTTTTCATCGAGCTCTATTAATTCAGACCAGTCTTCTAAAATCACATCTTTATCAATAAATTTAAATTTTACTTTTACTTTAGTTAATATTTCATAATATTCAGGAAAGTTTTTTTTTAAATCTTCAGTAACAGTATAACCATCGACCAATGTAGATAAACCACCAGTTACTTCATTTTCAATACAATGCAATATCTGAATACAAGGGACTGGATTTCTATATGGATTATCGGTATGAGGAGCCAAAGGTAAAGGTGTATAGGCTAGATCATTAGGACTAGGTTTTGAAGAAACATTAAAGTGTTCACCAAAATTAGTTCTTCTAACACTGCCCACAGAGTTAGCAAATTTGATTAAATAATTATTATGAGTTGGAACATTCTTTAAAATTGCAAATCCATACTTGTAAAAAGAAGCAAGTAATTCGTGCATTTCAACACTTTCATAAATATTCTCATGAAAATTAAATTTTTTTACATTATTAAGTGAGGAAGTCCATTTTACTTTTTCTTTAATTTTACTAATTGAGTTGGAATTTTTAAATTCTCGAATTATTTTATTAATATCAATTTTAGTTTCTATTCCATCTGAAAAAGTTATGTTTAAGAGGTCATTTTCAATTATTGCTGATTTGATAATGACGTCTGACTCCATTGTGCTTGGATCAAATAGTCTCTGCTGTGTTTTTTGATCCAATAATTCAACATTTTCTACTCTTTCTCTAAGCCAAAAAGGATGAATTTCTTCATTCAGATTTTCATCTCTAAAGAAAACCTTATTATTATCTAATTCAATTTTCATAAAATTGAGCATTAATTAAAAAATATCTTTAATCAAGAGAAATTAAGTAGTATTTGGAATTATGGATAAAAATCTAATAATTAAAAATAATGAATTTCCAAAGTTTTTGAACCAACTAGCAATTGATTTAACGAATTTTTATTTTAAAAAACTTAATAAGCCTTTTAAAGTTAATAATAAATTACTTGGCAAAGGATACGACCCTGTTACCACATGTGATAAAGCTTTTGAAAAATTCATTAGAGCAAAAATAACTAAAAAATTTCCTGGTCATGAAATTATTGGAGAAGAATTTGGTTACAAAAAAACTAAAAGTGATTTTAGTTGGGTAATTGATCCCATTGATGGAACAAGGTCATTTGTTATAGGAAGTCCTACTTGGAGTAATTTAATATCAGTAAATTACAAAGGCAATCCGATATTTGGTTTGGCAAACTTCCCTATGTTAAACAAATATTATTATAATCAATCTACAAAAATTGCATACGTTGTTGAAAATAAAAAAAGAAAAAAAATATCAGTCAACAAAAGTGTTAAATTTAAAGATATCAAATTAACTGCTGGTTTTTATGGAGCAATTTCATTAAATCAACAAAAAAAAATTCCAAAACTTCTTAAATTAATACAATTCCCTTGCTCAGATGCATTGTCATATGTTCAGATATGTGAAGGTAGAATTGATGTTGTATTGCAATGCAATAATAAAATTTGGGACATTCATCCACTAATTCCAATTATCAATGCATCTGGTGGTATTACTACAACTTGGAATAATAAAGATGCAAAGCAAGCAGGACATTTAGCAGTATCATCTAATAAAATAATTCATAAAAAAATATTAGGTTTGCTAAAACCCATCGTCTAATTATGGAAATTCTTGTTCTTCAACACATAAATATTGAAGATCCTGGTTTTATTAAAGATTTAATGATCAAAGATGGAGTTAATATTACAACAATTGAATTAGATGAAGGTGCAAAAATTCCGAATAATTTAAATTTTTTTGATGGAATGCTTTGTATGGGTGGACCTATGGATACTTGGATGGAAAAGGATTATCCTTGGTTGATTGAAGAAAAAAAAAAGATTAAAGAGTTTGTTGTAGATTTAAATAAGCCATACCTAGGTTTCTGTCTTGGATGTCAATTATTGGGAGAAGTAATAGGAGGAAAAATAGTTAAAACTAATAACCCTGAAATTGGAATGCTAGATGTAAACTTTTTAGATGAAAAAAAGAAAGATATACTTTTCGCAGATTTTCCTCAAAAAATTACATCATTGCAATGGCACTCTTATGAAGTTCAAGAATTAGAAAAAAATAAAGATGTAACATTAATTGCTTCATCAAAAGAGACAAAATACCAAATATTTCGATATAAAAACAATGCTTATGGCATTCAATTCCACATAGAGATCAGAGATACAACTGTAAATGATTGGGGTTGTGTCCCTGAATATAAGTCAGCACTAGAAAATCAATTAGGACAGGGTGCTCTGAAAAAATTTGATAAAGAGGCCAGAGATAATATGAATAATATGAATAATTATTCAAAAATTTTATATACTAACTTCAAAAACGATATCATTCTTAACAATTAAGTTACCTATTTTACCCTTGTAGTTAATCCATTAATCAGGTTTAATTTTATTTGTAATAATTAGGAGGAAAAATGAAATTTAAAAATTTTATTAAAATTTTCTTTGCAATTTTATTTGTTTTTGTATCAACACATTCATATGCGAAAACAATTAAATGGTCTATGCAAGGAGATAGTTTAACTTTGGATCCTCATGCCCAAAATGAAGGTCCCACAACACAAGTTTCAAGACAGGTCTATGAAGCACTTGTAACAAGAGGTCTGGATATGAGTATTGAACCTCAACTTGCAACTGATTGGAAAACAACTGATCCAAATACTTGGGTTTTTAATTTAAGAAAAGGTGTAAAATTTTCTGACGGTACAGATATGACTGCAAAAGATGTTGTATTTAGTATTTTGAGAGCAAAACAACCTACATCAGATTTTAAAGAATACATAAGTACAATTTCTGATGTTAAAGAAATAGATAACTACACTGTTCAAGTGAGTACTAGTAAACCAAATCCAATTCTTTTAAACCAGTTATCAAATATATTTATAATGTCTAAAAAATGGTCTATTGATTTTGGAGCGACAGTTTCACAAAATTGGGATGGTGGTGAAGAAACATTCTCAGCAACTAACGCTATGGGAACCGGACCATTCAAAATTACTTTAAGAGAGCCAAATACAAAGACAGTATTTGAGAGAAATAGTAATTGGTGGGGTTCAATGAAAGATAATGGTGTTACTGAAATACACTTATTACCAATTAAAAACTCAGCTACAAGAGTTGCAGCGTTATTATCTGGTGAAGTTGATTTAGTAACTGATGCTCCAGTTCAAGACTTAGCTAGAATTGGAAATTCTGCAGATCATGAAGTAGTGAGTACTGCTCAAATGCGTACAATCTTTTTAGGTATGGACCAAGCAGCAGATAAATTAAGATCTGGAAATACTGGTGATAATCCATTTAAGAAAAAAGAAGTAAGACAAGCACTTTATCAAGCAATAGATATTGAAGCGATAAAGAAAAAAGTAATGAGAGGCCTTAGTGAGCCTGCAGGAATCATAACTTTTCCTGGTGTAAATGGATACACACAAGATCTAGATAAAAGATTGCCTTATGATGTTGATGCTGCGAAAAAATTACTAGCTGATGCAGGATATCCAAAAGGTTTTAATGTTGAACTAAGATGCCCTAATGACAGGTATGTAAATGATGAAGCAATTTGCACTGCAGTAGTTGGAATGTTAGGTAAAATAGGCGTTAATGTAAACTTATTTGCTCAAACTAAAAGTAAACACTTTAAAGAGCTTAAAGAAGATAAAGGTGACTTCTATATGCTAGGATGGGGAGTTCCAACATTAGATAGTCATTATGTTTTTCATTATCTGTATGAGTCAGGCGCTAGCTGGAATAAAGTAAACTTTAGCAACAGCGAAGTTGATGCCGCTATAAGAGTTATGGAAGGTGAAGTTGACCTAGATAAAAGAAATGCAGCTATTGCAAATGCTTGGAAAATTGTAAAAGATGATATTTCATATCTTCCTCTACATCACCAAGTAATTTCTTGGGCAACTAAAAAAAATGTAGATGTTCCAATAAGACCGAATAATGAACCATTATTCCGTTTTGCAAGTTTTAAATAAATAACTTTTTTATAAGCCCTTTGTTTAACAAAGGGCTTATAAGTATAAATATTTCTTAAATTGATAAAGTATTTTTTCAAACGTCTGATTCAGTCAGTAATAGTGATGCTTGTTGTGTCGTTTGTTTCGTTTTCTTTATTTAACTTTGTAGGTGATCCAATTAACAACATGGTTGGTGAAGAAACTTCTGATGAAGAAAGAGCAGAACTAAGAGAAACTCTTGGACTGACCGATCCAATACATGTTCAATTTTCAAGGTTTGTGATTAATGCCTCTAAAGGGGAATTTGGAATTTCATATCAGTTAAGAAGGCCAGTTTCAGAATTAATTATTGAAAGATTACCAGCAACTATGGAATTAGTTTTAATTTCTGCATTAATTGCATTGATTTCAGGAACATTATTAGGAGTGTACACAGGTATAAATAGAAAAGGTTTTTTGAGTGATTTTATATTGGCCATATCTCTTTTGGGAGTATCTCTTCCAACCTTTGTAATTGGTATACTTTTTATTTATTTATTTGCAGTAATTTTAGGTGTACTTCCATCTTTTGGAAGAGGAGAGGTGATTGACCTAGGCTTTTGGACTACTGGCCTATTAACAGTTTCAGGATTGAAAGCAATTATACTTCCATCTGTAACACTCAGCCTTTTTCAAATGACTTATATAATTAGGTTAGTAAGAGCTGAGATGATGGAAATATTACAAACTGATTATATAA
>CACIST010000016.1 GCA_902589395.1 uncultured Pelagibacteraceae bacterium | reverse complement strand
ACCATTGTTCGCCTCAACTGTAAATTATGAATTAGCACAAGCTGAAGGTCTAAACCCTGATAGAGCAAAAGCAGTCTTTACAGTCTTATTGGCCGCAATAATTGCCATATCTATCAAATTAGTTGGAGTACTATTAATCACAGGAATGTTAATTATTCCAACTGCTATGGCTAGAAATCTTTCAGATAATCCACAAAAAATGGTGATCTTTGCGATAATTGGAGGATTGTTATCAGTGTTTATAGGATTGTTCTCTTCGTTAGAATTCAATACACCGTCTGGTCCATCCATAATTGCTGCAGCTCTTGTGTTGTTTATTTTTTCATTACTTAAAGTTAAACAAACGATACAATTGAAAAATTAATGGAATATTATAAAAAATAATTAGATGCAAAAACAAGAAACATTAACTAAAAACCAAAAAATAATTTTAGATTTAATTGAAAAATCTGATCAACCATTAAAAGCATACTCAATTTTATTTGATGTTAAAAAAAAAGGTATTAATGCTCCTTTGCAAGTTTATAGAGCCTTAAACAAACTAGTGAAAATTGGAAAAATTCATAAAATAGAAAGTAGAAACGCTTTCATCGCTTGTAAAAATTCAAAATGTCAAATTGCTAATGCTACTATTTTTTCAATTTGTGAAAGTTGTGAAGATGTAACTGAAATTCATGATCATAAATTATCAGAACATCTAAGACATTTTAAAGATAATAAAGGAATGAAATATAATAAATACAATTTAGAATTTTTTGGTCTGTGCAAGAAATGCGTTTAAAAAATGAAAATTGAATATTATTTTAGTGTCCTATCTCCGTTTAGCTATCTTGGAGCTGTTAGATTTACAAAGATAGTAAGCAAATATAATTTAGAGGTTATAGAAAAACCACTTGATTTAGTTGGCGAAATTTTTCCAAATACTGGAGGATTGCCAGTTCCTAAAAGACATCCTGCAAGACAAAAATATAGACTTGTAGAACTGGAGAGAATTTCAAATAAACTGGGTTTGCCGATTATTAAAAAGCCAAAGTTTTTTCCACCTAAAGACCCACACTTACCAGCAAAATTTGTAATAGCTTCAAATAAATTGGGTAATAAACTTCATTTTGGAAATGAATGTTTAAAATATTTATGGTCTATGGATAAAGATCTTTCTGATCACAATACACTTCAAGAAATTTGTGAAAAATTAAATTTAAACTTTGAAGAAATGAAGAAATTAGCTTTATCTGAAGATGTGAACTTGGAGTATCAAAAAAATTCAAAAGATGCGGTTGATAATGATGTATTTGGCGCTCCTTCGTATGTCTTAAATAATGAGATTTTTTGGGGTCAAGATAGATTAGATTATCTTGAAGATGCATTAAATAAATAAGTAAATATTACTTAATTTCATAAATCCTTAACAAAACTGACATAAACAAAAATCAAGGAGTGATTATGTTTATAAAAAAATATCTAAAATGGATAAGTACATTTTTAGTCTTAACTGGAATTTTACTTACTAATCTTAATATCTACCCTATAAATATTTATTTTCATGGACTGGGCGTTGTGGGGTGGACTATAGCTGGATTTATTTCAAAAGATAAGGCTATATTAACAAATTTTGGATTACAAATACCTCTTTTTGTAATTGGAATTTATAAAGTGATTTTCTAATGAAAAGAGTTTTATTTGTCTGCACAGGGAATTCAGCTAGAAGCATTATAGCTGAGAGCATAATTAATAACTTATATTATGATAAATTTATTGGTTATAGCGCAGGTAGCAATCCTTCAGGACAAATTAATCCAATTATAGAAAAATTTTTAAAAGAAAAGAAATTTGATTTGTCAAATTACAGCTCAAAAAATTTTGATACTTTTATTAACTCAGATATTAAATTAGATTATGTAATTACAGTGTGTAATAATGCTAACAATGAAGTTTGTCCTGTCTGGCCTGATAAAAATCAAATTATTCATTGGGATATTGAAGATCCAGTAAAAAAATTTAATGAAGATAATGATGCAACAAATCAAAAAAAAATATTTAATGATACATATCAAACAATATTTAAGAAAATAGAAAATTGGATTAACAATGAAATATAGTAAGTTTTTTCTTGGAGAATTTATTGGTAGTTGTTTCCTTGTAATGATTATTGTCGGCTCAGGAATAATGGCTGAAAATCTTACAGATGATACAGGTATTATGCTTTTAGCCAATACAATAGCAACTGGCGCAGGACTTTTTGTGCTAATAACTGTTTTTAGTGATGTTTCAGGAGCACATTTTAATCCATTTGTAAGTTTAGCAATGTTTCTTACAAAAAAATTAAAAGGAAATTTATTACCTACATATATATCTGCACAAATTTTAGGTTGTTTGTTAGGTGTAGCACTTGCCAATTTCTTTTTTGAACATCAAATTTTTGAATTATCAACAAAATCAAGGGACGGAATAAATATATTTACATCTGAAATTGTAGCAACATTTGGATTAATTCTCATAATTTTTGGATCTTTAAAGAAAGGAAGTGTGGTAGTTGCCTCATGTGTAGCCTTTTATATCACTGCTGGTTATTGGTTTACTTCGTCGACTTCATTTGCAAATCCTGCTGTAGCAATAGCGAGAACATTTACAGAAAGTTTTACTGGAATTAATTATATGCATACTCCTGTTTATATATTAGCAGAAATTATCGGTGCACTTTTTGCTGTATTTGTGGCCAAAAAAATTTTTTTCACTAAGTAATTTTATTAAAATATAATATCTTATGAATTATTTGAAAAATATTAAGCTTACAAATAATATAACTTTAATTAATAAACCATACAAAAAAAAAGAATATTATCATTTCTTAAAAACCTCTGATTTATCTTTGGTGGTTGCAGAAATTAAGAAAAACGTTTTTGTTATAGTTAGTCAAAAAAGAATTCCAGTTAATAAAATCAACTATGAATTTCCATCTGGTATGATTGATAAAGGAGAAAATTCTATAAGTGCTGCTTGTAGAGAATTTTATGAGGAAACGGGATATAAAATATTAGGAAGACCAAAAAAATTATTTACAATTAATTGTGAGCCAGGAAGGTTAACAACTAAAATTTACTGCTATTATTCAAATAGAATAATTAAAAAAAAAGGACCTGAGAAAGCTATTAAAATTCATTTTCTATCTAAAGAAGAAATAAACAAATTAATTTTAAATGAAAAATTTTGTAATGCCTCTCATGTGGCTTCATTTTTAAAAGTTATAAAAAAGCCTACAAAGTAAGCACCTTTTATAAGAGAAGAATAATGATTTCGTTTATGTAATTAATGATGAAATATTACTGATAAATTAATAAAATATTAATCTAATTTAAATTAATATTAAATTAATATTAAATTAATTTGAATAAATTACCCTAGGTTCTAAAAATAATTCTCTTGCTAAAGCTTTGAATTTTTTCGTAACTTGTTTTGAGATTATCTCTTGATGCTGCGAAGGTATTTTTAAAAAAACAGCATTTCCTCTTTTATAAAGTTTAAATTCTTCTAAAAAAATTGTAGATATTGATGTAAGAGAATTAGCAAATCTTAAGGCTGCACCAACTTGTTTGCAAGAATATATCTCGTTGTTATTTAAAAACGTTAAGTATTCTATCTTTGGGTTGTATTTTATACTACAATATCTCCAGTAACAAGAAAGTGCCAATTGTATTCTTTCTTTATGTGAAAGTTTTAATAAAGGCGTATTTAATGTTTCTTGAAAAACCAACTCTGCTTTTTGGAATGCTCCCAAACCCCAATCCATATGACTTAGTACACAAGATAGATGAAGCAATTTTTGATTAAAATGCTCATTTCCCTCAAATATAGGTTTTATAAAATCAAAATATTTCTTATATGTAGATCCTAAATCGCCTCTTTTTTTTGAAATATGCTCTAATGATTTATTAAAAACAAAATTACTATCTGAGTGTTTAAATAAATCTTTGGCAAGAGATCCTTCTCTAATACCACTAATTGAGCAAATAACATTTTTTGGATTTGCTATGTTCATAATTTCTTCTAGAATTATTGAGCTATAAGGAAGATAAGGCGTTCTAGACTTTGATATGTATTCAACTGATTTCAATTTAGATTTATTAAATGAAGAAATTTTTTCTAAAAATTTTGTAAGTTTTTGATTTTCAATTGAGTATTGATGAATAATATGGACTGGATATTCATTTTGAAATAAGTGTAATTTAAACAAAGCTCTCCACGTACCTCCCACCAAATATAAATTATTAAATTTTTTTTTAGATAACCATTTTTCATCTCTTAAAAGATTTTTGAGATATTTAGGTAAATTTCTTTTTTTAACAATAGGATTGTTAATTAATCTTAAAACACCAACTGGAAGTGATGTTTTATTTGTTACAACATTGTTTTCAACTCTAGCAAGCTCTAAACTTCCACCACCTAAATCAGCAACAAGTCCATCCACATTCTCAAATCCAATTTTAACTCCTTCAGCTGATGATTCGGCTTCTTCTTCACCAGTTAAAATATTTATATTTTTTTTAAATAAGTATTCTACTTCTTCAATAAAGGGCTTTGCGTCTGTAGCTTCTCTTAATACAGCTGTTGCAATAATTTTAAGGTTATTAATTTTTGAAACATTAAGAATTTCTGAAAATCTTTTTAAGACTTTTAAAGCATATATCTTGCCTGATTTATGAAGTTTTTTTGATTTATCTAAGTTTTTACCAAGTTCACAAACTGCTTTTTCGTTAAAAAAAGGTACTCTAGATGATGTAAAATCATCGTAAATTAACATTCTTATAGAATTTGAACCTATATCAATAATAGCTAATTTTGATTGTCTTAATTTTAAATTTTGCTTATTTTTAATTACTTTAAGTTCCACCTTTAACCAACCTTAAGTTTAATTTTTTAGGTTTAATTTTTAGTTTTGCTTTTCCTCTTCCTGATAAACTTGGATTATTCATGAAATAATCATGTGCAGAAAAAGAATCTTTTCGACTATATTTAATTTTTTGATAATTTCCATCAGGATAAAGTTCCCAGCTCTGATTCGTGTCGAGATAATTGGCCATCATTATTTGGTCTAAAACCTGTTCATGCACAGTTTGATTTTCAATTGGCACGAGAAGTTCGACTCTTCTATCAAGATTTCTTGGCATCAAATCTGCAGATGAAATATAAACTTTTGCATTTCTGTTGGGCATAAATTTTCCATTTGCAAAACAATAAATTCTTGAGTGTTCAAGAAATCTTCCAATGATACTTTTTACAATAATATTTTCCGATTTATTTTTAATACCAGGTCTTAAACAACATACACCTCTTACAAATAAAAAGACTTTTACACCGACACTAGAAGCCTCATAAAACTTATCAATTATTTGTGAATCAACTAATGAATTCATTTTAGCCCAAATCTCAGCGTGTTTCCCTTTTTTTGCATTACTTATTTCCTTATCTATATTCTGATTTAAAGTTTTTCTTAAATTTACTGGAGAAATGGAAATTTTATTTAAATTTCTTGGTTTTGAATAACCAGTCACATAATTGTAGAATTTTTCAACATCTGTAGCCATTTTTTTATCAGAGCTAAATAGAGATAAGTCTGTGTATATTTTTGCATTTACAGGATGATAATTGCCAGTACCCAAATGGAAATATGTTTGAATTTTACCACCCTCACGTCGATGTATTAGTGATGATTTAGCATGTGTTTTGTATTTTGCAAAACCATAAACAATTTGAACTCCAGCTTTTTCAAGACTTCTTGCCAGCTGTATATTTGCTTCTTCATCAAATCTAGCTTTGATTTCAATTAAAGCAGTAACTGTTTTACCATTTTCGGCAGCACTAATTAATGCTTTAACAATTGGTGAATCTAAAGTAGTCCTATACAATGTTTGTTTAATAGCAATTACTTTTTTATCTATAGCCGCTTGATTTAAAAATTCAATTACAGCATCAAAAGTTTCAAATGGATGATGAACTATTAGGTCTTTTTTCTTAATTGTCTCAAAAAAATTATTATTGTATTCTTTTAATCTTTCTACGTCTCTTGGTGTAAAGTTTTTAAATTTTAATTTAGAATTTTTAATTTTACAAATTTGGTCTATATCCTGGATTCCAACTAAACCTGCTACTTCATAAATATAATTTGGATTAATTTCTAATTTATTTGTTATAAATTTTACAAGTTCTTTGTCGCTTTTTTCTAAAATTTCTAATCTAACAATATCACCAGTTCTTCTTCGCTTTAATGCTAGTTCAAATGATCTGACTAAATCCTCAGCCTCTTCTTGAATTTCTACATCACTATCTCTTATTACTCTAAATATCATTTTCTTTTCTAATAAATGATCTGGAAAAATTTCAGAGGCAAAGTAACCAATAACATCATCTAGAACTAAAAATTTCTTAAATGATTTTCCTCCGTCTATTTCAATAAATCTTGATAAAGCTTTAGGAATTACAATAATTGAATTAAGAATTCTCTTTTTTTTCTTTTTCTTCAGCTTCATAACTAAAGCTCTCCCTTGATTAATAATAAATGGAAAAGGATGAGCAGGATCAATCGCTGATGGTGTAAGTAGAGGATAGATTTCTTCCTTAAATATTTCTAATAATTTCTTTTTGTCCTTTGTGTTAAGGTTTTCTGGCTTAGTTAATAAAATATTATTTCTCTTCAGCTGATTTGATAAATTATTAAATATGGTATTTTGTTTATTTAATAGATTTTTTGTATCATTGATAACCATCTCCATCTGTTCTTCAGGTGTTAATCCATCTGAACTAAGTGAGTCGACTTCTTGTTTAATTTGACTGTATAGTCCAGCAACTCGAACCATAAAAAATTCGTCTAAATTTGAGCCTGCAATAGATAAAAATTTTACTCTCTCATAAAGAGGATTTTCAATATTTTGCGCCTCTAAAAGAACTCTATCGTTAAATTTTAACCATGATAATTCTCTATTTATATAATTGGATTTAAGCTCTTCTTTATCTTGTTTTTTTAATGCAGTCATATATTTAGAATTAATGCGCGAATTATATGTCATGAGACATGCAAAATCTAGTTGGGAAGACCCAAATTTAAGTGATTTTGAAAGACCACTAAATAAAAGAGGCATCAAAAGTGCAAAAATTATAAGTGAATTTTTTGTTAAAAAAAAATATTCCTTTGATTATGTGCTTTTATCTTCATCAAAAAGAACAAAAAAAACTCTAAATTTAATACTGAATAAAATAAATAAACCAAAAAAAATTAAAAGTTCCTCAAAGCTTTATTTAGTTAATGAAAATGAAATTATAGGGTATATAAAAAATATCCATAAAAGGTTTAAGAGAGTATTGCTAATAAATCATGAACCTGCTCTTAAAAATTTAGTTATAAAATTAACTAAAAATAAAGATAATAGTAATTTTAAACTATTAAATTATAAATTCCCAACTTGTGCATTTGCTAAAATAGTTTTCGATACAAATGATTGGATAAATATTGAAGAGAAAGGAATTATTTCTGAATTTGTAAGGCCTAAAGATTTAGTTATCTAACGAATAGCCTGCAGATCTCACTGTGCGAATTAAACTTTCTAATCCACTTACATTTAAAACTTTTCTCAATCTTCTTATGTGAACATCAACCGTTCTACTTTCTACATAAATATTTTCACCCCAAACATTATTTAACAATTGTTCTCTTGAATAAACTCTTTTTGGATTTTTGATAAAAAAATCTAATAATTTAAATTCTGTGGGTCCCAAAATTATTTCCTTATTATTTCTATAAACTCTTTTTGCCAATCTATCAATTTTAAGGTCTTTAAATTCCACAACATCAGTTGATGACAAAGGTTTAGCCCTTCTTAACAAAGATTTAATTCTTGCATTTAATTCTTTTTGGCTAAATGGTTTAGTGACGTAATCATCGGCTCCAGTTTCAAATGCTTTTAATTTATCTTCCTCCTCCCCTTTTGCAGTAAGCATAATAATTGGAATGTCATTATATTTTTTATCCCTTTTTAACTGTTTACATATTTCAACACCTGATAAATCTGGCAACATCCAATCTAATAAGATTAAGTCTGGCATTTTTTGTTTTATTGATTTTAAAGAGTCCTCTCCATTTTCACTTGAAGAAACCTTATGACCTTCTTTTTCTAAATTATATTTTAATAAGGTTGAAATTGGCGCCTCATCTTCTGCAATAAATATGTGTGCACTCATTACTTTGTTAATACTGAGTCGCTACCTTTAGGTCTTTCACCCTCTAAATAATCACCTGTAACTAAATAAAATACTTGCTCAGCTATGTTGGTTGTATGATCTCCTATCCTTTCAATGTTTTTAGTTACAAATAAAAGATGTGAGCCATATTCAATATTTTCCGTATTTGATTTAAGTAGTGAGATGACTTCTTCCATACATTTATTTGTTAAATCATCAACTTGTTCATCACTCTCCCATACTGTTCGAGCTACATCGCTTGATCTACTTAGATATGAGTCTAAAACAATTTTTAATTGTTTTTGAACCAAAATGCAGATTCTATTCATTGCTTCAATTAAATTATTTGGCAAATGCGTATTTATAAGTTTTGTTCTTTTTGCAATATTTTTGGCAAGATCACCTATTCTTTCTAAGTCTGAAGACATCTTTAGAGCTGCAACTGTTTCTCTAAGATCAACAGCCATTGGTTGTCTTAAAGCAATTAAATTTACTACCTCATTCTCTATCTGAGACTCAAAATTATCTATAACTACATCTGAATTTATAACATCATCAGCAAGGTTATGATCATTTGTTGATATTGCTTTCATTGCATTACCTAAAGCGGTTTCGCAATTTGCCCCCATTTCAACTAAATCATTGTTTAATTTTTTTAATTGGTCTTCGTAAGATTTTACTGTGTGTGGTTTTTCATTCATTATCCAAACCTTCCTGTTATGTAATCCTGCGTTTGTTGTTGAGTCGGATTCTTGAATATCTTATCAGTAGAACCTACTTCAATCAATTTACCAAGGTGAAAAAAACCAGTATTTTGAGAGACTCTTGCAGCTTGGGACATTGAGTGAGTAACAATTATTATAGTATGTTCCTTTCTTAATTCATCAATTAGCTCCTCTATTTGTGCTGTTGCAATTGGATCAAGAGCTGAACATGGCTCATCCATGAGTATTACCTCTGGCTTAATTGATATTGTTCTTGCAATACAAAGTCTTTGCTGTTGTCCACCTGATAAACCAGTACCTGGTTCGTGAATTCTGTCTTTTACCTCTTCCCAAAGTGCTGCTTTTCTCAAACTCTCTTCAACAATATTATCCATTTCACTTTTAGATTGAGCTATCCCATGTATCTCAGGTCCATAAGAAATATTCTCATAAATAGTTTTTGGAAAAGGATTTGGTTTTTGAAAAATCATTCCAACTTTTTCTCTAAGCCTTACAACATCTGTATCTTTTTGATTTATGTCATAGTCATTAATTTTTACGACACCACTGACTTTACAAATATCGATCACATCATTCATTCTATTTAAACATCTTAAGAATGTTGATTTACCACAACCAGAAGGTCCAATAAGAGCAGTTACTTTATTTGCTTCGATATCCATATTGATATCAAATAAAGCTTGTTTCGCTCCATAATAGACATCAACATTTTTTGCTTCTATTTTATTCATATTTTAGTTCCATTTCTTTTCAAATTTATGTCTAATTAATTGTGCTCCTAAATTCATAAAAATTAGGAAAAATAATAATACCATTATGCAAGCAGACACTTTTTCTACAAATCCTCTTTCAGCACTCTCTGCCCATATATAGATTTGAACAGGCAAGCTAGCTGCTGGATCCATAGGGGTTCCTGGAATTGTGTTAACAAAAGCAACCATTCCAATTAATATTAAAGGCGCTGTTTCACCTAATGCTTGAGCTAAGCCAATTATAGTACCTGATAAAGTTCCAGGTAAAGCCAAAGGCACGGTATGATGCATCGTCGTTTGCATTCTGCTAGCTCCCATTGCTAAAGCTGCTTCTCTTATACTGGGTGGAACAGCCTTCAATGATGCTCTGGCTGCTATTATAATTGTTGGAAGAGTCATTAATGAAAGGGTTATGCCTCCAACTAAGGGTGTTGATCTAGGTAAACCAAATACAGCCAATAAAACACCTAATCCTAATAATCCAAAAACAATTGAAGGAACTGCTGCTAGATTATTGATATTTACTTCAATAAAATCTGTAAATCTATTTTTTGGTGCAAATTCCTCTAGATAAACTGCAGCTAGTAAGGCAACAGGAAAGGCAATTGACAGACAGACAAGTATGGAAAATAATGAACCCATAAATGAGCTTGCTATTCCCGCTAACTCAGCTTCTCTAGAATCAGCATTTGTAAAAAAACTGGCATTAAATTCACTTATAACTCTTCCGTCTTCATTTAATTTATCAAAAATTTTTAATTGATAATCAGATGCTCTTCTTCTATTTTCAGGTATATCTCTTGGATAATTTCCTTTAAATACTTGATCCAAGTCGTCAGAGGCTGTTAATTTTACATCAACTGTTTTTCCAAAGCTATCAAGATTGTCTAGAAGATAATATTTTAATTCTCTCTCAAAAGTAAATGCAAACATTTTTTTTAATTCCATAATTTGATCCTCACTTGCGTCTGGATCGAGACTGATAAATGTTTCTATCCCAAACTCATAAAAGTCTGCATCATTAATATCTTCGGTTGTTGGTTTTTTATCTGGATCCAAATATAATAAATCTGCATTATAATTGACTGGTATTACCAACCATGTTTTTTGAAATGCTGTGTAACCAGTAGAAAATATCTTTGTTAGAAATACCAATAGAAATAATAAAGCCATAAATATTGCAGCTTTACCGTAAAATTGAAATCTTTTTTCAGCTTTGTATCTTTTAATTAAACGTTCTTCTTTATTCATATTTCTCTCTATATTTTTTCACAACAGATAAGGCAACAATATTTAAAACTAAAGTAACTATAAATAAACTTAATCCCAATGCAAAAGCTGCTTGTGTTTTCGGATCCCCAAATTGTTGATCACCTATTAAGATAACAACAATTTGAGCAGTTATTGTTGAAGTGGACTCTAACGGATTAAGAGTTAGGTTTGCTGCCAACCCTGATGCCATTACAACAATCATTGTTTCACCAATAGCTCTAGAAACACCTAATAAAATAGATCCAACGATTCCAGGTAAAGCAGCTGGAAAGATTACTCTTTTTATTGTTTCAGATTTTGTTGCTCCCATGGCATAGCTACCATCTCTAAGATTTTGAGGAACACTTGTAATTACGTCGTCACTTAAGCTTGATATAAATGGAATAATCATAATTCCCATAACTCCACCGGCTGCCAGTGCGCTTTCTGCTGACACCTCTAGCCCTAATGATAATCCAAGGTCTTTTAAAAAAGGTCCAACTGTTAAAGCAGCAAAAAAACCATAAACAACAGTTGGAATTCCTGCTAAAATTTCAATGACAGGTTTGGCATATTGTCTTAAACGTTTGCTCGCATATTCCGCCATATAAATACCACTTAACAAACCAATTGGTATTGCAACACACATTGCAATCAAAGCTATAAAAAAGGTGCCTGCAAATATCGGAACCGCGCCAAAAGTATCACTATACATTGATGGATCAAGTGCTTCACTTGCATCTCGAACAAAAGCTTTTGCAGGATACCAGTGCATTCCAAATACAAAATCAAATAGTGGGATAACTTGAAAAAATTCTATTGTTTGAAACAGAAGGGAAAAAATAATACCAATGGTTGTTAATATCGCTGCCAGTGATGATAAAAAAAATACTCCTTTAAGAAATATTTCAACTGGTTCTCTTGTTTTAGTGTTGTTTGAAATCTTTGTATACGCATAACCTGTTGATGCAATTAGTAATGATAAGACTATAACGACCTTAGACCACTTTGCTATGTCTCTAAAGTTTAAATATTTTTCTGCTGATCTTTGTAACTCTGCAGTAAGTTCTCCTGAATACTGGTTTCGAGAAAGTGATTTTACTTTTTCATAAAATAAATTCAACTCTCCTTCTAGAAGTCCTTGCGAAGAATAATCACTAAGTATAAAAAATCTTACTATGCTAGGTTCAAATATCGACCATAAAGCATACAAAAGAAAAGCAGGTGCGCCACACCATATAGCAAGATAGTATCCATAAAATTTTGGAAGAGCTGTTAACCGTTTGTTAGATTGAATTAAAATAGCTTTTTTTCTTCCAAAGAAGTAACTGGATAAAGCTAAAAGAACGATTGTTAAAAATATTACTGAATTCAATTATTGGCTCCTTTAGATTTATACAAAAAAAAGGGCCCATTTAATAGGGCCCCTTTTGAGTTTATTAACAAATATTATATTACTCCATTGACATTGCGGTAAGGGATTTCGAATTATCTCTAACTGTTTTGTAAGTTGCTTTATCAAGTGGAACAAGTCCTATTTCCGCTAAGTAACCTCTTTTACCAATAGCTTTAGTTGTAGTGAATTCTTTTACAAATTCATGTAATCCTGGAATTACACCAACATGAGCTTTTTTTACATAAAAGAATAATGGTCTAGCAACAGCATAACTATAGTCTTGGATAGATTCTAGTGATGGTTGGCCACCTTCTATACTTGCAGCTTGCAATTTATCTCTTGCAGCTAAGAAGTAACTAAATCCAAAGAAACCAAACATTTCTTTGTCTTCAGATAATTTTTGAATAATTAAACTATCATTCTCTCCAACTTCAATTGCAGCACCATCTTCTCTGTAAAGTTTTTGTGGTTTTTTATATTTTTTATTTCCAGCTTCGAAACCTGCTTTGTATAATGCTTTAGCCTCTTTAGGCATACCTTTTTTCATTACTAACGAATTCCAAGCATCTCTTGTTCCGGATGTTCCTGGGGGAATCATAACTGAAATCTTTTGTTTTGGTAAACTTGGGTCTATTTGATCCCATGTTTTGTATATGTTGTCTACTAATTTACCATCAACAACTGAGTGTTTTGCTAAAGCTTTCCAAAGTTGTTCTTTAGTGAAGTTTACTGGTTCAGCATCAACACTGTATGCTAAAGTAATACCATCGTTACCGATAATAACTTCAACAATTTCATTAACACCATTTTTTTTGCAAAGAGCTTTTTCTTTATCTTTCATTGCTCTTGATGCATTTGTTATATCAGGGTGAGCTTCTCCTACACCTGCACAAAATAATTTTGCACCACCACCTGTACCAGTTGACTCGATTACTGGTGTTTTAAATCCAGTTTGCCCGAATCTTTCAGCAACTATTGTTGCGTAAGGGAATACAGTAGATGATCCAACTATTTTGATTTGATCTCTCGCTTGAGCAATAGTGGCAACAGAAATGGCAACTATTGAAGCAAGGACTATAGTTAGTTTTTTCATTTTTAATATCCTTTCGTGAATTAAAGTTAATTAACGACTCGCTTAATAAATTTTATTGAGGACTCTAGTATTACAAATTTATTACAGTTTTGTTAAATAGGTAACTTTTTAGTTGTATTTTTTAGAGATGATTAAGGTATCATTATCTGCAGCTAAATCTCCTCTACAACGAATTGGGCTCACATTTTCACTTAGTGCTAAGCTCTTTGTTGGTCTTAAGGTAACTTCTAGTTGTATCATTGATATAAGGTCTTTTACTTGTTTTTGATCATATTTCCATGAAGGCCAACTTGTGGGGGTAGAAAAAGTAGTAATTATATAACTTGAGGCTCTATTAAAATTATAATTACTCTCATTTTGTTTTCTTAACAAATGATCTCTTACAGAAAAGAAAATATTTTTACATCTATGCATGTCAGACATATAATTTTCTTTTTTTAAGTTTTTGTTCATTGGGATTGATACAATCAAATCAATTGTATCTCTCCAGAATGAAGTTAAAACCTCAGTATAGATATGATCAACATTTACTTTGTCAGATGGAAAATGTTTATTGACACTGCTTTTGGTATTTTCTAAGTCATTTTTCATTCTAAAAATACCAATATCAAATACAGTAAGTTGTTGGTTTCTTAAAAGTGTTGTAATGTCTTTTTTATTAGAGTCTTCAGAGTAAGAATTTGATATAAAATTAAAAAATAAGTAAGAAAAAATAAAAAAATTTATTATTATTCTTTTCATTTAACAATTTTATTTAAAAAATCCGTTATTTACAAATTAAATTATATTGTGAAAATTGTTAAATTATATGAAGTTTATAATTCACTAGGTAAATGAATGTTAATTTCGGTTCCTTTACCATTAAGATTTTTTATTTCGTAATCACCTCTATGTTGAGAAATTATATGTTTGACAATTGCAAGACCTAAACCTGTTCCACCAACTTTCCTGCTCTCTTCAACATCTACTCTATAAAATCTTTCTGTTATCCTGTTAATTTGATCCTCAGGAATTCCAATACCTTGATCAGATACAGATATTTTAATTCCTTTTGTTATGAGTTTCCCTTTGCTTGGAGAAGTTAATATATTTATAGTTGATTTTTCTTTTGAGTATTTAATAGCATTGTCTAATAAATTAGAAAAAACTGTTATTAATTTATCTTCATCACCAATAACATCACTTACATTATCTAAATTCATTTCAAGATTAATATTTTTTTCTTTTAAGCTAGTAAAATGAATATCTTTTACTTTTGTTAATATATTCTTCAAATTAACTGGTTTGTCAGGTCTTATATGCTCCTGGAGTTCAATTCTGCTTAATATTAATAGATCACTTATTAAATTTTCCATTCTTTTGCTTTGTGAAGAGATTATTTTAAGAAAGTTTATCTTTGCTATTTCGTCATCTTTAGCAGGACCCTCTATTGTCTCTATAGCGCCTTTAATTGAAACAAGAGGAGTTTTTAATTCATGGCTAACATTAGCAACAAAGTCAGTTCTAAATTTTTGTGCTTTTGAAATTTCAGTAAGATCTTTTAAAAATAAAACAACAGAGTCTTTTTCTGTAAAAATTACAGTTGGTCCAGGAATCACATAAATTCTGTAATACTGATATGAAGGCAAATTTATTTCTAAATCTAAATTACTGGTTTTTTTTGAAAACTTAACCTCTCTGATTTTTTCATCTAGATTAGGATGCCTTAAAATTGTGCCGAGATGTGTATTTAAAATATTTTTACCAAATCTTTTTTCGGCACTTGGATTGACATATTTTATAATATTTAATTTATCTAATGCTATAAATTGATCCTCTAATTCATCTAATATAAATGTTTTGCTATCATCCTTTTCATACTTTGAGATAATAATTTTATCATCAGTATTTTTTTTGTTTCTGTTTGAATAAATTATTATTAGTAGAAATATAATTACACAGATTAATAGTATTTCAAAGAGGCCAATCATGATGTTCTAAAAGTTAAGTATATAATTAACATATTAAAAATTTAATATGCAATTATTTAAATTTTAGTTATTTAATTAGGGGAGATATTATTAATAAAAATTTCTGCGGTTTTATCCCAAGTAAAGTTTTTAGAGTATTCTAGGCACTTTTCTCTTTCAACTTTTAGAGCTTTAATTGCAGATTTTTCTAAATCCTCATCTAAACAATTAATTTCACTATCTTTGAAAATATCTTTAGGACCAGGAACAGGAAATGCTGCAACCGGTGTACCACAACTGAGGGATTCACATATTACTATTGCAAACGTATCTGTTTTGCTTGGAAAGACAAAAACATCAGATGATGTAAAATATGAAGCTAATTCACCGTTAGTTTTTTCACCTAAGAAGTGAGCATCTGGAAATTCTTTTTTTAACTTTTCAATATCTGGTCCTTTACCAACAAGAAGTTTTGTTCCTTCTAATTTTAGATTTAAAAAAGCACGAATATTTTTTTCAATAGCTACTCGACCTACATATATCCATATAGGCCTTTTATATTCTAAATTGATTTTTTTTGGATTTTTAAACGATCCATGATCAGCACCTCTTGTCCAAACAACCATTTTACTTTCATCTACTCCAATTTGAATTAGTTCTTTTTTCATAGATTCGGTTGTAACCAAAATTTTTTCTGCTTTGTTATGAAAGTTGCTTAGGAATTTCTGTGATAATTTTTCAGGAACCCAAGGTAAATATAATTTCATATATTTATCAAATCTTGTGTGAAAACTTGTGGTAAACTTTAGATTATTTTTAAGACAATATCTTCTTGCCATAAATCCTAAAGGACCTTCGGTAGCTATATGTATGGCTGAAGGATTTATTTTTTTTATTAAATGACTTACTCTTGGCCAAATATTCACAGAAAGTCTTATTTCATTATATTTAGGCATTGGTACAGTGAAGAAAAGTTGGGGATTTAAATACTCAACTTCGTGACCCATTGCTTCAAGTTTTTTTCCTGTTTCATTTAAAGTTCTTACCACACCATTTACTTGTGGAAAATAAGCGTCTGTTACAATTAATATTTTCATTATGATGCCTTTTTCAGACCTGGAGTTTCAATTACTTCTTTATCTGAATTATTACGACTATCTAAAAATTCTTCTCTTAATTTATCCCAATAAATTATTTCAAACGTTCCATCAAAGTTTTCAACTAAAGCAGTACAAGACTCAACCCAGTCTCCACAATTTAAATAATTAACACCATCATAATTTTCATTTTGGGCGTGATGAATATGCCCACAGATTATTCCATCAAATTTTTTTTTCTTTCCATATTCTGCAATTGTTTTTTCGTATTCTCCCATATATTTAACTGCATTTTTTACCTTATATTTAAGAAACTTTGCTAAAGACCACTGGCCTTTACCTCTTAGACGTCTAAAAAAGTTAATCACTACATTTAATTTCAATAGCATTTCATAGGCTATTGCACCTAACTTCGACAACCATTTGGCATATCTCATAACACCATCCCAAGCATCGCCGTGAACAACTAAATATTTTTTATTTAAAACAGACTGATGAATTACTCTATTGATCATTTTTATCTGTCCAAAATGCATAGGAATAAATTTTCGAAACACTTCATCATGATTACCTATAACGTAGTAAACTTCTGTTCCATGTCTTGCTTTTCTTAATATTTTTTGAATTACGTCATTATGTTCTTGTGGCCAATAAAAATTTTTTTGAAGTGCCCAAACATCTATTATATCACCTACACAATAAAGTTTTTCTGATCTTGTATTTTTAAAAAATTCAAGCAATTTATTTGCTTGGCAACCTTTAGTACCAAGATGCACATCTGAAATGAATATACTTTTGTATTTTAATAAAGGTTTCATTTAATCCTTTTTTTTTAATTCAATTTGTACTAGAATCGTTTAATTCTTTGTGCCATAGTAATGTTAAGGAAATATTAAAATTTATTATGAAATATTGCATTATTTACAACAAAAACGCTTCTTCTGGCAGAAAATCTAAATTTATAAAAAAAATTTCTGATGAACTTTCTAAGTATAACGATGTTTCTTTTTTTGAAACTGAGAGCGTGGATAAAGCAGAGGCAGTATTTAAAAATATTTCTAAGTTAAATATTGATAGACTTGTAGTTGCTGGAGGCGATGGTTCAGTATCATTTGCAATAAACAAACTTATTAAAAATAATTTTGTTCCAAAAAAAGATTTTGCTATTGGTTATATACCAGCTGGAACTGCTAATTTACTTCAAGCTGAACTAAATATGAGTAAAAAAATAAGTAAAATTGTTCAAATTTTACAATCAAACAATTTAAAACAAACTAATTTAGTAAAAATCAATAATGATTATTTTATTTTAATGGCAGGTATAGGTTGGGATGCCACGATAGTCCATTCAATTAATAGTTCTCTAAAAAAACTGTTAGGTAAAATTATTTTTGGATATAAGGGATTGCAAAAATTTTTGTTAATGAAAAATCAAAAATTAAAAGTTAACATAGATGGTCAAAATCATATAGCTGACTGGGTGTTATGTTCTAATACCAATTATTATGCGGGTCACTACAAAATTAATAAAACAAATATATTTGATAACAAAATTATTACTTATGTATTCAAAGACCTTACAAGAATAAAAATACTTTATTATATTTATTTGATTATTTTTTTTGGAGATTTATCGAAGTCTACGAGTGTTATAACATCTTATTCCAGTGAGCTTAAAATTGATGGACAAGGGAAAAAAATTCCAATTCAAATTGATGGTGATAAATATCAATATTGTGATAACGTAGAATTAAGGAAATCAGGAAAATATTTTAACATATTAACAGCATAACTTTTAAATAAGAGAATTTATCAAAAAATCATTTTACTAAGATATTTAATTTAAATATAATTATTATAAAATTACACAGGAGGTCATTATGAGTAAAAAGTTAAAGAAAAATGAAAAAAGAAAAAAAAAGGTTATCAAGTTAATAGAAAAACTTAAAAATAAGATCAATTTAAAAGAAAAAAAATTATCTAAAATTAATATTAAAATTGCAAGTATTGAAAAAAGAGTTGCTGAAAAAAAAACAAAAAAACTAGCTAAAAAGAAGAATATCGAGAGTTCCGCATCTGTAAATAATTAATTTCTAAATCTTCTTTCCCCTTTTTGTAATTAAAAAAGGGGAAAGTAGTTAATCAACAAAATCTTAAAATTAAGGGGAAATAAAGATGTTTTATAATTTAAAATTTTATTAGAATTTTATAGTTAATGTTGATGAAAAAAATATTTATAGATTATTACAATTAAAATACTTTAATTCCTATTACACCAATAACAATTAATAAAATAGATATAATTTTATCAGAATGTTTCTTAACCATTCCATTCCATGTGGCATGTGTAATAGCTGCGATAAGAACTAATATGAAAACAGTATTATCCATTAAGAGTTAATTATTTAACTCTACCATAGATGTCTTGATATCTAACAATATCAGTTTCTTTAAGTATAGAACCTACTTGAGCTTCCATAATTTTTACAGGTTTTTTTCCAGGATTTTGTATTCTATGAATTGCTCCTAATGGAATGAAAATATGTTCATTAGGTTTTTTATTAATGATATTTTTATTTAAAGTTATTCGTGGATTACCTTTTGTAACTAACCAATGTTCTGCTCTGTGATGATGTTTTTGAAGACTTAATATACCTTTAGGTTTAACTGATAATTCTTTAATTAAAAACTCTTTTCCTTCGAATAAATTTAAATAACTCCCCCATGGTCTATAAAAAATATTCTTTTTCTTAAAGTGTTTTCTTTTATTTTTATCATATATCTTGAGTATCTCTTTCCAACTACCAAGATCAGACCAAGGTATATCTAGTTTAATAGCATTAATTTTATTTGTTTTCTCAAGTATTGCATAATCAAAAGATTTCTCGATTGATTTTTCAAAAGCTCTTTTATTTAAGTAGTAGGTATTATTTTTATATTTGCCTTTTTTAATTGCCTCAACACAACTTTTGTAAGTTTTATTTTGATATTTTTTAAAGTTATTGATTATTGAGTCTTTTCTTAAATAAAACATGCCAGAGTTCCAGTAACCTTTTTTCTTAATTACTTCTTTTGCTTTTGATAATTTTGGTTTTTCAATAAATTTTGTAACTTTATTTATAGATTTAATTTTTTTAGTTAAAAAATATCCATATTCACTTGATGGGTTTGTAGGTTTTATTCCAAAAATAAATAAATTTTGATTATCTAAATTTGGTTTATTTTTTAAAAGGGATTTATTTAAAATATTAGACCTGTCAATTAAATGATCTGCTGCAAAAAACATTAATGGTTGCTCTAATGGAATATCCTTTATCAAAGCTGAAGCAAGGATTGCTGGTGCGGTATTTTTTTTTGCTGGTTCTAGAACTATTTTAAACTTTTTAATTTTACTTTTTTTTAAAGCTTGCTTTACTTGTTTTAAGTATTTTAAATTTGTACTGATTATAGGAAAATCAAAAATTGGTTTATTTACTCTTTCTAAAGTTTTTTGAATTAAACTCCATCCTCCAAAATCAATAAATTGTTTTGCTTGATGTTTTTTTTTATCTGGCCAAAGTCTTGTTCCTGCGCCACCACAAAGTATTACAGGTCTAATTTTCATTAAATATCAGCGTACGTTCTAACCTCGTTTTTACCACCTGGATGAGTTGGTGCACCTTTATAAGCTGGTCCAACTGTTTGTGCATATTTCCATAATGTACCATTACCAAAATTCACTTTTCTCGGTTTCCATTTTTTACGTCTTGCACTTAATTCCTTCTTTGTGAGTCTTACGTTAATTGTACCCTTTTTAGCGTCTATATCGATGATATCCCCATTCCTTAAAAGGGCTATAGGACCGCCTACAGAGGCCTCAGGGCCCACATGACCAATACAAAAGCCTCTAGTAGCCCCAGAGAACCTACCGTCTGTAATAAGGGCTACTTTCTCCCCTTTTCCTTGACCGTAGATTGCTGCAGTTGTTTGAAGCATTTCTCTCATTCCAGGACCTCCTATAGGTCCCTCATATCTAATTATAATGATATCTCCATCTTTGTATTTTCTGTTTATTACTGCTTTGTAAGCAGACTCTTCATTATCAAAACATCTTGCTCTTCCTGTAAATTGTAATTTTTTCAAACCTGCTATTTTTACAATTCCACCTTCTGGAGCTAAATTTCCTTTTAATCCAACAACTCCACCTGTTGGTGAAATTGGATTTTTATAAGATCTCATTACTTTTTGATTTTCTCTAAATTTTACATTTTTTAAATTTTCTCTCATTGTTTTACCTGTAACTGTCATACAGTCTCCGTGAATGTAGCCACCATCCATTAGAGTTTTTAATAACATTGGAACTCCTCCTGCTTCCCACATATCTTTTGCAACATATTTACCACCAGGTTTTAAATCAGCAAGATAAGGAGTTTTCTTAAATATTTTTGCAACATCCATTAAATCAAATTTAATTCCTATTTCATTTGCTATAGCTGGTAAGTGCAAACCTGCATTTGTTGATCCGCCTGTTGCTGCAACAATTGTTGCTGCGTTTTCTAAAGATTTTCTTGTTACAATATCTCTTGGTCTAATATTTTTTGCTAATAAATTCATGACAGCTTTTCCACTATCAACCGCATATTTATTTCTCTCTATATAAGGCGCAGGTGTGCCTGCAGAAAAAGGTAATGCTAAACCAATTGCCTCTGAAACACATGCCATTGTATTTGCTGTAAATTGACCACCGCAAGCTCCTGCACTTGGACAAGCTTTAAGTTCTAATTTTCTTAAAGCATG
>CACIST010000015.1 GCA_902589395.1 uncultured Pelagibacteraceae bacterium | reverse complement strand
TTTAGAGAAACAATAAATTATATTTTAAATAGAACAAAGTGAGCAAAAATTTCAAATTCCTAAATAATATTAATTTTCCAGATGATGTGAGAAAATTATCACAATCTGACATTAAAATTTTGGCAGATGAGGTTCGACAAGAATTAATTGACATTGTTTCTGAAACGGGGGGGCATTTAGGTGCTGGACTAGGAGTTGTAGAATTGACTGTTGTCTTACACTATATATTCAACACTCCTCATGATAAATTAATTTGGGATGTGGGCCATCAAACTTATCCACATAAAATATTAACTGGTAGAAAAAAACAAATAAGAACTCTTAGAAAAGGTGAGGGATTATCAGGTTTTACAAAAAGATCAGAAAGTGAGTATGATCCATTTGGTGCCGCACATAGTTCAACTTCTATTTCTTCAGCATTAGGAATAGCAGTAGCTAATAAGTTATCAAATAAATCAGGCAATGTAATTGCAGTCATAGGTGATGGAGCGATAAGTGCTGGTATGGCTTATGAGGCGATGAATAATGCAGGTGAAAATAAAACAAAGATGATTGTTGTTTTAAATGATAATGATATGTCAATTGCTAAACCTGTTGGTGCTATGAGAAAATACCTTGCAAAAATTTTATCTGGTAAAATTTACTTTAGTTTCAGAGAGACATTAAAATTAATCATATCTGCTTTTTCAATAAGATTTAAAAATCAAGCAGGAAAAGCAGAAGATTTTTTAAGATCCGCTGTCACTGGTGGAACATTATTTAACTCTATGGGATTTTACTATATTGGACCAATAGATGGACATGACATTGACTCAATGGTTTCAGTATTTAATAATGCAAAAGATATTAAGTATGATGGTCCAATTTTGATCCATGTTAAAACTGAAAAAGGAAAAGGTTATTCGTTTGCAGAAAAATCAGAAGATAAATTTCATGGTGTTTCAAAATTTAATATTAAAACAGGAGAACAAGAAAAGTCCAAATCTAATACCCCTTCTTATACAAAAGTATTCGCCAATTCATTAATCAAACATGCAGAAAAAGATAGCAAGGTTGTTGGTATAACTGCAGCTATGCCATCAGGAACAGGAATGGATTTATTTGGAAAAAAATTTCCAGAAAGAATGTTTGATGTTGGGATAGCTGAACAACATGCGGTTACTTTTGCTGCGGGTATGGCTACTGAAGGATATAAACCTTTCGCAGCAATATACTCAACATTTCTTCAAAGAGCTTACGATCAGGTCGTTCACGATGTTGCTATACAATCTTTGCCTGTTAGATTTGCAATTGATAGAGCTGGGTTAGTTGGCGCTGACGGCCCAACACATGCTGGATCTTTTGATATAACATACCTTTCAACATTGCCAAATTTTGTTGTAATGGCTGCAAGTGATGAAGCCGAGCTTGTGAGAATGATAAATACATCAATTGATATAAACGATAGACCATCAGCTTTTAGATACCCAAGGGGCAATGGTGTTGGAGTTCAATTACCTGAAATAACTGAAAAAATTGAGTTGGGCAAAGCAAAAATAGTTAAAGAAGGAAAAAAAGTTGCAATCTTAAATTTTGGAGCAAGATTACAGGAGTGTATTTTGGCATCTGAGAATTTAACAAAAAAAGGAATTGATATCTCTATTATTGATGCAAGATTTGCAAAACCATTAGATGAAAACCTAATTTGGCAAATTGCAACAGAACATGAGGTATTGATTACAATAGAAGAAGGTTCAATCGGGGGATTTGGATCTCATGTTAGCCATTTTTTAAGTGAAAAAAATTTATTAGACAGTAATCTTAAATTTAGATCAATGACGTTACCTGATAGATTTATTGATCATGATAAACCAGAACTAATGTATAAGTTTGCTAATTTAGACTCTGTTGGTATTGAAAATAAAATTTTAGATACCTTAAATTCGAAAGTCTTAATTAAAAAATCTAATTAGATTTTATTCTGAGCTGTGTTCATCAAATAATGATCAAGAATTACACAATGCATCATAGCCTCTCCTATTGGAACCGCTCTTATTCCAACACAGGGGTCGTGTCTACCTTTTACAGATATTGTTGTATTCTTCCCAAACCTATCGATTGTTTTCCTCGATGACAAAATAGATGATGTTGGTTTTACTGCAAATGAAACATTTATTTCTTGTCCAGTAGATATTCCTCCAAGAATTCCTCCTGCATTATTTGATTTAAAACTTGTTTTACCCTTTTTTTTTAAAATTTCATCAGAGTTTTCCTCACCAGTTAACATAGCCGAGTTCATTCCCGATCCAATATTAACTCCTTTTACAGCATTAATGCTCATCATTGCTGCTGCAAGATCCATATCTAATTTTGAATATATTGGTGCTCCAAGTCCCAAAGGAACTCCTCTTGCCCTAACCTCAATAATTGCTCCACAAGATGATCCAGCTTTTCTTATCCCAAGTAAATATTTTTCCCAAAGTTTAATCACAGTTTTATCAGGACAAAAAAATGGGTTACTAGAAATTGTTTTGTCTTTCCATTTCTTTAAGTCACATCCTAATATTCCTAATTGTGTAACGGCACCAACAGCTTGATATTTCTTACCAATTTTATTTTTTAACACAACTTTTGCAATAGCACCCGCTGCAACTCTAGCAGCAGTCTCGCGAGCAGACTGTCTTCCACCACCTCTGTAATCCCGGATTCCATATTTTTTAAAGTAAGTATAATCTGCATGTCCTGGCCTAAATTTATTCTTTATTGTCTCATAATCTCTAGATCTCATATCTTTGTTATAAATAATAAGAGAAATTGGAGTTCCAGTTGTTCTACCCTCAAAAACACCAGATAAAATATTAATTTTATCATCCTCTTGTCTTTGAGTTGTAAATTTAGATTGTCCTGGTTTTCTTTTATTAAGTTCTTTTTGTATATCGCTGTCTTTTATTGGAATATTTGGAGGGCAGCCATCAACTACGCACCCGATAGCTGGACCATGTGACTCTCCCCAAGTAGTAAATCTAAATAGCTTTCCAAAAGTATTAAATGACATTATTTTAATGTATAAATTATTTTTTTAAATTTATGAACGAAAAAAACTCACTTGGACTAAATCTCTGCTTTAAAAATCATAATAACCCAATAAACCTTTTTGTAGAATGGTTTAATAAAGCAAAAAAAACTGAAATTAATGATCCAAACGCATTTGCGGTTGGAACTGTAAACAAAAATGGGTTTCCATCAGTTAGAATGGTTCTTCTTAAAGATTTTGATAAAAATGGATTTGTCTTCTATACAAACCTTAATAGCGATAAAAGTAAGGCTATCAAAAATTCCTCAAAAATTTCTATGTGTTTCCACTGGAAAAGTTTACAAAGACAAATTAGAATAATTGGTATTGCTACTAAGGTAACAAGAAAAGAAGCTGATGCTTATTACAATTCAAGAGCCTATGGAAGCAGAATTGGTGCTTGGGCCTCAAAGCAAAGTTCTATTTTAAAAAAAAGACAGGATTTATATAAGTCCATTGAGGAATTTAAGAAAAAATTCCCAAACAAAAATAAGATACCACGACCCGAATATTGGTCTGGTTGGAGAATCAAACCTAAAGAAATTGAATTTTGGTTAGATGGACAAAATCGAATTCATGAAAGATTAAAATACATTAAAAAATCTAAAAAATGGAAAAAGGTATTATTAAGTCCCTAAAAATTTCTTTCAATACTAAAAGATGTTAAGTTTTTTAATATATTTTTTTCGACAGATTCTTCAAATACACTCAAAGAATTAGATGCTAAATTAATATAATGTTCTGCTTTTTTATAACACTCATTAATAATATTATTTTTTTTTATCAAATCTAGTACATATTCTAAATTTTGCTTTTCGCGAACATCTTTTTCAAAAAAAGATTTTAATTTTTCTTTTTCAAACTTATCAACCTTTTGATAAAGTAATATTATGGGCAAAGTAACTTTACCCTCGTAAAAGTCATTGCCAATATTTTTTCCAAATAATTTTAATTCAGAATTGTAGTCTAATGTGTCATCTGCTATTTGAAATGTAAGACCTAAGTTTTTTCCATAAAATTCTAATGCATTTTTATATTTAGAATCTTTTTCAGCAATAATTGCTCCAACTTTTGTTGCAGCTGCAAACAAAGACGCAGTTTTTGAAGAAATAATATTTAGGTATGTTTCCTCTAAGATATCTATTTCTTTATTGTGTTGCAACTGTAGAACTTCACCTTGGGCAATTTCAGATGATGTAGTTGCTAAAAGTTTTAATAGTTCTAAATTCCCGTCCTCAACCATCATTTCAAAACATTTACTGAGTAAATAATCACCTACCAAAATTGATGAATGATTTCCCCAAATTGTATTAAGTGTTTTTTTACCTCGTCTAATGTCAGCACTATCTATTACATCGTCATGCATTAAAGTAGCTGCATGTATAAGTTCTACACAAGCGGCAAGATTTACATCTCTTAATCCTTTTTGATATTCACAAATTTTAGCACATTGCAAGGTTAAGAGTGCTCTTAGTCTTTTTCCACCAGTTTTTAAATGATATTTGGTCATTTTTTGAACCAATTCAACTTTACTTGCTAGTCTAGAATTGATTTTTTCTTCAACTAGAATCAATTTATCATCGACCGAATTTTTTAAATCTGCATATGAATTATTAATTTGTTTTTTTAGCTGTATTACAGTTCCCATTAATTAAAACTATTATATCCAATTTATTAATATACTTATCAATTGACGCACCTTATTCTTTAATTATAACTAGGGTTTATAATATATTTAAAAAACTTATAACAATTCTAATGTTCTCATTTTTTAAAAAAAAAAACATAATAAGTCACCTCAAATTATCAGGGGTTATAGGAAATGTTGGAAGGTTCAGGCAAGGAATAGAATATTCAAGTGAAGAAGAAATTATAAAAAAGGCTTTTTCAGTAAAAAAAGCATTAGCCGTTGCAATTACAATTAATTCACCTGGTGGATCCCCAGTACAATCACATTTGATATGTAAATTAATAAAAGAACAATCTAAGAAAACAAAAAAAAAAGTAATTATTTTTGCTGAGGATGTGGCAGCATCTGGAGGATATCTCATTGCATGTGCTGGTGATGAAATTTATGCTAACTCAAGCTCAATTATAGGATCTATTGGAGTTATTTCTGCTTCATTTGGTTTTAAAAATTTAATTGAAAAAATTGGGATTGAAAGAAGAGTTTATACCGCTGGAAAAAATAAAAGCACTTTAGATCCTTTTTTGGATGAAAAAGAAGAAGATATTAATCGTTTAAAAAATATCCAATTAGAAATTCATCAAGATTTTATAGATGTTGTTGAAGAAAGCAGAAAAGAAAAACTAAACAAAAAATCTGGTATTGAACTTTTCTCTGGAGAATTTTGGGCAGGAAAAAAAGCAAAAGAATTAGGGCTAATCGATGGAATAGGAAATGCAGATCAAATATTAAGAGAGAAATATGGAGATGATTTAGAAATTAAGAAATTTGGAAAAAGTAAAGGATGGTTGTCAAAAAAGCTAGCATCTTCTGAAAATTATACTGATAAAGTAATTAGTTTATTAGAAGAAAGATCAATCTGGCAAAGGTATGGTCTCTAAAATAAAAAAAAAAACTTTATCTTTTCAAGATACAATCTTTAACTTACAAAAGTACTGGTCTAAAAAAGGTTGTGTAATATTACAACCGTACGATCTAGAAGTCGGTGCTGGGACATTCCATCCAGCAACCACTTTAAGATCGCTTGGCCCAAAACCATGGAAAACTGCATATGTCCAACCATCACGTCGCCCGACTGATGGAAGATATGGTGACAACCCTAATAGATTGCAACATTATTATCAATTCCAAGTTTTAATTAAACCTTCACCAAAAGAAATAAAAAAGATGTATTTAAATAGCTTGTCATCAATAGGTATTAATCATGAGGAACACGATATAAGGTTTGTTGAAGATGACTGGGAAAGTCCTACATTAGGAGCGGCAGGTCTTGGATGGGAGGTTTGGTGTGATGGAATGGAAGTTACACAATTTACCTATTTCCAACAAATGGCTGGGGTTGAATGTAAACCTGTATCTGTTGAAATTACATATGGATTAGAGAGATTGTGCATGTTTATTCAAAACAAAAAAAGTGTTTTTGACTTAATTTGGAATGATGAAGGAATTACTTACAAAGATGTTTTTCATCAGTCTGAGAAAGAATTTTCAGCATATAATTTTGAATATGCCAATACTGATAATTTATTTAAAATATTTGAAATGCTTGTGGAAGAAACAAAATTATTAGTTGAAAAAAAGATTTCTCTTCCAGCTTATGATCAATGTTTAAAATGTAGTCATGTCTTCAATATTTTAGATGCAAGAGGGGTGATTAGTGTAGCACAAAGGGCCGAATATATTGCAAGAATAAGAGAACTAACAAAATCAATTGGGAAAGTTTGGATTGAAAGCCAAAGTTAATGTCAGAATTATTTGTAGAGCTATTTAGTGAGGAAATTCCTGCAAGGCTTCAAATAAACGCAAGGAATGAATTAAAAAAAAATATTAAAAATTTTTTTATTGATAATCAAATCAAATTTAATGAAAATTTCAATGTTTATTCAACACCAAATAGATTAGTTTTACATGTTGATAAAATCCCTAATGAAATCAAATTAAGCTCAGAGGAAATTAAAGGGCCAAATGTTAATGCTCCTAAAAAAGCATTAGAGGGATTTATTAGATCAAACAATACAATATTAGAAAAAATCTTTAAAAAAAATACTGAGAAAGGTGAATTTTATTTTTTTAATAAAGAGTCTAGAAAAATAAAAGTTTCAGATTTACTAGAAAAAAATTTAAGTGAAATCTTAAAAAAGATTGCTTGGAATAAATCAATGAAATGGGCAAATTATGATCTTTATTGGGGAAGACCTCTTAAATCTATTTTAGCAATATTTAATAAAAAACCTCTAAATTTTGATTTTAACCACATAAATAGCTCGAACAAAACTTTTATAGATAAATCACTAGAAGAAGGTATGAAAATTTTTAACGACTTTCATTCGTATTTAAAATTTTTTAAACAAAAAGGTATTTTAATTGATCAAGATTTAAGAAAAAAAATGATACAGAATAAGATAAATGAAATAATTAATAAAAGAAATTTAAAAATCGAACAGAATAGTAGGCTTATAGATGAAATAGTAAATATAGTTGAAAAGCCAGTAGTAATTCTTTGTAATTTTGAAAAAAAATTTTTGAATATACCAAGTGAAATATTGACTACAACAATGCAGAGTCATCAAAAATATTTACCAACTTTTGACAAAAAAAATAATCTCACAAATATTTTTTTTGTAGTTTCAGATATAAAAGATACAAAAGGGTTTGTTAAATTAGGAAATGAGAGAGTTATTGAAGCAAGATTAAGCGATGCTGAGTTTTTTTGGGAAAAAAATAAAACCCAAAATTTAGTTAAACAAGTCGATAAATTAAAAAATATTAATTATTTTAAAGGTTTAGGATCCTACTTTGACAAAATTCAACGTATGAGACAGATTTCATCATTAATTTCTGATGATTTTTTAATTAGTAAAGATAAAATTGAAATAGCCTCATCAATTTGTAAAGTTGATTTAATGTCCGATCTTGTTGGAGAGTTTCCAGAACTCCAAGGTATTGTTGGAGGACATTTTGCAAAGTTTCAAGGGTTTGATAAAGAAGTTTGTCATGCCGTATCAGAACAATATTTGCCTAACGGGATGGAAAGCAAATTACCAAAAAAAATGTACAGTATTGCTTTATCTTTAAGTGATAAACTAGATTCATTAGTAGGTTTTTTTGGAATTAATCTCAAACCTACTAGTTCAAAAGACCCATATGCCATAAGAAGAATGGCTATAAGTCTTGTTAGATTAATTGTTGAAAATGAAATAAAAATCAAATTAAAAGATTTAATTATTTACACTTGTTCAGTATACAGAGAACAGGGCTATGAATTTGATACTAAAAAGATACAAAACGAATTAAGTGATTTCATAATTGAAAGATTAAAAAATTATCTAAAAGAAAAAAAAATAAGACAAGATATAATTGAAAGCTCAACATATGTGCTTGGATTGGATAATTTATTAAAGGCTTATAAAAAATCTTTATGTTTAAATAAAAATATTAAAAAAGAAATCGGCTTTGAAACTATTGCAGCATACAAAAGATCTTCAAATATATTAAATACTGAAGAAAAAATATCTATTGAAACTCTTGGTTTTGCAGATCCAGGTCTATTTAAAAATGATTATGAGAAAAAATTATATAAAAAAATAAATGATATAAGAAAATATTTTTTGAGCATTGGAAAAGATGAAAATTACGAGGAAAGTCTTAAAAACTTATCAAGCATTAAGAATGAGGTAAACGACTTTTTCGATAATGTTATTGTTAATGATGAAGATATAATAATAAAAAAAAATAGATTAGAATTATTAAATATGTTGTGTAAAACTTTTGATAACTACATTAATTTTTCAAAAATAGAAGCCTAGTATGAAAAAACTTATATTTAATTTTAAATCAAATAAAATAAAAAAAATTAAACTGCCAAAAAATATTCTTGGAGGCAAAGGTGCAAATCTTTCTGAGATGGGAAGAATGGGACTACCTGTACCTTCTGGTTTTACAATATCTACAGAGGTTTGTGATTTATTTTATAAGAATAAAAAAAAATTAAATAAAAAAATACTCAATGAAATAAATAAAGAATTAAAATTTATTGAAAAAGAATCAGGAAAAAAATTTGGAGATATAAAAAATCCTCTTCTAGTTTCTGTAAGATCAGGAGCTAGAGTTTCTATGCCAGGTATGATGGATACAATTTTAAATCTAGGCCTAAATGATAATACGGTAATAGCACTTGCAAAAAAAACTTCGAATTTAAGATTTGCAAATGATAGTTATAGACGTTTTATTCAAATGTATTCTAATGTTGTATTGGGAATCGAAGGATATCACTTTGAGGATATAATTGAGAACTATAAGTTAACAAAAGGAGTATTACTAGACACAGAATTAGACGAGTATGACTGGGAAGCTTTAATAAAAGATTTTAAAAACATTGTAAAAGAAAAAACAAAAAAAGATTTTCCTCAAAATGTCAATGAACAACTGATAGGAGCTATAAGTGCAGTTTTTTTATCCTGGGAAAGTCACAGAGCAAAAGTCTATAGAAAATTAAATCAAATACCCTCTAATTGGGGCACAGCAGTAAATGTACAATCAATGGTTTTTGGAAATATGGGAAATGACTGTGCAACTGGCGTAGTGTTTACTAGAAATCCATCTGATGGATCAAAAGATATATATGGCGAATATTTAATAAATGCACAGGGCGAAGATGTTGTTGCAGGAACTAGAACACCACAACATATTACAAAAAAAGCAAGAGTTGAATCAAAAGAAACTCTTAAATCAATGGAAGAGGCAATGCCAAAAACATATAAGCAACTAAAAAATATTTTAGTTAAATTAGAAAAATATTACAAAGATATGCAGGATGTTGAGTTTACTGTTGAAAGCAAAAAACTATGGATGCTTCAAACACGCTCTGGAAAAAGAACAGCCAAGTCTGCTGTTAAAATAGCTGTAGATATGGTTAAAGAAAAATTGATTACTAAAAAGGATGCAATATTACGAATAGAACCTAGTTCTTTAGATACTTTGCTTCATCCAACTTTAGATGAGAAAGTAAATTTAGATGTAATTGGGACAGGCTTGCCCGCGTCACCAGGTGCTGCAAGTGGAAAAGTTGTTTTCACGTCCGAAGAAGCTGAAAGACTAAATAGTATGATGCAAAGTACAATATTAGTTCGTATAGAAACTTCACCAGAAGATATTCATGGTATGCACGCAGCAAAAGGAATACTTACCTCAAGGGGAGGCATGACAAGTCATGCTGCAGTAGTTGCAAGGGGGATGGGAAGACCATGTGTTTCTGGATCTAGTGAAATAGAAATTGATTACAAAAATAAATTATTCAAAACAAATAACAGAGTAATTAAAGAGGGAGAAATAATTACAATTGATGGTTCAACAGGCAGAATAATTATTGGCGAGGTAAAAACAGTTAAGCCAGAAATATCAGGTGATTTCTC
This sequence comes from uncultured Pelagibacteraceae bacterium, assembly GCA_902589395.1. GTDB lineage: Bacteria > Pseudomonadota > Alphaproteobacteria > Pelagibacterales > Pelagibacteraceae > Pelagibacter. Next base: position 13,459 of record CACIST010000015.1, on the reverse strand, counting down.
AAAAATAATGAGTTGGTCTGATGATTTTAGAAAATTAAAAATTAGAACTAATTCAGAAACACCATTGGATAGCAAAACTGCTAGAGAATTTGGTGCAGAGGGTATTGGTTTGTGTAGAACTGAACATATGTTTTTTGAGGAAGAAAGAATTTTATCAGTAAGAGAAATGATATTATCAAAAACAATTGAAGATCGATCTAATGCACTGAAAAAACTATTACCACATCAAAAAAAAGATTTTATTGAAATATTTAAGATAATGAAAGGTTTACCAGTAACAGTTAGGTTACTTGACCCACCACTACATGAATTTTTGCCAAAAAGTAATAATGAAATTAATGATGTTGCAGTTTCACTTAATATTCCCGTTAAAGAACTTGAAGTTAGAATTTCAGAACTTCATGAACAAAATCCAATGCTTGGTCATAGAGGTTGTAGATTGGCAATTTCATTTCCTGAAATTTATGAGATGCAGTGTACTGCAATTTTTGAAGCTCTAGTTGAATGTAAAAAACATAAAATTCAATCGACTATGCCTGAAATTATGATCCCTTTAGTTTCAACTGAAGCAGAAATAAAAATTATGAAAGATTTAGTAATTAGGATTGCAAAAAAAGTTCAAAATGAAAATAAAATTAAAATAGATTTTTTAGTAGGAACAATGATTGAATTACCAAGAGCAGCAATAAAGGCAAAAGATATCGCTAAACATGCTGAATTTTTTAGTTTTGGAACAAATGATTTAACACAAACTACTTTTGGAATTAGCAGAGATGATAGTGGTAAATTCCTTAATGATTATATTGAGAACAAAATTTTTGATATTGATCCTTTTGTGTCAATTGATGAGGGGGTTGGAGACTTAATAAAAATTGCAACCGATAAAGGCAGAAAACAAAACAAAAAAATAAAACTTGGAATTTGTGGTGAGCATGGTGGAGATCCTAAAAGTATAGAATTCTGTGCAAAAACTGGATTAGATTATGTATCCTGTTCGCCCTACAGGGTTCCAGTGGCAAGATTAGCAGCAGCCCAAGCCCAATTAAAAAAAAATTAAATCTCTAATTTTAAATCTAAAGCTTGAATACTATGTGTTAATTCACCTACTGATATTCTATCAACATTTGTTGAAGCAAGATTTTTTACATTTTTTAAAGTTATTCCTCCAGAGGCTTCCGTTTCATATTTCCATTTTGCATATTTAACAGCAACTTTAAGATTTTTTGGGCTCATATTATCAAATAGAACTGTATTAAAATTAAGTCCATTAATTCTCTTAAATTGTTTCAAAGTGTCAACTTCAACAGTAATTTTTCTTTTCTTTTTATTTTTAATTGCTTTTTTTACTATTTCTTCAAATTTCTTTGATGAGGCTAAATGATTGTCTTTAATTAAAAATTCATCACTTAAATTAAATCTGTGATTAGTCCCACCTCCTAATTTTACTGCATATTTCTGAATTACTCTTAGATTAGGAATCGTTTTTCTAGTGCAACAAATTTTTGTTTTCTTGCCTACCTTTTTTACAAATTTATTGGTTTTAGTTGCAATGCCAGAGATATGAGAGAGAAAATTTAGAGCAACTCTTTCTCCAATTAATATATTTTTAATTTTACCTTCAATTACAGCAATTACAGATCCTTTGCTAATTTTTGATCCTTCTTTTTTTTTTATATGAAACTTAATATTTCTGTCTAATAAATCAAATGTTTGTTTAGCAAATTCTAATCCACCTATAATACCTTTTTCATTACTTATTAGTTTAGCTTTTGAAATTGAATTATTATTTAATAGATTTGTTGTAATATCCCCTGAGGGATATAGATCCTCATTAAGAGCTAATTTACAGGTTGATCGTATAAAATTTTTACTTAATTGAATTTTCGGCACAGAATTTATCTGCCTATTTCAGCCATTCTCTCCACTGATTTTCTAGCTCTCTCGATTGTTTCGTGGTCCATTATTAATTCGTTTGTTTCACTTTCTAAACAATCAAGTATTTTAGGCAGTGTAATTCTTTTCATGTGAGGACATAAGTTACAAGGTCTAATAAATTCTACATTAGGATTATCAATTTGAACATTATCACTCATTGAGCATTCTGTAACCATCATAACTTTTTCAGGTTGGTTATCTTTTACATATTTAATCATTCCACTTGTTGAGCCAGCAAAATCGCTTGCTTTTATTACATCAGGAGGACATTCAGGATGAGCAATAATTTTAATACCAGGATTATTTTTTCTTATTTCATTAATCTCTTCATCATTAAATTGTTCATGAACCTCACAAGTCCCTTTCCATGAAATTATTTCTACATCAGTTTGAGAGGCAACATATTTTGCTAAATAATCGTCTGGTAAGAAAATTACTTTTTTTACACCTAAAGAGTTTACAATTTTAACAGCATTTGCTGATGTACAACAAACGTCAGTTTCAGCCTTAACATCTGCAGAAGTGTTAACGTATGAAACTACGGGAACACCAGGATATTGTTTTTTTAAGTTTCTTACATCTTCACCAGTTATAGACGAGGATAAAGAGCAACCAGCTTTCATATCTGGTAGTAAAACTTTTTTATGTGGACTCATCAATTTGGCAGTCTCCGCCATAAAATGTACACCACACATAACAATTATATCAGCCTCTGTTTTTGCGGCTTCAATTGCTAAGGCTAACGAGTCTGCTGAAAAATCAGATATGCCATGATATATTTCAGGAGTTTGGTAATTATGAGCGAGAATTACTGCGTTCTTCTCTTTTTTAAGTTTATTTATTTTATAAATGTAAGGTGCATGAGTGGCCCACTCTATTTCAGGAATAGATTTAGAAACCTTTTGATAAATAGGATCTGTTGCAATTTTAACTTGAGTTGTGAATTCCATATGAAAAACTTATCAACTTGAAATAGAATTGTCATTCATTTAATCTGACGCATGATTTGCGGCCATGCTGAAATTGGTAGACAGGCACGGTTGAGGGCCGTGTGAGCCTAGCTCATGAGAGTTCGATTCTCTCTGGCCGCACCATTAATTAATATTTTACATGAAAAAGGGGCGTTCTGTTGCCAGGTGCCCCAAACCCCGTAACTTAATTAGTAAACTAATTAAGCTGCAAGTGCGTAACTTTCGTTAGCATTTATAAATTAGCCCATCACGGCGGAACAATACCGAACGAAAGAACAACTTTTAGACACCCGTCGATCCTAATTCACCCCCTTAAGTTGTAAATGGTGGAGGTGGTGGGTACTGCCCCCACGTCCGTAATGGTTATTACGAAATTCGTTTATCGTCATAGTTGGAAAACCAACACTATTAATATAAAACCAAATACAAGAGATTCAATAATTTATTCATGAAACTTACAAAAGAACAATTAAACGACATAAAAGATCAACAATCCCAAGAAAATGTTACTAAAAGAGTTACCGCTCCCGAACTAGAAAAAGTATTATATGAAGCGATGCCAGCTCTAGATCATGGCTTTATAAGAGTTATTGACTATATGGGAGATGATAGTTCAATTGTTCAGTCTGCAAGAGTTTCTTATGGTAAAGGAACCAAACAAGTTTCAACTGATAGTGGTCTAATAAAATATCTAATGCGTCATTGGCATAGCACTCCATTCGAAATGTGTGAAATTAAATATCATGTAAAATTACCAATATTTATAGCAAGACAATGGATTAGACATCGTACTGCAAACGTCAATGAGTACTCTGCAAGATATTCAATTTTAGATAAAGAATTTTATTTACCTGATTCAGAAAATTTAGCAGCCCAATCAATTGCAAACAGACAAGGTAGAGGTGATGTGATTGAGGGAGAGCAAGCAAAGGAAGTTTTAGAACTTTTAAAAAGCGATGCTGAAAGAACATATAATAATTATGAAACTATGCTTAATCAAAAATTTGATGGGTCTACAATTGACGAAAATAAAAAAGGATTAGCTAGAGAGTTAGCGAGAATGAACCTAACTTTGAATACGTATACCCAGTGGTATTGGAAAACTGATCTTTTAAACTTAATGAATTTTTTAAGATTACGTGCTGACCATCATGCTCAATATGAAATTAGAGTTTATGCAGATATAATGCTGGATACATTAAAAAAATGGGTTCCTATTACACACGATGCTTTTATGGATTACAGAGTAGGTGGTACAGAAGTCTCTGCTAAAGGAAAAATTATTATTCAAAAATTATTAAAAGGTGAGGAGATAAATTTAGAACAATCCGGACTTTCAAAAAGAGAGTGGAATGAACTTATGGAAGCTTTTGAAATTACAGATAAGATTGTTTAATTTCCTCAGCAAATTTTAAATAAATTTTAGTAATTTCATGTTCTGGATCTTTTTCAACAATAGGAATTCCCATATCTCCATATTTTCCAACATCAGAGTTTATTGGTATTTGTCCTAAAAATTTCTTCTCAAATTCTTGTGCGGTTCTTTCAACTCCATTTTCTCCAAAAATTGCATATTTTTTTCCATCATCGCCAATAAAGTGACTCATATTGTCAATTAATCCAATAATATTTACTTTTAATTTTTCAAACATTTTAATTCCTCTTTTTACATCTTGGAGTGCAATCTCCTGAGGAGTTGATACTATGATAGCACCATCTACACTAATCTCTTGTGCAAATGTCAGTTGAGTATCACCAGTACCTGGGGGCATATCAACGATAATAAAGTCTAAATCTTTCCACCCAACTTTTTGAGTAAATGTTTTAATGGCGCTAGTAACCATTGGTCCTCTCCAGATCATCGGTGTTTGCTCATCTGTCAGAAATCCAATGGACATACATTGAATATCATACTTTATGATTGGTTTTAAAGTTTGACCGTCGCTATCTGGCTTTTCATTTATAGAGAATAGTTTTGGTAAAGAAGGTCCGTAAATATCAGCATCTAAAATTCCGACTTTACATCCAATAGTTTTAAGGGCTAAAGCTAAATTTGTTGCAAAAGTAGATTTTCCAACGCCTCCTTTTGCACTAGATATTGCAATTGTAAACTTAGTTCCTGGAATTGGGTTTCTTTTGAAGGTTTTTGGCTCAGTTTTTGCCTTCATTGTGTCACTAAGACCTACTTTTTTATCATTCATAAAAATACACTTACCTTGTTTTTGAATATAAAGACACTATATAGAATGTCATAATGACGATTTATAAAAATCAAAGTCCATGGGGAAGTCCTCCAGGTAGTGGTGGAGGGAGCGGAAATGGAGGAGGTTTCAGAAGAGGCCCTACACCTCCTAATTTAGATGAAGCAATTAAAAAATTGCAGGACACTATAAACAAATTTACTGGAAGTGGTACAGGTGGAAAAAAACCTATTATATTAGGTTTGATCATACTAGTTGTAATTTGGGCATTGAGTGGTTTGTATAGAGTTTTACCTGATGAACAGGGCGTGGTCTTAAGATTTGGAAAGTTTGTAAATACCACTCAACCAGGATTAAATTATCATTTTCCATTCCCAATTGAGAGTGTGTTAACTCCAAAAGTTACAAAAGTTAATAGAATGGACATCGGTTTTAGATCAGAGAGAGATAGTGGATTTGGTCAAGGTGGTGGTGTTGCGGATGTTCCAGAGGAAAGCTTGATGCTAACTGGTGATGAAAATATAGTTAACATAGACTTTTCAGTATTTTGGGTAATAAAAGATGCTGGAAACTTTCTTTTTAAAATTCAAGATCCAGAAGGTACAGTAAAAGCTGCAGCAGAAACTGCAATGAGAGAAGTGATTGCAAGATCAAATATTCAACCTATTCTTACAGAAGGAAGAGCGGTTATTGAAAGAGATACTCAAGATATAATTCAGGGAATACTTGATGAATATGAAAGTGGAGTTCAAATTACACAAGTTCAAACTCAAAAAGCTGACCCACCAGATCAAGTTATTGATGCTTTTAGAGATGTGCAAGCTGCAAGAGCAGATATGGAAAGGTCAAAAAACGAAGCAGAAGCTTACGCCAATGATGTAATACCAAGAGCTCGGGGAGAAGCAGCAAAAATTTTACAAGCTGCTGAGGCTTATAAAAAAGAGGTTGTTGCAAAAGCAGAGGGTGAAGCAAGTAGATTTTTATCAATTTACACTGAGTATGCGAAAGCAAAAGAGGTTACTCAAGAAAGAATGTATTTGGAGACAATGGAGCAGGTTCTTGCTGATATTAATAAAATTATAATTGATAAAGACTCAGGCTCAGGTGTTGTACCATATCTTCCATTACAAGAATTAAAATCAGGGACAAACTAATGAAAGCTGGAAAATTTATATTACCCATTATCATTTTGATAGGAGCAACTTTATTCTTTTCAATATTTATAGTAAAAGAAGTAAATCAAGCTATAGTTCTACAATTTGGTGATCCCAAGAGAATTATTTTAAAGCCAGGTTTAAACTTTAAGTTACCTTTTATTCAAAACGTAGTGTTTTTAGATAAAAGAGTTTTAAATTTAGATACTCCGCCAGAAGAAGTTATTGCATCTGATCAAAAACGTCTAATAGTTGATGCATTTGCAAGATTTCAAATTATTGATCCATTGAAATTTTATATTTCCGTAGGAAACGAAAGAGTTGCGAGATCAAGACTAGCAACGATTATTAATTCGAGAATAAGAAATGTATTAGGTCAACAAAAACTACAAACATTATTATCTGAGGATAGATCAAAGCAAATGGCTTTAATTCAACAAGGTGTTAACAATGAAGCTGAAAACTTTGGTATTAAGATAGTTGACGTAAGAATTAAAAGAGCTGATTTACCTCAAGCAAATAGTGATGCAATCTTTAGAAGAATGCAAACTGAGAGGGAGAGAGAAGCAAAAGAATTTAGAGCAAAAGGTGCTGAGATGGCAGTTACAATAACATCAACAGCAGATAAAGAAGTTACAGTTATTCTAGCTGACGCTCAAAAAAAATCAGAAATTATGAAAGGGGAAGGAGATGGTCAAAAAAATAAAATTTTTGCTGATGCATTTGGACAAGACCCTGAATTTTTTGGTTTTTACAGAGCAATGCAAGCTTACCAAAATGCTTTAATTGGTGGAGAAACATCAATGATATTATCTCCTGATAGTGAATTTTTTAAGTTTTTTGGAAATAAAGAAAAATAACAATTTTAATTTACATGAAAGAATTGATCATAGCATTTGGTCTTTTCTTATTTATCGAAGGTGTTTTATATGCCTTATTTCCATCAAAAATGAAAAATATGTTAAAAAAACTCGATGCTGTAGCTGATAAACAATTAAGAGCAGGTGGATTAGTATTTGCAATTATAGGATTTATAATTATTTGGTATTCAAAGTCATGAAAAATATGTACAAAATTTTATCAATATTAATAGTTTCAATAAGTTATTTTTCGATTTCTAAAGCTCAGGAAATTCCATCATCATTTGCAGATTTAGCAGAAAGATTAATGCCATCAGTTGTAAATATTTCAACTACTACAACTGTAACAACTAGATCAAATCCTTTGCCATTTGAATTTCCACCAGGTTCTCCATTTGAAGATATGTTTGGCTCTCCCCAACAAAGACAAACTAGTGCGCTAGGATCAGGTTTTATAATTGATGAGGAGGGAATTGTAATAACAAATAACCATGTTATTCAAGGAGCATCAGATATATTTGTTAGAGTTAATGGAGATGAGGATTATAAAGCAGAAGTGCTCGGTGCCGACGCAGGCATGGATATTGCAGTATTAAAAATAAAATCTGACGAAAAATTTAAGCCAGTAAAATTTGGAAACTCAGATAAAGCTAGAATTGGAGATTGGGTTATCGCAATAGGTAATCCATTTGGTCTGGGAGGCACAGTTACAGCAGGAATAATTTCTGCTCGAAATAGAAGCATAGGACTATCAAGATATGAAGATTATATTCAAACTGACGCTTCAATAAATCAAGGAAATTCAGGTGGACCGTTATTTAATATGAATGGAGATGTCATTGGAATAAATACAGCTATACTTGGACAGTCTGGATCAATTGGAATAGGATTTGCTATCCCATCTAATAGTGCTCAAAAAGTTATTGATCAATTAATTGAATTTGGAGAAACAAAAAGAGGGTGGCTTGGTGTTAGAATTCAAGTAGTAGATCAAGGAATAGCAGATGCAGAAAAACTGGACAAACCTAGAGGTGCTCTGGTTGCAAGTGTTGCGGATAATAGTCCATCCGATAAAGGAGGAATTAAACCTGGCGATATAATTTTAGAGTTTGATGGAAAACCTATTAATGAAATGAAGGAACTGCCTAAAATAGTTGCTGAAACAGATGTTGGAAAAAAAGTAATTGTTAAAGTTTGGAGAAATAAAAGAGAAATTACAAAAGAAATAATTCTTGGAAGACTAGAAACTTCAGAAGATTTTAAAGCACAAAAACCAGCAATTGAAAAACCAAAAGTTAAGAGAATTGAAGGTTTGAAAATCGATGTTCGTTTATTAAGTAAAGATGATATTGAGGCAAGAAATCTTCCAAAAGGAACAAGCGGTGTAGTAATTACAAAAATAGATAAAGATAGTCCTATAAACTATTTGCAAGTTAACAATGTTATTGTTGAAGCAAATAGAAAAAAAATTAACACAATAGGTGATCTAGATAATGTGGTAAAATTAAAGTTAAGAAGTGATGAAAATAACTTGCTTATTGCAATTTATAATAATCAAAATCAAAGAACTTATATTGGTGTTAAATTAAAATAATAACATGGACCTAAAGTCCAAAATAATATTAATCTCAGGTCCAACTGCATCAGGCAAGTCTAAAGCTGCATTGAAAATTGCCAAAAAGTTAAATGGAGAAATTATTAATGCAGATAGTATGCAAGTTTATAAAGAATTAAATATCTTGACTGCTCGACCTTCAAAAACCGATTTGAATAAAATCCATCATCATTTATATGGTTTTAGAAGTGTTAAAAAAAAATTTTCATCAGGTGAGTGGTTAAAATTAGCAAAAAAGAATATTAAAAAAATTAGAGACAAAAACAAAATACCAGTTTTAGTTGGTGGTACTGGTCTTTATTTCAAAGCTTTGACTGATGGATTGGTTAAAATTCCAAAAATACCTATCTCTGTTCGTGATAAAATTAGAAGAATGCAAAATAAATTAGGTCAAAAAAAATTTTATTTAAAACTCTTAAATAATGATCCATTAGTAAAAAATAAGATTGACCCCACCGATGTTCAAAGATCAATAAGAGCTTATGAAGTTATCAAGTTTACAAAGAAATCAGTTTTTAGTTGGTATAGGAAAACAAAACCATCTTTTAAAAAGGAGCAATTTATAAAAATTTATCTTGATTATCCTAAAGATGAATTAATTAATAAAATTTCCAAAAGAGTTGATCAGATGATGAAAAATGGAGCTATTCAAGAAGTTAAGGATTTTTTAAAACTTGATTTGAAGAGTGACAGCAACATCTTCAAGGTTATAGGAATAAGAGAGATTAAAGAATTTATTGATAAAAAAATTTCTATGCATGATTTAAAACTAAATATTGTCATAAAAACTAGACAATACGCTAAAAGACAGCGAACTTGGTCAAGAGGTCAAATGAGTGATTGGCAAAAATTTGATGCTGAAGCTCTTTCAAAATTTATAAAAAAATTATAAAAATTCTCACAATAACTTGACCAATGAGTACAACTTCAGCTAGATTGACTGAATGCCAAAATTATATTCAGGAGCTGAGATAGTATTCAAATGTTTGGAAGATCAAAATGTTAGTCACATATTTGGTTATCCGGGAGGAGCAGTCCTTCCAATATATGATGAATTAAAAAATTTTAATTCAATAAAACATATTTTAGTAAGACATGAACAGGGCGCAGGACACGCTGCAGAGGGCTATGCAAGGTCAACTGGAAAACCAGGTGTATTATTAGTAACTTCAGGTCCTGGAGCCACCAATGCTGTTACTGCCTTGACAGATGCTTACATGGACTCCGTGCCGTTAGTTTGTATCACAGGACAAGTTCCAACACATTTAATTGGTACTGATGCATTTCAAGAATGTGACACAACAGGAATAACTAGACCTTGTACTAAACATAACTGGTTAGTAAAAGATATTAATGACTTAGCTGAAGTAATGCATAAAGCTTTTGAAGTAGCAACAACAGGTAGACCAGGACCAGTTTTAGTTGATATACCTAAAGATATTCAATTTCAAAAATCTAAATACAAAAATTATAAAAAAAATAAAAAATTAAATGGAAAATCTCATGATAACTATTCACAAAAAAATATTGATGAATTAATTAATTTAATTAGCAAAGCAAAAAAACCAATTTTTTACACTGGAGGTGGAGTAATAAATTCAGGATCGAAAGCAAGTGAACTTTTAAGAGAACTTGTATATGCAACAGGTTTTCCAATAACTTCAACTTTGCAGGGTCTGGGTTGTTTTCCTGCTGATGATAATCAATTCTTAGGAATGTTAGGTATGCATGGAACCTATGAAGCAAACAATGCCATGTATTCATGTGACTTAATGATAAATGTTGGTGCAAGGTTTGATGATAGAATTACTGGTAAGATTGATGAGTTCTCACCTAAGTCTAAAAAAGTTCATATTGATATAGATCCATCCTCAATAAATAAAAATGTAAAAGTAGATTTAGCAATTGTTGGAGATATTAAGTCAGTTTTAACATCAACACTTAAAACTTTTAAAAAATCTAAAAATAATTTTTCTAAATCAAATAAACATCAAATATCTAATTGGTGGGAACAAATTCAGAAATGGAGATCTAAAAGATCATTAGACTACATTGGTAGTGAAGAGACAATAAAACCACAGTATGCAATTGAAAGATTATACGAGCTAACAAAAGATAAAGACACATATATCACAACTGAAGTAGGTCAACATCAAATGTGGGCCGCTCAACACTACAAGTTCAATAAACCAAATAGATGGATGACTTCTGGAGGTCTTGGTACGATGGGATATGGTTTACCTGCAGCTGTTGGAGTTCAGATTGCACATCCTAAGAAATTAGTAATTGATATTGCTGGTGAGGCGTCTGTTTTGATGACTATGCAGGAAATGTCAACTGCTGTTCAGTACAATTTGCCTATAAAAATATTTATTTTGAATAATGAGTACATGGGAATGGTAAGACAATGGCAGGAATTACTACATGATAAAAATTATTCAGAAAGTTACACAGCTGCATTACCAGATTTTGTTAAAATGGCAGAAGCTTATGGTTGTGTAGGCATAAGAGCAAAAACACCTGAAGAATTAGATGATAAGATTATTGAAATGTTAAATACAGATCGACCAGTAATATTTGATTGCCTTGTAGATAAACAAGAAAACTGTTTCCCAATGATACCTTCTGGAAAACCTCATAATCAAATGTTACTTGGTCCTAAAGATCAAAAAGAAAAAAAGATTACTGGAAAGGGTAGAACACTGGTTTAATGGCTAATTCAAAATCAGCATATAGTTTTGCAGGAAAAAAACAGAAGCCTGATACTCATATTATAGTTGTATGGGTAGATAATGAGGCTGGAGTTTTAGCTCGTGTAGTTGGTTTATTTTCTGGGAGGGGCTACAATATCGAGTCCCTTGCAGTAGCTGAGGTCGATCAGAAGCAAAATATTTCAAGAATAACAATTGTAACTACCGGTACACCACAAGTAGTAGATCAGATTAAACTCCAATTAAAAAAATTAGTTCCAGTTCATAAAGTAGCAGATTTTAAGAGAGAAGATAAAAATGTTATTTTTAAAGAAATGGCATTGTTTAAGTTTGTTGCAAACAATGGTAAATTAAATAAAGCTTTTGAAGCTTGTAAAAATTTTAATCCAGTAATATTAGATCGAACAAATAAATCTAATGTTATACAAATTACAGCTTTAAGAAGAGAAATAGATACTATGTCAAAAAATTTAAAAAAATTTGGTTTAGTGAGTGTTTCAAGAACAGGTGCAGTTGCTATGACTAGAGGGTCAGAAATATTTAAATAAATAAAAATTAAAGGAGAGAAATTATGAAAATGTTTTATGAAAAAGATACTAATGTAAATTTAATTAAAGATAAGAAAGTAGCAATTTTTGGTTATGGAAGCCAAGGCCATGCACATGCACTTAATTTGAGAGATAGTGGGGTTAAAGAAGTTGTGGTAGCTTTAAGAGAAGGTTCATCAAGTATTGAAAAAGCTGAGTCTAAAGGTTTAAAGGTAATGAATTTATCAGATGCTGCAGAATGGGCAGATGTTGTTATGATCTTAACACCAGACGAATTACAAGCATCAATATATAAAAATCATATAGAGCAACGTGTCAAAGAAGGAACATCAATTGCTTTTGCTCATGGTTTAAATGTTCACTATGATCTTATAAAAGCTAGAAAAGATTTAGATGTATTTATGGTTGCACCAAAGGGGCCTGGGCATCTAGTAAGAAGTGAATATGAAAAAGGTGGTGGAGTGCCCTGTTTATTTGCTGTTCACCAAGATGGTTCTGGTAAAGCAAGAGATTTGGCAATGTCATATGCCTCAGCTGTTGGTGGAGGCAGATCTGGAATAATTGAAACTACATTTAAAGATGAGGTAGAAACTGATTTATTTGGAGAACAAACAGTATTATGTGGTGGACTTGTTGAATTAATTAAAAATGGATATGAAACTTTAGTTGAAGCTGGATACGAACCAGAAATGGCATATTTTGAAACTGTTCACGAAGTGAAATTGATTGTGGATTTAATATATGAAGGTGGAATTGCTAATATGAATTATTCAATTTCAAATACAGCAGAGTATGGTGAGTATCAGTCAGGTCCAAGAATAATTAAAAAAGATGAAACAAAGCAAAGAATGAAAGAAGTTTTAGCAGAAATTCAATCTGGAAAATTTACAAAAGAATGGATGGAAGAATGCAAAAATGGTCAAAAAAACTTTCTTGCAACTAGAGCTAAATTAGCAGAACACTCGGTTGAAAAAGTTGGCGCTGAACTTCGCGCAATGATGCCTTGGATTTCAAAAAAGAAACTTGTTGATAGCGATAAGAAGTAGATAAATTATTGTATTATTTGCTCTAAAACAGCCATTTTATTTTGCAATCTGAGCGTGAGCATGTATGATATGCGCTCTTATAATAATTAAATGACTGATAATAACAGAGTATACATTTTTGATACTACAATGCGTGATGGAGAACAGTCTCCTGGCGCGTCAATGAGTTTGGAAGAAAAAATCCAAATAGCTAGAGTATTTGATGAACTTGGAATAGATATTATTGAAGCCGGATTTCCAATTGCATCTCCAGGAGATTTTGAAGCTGTAACCGAAGTTAGTAAAATATTAAAAAAATCAATACCAGCCGGCTTGGCGAGACACTCAAAAAAAGACATTGATAGATGCTATGAAGCTCTTAAACATGCTCCAAGATTTAGAATTCATACTTTTATTTCTACAAGTCCTTTACATATGA
>CACIST010000014.1 GCA_902589395.1 uncultured Pelagibacteraceae bacterium | reverse complement strand
GTAAAAAAGCAGGTAGAACCAACAATAGAACTCCTATCATATATACTACAGGTATTAGTTGATCCATAATCCAAGACTAACAAATCCTTAACCACGAGTCTAATTGCTTTAAAAATGGCTATTTGATTTATCTCGAATATATCTAGTCGTATATCTAGTTTGTTGCTTAATTTGATGAGTCTTTTAGGGATTTATTTTTAATGAAAGTTAAATAGTCCACGTAACTAGTGCAGGATAGTGTAGGTTAGTGTGGAATAGTTTGTACCACTAACCCCGTAAATAATCGCCAGCTTCCTGAATAATTTTCCACAGTTTACTTGCGTTTTCTTTGTTCAAACTACTTCAATCCTTGTTTTATCTCTTTTGTTTCGAGTATGTTTCGAGTTATCCTATAAAATCCTAATTTATTAAATATTAATCTGAAAGACAATTTTCTACCCTTGATTAGCTATCCAAAATAATTCAACGTAATCTTTTTCATTAGCTAAACGAAGTTCTTCCACTTCTTTGCTGTTTATTTTCTTTGCATCTAATGATCGAAGGAGTTTTTTATTTCTACTTATTAATTTATTTTTAATATCATCCTTTTTGATTTTATTGCTCATGCTCGAATTAATTGATTTGTTCACATAAACCAAATTCCATAGATCATCTGAGTACATGTAAGACCACGGAATAATATGATCTATTGATAGATCATTTTCTGGAATAGCTTTGCCTGTTATGAAACATACCCTATCAGGGTTTTCCTGATCTAAAAATTGCTTAAATTTTTTAAGTGATTTTCTTTTAGGTTCTTGATCTCTATCAACACCTCTTACTTTTTGCGAAATACGAGGGGCATTATTCAGATCTTCCAATTTTTGAGACCATCTGTAATTTATTAGTTGAAATAATAGTTTGGAATGGTGTTTTATAATATCAGGGTGATGTAAAATTAGATGCTTATCTCCCTTTTTATAATTATAAGTATCATAAGTTTTACTTCCTAAATTTAAAAATCTCCAAGAAACGTCGTAGGTTAGTGTTTTGCTAATTTTTGTAATATCAACATCTATTTTGTCTTTTATTCGAATATAGTTAATAGGTTTTTTGTCAAAATTCTTTTCATATTTATTAATTTCATTTTTTACAATTTGAATAATAGTAGGTCTCTTTTTTAAGTTAGAACCTTGTTCAAGATTAAAAAATATTGTTTGATCCCAATAATATTTGAACATTAGCTCAGAAAGGTGATTAAAATGAATCTTTTTATCAGTATGATTGCAGGAATATTCAACTAAGGCTCTACACCAAGCCATTTTATAGGTGTTATCCATCGAACAATTTGAAATTAGATCAGTAAACTCTTCAATATACTTATTCAAAAGTATTCCCACTCAACAACAAACCCAGAACCACGATCCCTAAAAGTTTTTTCATTATTTAGTATTCTTACAATACTGATCGAAAAGTTCCGTAAAACCTTTCGTATCGTATTTATAAAATCTCTTACCATCTTGATAATGGTTAAACTGAATTAAAATTTCATCGTACGATCTCATTAAACTAGTAATTTCTTTTTTATCTGAGCTTGTCATATTGAAATGCAATGTTTTTGAGCCAAAATCCTGTGTTGCAAAAATATTTCTAAATGATCCACCTGCTTTAACTTCTAAAGTAAAAAGTTCATATCCATCATTAATCTTACCACCAGTTAAATTTGCAGATGTAAAATATACGTATGCATAATAATAATCGTTTTCAACACACCCAACTACTAAAGAACTTTGAGTATCATCATAAGGAAACGACAAAGGTTTATTTGGGTTCACTAAATCAGTCATTATGTAATGATAAGTTATACCTTTAAATTCATCTTTACTTGTTGAGTAAGTCATATCTGCAAATGTATTTGAATTTAACAACAAACCCAGAACCACGATCCCTAATAGTTTTTTCATTTAAAATCCACCTCTCCAATTGTTTTTAGATTTCAAATCTTTCTCTTCTTGTTTTGAAGTAGGTCTAAACAAATAAAAACCTACGACAACAATAACAAATATACCTAAAATGATTTCAGTCATATTTAATTAATCTCTAAAGTTTATAAATTCGATTGGAAGTCCTATATCAATACCTTGTATTGCAGATATTGCTTCTTGAAGGTCATCTCTTTTTTTTCCTTGTGCTCTTAATTCTTCTCCTTGAATTTTAATTTGGATTTTAAGTTTTAGTTTTTTTACATCAGCAATAATCTTCTTAGCATTTTCTTGACTAATGCCCTCTGCTAATTCACTGGCTTGTCTAATGGTTCCACCAGCTGCACCTTCTGAATTTTTAATAATTATTACTCTTGGATCTACTTTTCTTCTTATAAGATGAACTTGTAACAATTCATTTACTTGTTTTAATTTTAATTCATCAGGCGCTATTGTAGTTAATATTTTATCTTTTCTTTCAATTGAAATATTAAGTCCCTTAAAATCATATCGGTTCGCAATTTCTCTTAAGCAATTTGCAAGAGCATTGTCAAATTCTTGATAATTAATTTTACTTATTACATCAAATGAAGGCATAATTTTAATATTCTCTACAATATTACATTTTTTTATGAGAACAACCTTCTTTAATCAATGTTATAATTTTTAAAATTTTAGTATATTTTAATTTTAAATGTCCAGAGGTAAAATCAAAATTCATATAAGAAATAATCACTGGAAAAAAGGTTCTTTGCCATGTGATTTAGAAGGCGAAAAAAATAGTAGTGTCCCTAAAGAATTATTTGAGAATTTTCTCAATAAATATTCTGATATAAAAGATAAGATTTCATACATAGTTGATTGGGATGATGATAATTGGAAATCTTCAATGAAAGATGCAGATATTTTGCTTACATGGAATTTTCCAACAAATAATCTAAGTAAAATTGCACCAAATTTAAAATGGATACATGTTGTGTCAGCGGGTGTAAATCATCTTTATCCATTTAATTGGCTTAAAAAAGATTTAGTTTTAACAAATAGTAGTGGAATACATTCTAAAAAGGCAGGTGAATTTGGATTAATGAGTGTTTTAATGCTTCAAAACCATATGACAAGAATAATTACTAATCAAAAAAAAAAAGAGTTTGTAACTTTATTAAGTAACCCAATTGATAGTAAAAAAGTTGTAGTGGTTGGCACTGGATCATTAGGTGGGTCAATGATTAAACATATCAGCTCATTAGGAGCAAAAGTTATTGGAGTTAATAGAAGGGGTAGAGCAGTTGAAGGTTGTTCAAAAGTTATAACATTTGATAGGATCGATGAAGTCTTAACTGAGGCTGATTTTCTTTATTTAGCTGTTCCAGAAACAAACGAAACAAAAGGATTAATTAATAAGAAAAGATTAGATCTTCTTAAAGTTACCTGTGGAATTGTTAATATTGGTCGTCAATCTGTAATGGACTATGAGCATCTAAGAAAAAAATTAAAAAAAAATGAAATTGCTGGAGCTATTTTAGATGTTTTTTCAGAAGAGCCCATAAGCAGAAATTCTAAATTTTGGGATACTCCAAATTTGGTAATTACACCTCATATATCTTCAGATAGCAAAGGAAATTATATCGAGATGGTTTTAGAAAAGTTTTTCAGGAATTTAAAACTATTTATTGAGAAAAAAGATTTGAATAATCAAGTGGATCCTAATTTAGGTTATTGATTTATTTTGGTAACCACGAACTGTACAAAGGATTGTCGTTAGTAATTGGAAGTTTGACACTTTTATTTTGTCTTGATGAACTATAAACTGCTGTTACAAATTCTAAAGATTTTCTAGCATCCAATAAAGTTACTTCATCACTAACTTTTCCATCAAGTTTGTTGGCTATTTCATCAAACATTCCTGCATACCATGATTTAGGTTTTTCGACTTTTGACAATACTTCATCAATTTGACTTTGTGAAATAGGAGCTCTTGGCAAAAATATCCATTCATCATCAGCTGGATTATAAGGTTTATCTGGAGATGCTCCCGATTCTACTGTCAGTCCATCAAAACAGAATTTTAGTCTACTGGTATCATTTGCTGCACCAAGGGTGATAGAGCTGGTGACCAATGTTCCATCTTCCATTTCAATTGATAAAGACGCACAGTCTTCAACCTCAATATCATTTACTCTTGTTGTTAATTTTGCAAATACATTTGAAACTGGGCCTAATATCATACTCACCAAGTCATGAATATGTATAGCATGACTTAATATTACCCCACCTTGTTCACCATCCCAAGTACCTCGCCAAGGTTTTGAATAATAATCTTTTCCTCTATTCCAATGGGTTTCTAATGAGGCGATCAAAGGTTTTCCAGTAAGTCCTGACTTTATTAGTGCCTTAAATTTAGAAAATCCTAATCCATACCTATATTGGAATACAGGAAAAATTATCTTTCCTGTTTCTTTACTAATATTTTCTAGCTCATCAATTTCTTTAAGACTTGAAACCAACGGTTTTTCGCAAATTACATGCTTTCCAGCTTCAAGAGATTTTTTGCACGCAGAAAAATGTAAATGGGGCGGAAGACAAATATCAATTATATCTATTTCCTTTACTTTTAATACATCATCAAAGTTTAATGACATTTTAGTATCATTATTTGAAGCCAATATTTTATCTATTGCATCTCTAGTTAAACCACACAATGTATGAACACTAAATCGGTCTGATACTTTTTGAAAATCTTCAAAATGTTTAGCTCCTATATTAGTTCCTATTATTGCTACCTGATATTTTTTCATTTTTTTTCTGCTAATTCTTGAGCTTTAATTGCTACTTCCATTGATAAGTAAGTAAGTTCTTGCGAACAAGCAGTATCAGTTCTATTTAAAACATCTTCAATTAAATTAGCAAAGTAGGGGAGTTTTACATTTGAACAGTCAATATGTTTAACTTCGTCATTATTTGCTAAATATAACTGATTTCCTTTTTCAGATTTTGCTAAATCTATGTATTTTCTAATTTCAATAAAACCTTTATCACCTAGGACAAATAACCTTCCATCTCCCCAAGTGGGAAGCGCATCAGGAGTAAACCAATCTAAACGAACATATCCATGACCACCATTTCCGGTAAGATTAACTTCACCAAAATCTTGAAAACCAGCAAATTCTTTCCTAGTCGTATTTTCAACTAACGCATGATTTACTTTAGCTTCATTTGAATTTGTAAATACTAAAAATTGATGAATTTGATGTGAGCCTATATCTGTTATTATTCCACCATAACTGTCACGATCATAAAACCAATCTGGTCTTTCATAATTACCTTGCCTGTGGGGACCAGTACCAATTGTTTGTTTAACTTTACCGATTTTACCTTCAGCGACTAGCTCTTCAGCTTTTGTAACAGCGGCTACATGAAATCTTTCTGAAAAATTAATTGACCAAATTTTTCCTGTCGCCTTAACTGTTTGTTTTAGATTATTAAGTTGCTCAAGGGTTGTACATCCTGGCTTATCGACCATGACATCTTTTCCAGCTTTCATTGCGTCTATAGATAGATTTGCCCTATCTTTAGGAATGGATGAAATTAAAATCATATCAATTGTATCATCATTTAAAATATCACTTTTATTATCTACTTTTTTAATTTGAGGATATTTTTTTCTAAATTCGTCTAATGTTAATGGAGATCCTTCTGTCCAAAAATAATTACAACTACATCCCTCTTTAAGCATCTCATCAAGCATGTCGAAGATATGACCATGATCAATACCCAATACTCCAAGATTTATAGTTTTTGTCATAAACTATTTTAGCAGAATAAAAATTTTAAATAAGATTTTAATTATTGGGAAGGGTTATTCTCTACAATAACTGTTTCTTCGGTTCCTACTGGTTTTACCGGGTCTTCAATAGGTTCTGTTGCTGGATTAAGTTCTAAGCCAATAGGTGTTATTGTCGTAGGAAGTGGTGTGAATTGAGAGTCAGGGTTTTCAATAACCTCTCTAACATTCATTCTGTAAACTCCATATGCTCCTATTAAACAGTGAAATATAATTAGAAATATAAAATAACCATTCTCTCCTATTAAATCCATAAACATAGAACATAAAAAAGGTCCGCTAATTGCACCCATTCCAAAGGTAAATTGTAAACCTGCACCTGCAGCTACAAATTTTTCTTTAGCTATAAAATCATTAGTGTGAGCAAAAATTAATGCAAACATAGGAAGACTGAAGAAAGCATACAAACCTGTAAAAATATAAAACCAAAACTTTGAGCTCGCTAAACCGTCAGGTAAATGCATTGTGCCCACTGAAAAAATTGCACATAACGCAAAGAAAGCTGAAGCAAATGTGGAATATACTGTAACTGTTCTTCTGTCATAAATATCTGATAGTTTACCAATCGGCCATTGTGAAATTGCACCAGAAATAGCGATTAAAAATGTTACAAAAGAAATTTCAAAAATACTAAAATTCATTGATGCTGCATAAACAGCAATTAAAGCAAACATTGCAGAGTGACAAATTCCACATAAAAGTGCACTTACCATTCCAAAAGGAGAGGCTTCATAAAGTTCTTTAATTTTCATTCCAATAATTTTTTTAAATTTTGGTGGTTTTTTCTTAGTTAATAATATTGGGACAAGTGAAAGTGACATGAATAAAGAAACAAGTATAAATGGCTGAAAATTTTCTGGCTTACTGAAGTTTAAAAAAAACATTCCAATCGCCATAGATGCGTAAAGAACGATCATATAAATCGATAAAACACTTCCTCTATTTTTATTACTTGCTCGGTCGTTTAACCAGCTTTCAGCAATTGTATATAAACATACCATTGAAAAACCTGAGGCAATTCTTAATACAAACCATGTAAATGGATTGATGATTATAGAGTGCACTAAAACAACGATAGAAGCAATTGATGCAAAAGCAGCAAATACTCTTATATGACCAACTCTTGAAACCAAAATTGGAACCGTTTTTGCTCCTATAAAATAACCTACAAAATATCCTGACAACATAAAGCCCGTTGCTGTTAAGCTAAAACTTTCATGAACAGCTCTTACTCCAAGTAAAGAAACTTGAAAGCCATGAGCTATCATAATTAGACCCATGCCTGTAAATAATGCCCAGGAATTTTTAAGTATCTTTTCCATAATTGCGCTATCTATGGATGATTTGATAGTAAATCAAGAAATTAATTAATAATTTTTTCAGGCTCTCTTAGTTTAATAAATGAGTGAATGCCTAGAGTGATTATGATCACGGCACCTCCAATGATCGTCTCCAAAGTTGGCTGCTCTTTAATAACTAACCAAACCCAAATTGGACCTATTATTGTTTCTAATAAGAAAAATAGATTTACTTCTTCTGCTGGTATAAATCTTGGTGCAATTGTTACCAAAACAAAAGGCAGGGCAACACAAATAATACACATTATTGGTATGTAAATTTGATCAGTTCCAATTAAATTAAAGTTTTCAACAAAAAAGAAAGCAAATACTGCAACTCCTAATTTACCCATTACAGCAGAAGGCAAAAGATCTCTGTCTTTGGCATATCTAATAAGAACTGCATTTACAGCTAATCCAGCAGCTGTAACAAATCCCATTATATTACCAAAAAGATTACCGACTTGCAGCGAGTCATAAAAAATAAATAAAGCCGCTAGAAATGTAATGAAAATGGCGATCCAAGTCCCTTTACTAGGCATTTCTTTTAAGAATATCGCCCCAAGTATTGCGGAAAGCATTGGTGCTAAAGCAATCATAATCAACGTATTGGCTACATTAGTATTTTGAATAGAGACAATGAAAGTGATGTTACAAATAGAAAAGCTAATTGCATAAAATATACCAACTGTACCAACTTTTAAAAATGCATTAATAAATTTTTGCCTATAAAATAGTAGTAGTCCAATTAAGACTATAAAAAAAGGTATGGCTCCTCTATAAAAAAGCATTCCCCAAGTTTCGATATTAGAAAGCCTGATAAGTAATGAATCAGGTGTAATGAACATCACAGCAACGAAGGCTAGTAGCGAACCTTTTTTTTGATCTGATAATTTATTCAAGCTCTTAAACCTTTCCAAAATATCTTAGCAAGATTGATTTTAGAAAGGTCATAGTACGTTTTTAATCCAGTAGGAGATGTAACATTAATATCCCCATTAAGTTTCTGATCTATGAAGTCAATTCCAGCAAAATAAATATTATCATTCTTTAATTTTTTTCCAATAATTTTTGAAATTTTTAATTCTAGTTTTGTAAGTTTAGTAAGCTTAGGTACAGCGCCCTTGCTCATATTACTTAAATATGAACCTTTTTTAGGAACTCTTGAAATTGCACCACACACTTTGCCATTAATAATAAAAACTCTTTTATCTCCTTTAGAAATATTTTTTAAAAATTTTTGGAACATAGAATGACCATTTTTATTTAAAAAATTTGTAATAAGTTTTTTATCAAACTTATTTTTAATGAGATGAATTTGATTGCCACCGTATCCATTAATGGGTTTCATAATCATACTTTTATTTTGGTTATAAAATTTCTTAATTTCTTCTATATTATTTGAAAATAATGTATTAGGCATATATTTAATAAAATGCTTTGAGTATAGTTTTTCTGATACATTTCTAATAGCAGTCGGATTATTTATTACTTTTACTTTTTTTAAGTCATCTAAAATAAGAGTAGTTATTAAATATTCTGAATTAAATGGAGGATCTTGCCTAATTAAAATAAATTTAAGATTTTCAACGTCAATTTTTTGTTTTTTATAAATTTTATAAAATTTTTTTCTTTGATAATTAAATTTTACAAATAATCCATTTGCATATGTCTTATTTTTGATGATGGATAAGTTTGAAGGAGTATAATAAAATATTTTATATCCTAATTTCTGAGCCTCATGAGCTAAAAATATTGATGTATCAGAAGATATATTTATTTTATCTAATTTATCGCCTTGTATGCCTATTATTTTATTTGTCATATAAATCTTCTAAATTTTGAAATTTAGAGAATTTATTTATAACATGGCTGGCTACTGTTTCTTTATTATTGATAATCTTATTTAGATGTTCCAAGTATTTTGTCTCGTTTGTACCGCTTTTTCCAATAAAATCTCTCTTTTCTAAGCCTTTTTCGGCAATTTTTAACAAGTTAGAGATCCAATAAATCATATCTTTACCCATTAAATTTGTATCAAGTCCTTTCATAGGCGCATCTTTATACGCAATTAATAAATCTTTCTTTTCCCATTTTGAAATAAATTCTAATGCTTCGTCTAAATTACCATATAAAAGTCCGGTAAAAAAAGCAGGACCAGCGCAGATACAGTTCCAACCACAAGTATCCATAGATCTCAATTCAATATATTGTTTTAATCTATTCTCTGTAAATATAGTACTTAAATGCAATCCAAGATCATCAATACTTGGTAAAGATTTATTTATTTCTTGAATATTACCATTCATATAATCAGAAAATTTATAATTTTTACCAGATAAATATTTATCGTCTTTTTTTAAAAACAGTATTGGATAATCTATTACAAAATCAGCATATTTTTCAAAATCAACATTTTCTAAAAATATTTCTGGAAGACCACCTCTGGATGTTTCTTGCCATACTTTAGATCGGTATGATAAGTATTTACTATCTTTTTTCTCAACAATCGATGAGTTTGCAAAAAGTGCAATACTTAATGGAACCAAACTATTTGCTAATTTAAACTTTTTTATAAAATCATCTTCAGATGTGTAGTCTAGATTTAACTGTGTCCCAGATGTTCTATACATCATATCTAAACTTAGCGATCCACCTTTAGGCATATCCTTTGTCATTACTTCATATCTTTTTTTAGGATTATTTGGAATCTCATACAACTTAGATATTGGATCAAATCCAGCACTTACTATTTTTAAATCTAGTTTTTCAACAACTTGTTTAAGTTCAAATAAATAATTATTAGCTTCAGAGCAAACTTCATGAATATTAGTTAGTTGAGCACCTGCAAGCTCAATTTGATTACCTGGTTCTAAAGTTATACTCTTATTATCTTTATTTAGCGCTATAACATTCTCACCTTCATATGATGGTTTCCAACCAAATTCATATAAAATTTTGAAAATCTCTTTAATTGTAGAATAATTAATTCTTTTATTATTCATCTTATAGAAAAGGAATTTTTCGTGCTCAACACCAATTTTAGTATTAATAGGCTCCTTAATTCCTGATTTAAAATGATCTATTATGTTATCTTTATTCATGTTAATGATTTAATCACTCTTACTTAGATATTCAACAGCTTCGCTTATGTTAGTTAATTTGTTAGAACAAGTTTGGTTTTTACATATAATAATACTAGGTTTTGTATCATTATTTAATTGGTAAATAAATGTTGCAACTCCTAGATATTCTTTTTGTAAGTAAAGCTGCATTTCCTTTATAGACTGAGTTGTACCACTGAATGTGAATGATAAGCTATTATCGCAAATATCAAGTGTTTTAATAAAGCTAAACATTTGTGAATAATAAGAGTTTAAAACCTGATGAAATGATTTTTTAAGAACATTATTTCTTTCGGACCATATTTTATCATTTGTAATTGAATATAATTTATTTGAAATTAGTAGATAAACACTATTACCATTTGGTATATTGCTATCATTCAAGTCTAGTGGACTTGTAAACAAATCATTATCTTTAATAATATTTTTTTGGAACAGCTGCGTTTCTTTATTAAAGAATAATTCCCAAGTATCATTCATTATTTTTATTGATTTTTCTAAAGCTTTTTTATCAGCATTAACTTCATATAGCGTTATCATGAGTAAAGCATAATATACATAGTCCTCAAGAAAAGTTTCTATTTCTTTATTTTCATAACAATGAATAATTTTTTTATGCAATTTTTTATTTAATATTTCAATTGTTTCTATCGTCTTACTTTTTAAATCTTCGTCGTCTAAATTTACTGAAGTTTTGAGAAGAACTTGGAGCATATATGCATTTAAATCAGTTTGAGATTTATCATCAAAAAACGGTTTTATTCTTTTTCTTCTAATATTAAGTAATTTATTTTTTATTTGGTCTAGGTTATTTTTCTCATCATCAAGTATTAAATTTTTTTCAACCAAAATATTATTACCTTCAAAATTACCGCTCTCCGAGATTTCGTACTTATTTTTTAGTAATTTAATGTCTTCTTTTAAAAGATTTTTTAATTCTTTATATGACCAAACATAATATTTTCCTTCAACACCTTCGCTATCAGCATCATATGCTGAACCGTATAATTCTTCTTTGTTTTTAAATTCATTGTTAAAATATTGAATTGTTTGTAAAAGTTTATTTTTAAAATAATCATTTTTTGTATTTTGATAAAATTTAGTTAAGAGATCTATGAATTGGATATTGTCATAAAGCATCTTTTCAAAGTGTGGAATTATCCATTTTTCATCTACAGCATATCTTGAAATTCCTCCTTCTAGCTGATCATAAATACCCTTTGAACAAAGATTATTAAGTAAAATTTCAACAGGTTTAAAATAATTTTTATTTTTTGTTTTTAAATAAAAGTAAAACATTGCATCAAACAAATAAAATTGGGGGAACTTCGGGGCTCCTTTGAAACTTCCATTATTTTCATCTAAATAATTAATAATTTTTTCAACAAATGGCTCCAATGGTTGATTTAAAACTGCAGATCTTTGATTTATTTTTGAGAATATTTCTTTAACTTGAGGTGCTTGAGCTAAAATTTTCTCTCTATTTTCATTGTAAACGTTATGCACGTTGTTTAAGACTTTTTTAAAGTCAGGTCTTCCTTGAATTTCTTTGGGAGGGAAATACGTTCCACCTGTAAACGGCACGCCATTTTCGTCTAAAAACATTGATAATGGCCATCCTCCTTGAGCTCCAGTTAGTATTGATAAGCTTTTTTGAAATACATAATCCAAATCAGGTCTTTCCTCTCTATCAACTTTAATGTTAATAAACTTTTCGTTCATTAGTTTAGCAGTTTCTTCATTTTCAAAACTCTCATGGGCCATAACATGACACCAATGACAGCTTGCGTACCCTACGCTTAAAAAAATTGGTTTTTTTTCCTTTTTTGCTTTATCTAAAGTCTCTCTATTCCAAGGAAACCAATCAACTGGATTATCTTTATGTTGTTGAAGATAAGGACTTTTTTCGTTTTTTAAAATATTAGACAATTTAATGATGGTAGTAAGGTTTTCTAGAAAAAATATTCCTAACCATTGGCTCAAAATCTTTTAAAGTCATTGATTTATAATTTGGATCAAATGAAGACTGATCATACTTTTCGCAAAAATCTATTGTTGCTTGATAATGTTCTGCATCTTTATATTTTTCTCTTGCATTTTTATCTCCACCTAAATGTTCTGCAGAATAATATGTTTGAAATAGACCATGATGTAAAATAATCCAATAAGTTTTTTCTGAAACATAAGGTTTAATTATTGATGCGGCGTATTGAGAATGGTTCATTGGAGCTAACTCATCTCCAAGATCGTGTAATAATGTTGCTACAACCATTTCCTCATTTTCTCCACTCTTATATGCTCTTGTTGCTGCTTGTAAAGAGTGTTCTAGTCTTGTTATTTGATAACCTTCAAGAGTAGTTGTTTGAGAAGCTAAATAATCTAAAATTCTATTTGCAGTTTTTCTTTCATATTGACTTTCTAACTTTTCCAAAAGTTGATAGTCGTCTTTAGTACCGTTCTTCATTTCTGTAAAACTTACTTTTTTCATATTAATTATTTGATGCTGTGCTTAATAAAGAAAGTTGGGTTACCTTATCTTCACCTAGCTCGTCTATTATTTTTACAGGGTATTCCCCAGTAAAGTGATGATCTGTTAATTGTGGATAATTATCATTTCTTTTTTCAAATCCCATTCCTAAATATAAACCATTTAAACTTAGGAATTTTAATGATTTTGCCTTTATAAATTCACATATTTCTGATGTTGATTTGTTTGCAGCTAATAGTTCCTTTTTTGTTGGTGTATCAACACCATAAAAATCAGGAAACTTAATTTCGGGACTTGCTATTCTCACGTGAACTTCTTTTGCTCCAGAATCGTATAACATCTTCACTATTTTTGACGATGTAGTGCCTCTTACAAGTGAGTCATCAACTAGAATTATTCTTTTGTCTTTAATCACAGATATATTTGGATTTAATTTTAACTTAACTCCCAAACTTCTAATTTGTTGAGAGGGCTCAATAAAAGTCCTACCAACATAATGGTTTCTAATTAAACCCAGATCAAATTTTAGCCCTTTTTCTTCAGCATATCCGAGTGCTGCGGCGTTTCCTGAGTCTGGGACAGGCACAACTAAGTCTGCTTCTATTTTATCCTCTTTCGCTAACTGTAATCCAAAGTTTTTTCTATATTCATACGCAGTTTTACCGTTTAAGATACTGTCTGGTCTAGAGAAGTAAATGTACTCAAATACACAAGGTCTGATTTTTTTTGGCGGAAATGGTTTAATACTTTTTAATTCATCATTTTCAATATAAACAATTTCTCCATTTTCAACTTCTCTTACAAATTTTGCTCCAATTATATCAAAGGCACAAGTTTCAGAGGCAAATACATATGAGTTTTTTAGTTTACCTATTACTAACGGTCTAATTCCGTAAGGATCTCTTACACCTATTAGTGTATTTTGTGTCATCATCACAAGTGCATAACCACCTTGAATTTGAAATATAGCATCTATGATTTTATCTATCGTTTTTACCCTTTTTGATTTAGCAATTAATTGAACAATGGTTTCAGTATCCGATGTTGTATAGAATATCGCTCCATCCTGCACTAGCTTGTTTCTTAATGTTATAGCGTTAGTAAGATTACCATTATGTGCAACACCAATACCCCCTGCGTTTGTATCAGCAAAAAAAGGTTGAACATTTCTTAAAGCAGTTCCTCCTGTTGTTGAATATCGATTATGACCGATTGCATATTTTCCAGGAAGTTTTTTTAAAACTTTTTCATCATTAAAATTATCACCAACTAACCCAAATCTTTTTTCTGAGTGATATTTTTCTCCATCATACGAAACAATACCACAACCCTCTTGACCCCTATGTTGAAGTGCATGAAGACCTAAAGCAGTAAGGGTAGAGGCATCAGTGGAATTGCTTATTCCAAATACTGCACACTCTTCCTTTATTTTAGGATCATATATCTTGAACTTTTTCTTTAGTTTCTTCATATTCTTTTTTATCAGGAAATTCTTTTATAAGATAGTTACTACCTTTTTCAACCCATGCATATGTAAAAGCATCATCTAAATTAATTGGCCATTTTTTGTGGTTATAAATGATATTTATAGTTGTATAAATGCATACAACAATAACGTAAGCCCTAATAAATCCAAAAAAGAAACCAAAGATTCTATCTAGATTTCCTAATCCAGAGTAAGTGATTGCTCTATTAATTCCTTTATTTATTAATAAAATCAAAAAAATAATTATTATGAATAATCCTATACCAACAGCTAGATCAAGGACATATTCACTATCAATTATATCCTCAAAATATGGCTTTATTTTTGGAAATAGAAATAGAGTAACAACATAAGCTAAAAGCCATTTAGAGGCTGATAAAACGCTCAATAAAAAACCTTTTTTTGTACATGTAATCAAGGATAGTGCTGTGAAAACTAAATAAACAATATCAAAGATATATAGATCAGTAAAAAAATCTTTTACAACTTCCATTAATTATTTAATCTTAAAAGGTTTGATCACTAAAAGTAAAGACGGCAATAATGTTAAAACTGATATCATAGCCAATAGCATTGCTATCCCCGTAAAGACTCCAAAATATATTGTTGGAATAAAATTAGATAAAACCAAAATAGAAAATCCAAATACAATTGTTATAGATGTATTTAGTATCGCTACTCCTACTGTCGAATGGCAATATTTAAGTGTTCTATTGTAATCTTTTATTTTAGTCAGTTCTTCCCTAAATCTATAAATATAATGAATGCTATTATCTACTGCAATACCAATCGTGATGGCAGCAATTGTGATTGTCATCATATCCAAAGGGATTTCAGCCAAACCAATTATTCCTAGAATAAAAAAAGCTGCAATAAAATTAGGTATCACTCCAATTAGTGAAATTTTAATATTTTTAAAAAGAATTAGAAACATAACAAATATTCCAACCATCACAAAACCAAGAGTCAAAATTTGAGACTTAAATAAACTTTGAAGTAAATTATTAAACAATATAAGGACACCTCCAAGTTTAAATTCATCTTTACTGATTTTTAATTTATTTTCTAAATCAAAATTAATTTGATTAATCAGATCATTTCTTCTTAATCCATCTAAAGAGTCTTTTATTCTTAAACTTATTCGAGCTTCAGAATTTTTTATAGATATATATGGGTCTACTATTTCTTTTTTAATATTATCTGGAATTTTAGTATACAGAACTCCCATTTCTAGAGTTCCAAGTGGTTTGTTATTATTTAATTTTGTTGCAACTTCAATTATTGATGAAAAGGATAAAACTTTGCCAACAGCATCAATACTATCTAAATAATTGTGAACTCTAGTTATTTTGTTGATTTTATCTTTTGTAAACCAATACTTATTGTCATTCTCATCTTCGTCAACCCAGTCATTCTCACTATCAGTTTCTTCATCCTCGTCTTTTGGAAATTTTAAAATTACTTCTAGTGGTGTTGTTCCACCTAGCTTTTCATCTATTAACTTCATGCCTTTATAAATCTCTGTATTTTTATCAAAATAATTAATGAAACTATTTTCAACTTCTAGTTTTGAGATACCAAATATGCTTAAAAATATAATTATCCCAGTTAAGCTAAATATATAATTTTTATTTTTAACCGCTAGTATTCCAAGGTATTTTGTTATTTTAGAGTCATTCTCTTTTGATAACGAAACATTTGAGTTTTGAACAAAATTTAGCAGTGTGGGAAGCAATGTGAATGTAATTATTAATGAGGTTAACAATCCAAAAGTCATCATCCATCCAAAATCGATAATTGGTTTTATTTCACTAAAGATTAATGACATAAAAGCACATATCGTTGTTAAGACAGTATAAAATATTGGCCAAATCATTTTTCTTGTAGTCAAAATTAAAATTTCAAATTTTTTCTTTCCTGGAAACTGTTTGTTTAATTGTAAGAATCTAGTGCTCATATGAATATTCATTGCCATTGTAAGAATTAGCATTAAAGCAATAAAGTTTGATGAAATTACAGTAACTTTCCATCCAACTAGCCCTAGAAAACCAATCATAAATGTAACAGAGAAGAAACAGCTACTGATCGGAATTATTATCCAAATTATTTTTCTGAACACATACCAAAGTGTTAAGATTATAAAAATTAGTACACCAATACCAAAAGTCACAATATCATTTTTTATAAAAGTCATCATATCATCAGCTATCATTGGAATACCTCCTAGATAAATCTGTGAATTTTGATTATGATTTTTTATAACCTCTCTAATTTCTAAAATATTTTGATGTCGCTCTTTTTTAATTTTATCTTTATAAATCTCTAATTCTTTATCAGTTTTGATCTCTTTATCTGTTTTATTTGGTTTTATATATACAATGATACCACTTGTTTTTCCGTCTTCGCTAATCACAAAGTTTCTAAATACTGGACTATTTAAGATTTCATTAAATCCTCGGTCTTTATCTATATTATTACTTGTTAACGTTTTAAAATTTTGAATACGTTCAATTAAACTATCATCTGTTGCTTCTAATAAAGGAATATCTAAAAGTGTAACAACATTATAAACCCAGCTTAATGATTTTAACTCGTTTTTTAATTCAGAAAGATTTTTAATTGAGTCCTGCGAATTCATTTTACTATCTGGGGAGTAGGTGAGCACTAGAAATTCTTTAGCACCGTATCTATCGTTTATTTCGTTTAAATATTTAAGATCGGGATCATTTTCTAATAATAACGTTTCTGAACTTGCGTCTAACCTGAAGTCTTTGGAAAAGTAAAAAGCAATAATTAAAATAAATAACAATATTGAGAAAATTAACTTAGGTTTTTCTATAATATTTTTTTGATAAAAATTAGCTAACATTGAATATTAGCTTTTATAATTTATATTAATTATTTTGAATATCTTTAAATTTGGTAAACATTTCCTCAAATTCAAGCATTATGGTACCAGTTGGACCATGTCTTTGTTTAAGAATTAGTAGTTCAGCTAAATGAGAAATTTCATTCATTTTTGCCTGCCATTCTGCGTGTTCAACAGTTGCAGGCCTTGGCTCTTTATTCTTTAAATAATATGACTCTCTAAAGACAAACATTACAACGTCCGCATCTTGCTCAATTGAACCAGACTCTCTTAAGTCTGAAAGCAAAGGTTTTTTGTCATCTCTTTGTTCAACTGCTCTGGATAATTGAGAAAGAGCTAATACTGGGACTGATAACTCTTTAGCAAGAGCTTTTAAGCCTTGCGTTATTTCTGAGATTTCTTGAACTCGACCATCTTTAAAACTAGTGCCTTTCATTAATTGAATATAGTCAATCACAATCATATCAAGTCCGTGCACTCTTTTAATTCGTCTGGCTCTATTGCTTAGCGCTGCAATAGATATTGCTGGGGTTTCATCGATGTATAAAGGTAGTTCAGAAATGTTTTTTGAAGTTTCTATAAATTTATCAAATTGTTCCTCTGATATTTTTCCACGTCTTATATCATTTGATTTAATTCTTGATTGCTCAGCAAGTATCCTCGTAGACAATTGTTCTGAGGACATCTCTAATGAAAAAAAAGCTATGCAAGATTTCTCTCCTTTATCTTGAATATTTTTTGCAGCATGAAACGCAATGTTTGTTGCTAAAGCAGTTTTTCCCATCGAGGGTCTACCAGCAATAATAATTAAATCTGATTTATGCATTCCACCTAACCTATCATCAAGATCTCTTAAACCTGAAGGAACTCCAACAATTCCTTCTTCATTTTTATATGCATTAGAAGCCATCTCTATAGTTTGTCGCATTGCTTCATCAAATTTAACTATAGACGAACTAAATGAACCTTTTTCGGCTAAGTCAAAGAGTGATTTTTCAAAAGTTTCTATAATTTGTTTTCCATCATTATTTAAATCATTAAGTTTTGCTGTATCAATTATATTGTCTGAAATTTTTATAAGTTCTCTCTTTACAAACAAATCGTAAACTAATTTTGAGTATTCAATACTTTGTCTTGACGATGTAGAAAATTTTGTAATTTTTACTAAATATTCAGGTATATTTAGTTCATCTTTTTCGTTTTCAAAATAATTTTTTAATGTAATTGGATTGGCAAGCATTCCTTTATAAATTAAATTTTCTATCGCACTGAAAATCTTTTGATGCATTGGGTCATAAAAATTTTTACTTGAAATTAAAATACTAATTTCATCGAAAATTTCATTAGACAGTAAAATAGACCCTATTATTGACTGTTCTGCCTCGATATTATTAGGAAGCTCATCAATTTTATTTTTAACCAAATTTAATGTTTGAGACACTAAATAAATTTATAAGATGTTTAAAAAAAAACAAATATTTTTAATTACTGGGGAAAATTTTGTATAATTATGTTATTTCTTCTTGAGAAACTGTCTTTATTACAATCTGTGTTTGAACTTCTGAATGTAGATTTATTAATACGTCAAAATCACCAAGTGATTTAATTTCCTTTGAGGGTTGTATTAAAGAAGGATTAATTTTAACTTGCTCTACTTCTTCCAAAACTTTTGATATTTCTGTTGGTTTTACTGATCCGTACAGTTCATTGTTCTCTGTACTTAGTTTCTTAATTTCATATTGTTTATTTTTAATTTTTTCATGTATTAGTTTGGCTTCTTTTTTTCTTTCCTGATCTTTTCTACCTAAATCTTGTTTTATCTTTTCTACTTCTTTTATATTTTCTTTGGAGGCGAATAGAGCTTTTTTCTTTGATATAAGAAAATTTCTGGCAAATCCTCTTTTTACATCAATTATTTCTCCAATAGAGCCAATTTTTCTTACATTCTCTAGTAATATTACTTTCATATTATAATAAAGCTAAATTTCGAGCTCTCTTAATAGATAGAGATAGTTCTCTTTGTTTTTTCTGACTCACAGAAGTTATCCTTGAAGGTAAAATTTTTCCATTTTCTGAAATATATCTCTTTAATAATTTTATATTTTTATAATCAACTGCTGGAGCTCCTTTTCCAGAAAGTGGACATTTTTTTTTAAATTTATATTTTTGATTCTGAAAAATACTTAGTTTTGCGAAATTACTTTGTTTACCTTTTTTTTTATTATTTCTTTTTTTCATAGTAATTTTTATTTATTTGAGAACTCTTTATCATCACTCTTTTTAAAATAATCTGTTTCTAAATCAAATTTTTTTACTTTCACAGTTAAATACCTAAGTAAATTTTTATCTAATTTTTCATTTTTTTCTAATTCTGATATTATTTTTCCATCCGCTTTTATCTTAAAGTGAATATAATTTCCCTTCTTATTTTTTTTTATTAAATAAGATAGGTTCATAAGGCCCCAGTTTTCTGATTTTACTATATTGCCATCAAACTTCTCAACAATTTTAGAATATTTTTCTTCGATTTGCTTAAGCTGAGAAGGGCTTACATCCTGTCTAGCTATAATTGTATGCTCATATAAGTTCATAATAATTCTTTTAAAAAACAGAGGATATACTATTATAATTTTTTAATTACAATATAAAAAATAAGGTTTTTACTTATATTTTCTATGTTTTCAGTTTTATTTCCAGGTCAAGGTTCTCAAACAGTCGGAATGGCTCGAGATTTGTATGATAATTTTAATTATATAAAGGAACTTTTTCATGAGGCAGATGACACACTCAATAAGTCTATAAGTAAACTAATTTTCGAAGGACCGAAAGAATTATTGGATCAGACTGAAAATACACAGCCAGCGATTTTTTTGGTTAGTTATTCAATTTTTAATACAATTCAAAAAGAAACTAATCTTGATATTAGTAAAGCAAATTTTTTCGCTGGACATTCATTGGGTGAATATTCTGCTTTGGCTTGCTCTGGTGTAATTAATTTTAGAGAAACAATTAAGCTTTTAAAAACTAGAGGTCAAGCAATGCAAAATGCAGTTCCCAAAAATGAGGGTGGCATGGTTGCAGTTTTGGGAGAAGAAACTAAAAATATCAATGAAATAATAAAAAATAATAAAAATAATTTTAATTGTTATTTAGCTAATGATAATTCTAATGGCCAGGTTGTTATCAGTGGAAAAACTAACGACATTGATAAATTTATATTTGAATTAAAAAAATTAAACATAAAGAGTATAAAATTACCAGTCTCTGCCCCTTTCCATTGTCCTTTGATGAGTTTAGCTACAAAAATCATGAACAAAGAACTTAATCAAACTAAGTTTTCTCCCCCAAAAAACATGATAGTCCCAAATGTAACTGCGGAACCATCAAATGATCCTGATAGTTTAAGAAGTCTTTTAATAGAGCAGATTGAAAGCCCAGTACGATGGAGGGAAAGTATAATAAATATGATAAAATTAGGTAATAAAAAATTTATTGAAATAGGTCCTGGAAAAGTACTATCAGGACTTGTAAAAAGAATTGATAGAAATGTTGAATTAATTCAAGTAAATAATATTGAGGATCTTAATAATCTAAAAAATTAATGATAGATTTAAAAAATTTAAACATAATATTGACTGGAGCTACAGGAATAATAGGTAGCTCTATTCTTGAAAAATTATCTTCAGCTGGAGCTAATGTTTTAGCAACTGGTACAAATGAGCAGAAACTAAAAATAATTCAAGAAAAATATAAAAATTTAAATGTTTTAAAGTTTGATATTTCTGACCATAAAAGTATTGATAAGTTTGTAGAAGATTGTACCACAATTTTATCTAATAAAATCGACATTTTAGTAAATAATGCTGGAATTACTCAAGATAATTTGTCAATCAGAATGAAAGAAGAAGAATGGAAAAAAGTAATTGATATAAACTTAACTTCCACCTTCTTAATTACAAAAAATATAATTAAAAAAATGTTAAAATCAAAAAAAGGAAAAGTAATAAATGTTACATCTGTAGTTGGACATACAGGTAATATTGGTCAAGCTAATTACGCTGCATCAAAGGCAGGTATAATTGCGATGTCAAAAAGTTTAGCTCTAGAATACGGTAAAAAAAATATCACTGTAAATTCTGTATCTCCAGGTTTTATAATTTCAGATATGACTGCAAAAATTAGTGAAGAACACACAGAATTAATGAAATCTAGGATATCCCTTAACAAATTTGGCAGACCTGAGGATGTTGCTAATTCAATTGCATTTTTAAGTTCAAATTTATCGGACTATATAACTGGAGAGACAATACATGTGAATGGAGGCATGTATTTTAGTTGACAAAATAAATAAAATATCTATTAACAAATTAACTAAAAGGAACAAAATGTCAGATGATATTTCTAGTAAAGTAAAAAAAATAGTAGCAGACCATCTTGGTATTGATGAAGCAAAGGTAAACGATGATTCAAGCTTTATTGATGATTTAGGTGCAGATAGTTTAGATACAGTTGAGTTAGTTATGGCTTTTGAGGAAGAATTTGGATCTGAAATATCTGACAGCGATGCAGAAAAGATTTTAACTGTTGGTGATGCAGTTAAATTTATTGAAAATAAAGCTAACTAAATTTTTACTCAAATGGCTGAAAAAAAAGCAGGGGTGATTGTAATATTATCTTCTCCTTCTGGTGCCGGCAAAACAACATTAGTTAAAAAACTCTCAATAAGAAATAACTTCAAAATTTCAATTTCACATACTACAAGAAATCCCAGGATAAACGAAAAAAATGGCAAAGATTATTTTTTTATTAAAGATAGAGAATTTAAAAATTTAATTCAAAAAAGAAAGTTTTTAGAACATGCCAAAGTGTTTAAAAATTACTATGGTTCTTTAAAAGAAACTGTTATCAAAAATCTTGAGAAAGGTAAAAACGTTATCTTTGATATAGATTGGCAAGGGACTAAACAAATAAAAAATAAAAAATTAAAATATAAAATAATAACAATTTTTATTTTACCACCATCAAAAAAAGAATTATTTAATAGATTATTAAAGAGGGATCAAAAAGACAAAAAAATTGCAATTGTAAGAATGAAACAATTTAAAAAAGATGTTCTGCACTGGAAAGATTATGATTTTACAGTAATCAATGACAAAATTGAATTATGCTATAATCAAATATTAAATTTTATTAAAAAACAAAAAAAAAATAAAAAAAAATTAAGATACGATAAAAAAAATATAAAAAATCATATAAATAATTTAATCAGTTAAAGACTCATATAGTTTACTAATTTTATAATATGTAACATTATTTAAGTTTTGAGGTCTTAGATTAAGATTCAAATTTAATATTCCAGCTATATCTTCAAAATTCTTAAATAAGAATTTAAGAGGTTTTTTAATCATTTTTCGTTTTTGACTAAAAAAAATATTAGTTACATGCTCCAAATTTTTTGGATCGTTTAGTTCGAAAAATTTTTTTTTGGGAGTAAACACTAACAGTGTGCTTTTTACTTTTGGAGCAGGTTTAAAACAGTTAGGTTCAATATCAATTATTTTTTCTACATCCAATTTCCAATTTGCTAATATGGATAATCTTCCATAATTTTTTGTATTATTTTTGGCAATAATTCTATCTGCTACCTCTTTCTGAAACATTAATATTAATTTTTTACAAAATTTATCAAGTTCTTTTATTTTAATCCATTTGGCCAATATTTGAGAAGAAATATTATAAGGAAGGTTACCGAATATAATTAAATTTTTTTTATAGTAGTTTTCGTATGAAAATTTTAACATATCCTCATTAAAAATTTTAATTTTGTCTCCAAATTTTTTAATTAGATGATCTACTAATCTTTGATCTTTTTCTATAAGAATAAAATCTCTTGGTTCTTTTTCTAAAATTTTTTCTGTTAGGTTTCCTGTTCCAGGCCCAACTTCTAAAACAATATCTTTACAATTTATGTTTCCTATTTCAGCAATTAAATTAATTATTTTTTGGTCGTTTAGAAAATTTTGTCCTAAACTTTTCTTTGCAGAAAAATTCATCATAATTTATCTAAAAAATCGAAAGCATAAAAAATTGAAGATGGATCAGATTTATTTTTACCAATCATATCAATATTTGGACCATGATCAGGAGTAATTTTAATAAAAGGTAATCCTATAGTGATGTTAATAGCTTCAAATTTAAATAGAGTTTTCGCTGGTGTAAGAACCTGATCGTGATACATGCCAATAACTACATCAAATTTTTTTAAATTTTTTTCTAAAAAAAAAGTATCAGCAGATATAGGGCCATTAACTTTAATTTTTTTATTAACTAAGTACTTGATTGCAGGGATTATCTCTTTTTTCTCTTCACTAACACGATCAATAGTTTCACAATGTGGGTTGAGTCCCATAATAGCAATATTTGGTCTTATTTTTAATTTAGACTTATAGAAATTATTAATTTTAGTTACATTATTAATGATTTTTTTTTTTTTTATAAACTTTGACACATCTTTTATTGGAATATGTGTTGTTAAAGGACTAACTGATAAGTTTTTATTATATATTAACATTACAGGTTCTTTAGATTTAG
>CACIST010000013.1 GCA_902589395.1 uncultured Pelagibacteraceae bacterium | reverse complement strand
AGGCATCAAACAGTCTTGGGATAGATAAACATGTAACTTTTTCAGGAGCACTTGCTTGGCCTTATGTTTATCCTTGGCCACAAAGACCTGAAGGGTTAATTGAAAATGCATTTGATGAATTATCAAAAAGATGGAAGCCTATTCTTGATCACTTTGATAATAACGGAGTTGATTTATGTTATGAAATACATCCAGGTGAAGATCTTCATGATGGTGTGACTTTTGAAATGTTCTTAGAAAGAGTTGGTAATCATAAAAGATGTAATATGCTTTTTGATCCAAGTCATTATGTTCTGCAACATCTAGATTATTTAGCTCATATTGATATTTATCATGAGAAGATAAAAATGTTTCACGTTAAAGATGCTGAGTTAAACCCATCTGGGAAACAAGGTGTCTATGGTGGGTTTCAGTCTTGGGTTAATAGAGCTGGTAGATTTAGATCACTTGGGGATGGACAGGTTGATTTTAAATCCATATTCTCAAAACTTACTTCATATGATTACGACGGTTGGGCAGTTCTTGAATGGGAATGCTGTCTTAAACATCCAGAAGATGGAGCAAGAGAGGGAGCAGAATTCATTAAAAATCACATAATTAATACAACAGAAAAAGCTTTCGATGATTTTGCAGGTAGTGGTGCTGACCATGAAGCAAATAAAAAAATGCTTGGCATTAATTAATGAGTAGAAAAATACGCATCGGAATGGTTGGTGGTGGTAAAGATGCTTTTATTGGAAGTGTCCATAGAATAGCTTTAAGACTTGATGGGTATTATGAATTAGTTGCGGGATCATTTTCATCTGACTTTGAAAATTCAAAAGAAACTGGAAAAAATCTTGGTCTAGAAAATAATAGGATATATAAAACCTATCAAGAGATGGCAGAAAAAGAGTCATCTAGACCAGACGGTATTGATGTAGTTTCGATAGTAACACCAAATCATTTACATGTACCTGTTGCAAAAATCTTTGCAGATAAAGGCATACATATTATTTGTGATAAACCTATTGGTATGTCTAGTGAGGAGGCAATAGATCTTAAAAAAATTATTGAAAGTAAAAAATTAATATTTGCTTTAACACATAATTATACAGGATATCCTATGGTTCGACATGCAAGATCTTTAGTTAGAAAAGGAGATTTAGGTTCTTTGAGAGTTATTCAAGCTGAATATCCTCAAGATTGGTTAACTACAAAGGCAGAGGATAGTGGATTAAAGCAAGCAGAGTGGAGAACTGATCCTAATAGATCAGGCGCAGGTGGTTGTATAGGTGATATTGGAACTCATGCCTATAATTTGATTAGGTTTATAACTGGATTAGAGGTTGATGAAATTTCGGCTGATATTCATACATTTGTTGAAGGGAGAAAAGTAGATGATAATGCCCAAATAATGCTAAGATTTATAGGGGGTGCGAAAGGATCAATATGGTCAAGCCAGGTTGCAGTTGGAAACGAAAATAATCTCAAAATAAGAGTATATGGAGAAAATGCTGGAATAGAGTGGAGACAAGAGGATCCTAATTATCTTAGTTATACAAAATTTGGAAACCCTACTCAAAATATTACGAGAGGCAGTAATGCTACGAGTGAAGAAGCTAAAAATGTAACAAGAATTCCTCAAGGTCATCCAGAAGGTTATTTAGAAGGTTTTGCTAATATTTATAATGATATTTACAAAGAGCTTTCAGCTAATATTAATAAACAAGAATATGATAAATCAAATAATTGTTACCCCACTATTAATGATGGAATTGATGGAATGAAGTTTATAGAAAACGTTATTGAGTCAAGTAAGAATAATAGTAAATGGATTCGTTTCAATTCTCTTTAAATTTTGTTTAAAAATATTATAATTTAAAATACTTAAAACTAAATTTTATATGTTAGATTTTATTAAAAATAAATCACCATTAATTATTTGTGATATTGGTGCTAGTCCAATTGATAAAACAGATTTTATTGATGAATTGTACAATGAAACATATAGTCAAATTATTGGATTTGAACCTAATATAGAAGAATATAATAAATTAAAAACAGCAGATCCAAATAAAAAATTTTATAATTATGCACTGGGAGATGGTGAAGATAAAATACTTAATATTTGTAAAGAGCCCGGAATGTCCTCTTTTCTAAAACCTAATTTAGATTATCTTAAAAAATTTCATGGTTTTGAGGAATGGGCAAAAATTACATCTCAGGAAAAAGTTAAAACAAAAAAATTAAACGAAATAGACGAAAAAATTGATTTTATAAAAATTGATGTTCAGGGTTACGAATATGAAATATTAATTAATGGTTTAGAAAAACTTGAAAATGTTAAAGTGATTCAAATAGAAACCTCTCCCTTTCCTTTGTATCATGGTGAAAAATTTTCATCTGAAATTTTGAGATTAATAGAAAATTCTGGATTTATGCTTCATATGTTTAATAATATAAATACTAGAGTATTCAAACCAATGATTTTAGGAAATAATAAAATGATGGGTCTCAATCATTTATTTCAGCTTGACTGCGTTATGGTAAAAAATTTTGAGGAAATAAATAAACTTTCTTTGGAAAGTATGACTAAATTAATTTTAATTATGTTTTATTCATTTAAGTCTTATGATTTTGTTGATTATTTAATAAGTTTGATGGATGAGAAATATGGAACTAATAACCTCGAAAAATATAGACTTTTACTAAAAAATTTAAAAATGAGTAAAAGGTATTAGTTTTTTTAGAAAGTAAATTATTAGACCCATATTGGTCATAAAAAAACTTTAACTATTTGAAATTAAAATTCTTAAAAGATAAATTATTTTTACCATATCTCATGGTGAAAAAGAGATCGATATCGCATCGGTTAAAAGCGAGTTTTGGAAAAACAAACAAGGAGGGTGTATGAAAAGAATGCACAGAGTATTAAGTTCGTTTAGCCGAGGCTCAAAGAACGCTAGGCTAAATCAATTAATGTTTCGAAATTTGAAAACTGTAGAAACTAATGCTAACGGTACAAGTGGGTACGTTATCAAATCAGGAAAAAATTCAGGAGAAACATTAGGTCACTTAAAGAAAGAGGCTAAAAAGTTTTAGCTTAAAGAAAGAGATATGGGGCATGTAAAAATAACTGCCCCATATTTTTTCTTTCTATTTTACTGGGGTCATAATTTTTTGACCTTCAACTCCCATAGCAACAACAATTGCTTTAACAGGAACATCTCCAATATTTTTAGATTCATGAGCCACACCTACATCTTCAATAAATGCATCTCCAGCTTTATAAACATAGCTTTTGCCACCTTGAGTAAGTTCAATTTCTCCTTGTTGTATCATTATTAAAACAGGGAACGAGTGAGTATGTGGAACTACAGGGCCTCCTACGGGCACAGTAAATTCAAAAGCTGTGATTTTTGCTTTTCCTGATGGATAAACAATATCATTACCCATACCAGTCTGACTAGTTGATAAAATTCTTTTTACATGACCATCAGCAAAAACAGAGCTGTTTAAACTAAATAATACAAATAAAATTAAAAATAATTTTTTCATAAATTCCTTTCTGATTATAAATTGTCTTATAAATAAATTAAAGGAATATGCTATATGTAATTTTAGCAATAATATTATTTCATCAGAATTAGATCAAATTCAACCTTATAATTAAAATATTTTTCAAGATCTGATATCCTAATTTGTTTAACATTTGAATGAATTAAGGGACATGAAACAAATATTTTTTTAAAAAATTTTATTTTTTTTTCAAAGATAACTTTTTGTTTATTTTTAATTTCTTTACATTCAAGAAAATAAATACTTAATAGTTTCAAATATTTATCATCAATTGAATTAAACAACTCAATATCATATCCTTGACAGTCAGTTTTTAATATTAAGCTAAGTTTCTTATTTTTTTTTAGGATCCTATTCAGTACATTATTTGCATTTTTAAAATTGAAAATATGTTTTATGTTTCTTTGTTTGTTTGGAATTAAACTATAATCACCTGAATTTGCAGGATTTTCGTAAAGTGGATATTTATTATTATTTTTTGACCAACCATAGTTAAATTGTTCGACATATTTTTTATCTTTCAAATTTAGTAATGAGAGCTCATAAATGTCTTTTACAGGCTCAAATGTCATTATTTTTTTTATTTTTTTTAAATTTGAAACTTGTTTTGATACCAGACCGTGGTTTGCTCCAACATCAATAAAAAGAGAATTTTTTTTTAAGTTTTTTTTTAAAAAATTAAATAAAAAATCATCAAATTTACCTGTCTCAATAATCTTTGGTAGTATTTGTCCGTCAATTTTAAGATACAATGCCTCTCCTTTTTTTGCTAAAGATGTATTTTTAAAAAATTTTATTTTAACATTGTTAATATTGCAAAAATTTGTTTTTGATAAATTATATGCTTGAAATAATGTACTAAAATTATTTGATAGTTTCTTTATTATGAATTTTTTTGTTTTTTTTTGAATAAGTCTTTTGATTCTCATAATTTCACTTTTGCCATAAAATTTTGAACATAACCTCATTACGTCTCAACATAGGAAGTGTAAAAGGCCCATTATAGGTTGCTCTTATTGAAGATCCTTTAATGATTACTTTATCCTCTAAAAGTTTTTTATTAAGAATTTCCTTATGTTTGAAGAAATTATTATCTGAGGCTCTTCCAGAATATTCTATTACAGCAAAAAAACCTTCTTCAATTGTTGAGATTTTAACATCTGAATTTGTGGGTACAGGCGCATTCTCTTTTGTAAATTTTGATGGAAGATAAAATTGCATATAGTATCCATTCTCTTTCTCACCCTGTGTTACTGGCACGGTCATTTTAATTTCTTGGGATTTATTATTCTTACCCGAGATATATTTAAAAAGTTTTCTAAAACTACTGTCATCATTTCTACTTACAACTTCGACAACTAGACGGTCTTTATAATGTCTCACTTCGTATATTTCAGATTTATATACTACATCATATTGAGATTCCTCATAAGCCATTGAAGAAGAGTAAGGTAAAATACAGAATATATAAATCAAAAAAGATATTGATATTATTGATTTTCTCATTTAGTTAGATCCTAACTCTTGTAAGTTATCAGACAAATAAGTTTGCTCACTATTATTTTCTGAAGCAAGTTTTATCATTGCATTCACAACTATCTCAACCTTTATTGGAGTATATTTTTTCAGTCCACCAAAAAAGAATAAGGATAGAAATTTCATCACTGGAATTCCTAAAACCTCAATAATTCTAAAGTCTTTTCTGTTTCCAACTAAAAATGAGGGTTGAATAATGCTTAGGTTAGAAAACCCAATCTTTTTTAGCTCCTCCTCTACTTGACCTTTATTTTTTAAATATGTACTTGAGGCTTTTGGGTTTGCTCCAATTGAGGAGACGTAAATAAAATTACTAATTGAATTGAATTTTGCAATTTTTGCTAATTGTACAGGCAAATCATATTCTACTCTTCTATATTCTTTTTTATTGGGTGTATCTTTGTGAGTTGTGCCAATGCAAAAAAAACAATCATCACCTGTTAATTTTTCTTTTAAAGTGTCTAAATCTAAAAAAT
The DNA here is from genome assembly GCA_902589395.1 of uncultured Pelagibacteraceae bacterium. Lineage (GTDB taxonomy): Bacteria > Pseudomonadota > Alphaproteobacteria > Pelagibacterales > Pelagibacteraceae > Pelagibacter. The sequence continues at coordinate 20,243 of CACIST010000013.1, read as the reverse complement.
CTGTATTGATCACTTCAACTTTTGAATTATCAATAGAAGGTAATTTTCTAACAAATATTTTTATTTTGTTGTAAGTATTATTGTTGATTAAATTATCTAGTAAATTAGATCCAATTAACCCAGATGAGCCAAATAAAACAGCAGTTTTCATTATTATTTTAAATACTCTTCTTTCATAAATTTTTTTATTCTATTTGCTCCTTCAATTATATCCTCAGTGCTTCTAGCGTATGAAAACCTTATTGTAGAATTTCCTCTTTTTTGATCGAAATCAAGTCCAGGAGTTATTGCTACTCCTGCTTTATCAAGCACTTCTCTACAAAAGTTAAGGCTATCTTTCGAATACTCTGAAATATCAATGTAGATATAAAAAGCACCATCTGGGGGAGAAAATTTATTTAAACCAGCCTTAGGTAATTCTTCTAACAAAATTGATCTATTTTTTTTATAAACCTCTACATTTGTATTTAATTCCTTTTTTGCATCCATTGCTGATAGAGCAGTTAATTGACTAACATGAGGAGGACAAATAAAAAGATTTTGAGATAATCTTTCTACTTGTCTCACATGATCTTCGGGAACAATCATCCACCCTACTCTCCAACCTGTCATAGAAAAATATTTAGAAAATGAATTTATAACATAACATTCATTTGAAATTTCTAATGCAGATGTGGGTTTATTTTCATATTGAATTCCATGATAAATCTCATCGCTAATAAAACTCACTTTATTTTCATGTGCAGTATTAATAAGTTCTTCTAGTTTTTTTTTATCAAGCATTGAACCGGTGGGATTTGCAGGAGAAGCAACTAATAAACCATTTAAATTATTTTCTTTAATATCTTTTGGTATGGGCTGAAATTTATTTTGCAACTCTGTAAAAATATCAATTGGAATTAAATCTTGTGACTTTAAAATTTGTCTATAGCTAGGATAGCCTGGAGCGGCAATGCCTACTCTATCTCCAACATCAAATAATGCTGCAAAAGAAAGTATAAATGCTCCTGAAGATCCAGTTGTTATAATTATTCTGTCTGGGTTTAAATCAATATTGTACCAATCTCCATACAATTTAGAAATTTTATTTCGTAATTCTGGCAAACCTAATGTAACAGTATAGCCAAGATCATTATTGGAAATTTCATCTGAAATAAATTGTTTGGCAAGCTTTGGTGCTGGTGTTCCTGGTTGACCTACTTCCATATGAATTACATGCTTGCCATTAGCTTCTGCTTTTCTAGCAGACTCCATTACATCCATTACAATAAATGGGTCGACATTACTTCTTTTAGATTTCTTCATTTAGTCTCTATTTCTGGATTAAATATTATAAACTGATCTTAAATACTCTTGCTGTTTTTTCGTCGGAAATCTTTAGAATTTTAAACTTAGATGTTTTTTCTAACTTTTGACCTTTATTAGTCACAAAAGATTTCATTTTTTTTACTTCGCCCTCAGGCATTTTTCTAGTGTATTTTAAAGTATGCTTTTTTGATCCTATAATAAATATTGTTTTCATAAATCTAAGGTTAATATATTACAAAGTATCAATTGATCCAATAATATTTAAGTTCTTATCAGTTATTACTATTTCTCCTGAAGAAGTCCCTATATTTAGCATTGAGGATATAACAACAAAATGAGTAACAAAAATTATATTTTCTTTACCATTCCATTGATTAATAAACTCTTTTAGTTGAGTTATTTGCCTCGCTTCATTTGCTTCAAATCTAATATCATAAAAAGAATTTAAAGCGCTAAATGTTTGATAATTTTTAAAAGCAAATTTAGCTGTATCTATACATCTGTACCATTCACTTGAATAAACATTTTCAATTTTAATCTGGTTTTTTTTAAATATACCTCCAATAAATTTTGACTGTTCAATTCCTCTTTGATTTAAATTTCTTTGGGTAGAACAATCATTTAAATCAAAATTTTCTGGATCTCCATTCCCTGGTGCAAGCGCATGTCTAATAAAAATTATTTTTCCTCCCTCTTTTAAAGAAATAAGGACTTCTTCTACAGAATAAGCAGAATTAACTGCAAAAATATTAATAAAAAATAAAATTAGTAGTTTTTTCATTTACACAGATTGATTTTTAATCAACTCTTTAATCTGTGGTATCATTATTTGTGGTGACCTCATGGACGGATAAATCTCTTTTACTTTTTCATAACTCTTTAAAGCCTTTTCATAATTTTTTAACTTAATTTGAACGAGACCCTGTCCTGATAATGCTCCAAAGTGTCTTTTCTCCAGTTTTAATACCTTATCTATATCATTTTGTGAATCTTGATATTTGCCCATTAAATAAAAGACAGTTGCTCTTTTATTCCAAGCTTCTGCCCAAGCAGGATCTTTTTTAATTACTGTTGTGAATATATCTACAGCAACTGAATATTGCTCCTGGTTCATAAATTTTGTTCCTCTTGATAGCAAAGAAGTTAAATTTTGATCAGTGGGGTGTTTGGTCCAAATATCCCAAATCTTCATCTCTGTATCAATTGCAATTGAGTGATTTTGAATTTTTAATTTTTCAAATAAGTTATTTAATCTTATTTCATATTCATTAGAGTTTGATGAGTTAGTAATAAAAAAAATTGCAAAAAAAATAGTTATTATTTTTTTCATTTAGAAATTATTTTCCACCTACAACCATACCTTCAACCATCATTGTCGGTGAATTTGTTGCATAATTAAATTCTAAATCATCGGCTAAAGTTATATTTTTAAAAATATTATTTAAGTTTCCAGCAATTGTAATTTCACTAACTGGATATGAAAACTCCCCGTTCTCAATCATCATGCCTGATGCTCCTACAGAGTAATCACCATTAATAATATTTGTACCATGTCCAATAGTTTCTTTAATATACAAGATTTTATTTTCTGATTTTACTAGATCTTCAAATGTTTTTGATCCATTTTGAAAATATAAATTTGTTGTTCCGCTTGCCCTACCATTAGATTTTCTATTTATTTTTTTACCATTATAAGTATCAATTAAATAGTCTTGGAGAATACCGTTCTTTATCAAATCAAGGTTAACTACTGCTATACCTTCGCTATCAAAGTAACGAGATCCATTGGCTTTTCTTATATTACCGTGATCTAATATATTTATTTCAGAGTTAAAAACTTGTTGATTTAATTTATCTTTTAAAAATGTTGTTCCTTTTGCTATTGCACTTGATGATATTGCACTTGCGAAAATAGATAGAAAGTTTTTTGAAATTCTTTTATCAAATATTAGACTAATTTTTTCACTTTTTATTTTTTTTGGATTTAATTTCTTTACTGCGTGTTCCGCTGCAATAGATCCAAGTTGTTTAGGTTTTAAAATATCACTATAAAACCTTTTACTTGTATATTCATAATCTCTTTCCATGCTTCCATTATTTTTTGAAACAACTTCACAGTATGCAGTAAATTGTGAAGTTTTATATCCATCAGCGAATCCGTTTGAATTGGCTAATAAAAAATTTGATTTGTTCTCGCCAAATCCAGATCCATTAGTATTTATTATTTTATCATTTGAAAAGGCTTCCTCTTCTGCCTCTTTTATATAATTAATCTTATCTTCATTGCTTAAATGTGTTTCATCATACAAGTCTAAGTCTTTTAATCCTTTAAAATGAAGGTCTTTATCTGGTAATGAATTATATTCATCCTCAGGAGTAATTTTCATTGTTTCAATACATCTATTTACTAACTCATCTAAATTACTTTCTTTAAGATTTGATGATGCTATTGAGGATTTTTTTTTACCTAAATAAGTTGTAAGTACTACTCCAAGATTTTCAGACCTTTCAGATCCATCAAGTTTTTTATTCCTTACATTTACATTTTCAGAAACAGAACTTTGCACCAATATATTTGCATCAGATGAACCTAATTTTTTTGATTTACTGAGGCATATATCTGCAATTTTTTTTAGATACTCTTGATCTTTAATCATTTTGTTACAGTTGAGTTCCGCCAACAGTCATATTATTGATGAGCAAAGATGGTTGTCCAACACCAACTGGTACACCTTGTCCAGCTTTACCACACGTTCCAATGCCAGGATCTAACATCATATCATTTCCAACCATTAAAATTTCTTTTAATGAAGACGGTCCATCACCAATTAAAGTAGCTCCTTTAATTGGAGATCCAATTTTTCCATTTATAATCTCATAAGCTTCTGTACAATTAAAAACGAATTTTCCAGAGGTAATGTCAACTTGACCACCACCAAAACTTACAGCAAAAATACCTTTATCTACTGACTTAATCATTTCTTCTTGGGTGTTTGATCCACCTAACATTATCGTATTTCTCATTCTAGGCATCACGACATGTTTATAGCTCTCTCTTCTTCCATTTCCTGTTGATTTTGTATTCATAAGTCTTGCATTTAGTCTATCTTGCATGAAATTTTTTAAGATACCATTTTCAATTAAAACTGTTCTTTCTGTTGGCGTTCCTTCATCATCAATATTTAAACTACCTCTTCTATTATCTAATGTTCCGTCGTCGATTATTGTAACTCCATCGCTTGCAACTTTTTTACCAACTAAAGCATGAAAAGCTGAAGTTTTTTTTCTATTAAAATCACCTTCTAGTCCATGACCTACAGCTTCATGAATTAAAATTGCAGGCCAACCAGGTCCTAGAACAACTTTCATTTCTCCTGCAAGAGAAGGTTTACTTTCTATATTTGTACTTGCAATTCTAAAAGCTTCATCACAAACTTTTTTCCAATTATCATTTTTAAGATATTCATCATAATCCTGTCTTCCACCAATACCAAAAACGCCAGTTTCTTTTCTACCATTCTTTTCAACCATTACTGACATATTTATTCTAACTAAAGGTCTATTATCTGATAATAATTCTCCTCCAGATCTAATGATCTCAACATTTTTCTTTTCTGCTAGAAGGCTTGCTGTTACTTGTTTAACTGAACTATCTTTTGATCTGGCATATTCATTCATATTGTTCAGCAATTCAATTTTTGATTTCATTGACTTGCTCTCAATTGGATCAACGTCTTTATAAAGCTTCTGATTAGTTTTTTTAATTTCTGAATTATATGTTCCGCTATTATTTTTTAAAGTTGACTTAAGATTTTCGCTAGAATTTTTTAATGATTTTTCTGATATTTCGTTTGAATGAGAATAAGCGACTGTATCACCTGTTACAGCTCTAAAACCATAACCTAAGTCTGATGTATAATTTGAACTTTTAATTTTGTTATCATCTAATACAATTGTCTCAGATTTTGTATCCTCTATATAAAGCTCACCATCATCACAATTATTTAGAGTTTCAGAAACAATGCTATCTGCTTTTTCTGAGGTTAATTCTGAATTTTTAAGTAAAGAGGACATTAGCTATATTTAAAGGTGAATTTAATATTATCAACAATGATATGCGCGATTATTGATCACATCAAGTAAGGCTAATTACTTAATTTTCTTCAAAAAAAAATCAGTTAAATGTTTAATAGTTGCCTTTGGATTTTGCTCTGGAATGAAGTGACCTGAGTTTACAGGATAACCTATAACTTTTTTTTCAGTATATCTTTGCCAAATTTTTAATGGTTTGAACTGCTTTCCAATTACTCCCTTACTTCCCCATAACACTTGGACTGGAATATTTAGTTTTTTCTTTCTATCTTTTTTGTCATGATCCAAATCAATAGTCGCAGACGCCCTATAATCTTCACAAGATCCATGAATTCTTTTTGGTTGCTTGAAACATTTTAAATAATTTTCTTCAACTTTTCCAAATTTGTGATTACCTGACCATTTATCTAAACAACTTTTCATCCATTTACGTGGATCACTCATTATCATTTTCTCAGGTAACCATTTTGGTTGGATTAAAAAAAACCAATGAAAGTAAGCTTTTGCAAAATCTCTCGTTGTTAGTTCGTACATATCTAATGTTGGACAAATATCTAAAACACTAAGAGCTATTATATTTTTTCTATGGTCTCTTGCTAACCTGTGAGCAACTCTTCCACCTCTATCATGTCCCGCAACAAAAAATTTGTTAAACCCTAATTTTATCATCATCTGTTTCATGTCACTTGCCATTTCTCTTTTTGAGTAGTTGTAATGTTTGCTATCTGATACTGGAGCAAGACTATTTCCATATCCTCTTAAATCTGCAGCAACCACTGTAAAACTTTTAGATAACTCAGGGGCTGTTTTGTGCCACATTAAATGTGTTTGCGGATATCCGTGTAGTAAAAGTAATGGTGGACCTTCACCACCAACTCTGCAAAAAACCTTGCCCTTTTTTACTTTTACGTACTTTAACTTAAAACCATTAAACATGCCTAATAATATGTATTTTTTAAATTAAAGCCAATGAAAACGCTGCATCAATATTAATAATTAATTTGAATTTGCTTTGAGCCCCTGTATAAATTCGGACTCGTGAGAATTGAAGAAGAACTAAAATTAGACTACTCAGATGTACTTTTTAGACCTAAAAGAAGTACTCTTCAAAGTCGTAAAGATGTAAATCTAAAAAGAACTTATAGATTTAAGTATAGTAATAATGAATGGTCTGGAATTCCTATCATGGCTTCAAATATGGATGGTGTTGGTGAACTTGGTGTAGCTGAAAAGCTTTCTGAATACGGAATGATCACTTGTTTAACTAAACAGCATAACATTCAAAAAATAAAAAAATTTAAAAAAATAAAATCTATTCATCCAAATATTGCTTTAAGTATAGGAATAAAAAAAGAAGATTTTGAAAATTTAGATAAAGTTTTAAAAGAATATAGTTTCATAAAATTTATCTGCATTGATGTTGCTAATGGTTATTCTGAACACTTTAGTAAATTTTTAAAATCTGTAAGAGATAAATATCCTACTAAAACTATTATTGCTGGTAACGTTGTAACAGCTGATATGGCACAAGAATTGGTATTATCAGGAGCGGATATTGTAAAAGTTGGAATTGGACCAGGTAGTGTTTGTACTACAAGAATTCAAACAGGTGTTGGTTATCCTCAGTTAAGCGCTGTTATTGAATGTGCTGATGCTGCCCATGGTTTAGGGGCACATATAATTGCTGATGGAGGTTGTACTTGTCCGGGTGATGTCGCAAAAGCATTCGGTGGTGGTGCAGATTTTGTGATGCTTGGAGGAATGTTTGCTGGTCACGATGAAGGTGAAGGTAAGCTAATAAAATCAAATGGTCATAAATTTATAGAATTTTACGGATCAAGTTCTGACATAGCAAATAAGAAACATTACGGAGGTTTATCCGACTATAGAAGTAGTGAGGGAAGAACTGTAAGAATTAAATATCGAGGAAAAATTAAAGATACAATAAATAATATTCTTGGTGGTGTTAGAAGTAGCTGTACTTATGTGGGAGCCCCTTCTCTTAAACAACTTAGTAAATGTACTACTTTTGTAAGAGTAGCTAAACAATTTAACGATACTTTTACTAAGTAAGGATGAAAGAATACAAAATCGCATCAATTGCTGGAGATGGTATTGGAAAAGAGGTTGTTCCAGAGGCTTTAAAAATACTTAAAGAAGTAGCAAATCAACATCAATTTAAATTAAAGATAGATGAATTTGATTTTTCATCATGCGATTATTATGAAAAGCATGGAAGAATGCTACCTGATGATTGGAAACAACAAATTGGTAATCATGATGCGATATTTTTTGGCGCAGTAGGTATGCCAGATAAATACCCAGATCATATTACTTTATGGGGTTCCCTACTACAGTTTAGAAGAGAATTTGATCAATTTATCAATTTAAGGCCAGTAAAATTATTTGAAGGAGTAAATGCACCCTTAGCAAATAAAAAACCTGGTGACATAGATATGATGATAGTGCGCGAAAATACTGAGGGCGAATATTCTTCGGTAGGTGGAAAAATGTATCAAAATACTGAAAGAGAAATTGTTATACAAGAAACTATAATGTCTAAACATGGAATAGATAGAGTTCAAAAATTTGCATTTGAATTAGCAAAAACAAGAGGTAGAAAAAAATTAACTAATGCCACAAAATCAAATGGTATTTCTATAACAATGCCATACTGGGACCAAAGATTTTATGAAAATAAAAAAGATTTTCCTGAGATAAAAACAGATCAGTTTCATATCGATATTTTAGCTGCAAGATTTGTTTTAACACCAGAGTGGTTTGATGTTGTCGTAGCATCAAATTTATTTGGAGATATTTTATCCGATTTGGGTCCAGCATGTACGGGTACAATTGGTATAGCTCCATCAGGAAATATTAACCCAACAAATAAATATCCCTCTTTATTCGAGCCTGTTCATGGATCAGCACCTGATATTGCTGGAAAAGGTATTGCAAATCCAATAGGTCAAATTTGGTCTGGCGCTATGATGTTAGATTATTTAGGCGAAAAAGAAGCTGCCACACGAATAGTAAGTTCAATCGAAAAAACTTTGCTAGAAAAACAAAATAGGACTAAAGATCTAGATGGTGATAGCAATACAAAAGAATGTGCTAATAAAATCTTAGATAATATTAATTAACTTAAGTTGTTAAATATTGAATAGCAAAAAATATGGTAGCAAATGACGCAAAAGTTGAGATAAACAAAGCTTTTATTATATTTTCTGGACTTACATTATAGGCTGAACATAACACTACAGCTGTATGACCACATGGTGCAACACTAACAAAAAAAGCACCAGGAATTTTTTCAGGTTGTCCAACATCAAATATGATGAAGCCAATTATCAAGAGTATGATTGGAGAAACAACTAATTTCAATATAGATATAGAAGCAGTTAATTTATTAATAACTTTATGTGTGTAAAAAGATAATGTTATACCAATTGCAAAAAGTCCTATAGGAGAAACACAAGCTGCCAAAACAGAAAGAACGTAGTCTACTGGCGTATCATCGATATTTATATTAAACACAAATAGTAAAAGACCAATTAAAATTGAAAATATCATTGGATTAAGAAGTATGTTCTTTATAAATGCAGTTAATCGAATATTTTTTTTAGTAGTAAGTTCTAAAAAAAAAGCAATTACTGATAATAAAATAACCCCATCCATTAATATTATACTTGTTACTTGGGTAATTACTTCAGTTCCAAAATAGATTTTTGTAATAGGTAATAATAATGTTACATGATTTGATAGTGCTACCATTAATGCCCATATAATAGATTCTGGAATAGGTCTTTTAAAAAACTTTGATGTTAATAAAAATGTTAAAAACCCAAGACTTCCTTGCATTAAAAAATATGAAAATATCTGTTTTATATCGACTTGGCCGATTTCACTTTGAGCAACAAATTTAATTATTAAGGCAGGGACCGCTACATAGAATAAAAACAAATTTAAAACTTTTGCATGACCTAAATCAAAAATTTTAAGTTTTCCAAAAACAAAACCAAATAGTGTGATAAAGATAAAAGGCGTTAACCCAAGAAATATTGAATACATTTTATTAAAGTATTGTTATTCTATGAAGTATTCTATTACCTTTAAACGGTGTAGCCTGATGGAGCATGGCTCTATTATCCCAAATAGCAAGCTGATCTTTTTCCCATTCTAATGAATATTGAAAGGTTTTTTTTGTCTGATGATTAAATAAGAACTTCTTTAATTCTTTTTTTTGTTTAGTCATATTTGTATTAAATTTTAAAAAGTGTCCTGGGCTACAGTATATAGTTTTTTTATTTTTAATAGTTCTTATTATTTTATGTCTGGAAATCAGTTCTTTGGATATTTTTCCTTTTTCTTTTTCTCTCTCCACTGTTGTGATTGATATTGGTCCATGTGAAGAGTAGATACCTTTTAATTTTTTAAGCTTATTTTTATAATTCTTTGATAATTTTTCATAAGCTAAGTACTGCGAAGAAAAGTCAGTATTAGCAACACCTTTTTTAGGTACTAGTTTAGAAAGTAACATCGTGTATCTAGGGGGTTTTTTTGTATAAGAGGAGTCAGTGTGAAATTGTTCACCAAAGCTAGGTCCTTTGTCAGTAGATTTACGTTGTACAACAGTTATTTCAGGATATTTTTTATTTAAACCTTTCAATCTTGGATAATTGGCTGGTTTGCCAAATTTTTTTGCAAAATTAAGATAATTCTTGGAACTAAGTTTTTGTTTTGGAAAATAAATCATTCCATACTTATCAAGTGTAGACTTAATTTCTTTTAATTGCTTATTGTCAATTTTGTTAAGATTACAAATAATTTCTGCAGCCCTATTTTTTTTTGAAATTATCTTTAACATTAAATATTTTTTATATTTTTTTGATTTAAAGGTTTTTTGATTATTGTTGCAGGGTATTTTTTCTTTTCAACTTCAATAAATAAATTTTTATTGATCAAGTCTTCAATAGAATTTCCAGAGTTAACATAACCAAATGAAATATTTTTTTTAAAATTAAACGAATAATTTCCTGATGTTGTTCTGCCAATTATTTTATCATCTAAGTAAATTGGCTCTTCATGAAGTAACAAAGGTTCCCCAGGTATGTTGTCTTTCAATACCATCATGGCTAATGATTTTGTGGGGTTTAGATCTTTAATTTTTAATAATGCTTCTTTTCCAACAAAATTTATATTTTTTTTATAACTGATTGCAAATTTAAGTCCTGCTTGATATTGATTTTCTTCAGGCGATATATCATGCCCCCAATGTAAAAAACCACTTTCCATTCTCATAATATCCATTGCATGAGCTCCGCAAAGTGATAAGCTGTGATTTTTACCTTCTTTAATAATAGCTAAAAATAATTTTTTGCTTTCATCTATGTTTGCATATAATTCAAAACCTACTTCTCCTACATAAGATAATCTTTGAGCCCAGACTTTAACTCCATCAATAGTAACAAATTTTCCATGACTAAACTTTATACCTTCGTTTGTAAAATCATCATTACTGATATTAGACAATAAATTCCTTGATTTTGGTCCGTATAATCCTAGGCATGTTAAATCTTCTGTTAAATCTCTAAAATTGACCTCTTCTGAAATATATTTTTTTATATGAAATTTATCATGTTCTCTTGTTGCTGCTGGACCTATAACTCTAAAATGGTTTTTTTCAAGACAAGTAACAGTAACATCGGTCTCTATTCCTCCATCCTCATTTAACATCTGGGTATAAGTTGTTCTACCCTCAACATCTTTTATGTTTGCAGTACATATTTTTTGTAATTCTTCGTGAACATTTTGCCCTTCAAGGTCAAATTTTGAAAAAGGAGATAACTCAAATAATCCAACGTTTTCTCTGGTATTTTTAGTCTCATACTCAGCTGATGGATACCAATTTTGATAACCAAAACTATAATTGTAATCAGCCTTTTCACCTTTTAGCGCATACCACATAGGTCTTTCAAAACCACCCGAGGTTCCAAAACAAGCTCCTAATTTTTTAAGCTCCTCTTGGTAGGGTAATACAATTTGATTTCTTGATGTTTTGTGTTGTTTAAATGGCCAATGCATTCCATATAAATCACCAAGTGTTTCTGTAACTCTCTCCATAATAAATTTTTTTGATGAATGAAATTTTTGAAATCTTTTAATATCTAATGAAAATAGATCTTCATTAATATGTCCATTGATCATCCATTCTGCAGTAACCCGTCCAGCGCCTCCCGAGCTTGCAATTCCAATACTATTAAAACCACAACATGTAAAAAGTTTTTTAATCTCGGGAGTTTCACCTAAAAGATATTGAGTATCAGGAGTAAATGATTCAGGACCAGAGAAAAATTTTCTAATTCCAGCATTTTCCAACATAGGCAACCTGTGAAATGATTTTTGTAAATAAGGTTCGAAATGATCAAAATCATCTGGGAATTCACCAAAGGAAAAATCATCTGGTACAACACCAGTATTTTTAAAGGCTGGTTTTGCATTTGGTTCAAAAATTCCAACTAACATTTTACCTGCATCTTCTTTAAGATAGAGACAATTATTATAATCTCTTAAAACTGGTAAATTTTTTGGTAAATCTTTCATTGGTTCCGTGATCACATAAAAATGTTCATTGGGATACAATGGAATACTAACATTCATTTTTTCACCTATTTGTCTGGACCACATACCTGTTGATAAAACAACATACTCACAATCAATTTTTCCTTTATCGGTCTCAACTCCAACTATAGAATTTTTTTTAACAAGAATTTTTGTTACAGGTGTTTTTTCAAAAATTTGTGCTCCTTCCATTCTAGCAGCTTTTGCTAAAACATTAGTTACGCCTACTGGATCAGCTTGACCATCTTTTGGCATGAATACACTTCCAATAATGTCATCATTATTTACAACAGGATATAAATCCTTTGTTTGTTTTTTATCCAAAACATGCACTTCAACATCAGATAGTTGAGCGGTAGTTGCTTGTCTCAACAACTCTTGCATTCTCTCTTTTGTGGTAGCTACTGTAATTGCACCATTCTGTTTTAACCCTATAGATAATTCAGTTTTCTTTTCTAATTCTTGATAAAGATCCAAAGTATATTTTCTTAACTTTGTAATAGTAGATGAGGCCCCTAATTGACCCATTAAACCAGCTGCATGCCATGTAGTTCCAGATGTTAATTGGTCTCTCTCTAATAGAACTACATCTTTCCACCCAAATTTAGCTAGATGATATGCACACGATGTTCCAGCTACGCCGCCTCCAATAACAACAACTTTCGCACTTTTGACAAAATGTTTATCCATAAAATATATCAAATTTAAAAATTATTTGAACTTTTGATTTAATTTGGTCCAACTTTAAATTTCACTTTTCTATCACTATTATCTTTACCAGTACCTGTAACACTTCCATCATTTAAATTCCAATTTAGAAGGCCTGAAGCATTCATATCATTTTTATCACACCTTATTGACCAAGTTCCTTTATTTTTTGAAAGAGCATAAGTTCCAAAACAAGATCCATCTTTGTTAGGTAAATCAAAATTAATTGTGCCTAATAAATTTGCTTCATTAAAAATTAAAGATCCTAATATAAGGTCATTATATCCTTCCCAGGAAAGTGCAAATGTACGTTCACCTGATAATTCATTAATTGAAACATTATCTAATGTAGTAGTTTTATTATTTTTAATTTCTGAAGTATTTTGTTTTGATTTAGTTGAAGTTTTTTCAAAAAAATTATCAAACTTTGCCTTGTTTATTTTTTCACATCTACCACTTGAGGTATAATTATATTTAATTTCATTTTCATCATACTCACCTGGCTTCCAGTAAAATTCTTTTCGTGTAAAAGCATAATTATCTTTAATCTCTATAAAAGAAAATAAAGTCTCTCTACTAAACTGATCATTATTAATATTATTTTCAACATCAAATCCTAAAGAGGTAGAATTTGCAATCTTATTTATTATTAATTCTGATATTTTATTATCTTGGGAGTTCATAAAATAGATATCTACTTTAATATTAAGTGTGCTTTTTTCAATTTTTACAATGCTCTCACCTTCTATCATCTTTTTTTGAATAGTATTATTTTCAACAGACAGATTATTAATTTTTTCAGGACATTTAAAAAAATTTATCTCAGCATTTGCATTTAAGTTAAAGAATAAATAAAATAATAAATAAACTAATAATTTTTTTTTCATATTATCAGCAAGCATCTCCTGCATAATATCTGCAAGCGTCCATTGCTTGTTCATCTGTTCCACCCATGGCATATACCCATATCATTGCCTCAATAGCAGCACTTGCTGCAGCCTCTGAAACTCCCATTGCCACAGCTTCCGAAATTGCGGCATCAACTTCATTTGCCACTTCTCTTTCTATCGCAGCGTCTATTGCTAATCCTGAGGAATACTCAATTGCACTTATTAATGCATTGGCAATCTCTTCACCAACTGTTTTTTCAATTTCAGCTCGTATTTCATTATCTATAGCTTGGCCAGCATATTTCTCGGTTAATTCTTGAATAAGTCTTTGTTGTTCTTCAGTTATTACTTTTTCAATTTCTTTATCTACTCTATTTTGATTTTTTTCTAAAATATTATCTACATCTGAAACCGATAAGTTATATTTATTAGCTATTTCTTCTTTAGCTTTTTCAACTGACTTATTAATTTTTGATGTAAAACGATCAACATTTAATGCTACAATTTTTTTGATAGAATTTAATCTTATATAAAAATGAAATGGCATATAACCCAATATTTGCATCTGATAAAAGGTTGCTTGATGTTTAGAAACATATTTGCCGGTCCAATTAATTAGCATTTTACCTTTATAATTTAGCTGACTTTCTAATTTTTCTTTATCATATATAAATTCAAAATATTTCTTTCCATTAGAGCTTAACTCTGCTTTAAAATTATCTTTTAAAACAACATCATTTTCACCAGTAAGTAAATTAACTACAACAACAGCCCCTGGTCTAAGAGTATAGATTCTAAAATTATCTAAATAGAATTGTAATTTTTCAAACTGAGTGCCAGTCTCATCTTCAAAAAGTTTTGTTATTTTAATTCTAGAACTAGCAATTTCTGAATTATTTTGATTTTCAATAATCGATATTGCTTTTTTTAATTCATTCTCATTTATCAAACCTAAATCATAAAGGTTTCTTAATTTGATCATATCATCACTATTACAAATTGAAGATGTGAATAAAAAAATTAATAATAAAAAAAAATTAATTTTTTTGAAAAAATAAATATTATTTATTAAGTATTTTATTTTTAGCTTTTTCAAATTCTTCCTTAGTTATTGCTCCACTATCTAAAAGTAATTTTAAATCTGATAATTCTTTGACTATATTAGAGCTTGAATTTGAAACCTGTTCATTATTTTTTTTATCTTCACCCGTAATTTTAATGGAATTGTCAATTCTACCAGTTTTCATATTTATTCCTGCTAAATTGTTGATATCACCATCATAAAAACCAGCTTCTTGAATTTTTTTTGCAATTACATATGGACTTTTCATATCTTTTTTTTTAATTTTAATTTTCTTATTTCCATTCTTCCAAACTATCCTTTTCCCAATAGCAAATGTGTAACATTTAGATCCGTTTGATTTTTTCATACATTTTGTCTCTGACTTGAATTGAATGGTGTTATCAACTTTACAACCTTCAGCATAAGGACAAAAATAATAATGAGACATTTTTCCATCTTGAGCGATTGTAAAAATCATTGGATCGGACCTTTTGTTTTTAGACTCACTAAATGTTTCGCTTCCACCACCATAAATATACTCAAGAAAGTGCTCGAGTGAAGATTTGTCCATCTTAAGTGTTCCTTTACCCCATTTAGCATAAGAGTATGTGAAGTTGCTTGAAACAAATATTGTTAAAAATAAGTAAGTTAAAATTTTTTTCATATAAAATTATATATTAATTAAATTTTTTTCTCAAAACTATATTATTTAATTTTAAATTAAAAACAAACAATGTGATCAATGTGAATAGGTCTTTTAATACCAAATTTTTCGTCTATTTCATGCTGGTGAATATGGTGTGAATGAACAAATACGGGAATTTGTAACTCACTTGGTGTTTTTAAAGTATAAATAAAATTTGTTCCTCTAAATTTACGATCAACGACCTCTAATTTTAAATTACTTTTATCATCATGTTCTAAATCTTCTGGCTGTAATAAAAGTTTTACCTCTGATCCATTTGGATAGTGTTTAACAAAATTACCTTTAATTGTTCCAAGATCTTTATTTTCTAAACTATTTTCACTTGTTACTTTTGCAGGAATTAAAATTCCTCTATTTAAAAAATTTACAACTTCTACTGAATTAGGAAAATGATAAACATTATAAGGATCGTCAAATTGTTTAAGTTGTTTATTTAATATTATTCCACATTTACTTCCTAAGTAAAATGCTTCATATGAGTCATGTGTAACAATTATAGTTGTTATTTTGGATTTACTTAATAATTGTTTTAATTCGACTTGAATTTCTTCTTTAAAGCTTTGGTCAACATTGGACAAGGGCTCGTCTAATAATAATAAGTCAGGGTTTGAAACTAAAGCGCGTGCAAGTGATGATCTTTGTGCTTCACCAGCACTTATCTCATGTGGATATTTATTTAATATTTTTTTTAAATTTAAAAATTCTACTATTTCTTTTGCATTTATTTTAATTTTTTTTTTATTTTTTTTTTCTGTACCAATTAATATATTTTTTTCGACATTATAATGTGGAAATAAACTATTGTCTTGAAAGGCAAGTGAAATATTTCTGTCCTCTGGCTCAATGTGAATTTTTTTTGACGATATAGTTTTATTATTAATAATTATAGAACCATTATTAATCTTTTCTAATCCAGCGATTGTTCTCAAAATCGTAGTTTTTCCTATTCCTGAAGGTCCTAGAAGACAAATAATGTCTCCTTCATTTTGAACTGAAAAAGACACATTTTTTACTTTTGTTTTACCGCCAGCTTTGAAATCTACGTTATTTACTTCTAAAAAGTTATTAGCCATTATTCTCTTTTAAAATATAATTTGAAGTTATTGTAATAAAAAAGGCAGCAATTAAAATTAAAAATAATGATGGTACTGCTGCTGCTTCAAGCATATCCTCTGATGCAGAGATATAGGCTGTAGTTGCAAATGTTTCAAAGTTAAATGGGCGTAGAACCAAGGTAATTGGCAATTCTCTAATTATTTCAAGAGATATTAAAATAACCACAAATAATAATGAATTTCTCAAATATGGCACATGAATATTCAGAAATGTTTTTCTTTTTGAATAACCAAGAAGATATGCACTCTCATCAACTGAAACGTTTATTTTTTCATATCCTGATTTTATTCCGTTGAAAGCTAGTGAGTAAAAACGAATAAAATATACAATAATTAAACCTAAAACAGATCCAATAAAGAATTTTTTAATTGATAAAAAACCTAAGGATTTAATTATATTCTCATCAAACCAGGCGATAAAGGTTATAAAAGCGACAGCTAAAATAACACCAGGTATGGCGTAACCTGAAATCGACAGTGTGGATAAAAAATTTAATGTTTTATTTCTTGAAACTCGATTTCCATAATTAGAAATTAGAGCAAATATTATTAGAACTAAGCTGGACAATACTACTAAATAAAGTGTGTTTAATAAAAGATTAGTTACATTTATGTCAAAGAAATTTTCTGGAAATTTTATTGTCCAATAAAGCATTTGTCCTAATGGAAATAGAAAACTTATAAAGAACAATAAAAAACAAAATAAAAAGGCAAAAAAAGAATTTGATCCAGAAAGTTTTATTTTTTCTTTTTGTTTAAAACCACCTCTTGTATCCAAGTGATATTTCGCTTTTTTTCTAGAAAGATTTTCAGTTAGAAAAAGAATAAATATAAATAACAAAAGAAAAAATGATATTCTATTAGCAAAAGCTAAATCATCAAAAGTTATCCAAGCATTATATATACCTGTTGTTAGTGTATTAACTGAGAAAAAATCTACTGCCCCAAACTCTGCCAGAGTTTCCATTGCAACTAAAGAGAGACCAGCAACTATTGCAGGTCTAGCGGCTGGTAATATTATTGAATAAAAAGATTTAAATTTTGAAAAACCTAAATTTTTTCCAAGGTCTATTAAATTTTGTGATTGATATAAAAAAGAAGATCTTGCAAGAATATAAACATAGGCATAAAGAGAAAATGAAATAGATAATATTAAACCAAACATTCCATCAAACTTTGGTATACTTTTATTGTACTCACCATCACCAAATAAAGTCTTTAATATTGTAAATGCAGTGCCATAATTGTCAAAAAATGCAAATAAAGAGTATGCATAAATATAGGGTGGTATAGCAAAAGATAAAATTAATGCCCATTTAAAAAAGTTAACTCCTGGAAATTTGTAAAAAGAGACTACGTAAGCAGATCCAACACCTAAAAAAAAAGTTAGTATTAAGACACCAACTAGAAGTGACAAAGAATTAAAAATATATTCAAACAAAAAAGTTTTTTTAAGTATGTCAAAATATCGAGAAGTATCTTCAAAAAAACTAAAAGAGACTGTCAAAATAGGAATTATAACAAGCAATGAAATAAGCAGAGAGCTTAAAAACCAGATATTAAATTTGTTTGTAAACATAGAGATATTTGTAGTTTAAATGAACTATATAGTCTCTTTAAATATTTTTAAAAGTGCCTACTAAGGATACATAGGCACTTTAATTAAGAAAAGTCAGATATTGAATACTTTTGAAATGTGCGGAAAATCTTTAGTACTTATCTCTGATAATTTCCTTTTATTTATTCTTCTGTTTATTTTTTTACACTCCTCAGCACATGGTACGCATGCATTGGCTGATTTATTTAAATTAACTTCAGACATAAATTTTTTTTTAACTTTCAATGTTACTTCCAACCAGCAGCTGTCATTACTTCTAAAGCATCTGCTTGCTTTGCTCCATAACTAGCAACACTTGTAGTAAGATCTTGTTTAAAATCTAAACCTAGATTATTAACTACTAGCGGACTTGGTGAAACTCCTGCTATCATTGGAAATTCAAATGTATTATTTGTAAAGTGTTCTTGAGCTTCTGGTGACAATAAGAAATCAACAAGCGCAATTGCATTAGCTTTATTGGGCGCTCCTTTTACTAAAGCAGCACAACTAATATTCATGTGTGTTCCTCTATCATTTTGATTAGGAAAAAATGCTTTAACTTTTTTTGCAGCTTCTTGTTGTTCTGGACCTTTGTTACCTGATAACATCAGCGCTAAATAATAAGTGTTTGCTACAGCGATATCAGCTTCTCCTGCTGCTACTGCCATAATTTGTGCTCTATCATTTCCTTTTGGATCCCTTGCCATATTTGCAACAACACCTTTTGCCCATTCACCTGCAGCTTTTTTTCCATTATTTTTTACTAATGAAGCTACAAGAGATTTGTTATAAATATTACTAGAAGCTCTAATTGCAATTCTGCCTTTCCATTTTGGATCAGCTAAACTTTCATAAGTTAACCCTGATAACTCAGCACCACTTACTCTTTCTGGTGAGTAGTAAACAATTCTTGCTCTTTTTGCTACTCCAACCCAGTGTGTAGTTCTAAAACTTTTTGGTACAGATGATTTAATTGTAGATGAAACTAATCCTGATTGAGTCATTCCTTTTGCTTTAAAAGCACCACATCTTCCAGCGTCAGCTGTTATATATAGATCGGCAGCAGAGTCAGCTCCTTCTTCGATCATTCTTTTTTCTAAAGCACCAGCTTTACCATTGATTAAGTTTACTTTAATTCCTGTTGCTGCTGTAAATTTACTATAAAGTTCTGCATCAGCTTTATAATGTCTTGCATTAAAAATATTTACCTCATTTGCTATTGCAAAGCTTGATACAAATAAGGATAAGATTAATGCGGATATTGTTATTTTTTTCATATATCTCTCTCTTTCAGTTTTTTATAAATTATAATGATTTTGATAATTATTCTCAATGATAATGATTATCAATCGCATTAATGACGCACTTAAAGTGGATATTATTGATATTTTAAGACTTAAATTCTGAAATTTTACTATAAAGAAAGTTTCTGAAGGTTGTCACTCTAGCTACATTTTTCAAAGATTCTGGAAAAACAAAGTGAGCCTCTGTAATCGGACCCTCAACACTTGGTAGAACTTTAATTACATTTCGAGATAAAGAAACTAAATAATCTGGAAGAGCCGCAAGGCCTACACCACTTTCGACTGCTAACAGTAAACCCATAACGCTATTTACTTTCATAACAGGTTTTCTTTTTTTATTATCTTTTATACCAAGTTTTAATGCCCAATCTGGGTTAAATACTGGTGATGGGGCTCCTCTACCAAATGATATAAAGTTATGCTTGCTTAAATCATTAATAGATTTAGGCATACCATGTTTTTCAAGATACTTATTTGAGCCATATATATGGTAATTTATATCCATTAGTTTTCTTTGAATATAATTAAGTTGTTTTGGTCTTCTCATAAATATTCCAATATCGGCTTGTCTTGTACTTAAATCTAACTCTTTATCGTCAAAAATTAATTCTATTTCAATTTCTGGATTTAATTGCATAAACTCTTGAATTCTCGGGGTTAACCAGTGAGTACCAAAACTTCTAACAGTTGTAATTGTTAGTTTTCCGGTTGGTTTATGTTTTTGATCCCCTAAAGTTGTTTCTACCTCTTTAAGTTTGCTAATAACTTCATGTGCAGTTTTATAAACATATTCACCATTTTCTGTAAGCGTTAATCCTCTTGCATGTCTTTCAAATAAC
>CACIST010000012.1 GCA_902589395.1 uncultured Pelagibacteraceae bacterium | reverse complement strand
GTTTAATTATTGCTCCAATGTTTATTTGCGAGAAAAAACAT
This sequence comes from uncultured Pelagibacteraceae bacterium, assembly GCA_902589395.1. Taxonomy (GTDB): domain Bacteria; phylum Pseudomonadota; class Alphaproteobacteria; order Pelagibacterales; family Pelagibacteraceae; genus Pelagibacter. The sequence goes on along the minus strand of CACIST010000012.1, from coordinate 26,127 downwards.
ATAGATGAAATAATTGATAAATTAAGAACTGGAATTACGAATTATTCTAAAAGTAAAAAAAATTAATTCACTTATATGAAAATAGGTGTTCCTAAAGAGATAAAACCTCAAGAAAATAGAATTGGATTAACACCTGATAGTGTTAAGACACTTACTTTAAATGGTCATGAAGTTTTAGTTGAAAATAACGGTGGTTTTGAAGCAGGCTTTGATAACAATCAATATAAATCTGCAGGAGCTAAAATAATTGATAAGGCAGAAGATATTTTTAATGATGCAGAGATAATTGTAAAAGTTAAAGAACCTCTTTCAAATGAAGTAAAAATGTTAAGAGAAAATCAAATTGTTTTTACTTATCTGCATTTAGCTGCTGCCAAAGAATTAACAAAAGGTTTAGTAGACTCTAAAGCTGTTTGTATCGCTTATGAGACAGTAACTGATAACAACGGCAGGTTACCATTATTAGCTCCCATGAGTGCCGTTGCTGGAAGAATGTCAGTTCAAGCAGGCGCACATTGTTTAGAAAAAAATCAAAAAGGCAGAGGTATTTTGTTAGGAGGCGCTCCAGGTGGAGAGCCTGCGGAAGTTGTAATTCTTGGTGGAGGAGTTGTTGGAGAAAATGCTGCAATTATTGCAACTGGAATGAGAGCAAAAGTTCACATTGTAGATAAGTCAGAGGCAAGACTAAAACAACTATCAGAAATGTTTGGTGATAAAATTATTCCCCAGCTAAGTGATAAAACTGATTTAGAAAAATTAATTTCAGAATGCGATTTATTAGTTGGAGGAGTTTTAATCCCAGGAGCAGAAGCACCAAAATTAGTTACTAAAAATATGATTAAGAATATGAAACGAGGATCAGTAATAGTTGATGTTGCAATTGATCAAGGTGGATGTGTAGAGACCAGTAAACCCACAACTCATGCTGAACCAACTTATATTGTTGATGATATTGTTCATTACTGTGTAGCAAATATGCCGGGTGGTGTCCCTAGAACATCAACCATCGCATTAAATAATGCCACGCTTCCTTTTTTAAATAGATTAGCTAGCGATGGTTATTACAAAGCTTTAAAAGATGATCCAAACTTCTTAGCTGGCTTAAATATCCATAAGGGTGAAGTAACATACAAAGCAGTTGCAGATGTTTTTGGATATAATTACTTAAGCGCTAGCGACGCTTTAAATTAATTAATTAAACTAGTTATCTTTTTTTCAATATTTTTACTTATAATTTGAACACCTTTAGGATTTGGATGTATTCCATCCTCTAGATTTAGTTCTGGCTTCAAGGCAACACCTTCCAGAAGAAAAGGTAAAAAAGGTAAGCTATATTTATCAGAAAGGTTAGAATAAATTATATTAAATTTATCCCTGTATTCTTTACCATGACTTTCAGGGGCAATCATACCTGCTAATATAATTTTAATATTTTTATCAATTATAATTTTAATTATTTTTTCTAAATTTTCTTTTGTCTCGTTTGGCTTTATACCTCTTAACATATCATTTGCGCCTAAACCCAAAACCAAAATATCAATATTCTTTTCTGATAGGGTCCAACTTATTCTATTTAAACCTCCAGCAGTTGTATCACCTGAGACACTTGCATTTATAATTCTGACATCTAATCCATTATTATTTAAATTTTTTTGAAGCACTGTAGACAAATGATCTTCTTTATTAAGTCCATATCCAGCCATCAAACTATCTCCAAATAAAACAACTTTATTCTCAGCATTTACCCCAAATGCAACTAGACATAATATAATTATTTTAATAATACATTTTTTAAACATGACTAAACTTCTTAAACTAACAGATGTGAACTTAAACTATAATACTGATAACAATCTTATAAATGTTTTACAAGATGTAAGCTTTGAAGTTGATTATAAGGAAACAATATCTGTAGTAGGAGAAAGTGGGTCAGGAAAGACAAGCTTAATAATGTTGATAGGTGGTTTGGAAAAAGCATCTTCAGGAAAAATTGAATTTAAAGACTTTCAGATTTCGAGTTTAAAAGAAGATGAGATTTCAGAAATAAGACGAAAGGATATTGGTATTGTTTTTCAATCGTTTTATTTAATACCCAATTATACAGCTATAGAAAATGTGAGTTTAGCATTGGAAATTAATAAAATTAAAGATCCAATTAATAAAGCAAAAGAAATCCTAGATAAATTTGGCCTTGGAAAAAGGCTAAATAATTTACCCAGTCAATTATCTGGAGGAGAACAGCAAAGAGTAGCAATTGCACGTTCAATTGTTATGAAGCCTGAATTGATTTTAGCAGATGAGCCTACTGGAAATTTAGATAGTGAAAATTCCGAGTTAATCTCAAATATTCTTTTTGATTATGTTAAAGAAGAAAATGCAAGTTTAATTATGGTTACGCACGATAATAAATTGGCAAATCTTTCTGAGAGAATTATTAAAATAAAGGATGGTAAAATTGAATAAAAATCAAAATTTTGGTCTTTATTTTAAATATGCTCTTAGAGATTTAACAAGAAGTTATAATAAGATCTCAAGTATAATTATTACTCTTTTTATAAGTCTCTTTATTTTAAGTTCTATAATGACAATTGAAGATAGTCTAGAAAATGAACTTAATGAAAATGCAAAATTATTATTAGGGGGTGATATAGAAATTGACTACAACAATAGAGAAGGTGATCAAACTAAAATAGATAAAATTACTAAATTTGCTACGGTCTCTCAAATGGTTGAATTTAGCACAATGATTTCAACTGTTAATAAAAAAATCAATAAAACTTCATTTACTAGAGTAAAATCAGTTGATCAATTTTATCCATTGTATGGCAATGCACTCTATGAACCCAATGACGCTTTAGAAAAATTAAATCAGATAGAAAGTTCAATATTAGTAAATGAAAATATTTTTAAAAATTTAAACTTAAAAATAAATGACATTGTAAAAGTTCAAGACAAAGAGTTTAAAGTTATTGGTATAGTTAAAGTTTTACCAGATATTGGTGGCGCATTTGTATTTGGAGATTTTGCCTTAACAGGTAAAAAAACCTTAGATAAGTTAGATTTAAATACCCTTGGTAGTTTTTTAAATTATGAATATAAAGTTAAGTTTAATAAATCTACTAACAGTAAAGAGGGCATTAAAAGAGTAGAGAGCTTATTTAAAGATCAAAATAGAGTTAGATTAAGATACCCCGAAAACTCAGCAGGAGGCATTAGACGGATTGTTGATAATTTTTCACAATTTTTATCACTTGTATCAATAAGTGCTATGTTAATTGCTGGTATTGGTATCGCGAATACTCTTTTATCATTTATAAATCAAAAAAATTCATCAATTGCAGTTCAAAAAGCAATAGGTGTATTTTCTGGAAATATAAAAACAATATATTATTTACAATTAGCTATCTTATTAGTTTTAATCACTGTATTTTCATATGGGTTAAGTTTTTTTTTAATACCAATAGTCGATAAATATATTTCAGATGGTTTGGGTTTAAATATAGAAGCAAGTTTTTCTTTTCTAAATTTAATTATAGTTTTTTTGGTTGGAATGTTGGTAATGATAATATTTTCTATACCAACTGTTAATTCTATAGATCAAGTTAAAGCATCAAATTTATTTAGAAATGTATTTCAAAGTCTGCAATTTAATTATTCAGTGAGATCTGTGATAATTAGCATAGTATTGTTACTAATATTAATTAGTCTTTTTGCCATTAGGTCTTCAATACCATTTTATAGTGTTGCGTATTTTGTATCATTTTTTATATGTTTATTAATTTTTTATTATCTTTCTGTCACAATTATTCATTTATTAAAAAAATATAAAAATTCTAAGATTTCAGTAAAAATAGCTGTTAAAAATATAACTCAATCAAAAAGTATCACACCCATTACAATAATGTCTTTAGGTCTTGGAATGACGCTTTTGTTAACACTGGCATTTGTTGGTTCAAACTTTAAAAGAGAAATTTCCAAATCTATTCCAGAAATTGCACCAGATTATTTCTTCTTAGGAATTCAAAATGATCAACGAGAAAAATTCGAAAAAATCATATTTAATTCTGACAATAAGTCAAAATTAGAGGTAGTTCCTATGGTTTCAGCAGGTCTTGTAAAAATTAATGGGATAGATCCTAATTCTTATATCAAAAATACCAATGACAGTTATTGGGTTATAATGAATGATAGAAGAATATCTTGGTCAGATGATATACCAAAAGATAATCCTTTAACACAAGGTAACTGGTGGGATTTATCAAGCCCAGACAAATTACAAATTTCTCTGGATAGTAAAGTGGCACAAGATTTTGGAGTTAAAATTGGAGATATATTCACTCTTAACATTTATGGGAGAGAAATAGATGGTGAGGTAGTGAATTTTAGATTAGTTGATTATAGAGATCTGAGCATTAATTTTGCGATGTTACTAAACCCTCAATTTGCAAATAAAATTCCACATGAGTACCTTTCGACAGTGAAGTTTAATAATATTGATAAATTCGATGATATTAATTTTTTAAATGAATTTCCTAGTGTTTCTATTGTAAAAATCTCTGATTATTTAAAAAAAGTTACTGATGTTCTTAATAAAGTATTTATAGCGGTCATTATAATTTCAACTGTTACAGTAATAATAGGATTAGTTGTTATATCCAGTGCAATCATAGTGCAAGGAAAAATAAAAACTTTCCAAAATTTAGTTTTTAAGATTTTGGGATTTTCAAAAAAAGAAATAATTTACTCATCTTTAATTGAATTCATAATTACATTTTTTTCTATAATTCTTTTTTCTACAATTTTTTCTATAATTTCATCAAAATTTATTATTGAAAATATTTTTCAACTTAAATGGCTATTTGAATTTGATATATTCTTAAATGTAACAATTACAGTTGGATTAGTAACAATGATATTGATAGTCTTTACAAACCTTAAGTATCTGAGTCCAAAAGTTTATCCACTAGTCAGAAATGAATAAGATTTAATATTCTTTAGATTTTGGTTTTAAATAGAAGCTTTTAAAGCTTCATAAATTAAATCCTCTGTAGTTTCACCAATACTTCTATAAACTTCTGTATCACCCTTGAAGATTAATAGAGTAGTTTGATAAAGTACATCAAACGAATTTGCTATATCTCTGTTTGTTACATCAAATGCAAAATATTCGATGTTATCGAATTTAATATCTAATAATTCACCCTCTTTTTTTGCTTTTTGCAAAACTTTCATTTGATTTGCACAAGATCCACAATACTCGATCCAAGAACTGATAACTATAATTTTACCCTCAGATTGGGCTTTGCTAAACAAATCTTTATTAAACGTAGTTTTCTTTTCCATTGAATTTGCAGCAAATGCAAAAAAACAGAAAATAAAAATTAAAAATTTTTTCATCCAGATTGTAAAATACACCTTTGGTTAACTAAAGAGAATAATTTATAATGACACATCTGTTTCCAGTTTAGGCTGAAAATTCAATAAAATTTCTTCTCTAGGCTTCAATCTACGAAGCCTAGTATTATAATTAACTTATAATAAGAGAGAGAGATTATTAAATACAACATTATTTATATTTTAGGAGCGCTAATAGTGAATAATAGCTATGTATAATTCATATAGTTGCTTAACATCTCTCTTTACTTATAAATCATTTAATATAAAAATTATTTTGGGGTGCCATATGGCTGAGAAATACCCAAGGAACCTGTCCGGTAATTCAGAAAGGGAAAAATGGATCAAATAAACATCTTAAATCAATCATCTGCAATTTTATTAACCTTAATTATTAGTATCATTTTTGTAATAGTTGGCCTGGTATATTCAAAAAAATATCAAGGGTTAAACAATTATTTAGTTGCAAGTAGATCTATAGGGACTTTTTCACTAACAACTAGTTTAGTTGCATCTGCTCTAGGTGCATGGATTTTATTCGGTCCAGCATCAGCAGCAACCTGGGGAGGAGTAGGGGCTGTTATTGGATATTCTTTAGGGACAGCATTTCCTCTTTTTGCATTAATTTATTTAGGAAAAAAATTTAGAGATAAATATCCAACAGGAAAATCATTAATTGAGGTAATTAGATCTAGATTTGGCACACAATTATTTAAATTAATTTTATTTTTATCAATTTTTTATATGACTATTTTTTTAATAGCAGAAGTTACTGCCGTTTCAATTTTGATTAATTACATTTCAGGAACTGATCTATGGATCACAGCATCTATTGTAATTGTCAGCTCACTTGTCTACACTTTGTATGGAGGGCTTAGAGCTTCAATATTTACAGATAATATTCAATTTATAGTTTTTGGTTTGCTCTTAATAATTGCATTTTCTTATTTAATTTCTTTTAATTCTAATGATTTTAGTTTTGAGTTTGTAAAACAGAACAAACCCTATTTGTTAAGCTCAGGTTATTTGCCTAACTTTACTGCAGGCCTAACTTTTTTTATAGCTGTTGCAGCAACAAATCTTTTTCATCAAGGTAACTGGCAAAGAGTTTATGCTGCTAAAAATAATAAAGTTTTAAAAAATAGCTTAATAGTTTCCTTTATAATTATTATACCAATAGTATTCATGATGGGCTTTTCTGGTTTAGTTGCAACCTCCCAAAATCCAAGCGTAGTTCCTGACCTTGCATTCTTTTCTTTATTGTTAAAAGACCAAGCCATCTTTTTATCAATAATAATAACTATTTTAGCAATTTCACTGACAGTGAGCAGTATAGATACACTGGTAAATGCTATCTCTAGTTTGATTATTGTTGATGGAAATAAAGTTATAAAATTTAAGGGTAATTATTTAAAATTATCTAAACAAATTATAATATTTTTATCCTTGATCTCATTTTTTGTTGCCTCAAAAGGATTAAGTATTTTATATCTATTTTTATTAGCTGATTTATTTTGTTGTGCAGCAGTATTAAGTATATTTTATGGTTTTTATTCAAAATCATTTAATGAAAAAAATGCATATGTCTCAATTATAGTTGGTTTAATTGGTGGAATTCTATTATTTCCTAGTCCCGATTTCTCAAAATCAATTCTTGTAGGAATAATATTACCTGCTGATTTTTTTCCAATATTTATCTCACAATCTTTGTTGTTTTGCTCATTTATTGTTGCAACACTTTTACCCATAGTTACGTGGAAATTGAGGTAATTTAATTTTTTTTAAATTTTTTAAAGGAGAAGTTTCTTGGTCTTTTTCTATTCTTAAATTTTTTCTTAAATTTAAATTTCTTTCTACTATCAGGATTATCACTTTGTTCTTTTAAGTTATCAGTATGAAATTTTTTAAATTTTTTATTTTTAAACTTAAAATTCTTTTTTTTATCAAATTCACTATCACTGTTTTTTGGCTTATCTGAATTAGACTTTTTAAATTTATTACTTTTAAACTTAAATTTTCTTTTGTTATCTCGTCTATCGTTTCTATTTCCACTATCTTTGAACGATTTACCTCTTTTTTTAAATTTTTTATTTTTTTTGTTAGATTTTCTATTAAAACTTTCTTCTAATTTAAAATTTGGATTTATTAATTTCTGAATTTCTCTCCACATACTACGATCATTATTTGTTAAGAAGGTAAGTGCTGATCCTTCTTTTCCTGCTCTACCTGTTCTTCCAACTCTATGAATATAATCCTCAGGTACTTGTGGCAGATCATAATTTATTACATGTTGAATTAATGGAATATCCAGTCCTCTAGCAGCAACATCAGTTGCAACTAAAATTCTATTTTTACCAGATCTGAATCCTCTAATAACTCTGTCTCTTTTACTTTGTCTTAGATTTCCATGAATTGCTTCTGCTGAATGAGCATCATATTTTAATCTTTTTACAATTTTATCTGCACCATGTTTCGTTTTAACAAAAACTAATATTGAACCTTGTCTCTCAACTAATTGATTAATTAATTCATGATATTTTTTATCTGGAGTTATTTGAAAGGTTTCTTGTTTAATTTTATCAATTGGAGTTGAAACTGATCCAACTGAAATTCTTTCTGGTTTTTTCAAATATTTTTCAGAAATTTTTAATATATTATTTGGCAAAGTGGCTGAAAATAATAATGTTTGATGTTCTTTTGGGATAAATTTTAAAATTATTTCAATTTGAGGCGTAAACCCCATATCAAGCATTCTATCAGTTTCATCTAAAACTAAGTAATTAACTCTTGTTAAATTTAAGCTTTTTCTTTTTAAGTGATCGTTAATTCTTCCTGGTGTTCCAACAATTATTCGAGCTCTTTTATTTAATTGTCTTAGTTGTTTTTGCATACTTTCTCCACCAATTAAAAGAGCATTGCCAATTCTTATATCTCCTAAAGTGAGTTTAGATATCGTGCCCATTACCTGACTAGCCAATTCTCTCGTTGGGCATATGATTAAGGCCATTGCATTTTTATTAATGATCAATTTATTTATAAGTGGAATTGTAAAAGCTAAAGTTTTGCCCGTACCAGTTTGTGCGGTTCCAAGAACATCTTTTCCCTCAAGTGCAATGGGTATTGCTTGAGATTGAATTGGTGTGGGCGTGATAAAATTTGAATAATTAATTGAATTCTTTAGTTTGTTTTCTATGTCTAATTCATTAAAGTTTTTCATGCTTGATTCTTTTAAAGATATAAGGAAAATGAATATATGTTCTAATGCCAATTACAATAAATCATTTATTTAAGTCTTTAGAATGCTTATAATTGATATAAACTGGACACTTTGAAACTTGTAAGAAACCAATATAGTTAATATAAATAGCTTATATGCTCTCTTTTATACTACCATTTATAGTACTGATTTTAGTAGTTGTTTTCATACACGAATATGGACATTATTATTTTGCAAAAAGATACGGAGTTGGTGTAACAGACTTTTCAATAGGTTTTGGAAAAGAGTTGATTGGTTGGAATGATAAATCGGGAACTAGATGGAAAATTTGTTGGATACCTCTTGGAGGCTATGTCAAATTTTTTGGTGACAGAAATGTATTTTCTCAAGCTGATCAAGAAGAATTGTTAAAAAAATATAACAAAGAGGACCAAGAAAAACTCTTTGTAACAAAACCTTTGTATCAAAGGTCTTTAATTGTAGCGGGTGGGCCAATAGCAAATTTCGTTTTAGCAATATTTATTTTTTTATTTATATACATGTTTGCTGGAAAAGACTTTACGCCAGCAGTTATTGACGAAGTTCAAAAAGATAGTCCAGCAGAAGTAGCGGGAATGCAAAAAAATGATGTGATACTTGAAATAGACAACAATAAAGTTGAGAGTATTCTTGATGTTTCTAAACTGATTCTAATGTCAACATCTGAGATAGTTGATTTCAAAATTTCTAGATATGATCAAGAGGTATTATTAAAGGTTAAACCAAAAATTGTTGCAGGCGTTGATAATTTAGGAAATAAAATTAATAAAAGAATAGTTGGTATTAAACTAAGTCCATACAATAATGAAATAAATCATAAACGATTAGGGCCAGCAAATGCATTAATAGAGTCTGTTAAAGAAGTCTATTTTGTAACTACCTCATCTCTTAAATATATGGGTTCAATGCTTACTGGATCTGGAGATAGTTCCCAGTTAGGCGGCCCAATTAGAATAGCAAAGATTTCAGGACAAGTGGCTGAATTTGGAATATTGCCATTTATTAGCATGATGGCCTATATATCGATAAGTTTAGGATTAATTAACCTTTTTCCAATACCACTTTTAGATGGGGGCCATTTAATGTTTTATGCATTTGAAAAGGTTTTAGGAAAGCCATTAAGTCAAAAAACACAAGAAGGTTTTTTTCGAATCGGAATGTTTTTATTGTTAACTTTAATGTTTTTTGCAACATTCAATGACCTTAAAGATTTAGGCTTATTTTAAAGGGATTTTCTAACGTTAAAAAAGCTATATAAATCAAGACTTATTTAAAACTATATGTTGTGGTAAATTTAATTAGAGACACAAAAAAAAAGCTTGAATTATCAACGATTTTGTTAAGTATATAAATATAACCTTTAAAACCGGAGCTAAAATGAACAAAAAACAACTTATAGCAAAATTAGCAGGGTCATTGAATCAAAGTAAAGCTGATGCTGAGCGTACATTTGATACGATTACCAACACTATTTTGGACGCTTTAAAAGGCGACGATAATGTTAAAATTGCTGGTTTTGGAACATATAAAGTGGCTAAAAGAAAAGCCCGAATTGGTCGAAATCCAAGAACTGGAGAACAAATCCAAATCGCTGCTTCTCAAAAGGTGAAGTTTTTACCTGCAAAAGCACTTAAAGAAGTTTTCAATAAATAAACTTTTTAAAACAGCCTTTATTAAAAATTAGAATTTAATAAAGGCTGTTTTTTTATACAAGCATACGGTGTACTACATGCAAATACTGCATATCTCTTTTAAATAACAATCAATAGTTTTTAGTTTTATTAAATCTATAACAAGCTCTTTAATTAAACGGAGGTGAAATGGTTAAACTTTTAAAAAAACTGGCTGGTCCATTAGTAAGTTTATTTTTCTTACTAAATATGACTAGTGCAGGTTATGCTGAAACTACAGTTTCAGCTGAAGTTGGTTTCATATTCAATACATTTCTTTTCTTGGTTTGTGGTTTCTTAGTAATGTTTATGGCAGCAGGTTTTGCCATGCTCGAATCAGGGATGGTAACATCAAAAAGTGTATCAGTAATATGTGCCAAAAATATCGGATTATTTTCAATAGCTGGAATTATGTTCTGGATGGTTGGATATAATTTAGCATACGGAATTCCGGAAGGTGGATACATTGGAAGTTTTACGCCATGGTCTGATGCAAGTTCAGTGGATACTGGATATGCAGATGGATCTGATTGGTATTTCCAAATGGTTTTCTGTGCAACGACAGTTTCAATTGTATCTGGAACATTAGCTGAAAGAATTAAATTATGGCCGTTCTTTTTATTTGCGGCTATTCTATCAGGAATTATCTATCCAATCGTTATGGGTTGGCAGTGGGGAGGTGGCTGGTTAGCAGCTGCTGGTTTCTCCGACTTTGCTGGTTCAACACTTGTTCACTCAACTGGAGGTGCAGCAGCATTAGCTGGAGCAATTCTTTTAGGAGCTAGAACTGGTAGATTTGATAAATCTGGAGCAGCTAAACCTATGAAGCCATTTGCAGCGTCTTCTGTACCATTGGTAACAGTTGGTGTATTTATTTTATGGCTAGGTTGGTTCGGATTTAATGGTGGATCACAATTAGCGATGGGAACATTTGACGACGCAGTAGCAGTATCAAATATTTTCATTAATACAAACTTAGCAGCCTGTGGTGGTGTATTAGCAGCTGGTGCAATAACTAGATTAATGTCGGGTAAAACTGATGTCATTCAAATGCTTAACGGAGCAATTGGTGGTCTTGTTGCAATTACAGCTGAACCATTAATGCCTTCACCGCTTGCAGCAATTCTTATAGGTGCGATCGGTGGAATAATAGTTGTCTTCGGAACTAAATTATTATTCTCACTAAAAATTGATGATGTAGTAGGTGCAGTACCTGCTCACTTGTTCGCTGGAATTTGGGGAACTTTAGCAGTTCCACTAACTAACGGTGATGCATCATTCGGAGCGCAGCTTCTAGGAGTAATCTCAATTAATGCATTTGTATTCGTAGTATCTCTAATAGTATGGGGAATTATGAAGGGAACAATGGGTATAAGATTGAGTAAAGAAGCAGAAAGACTTGGTACAGATGTTACAGAGTCTGGAGTAATCGCATACGCAATAAGAGACTAAAGAATAACTATCTCTCTCTCTATAGTTGACAAAAGGCCCCTTAACTGGGGCCTTTTTTTTAGTAATTTTTTATGAAGTCTAAAACCTCTGCAGCATGGCCCGCTGCCTTAACGTTTCTCCATTCCTTTATAATTTTATTTTTCTCAATAATAAAAGTACTTCTTACTGTGCCCATAAATTCTCTACCCATGAATTTTTTTTTGGCCCAAGCTTTATAAGCTTTTAAAGAAGTTTTATCTTCGTCTGCTAATAGTTCGAATTTCAAGTTAAGTTTTTTACTCCATTTTTCATGACTTTCTAAACTATCTTTTGATATTCCAAAAATTGTGCATTCAAGTTTCTCAAATTTACTTAAAAGTTTATTAAAATCATTTGTTTCAATTGTACATCCACTTGTATTATCTTTCGGATAGAAATAGATGATGATAAATTTGGATTTTACTTTACTTAATTCAACAGTTTTTCCTGAGGTAGATGATAATTTAAAATTTGGAGCTTTCATTTAATAACCTTTGTTTAATTTATATAGTAATATTTTTAATTTAGTGTAATAAACATTTATGACAATAAAATCAGCATCAACTTTAGTCGCAGAAGCTTTAAAGGAAATTAAAACAATATCACCTGAGGAAGCTCTAGAAAAATTAAATAATGATACATGTAACCTTATCGATATCAGGGATGTAAGAGAATTAGAAAGATTAGGAAGAATAGAAAAGTCTTCTCATATACCAAGAGGAATGCTGGAATTTTGGATGGATCCAGATAGTCAATATTTTAAAGATGGTAAAATCGATATGAATAAGGAAATGGTTCTTTTTTGTGCTGGCGGTCTAAGATCAGCATTAGCAACAAAAACTTTACAAAGCATGGGTTTTAAAAATATTTGCCATGTAGATGGTGGTTTTGGATCAATGCAAAATTCAGGTTTTAAAGTAGTAAAGTAATTTAGCTTTTAATCTAACAAATTTATTCTTTTAGCGTAGAACATCCTTATTATCCAATAAATAAATAAACCTAAGGGACCAATAAAATAAGTTATTATTATTGGAATGAAGACTATGTATCTAGACATAAATAATTTTTGACTATCTTTCATTATCCACGCTCCACAAAATAAGTTTATTGCCAAAAAGTGTGTCCAAAACATTATCAAAAAAGCTTCAGCTTCAAAAAGATTTCTCAAGTCATACAGACCAAGGTACAACGTAAAATTATAATCAAAATCATATCCAGAAATGTAGAAATAATAACCCAGATAAACATAGACAGCCGTTAAAATAAAAAATGGAAACACAGAAGTAACCAATAATCCACAAATCTTTGACTGTGGAAAAATAATCAGAATTAACCAGAAGGGTATTACACCTATATTTAACCACAAATAAATCATCTCAATGGTAAAAAAAGCTGCTATTTGTTCAATCATATTATTTTTATATTATATTAAATAAAACAATGATTCCCATAAAAAATAAAAAAAAGACTTTAGAAGTAACCGTTGATGAGATGACGAATTTTGCACTTAATTATGTAGAAAAATTTGCACCTTCTAAACAACAATTAAGAACTTATTTATTAAAAAAATATTTAACATCAAGAACTCCTAATATAAAAAAAAACGATGTTTCTAATCTTATAGATATTGTTCTTGAGGATTTGGAGAAATCAAAGTTTATAAACGATAAGTTTTATTCAGAGTCTAAAGCAAAAAGTTTAATACAAAGAGGATCATCTATAAACAAAATAAGAAATTACTTAATGAATAAAGGTGTAGGTGAAAAATATATTAAAAATACAATTAAACAAATAAAAGACAAGAATGAAGATCAGGATTTTTTTTCAGCCATAAAAATTTGTAAAAAGAAAAGAATTGGACCATCAAGGCAAGAGGATAATCGACCTTTGTTTTATAAAAAGGATATAGGAGTATTAGCTCGTTCAGGTTTTGATTTTGAAGTTTCAAGAAGAGTTATGGATCTTGAAAAAGATGAATATTTGAAAATAATTAATCTTCTTTAGTTTTTTTATTTTTTTCTTCTAAATAGTATTGAATTTTATTTCTTATATAATTTTTAACCATCACAAATACAATTAAACCAAATATTGATACAGATACAACTATAATTAAAATTATTCTTAATTGTTCACTCATTATAAATTTTTACTTCTCTTTAAAATTATACTTGGATTTTTAAAATCTTTTTTACCATACGTAATTTCATTGCCATTAAAATCTGTTACTATTCCACCTGCGTTTTCAAGTATAGCGTGCCCTGCGGCTATATCCCATTCACAAGCTCTTGGCTCAGCAACATATCCATCAAATTCTCCTGCAGCTATTACACAAAATTTAAGGGAGCTTTTCATTCGAACGTGTTCTGTTACTCCTAAATCTTTATGTATTTTTGCAATTTCAGGTTTAAGATTATTTGAATATGAAACTACTTTAATTGAACCTTTGGGAGTAATTTTCTTACAGTCTAACTTTATAGTTTTGTTTAAAGTAAATTCATATGATTGATCTTTTCCAAAACTATAAAACATCCTTTTTTTTGCAGGCACATTAATTAAACCGGCAATAGCTTTTCCATTTAATATTAATCCAGCATTAATAGTGAATTCCTCACCATCATTTATATAGTCATATGTTCCGTCAATTGGATCAACTAGCCAGAAGTTGTTTAAATTATTTTTAGATTTATTGTGTGAAGTTTCCTCAGAAACAATTGGTATATCTGGCGTCAACTCTAACAATTTTTTTGTGATAATTTTATTTACCTCAAGATCACCATTGCTCACAGGCGTATTGTCCGATTTTATCTCTTTATTTAAACCTTTCTCTCTTAGTTTAATAGACAATTCACCAGCGATTAGAAAAGTGTCAATTAAATCTTCGACAACACTCCTTATTTTACTTTTATCCATTATTATCAATTCTCTCGAGTTCTATATTATTTGCATTTATTACTTTTTTTCCAACATTTTGGAAATTAACAGTTACTTTTTCATTGATAATTGACTGAACTTGACCAATACCCCAACTTTTATTAGCTGGATTAATAACTTTGTCACCTGGTTCAAAATCTAAAATCATTTAATTTAACTTATAATGGAAATAAGTATAAATACCATCAAATGAATTTAGAAACTAACTCATTAGGATTTAATAAAAAACCGTCAGAAACTACAGTAGTGGTGGCCATGTCTGGAGGCGTAGACTCGTCAACAGTTGCTGGGATGATGAAGCAAGAAGGTTATAAAGTAATTGGGATTACTTTAAAACTTTATAATGATGGCAAAGAAGTTGCTGCTTCAAAACAATGCTGTTCTGGTCAAGATATAATGGATGCAAAAAGAGTTGCACATAAATTAGATATTGAACATAAGATTTTATATTACCAAGATAAGTTTAAACAAGGTGTTATAGATAACTTTGTAGATAGTTATTTAAAGGGTGAAACACCAATACCATGTGTACAATGTAATCAGACAGTTAAGTTCAAAGATTTATTTGAATTTTCTAAAGATTTAAATGCAGATGCTTTAATCACAGGTCATTATGTAAAAAGTTTAACTAAAGATAACTCAACGAATATGTACAGAGCAATTGACGAAAATAGAGATCAAAGTTATTTTTTATTTAATACTACAAGAGAGCAATTAAATTATATAAGATTTCCACTAGGTGGACTTCTTAAAGATAAAACAAGAGAAATTGCAAAAAATCTGAATTTAAATGTTGCTGATAAACCAGATAGTCAAGATATATGCTTTGTGCCCAACGGAGATTATGCTTCTGTAATAAAAAAATTCAAACCAGAATCATACAGAAAAGGAAATATTAAAAATTTAGATGGAAAAGTTGTTGGAGTACATGATGGCATTGTCAATTTTACTATTGGTCAAAGAAAAGGAATTAAAGTTTCAAATGAGGAGCCATTTTATGTAATTAAAATTGATGCTGAGAAAAATGAAATTTACATTGGTCCAAAAGAAGAGCTGGCAAGAAGTAATATAAATTTAAAAAGCGTAAATTTACTAACAAATATAAATGAATTAGACAAAAATATATTGGTCAAAGTAAGATCTACTGGCAAACTTTTAGATGCAAAAGTAGATATAAAAGATAATGAATATGTTAAAGTAAATCTTCTAAAACCAGAATACGGAATATCTCCTGGCCAAGCTTGTGTATTTTACAAAAAAGACCAATTTGGTCACAAAGTTCTAGGTGGTGGTTGGATTAAAGATTAAATTTTCTATTTCTTTTTATTTTTTTTTCTTGCTCTTCTCTTTTTAGAGCCCATTTTTCTACGGCCTCTATGTTTTTTTGGATATCCCATAATCTCCTTAGTTTTACTATTTTATTGACTTATTTGGTGGATATAGCATTGTCCTAAGTACATATCAAATTTTTTATGGATTATTCCTTTAAAACTTTTTTAAAGCATACGGCTAAAGATTTTCACAACCATTCTGTCAATCCACCAGTTGTAAGAGCATCCACAATTATTTTTAAATCAATGCAAGATTTAAGAAAAATGCAAAGAATGGCTTTAAAAAAACCATTAGGTGGACATTATGATTACGGTAGAAAAGGCACATCAACTACTTTCATATTACAAAAAATTCTTACCAAATTGGAGGAATCATACAATGTATTTTTAACTCCAACTGGATTTGGATCAGTATTTCTATCAATATTTAGTGTAACAAGACCAGGAGATGAGATAATAGTTTCAGATCCACTTTACAATCCAACTAGAAATTTAAGTGAAAATTATCTTAAAGAATTTGGAATTAAAACAAAATTTTATAACCCTCATGATTTAAAGTCTCTAGAAAAAAGCATAACAAGTAAAACTAAACTAATTTACGTTGAGTGCCCTGGAAGTAATACTTTTGAATTCCAAGATCTAAAAAAAGTTATTTCTATTGCAAAAAAAAATAAAATATTTACTGCAATAGATAATACCTGGGCAACACCATATTTTTTTAAACCCATTAAATTGGGTTTTGATATGTCAATAGTATCAGCAACAAAATATTATTCAGGACATTCCGATGTGATGGGTGGAAGTTTAGCTGTTAACAAAAAAGTATATAAACACGTCAAAAAAGCAGACGATGTTTTGGGTTTAAGATTAGGTCCTGATGATGCTTATTTAATAACAAGAGGCTTAAGAACTTTAGATATTAGATTAGATAAACATGAATCTAATGCTAAAGAAGTCTGTAAGTTTCTTTCCAAAAGTAAAAAAGTAAAACTTTTGTATCCTTATAAAAAAAACTCTTTCAATTTTAGAATGTGGAAAAAATATTACTCTGGCTCATCGGGTCTTATGGGATTAATTATAAGATCTAAAAGGAGAAAATCTGTTTTGAAATTTGTAAATTCGTTAAAATTATTTGGTCATGGTTATAGTTGGGGTGGGTTTGAAAGTTTAGCATTGCTACAAAGTGATATTGAGATGGGTGATAGAAAATTCCTAAATTTAGACAAAAATGAACACTTGGTAAGATTACATATAGGACTAGAAGACCCAAAAGATTTAATTGCAGATATTAGAAAAAGCCTTATGCTCGTTAAATGAGCAAAGAAAAATTTTTCACTAGTAAAAAAGCACTGGTTACCCTTATTGCAGCTTCATTAACAGTTATTTTTGCAATGGGTATTAGGCAAACATTTGGCTTATTTTTTTTTGATTTTAATACAGATCTGAATATTTCTATTTCACATTTTGGTTTTGTAATAGGTTTGCAACTTTTAATGTGGGGAATCTTCAGTCCTGTTTTTGGTTTCATAACTGATAAATATGGAGGTGCAACAGCTATATTTGTGGGTTTTTTATTTTTTTTATCAGGACTATTACTTTTCTACTCAGGACTTAATACTGAACACTACTTTACTCTAACGATTGGAATATTGATTGGTATAGGATTAGGTGGTACTGCTATAAGTATCCCAGTATCAGTTGTTGCCAAACATTTTCCTGCTTCTAATAGAACAATAGCAACAGGTATTGTTACATGTGCAGGATCATTTGGTTTTTTTGTTTCACCTTTATTGGTTAGATACTCATTAATTGAAATGGGGTGGGAAATTACAATTTTGTATTTTTGTTTTCTATTAGGAATTGGATTAATTGTTGCTCTATTTGTAAATACTCCAAAAATTCCAGTTGGAAGTAGTAATTTAGATAACAATCAAACAGCATCAGAAGCTTTAAGAGAGGCTTTTGGAAATAAAAGTTTCATATTTTTAACTCTTGGTTTTTTTGTTTGTGGTTGGCATATTGCTTTAGTGGCTACACATATCCCAACTTATATGATGGATAGAGGGTTGCCCGATTGGACAGCAGCAATGATATTAGCTCTAGTTGGTGTTTTTAATATGATTGGTACAATTGGTGCAGGTTATTTAGCAACTAGATTTAGCAAAAAGAAAGTTTTAAGTGCAATTTATTTTTTAAGAGGTGTATCATTAATTTATTTTATATTTTTACCTCCAAGCGTATTTAATTGCATAGTATTTGGAGTAACATTTGGGCTTCTGTGGCTTTCAACTGTCCCCCCAACTAATGGAATAGTGGGACATATATTTGGAACAAAACATCTAGGTCTTTTATATGGTATTGTATTTGTCAGTCATCAGGTAGGATCTTTTCTTGGAGCATATCTAGGTGGAGTTTTTTATGAAATGCATGGTAACTTTGATTATGCTTGGTACGCATCTATCGCACTTTCTATTTTTGCTGGTGTGATACACTTACCTATAAAAGAGAAAACAATTGAACGAGTTCAGGCAGCATAAACTTAAGTTTAATAAATATTTAGAAAAACTTTATCAGTCAAATAAGCCCCTTATTATTTATAAAGTTGATGGGGGTTATAATATTTATACTGATTTTTCAAAAAAGATAACGCTTAACAAAAATAATATTGCAAAATTTTTACATAGCTTTTCTTCGAAAAAATATAGAAAAGAAACCGACTTATATGTGGGATTTTTTGGTTATGAGATTTTATGTAGTCTTTTAAATTTATCTATAAAAAACCAAAAAAATTTAAAATTTCACAAGGGTATTTTTTATAAACCTGAAACTTTAATTAAAATAAGAAAAAAAATTACTATTCATTCAAATATAAAAAGAGCTCAATTCAATGAAGTCTTTCAAAAAACAAAAATTCTAAGCCCTTTTAAGCTCAATTTAGATTTTAGCAAATATCAAAAAATATTTGATACATTTTCAAGAAAAATTAGAGAGGGTGAAACGTACCAAATTAAAATATGCACAAAGTACAAAAATAAATCTACAATTAATTCGGTAAATTTCTTTTGGAAACTAATGAAGATTAACTCTTCGCCTGAATCATTTATGATTAGAGATAAAGATTATTCAATAGTTAGCTGTTCTCCTGAGACTTTAATCAATCGAGTTGGTAATTTTATAAATACCAAACCTATTGCTGGTACTTTAAAAAAAAACAAATATACAACAAAATCTAAAGCTCTCAAATTCTTTAGAAATAACATCAAAGAAACTAAAGAACATAATATGATTGTTGATCTTGAGAGAAATGATTTATCTAGAATATGCAAACCAGGTACAGTAAAAATCAAAAAACAAAAATATGTAGAGGAATATAAGCACCTATATCATTACGTGACTAGCATTATTGGAAAATTAAATCAAAAAACATCTGTTATAGAAATAATTAAGTCAATGATGCCAGGTGGATCTGTAATTGGTTGTCCTAAAATAAGAACATTGGAATTACTTAATTCACAAGAAAAGGAAGATAGAAATATTTTTACTGGTAGTTTTGGATATATAAAATTTAATGAAGATATGAGGTTTAATATAATTATTAGATCAATTTTAAATTTTAAAAATAGATCAGAAATATCTGCAGCATCTGGAGTTGTGTTGGATAGTAATCCAAAGAAAGAATTCAATGAAAACTTTATCAAGGCAAAATCACTTTTGGAATTATTTAAATGATTTATATTATTGATCATCAAGATTCATTTACTTGGAATGTAGTTCATCAATTTTCTGAATTTGACGAAGTATATTGCTCAAATTACTTTGATATAAATAAAAAATTATTGGATAAATCTAAAACAATAGTATTTTCTCCTGGACCAGGATCACCCAAGGATTACCCAACATCTATAAAGATTTATGATAAATACAAAGGAACAAAAAAAATTATTGGTATTTGTCTTGGTTATCAATTGATCCTACACAGTGAAAATGGAAAAATTATTCAACAAAAAAATATTTATCATGGTTTTCAATCGACTGTAAAAGTTGCAAGTAATCATTCTATTTTTAAAAAAAATTCAATTTTTACAGTTGGCAGGTATCACTCACTTAAGTTAAAAGAACCTTTTAAGGCAGAAAACTTTAATATCACAATGAGATGTACTAAATCTAATATAGCAATGGGTTTCGAAAATACTCAAGATGATGTATATGGATTTCAGTTTCACCCAGAATCTTTTTTGACAAATAATGGTAAATTACTTATTAAAAAAATCTTATCAGCGTAAAAACTTTAAAGAAATTCAGTTTGATGATCTATGGAACAAGGATGGAGTTTTTACAACAATGTGGATCTATAATAAGCCACCTAAAATTCTTTTTTTTAAAACACACATTGATAATTTAATAAAATCATTAAAGGCCTATAAGATTTATGATAAAGGAATAAAAAGTAAAATATTAAAATTAATAAATGAAAATATAGATAAAACAAAACCTTACAATCATTTACTTAGAGTTGCTTTAAATAAAAATACTATTTCAATATCTCTTAGAGACAGAGTTAAACTTAACAATAAATTTGGCATTAAATTAGTAAACTATGAAAGAGTGAAACCTGAATATAAAAACTTAAAATACAAAAAAATACTGGGATATTTATCTAAAATGAATACATCTAAAGAAGACATTGCTTTATGCGTAAAAGATAAAATATTTGAAACTGGAACTTCAAATTTATTATTTGTAAAAAACAACAAAATTTATTCACCTAAAAACAAATATTATAGAGGAACGAATTTTAAATTTTATGAAAAAAAATTTAATATAATTAAAAAAGATATTTATCTTAAAGAATTAAATCAATTTGATGAAATTTTATTAGTTGGTTCTGGCAAAGGTGTTGTTTCTACAAGTTATATTGTAGATAGCAATTGGAAGAGAAGAAAAAGCAAAATATTTAATTCAATGTACAAGACTTTTGAAAAAGAGTTTAAAAAAGAAAAATATATTTATAATTAAAAAATGAGAGATCCAAATAACCCATGTTTATTTTGCAATATATCCAACAATGATTTCGAACTAGAAAATGAATTGGCTTTCGCTAGTTATGATACTTATCCAGTTTCAAAGTATCATGCTTTAATTGTTCCAAAGAGACATGTAGAAAATTATTTTGAATTAAATAGTGAGGAAGTTCTTGCCTGTGATGCCCTTCTAAAAAAACTTAAGAAGAAGCTTGAAATTATAGATGGTACAATCGAAGGATTTAATGTTGGATCAAACTCTGGTAAAACTGCAGGACAATCAATTAATCATTGTCATATTCATCTGATTCCAAGAAGATCTGGAGATGTTGACAACCCACAAGGTGGTGTTAGAAGCGTAATTGCCTCTAAACAACATTATGTGCGTAAAACCAAATAATAATTACGATTATAAGCTGTTGAAATGTCATTATATCGCGGTTGATCTATTTAAATAAGTGTACTAAAAATCTTAGGCGGAAGGAACAAATTCACAATGATATCAACTAATCCATTCTTAACACTAGCAGAGACTGTACCACCATTTTTGATGCAATCTTTTGTTGTTTTAATGGGCTTACTAATTCTAGTTGGAACAGTTATGGATATTATTCATAAAAAAAATGTGAAGTATTTCTTTAACAATGCAAAAAAAGCAAAATTATCAGCTACGAAAACCTTATCAACAGGAGAGAGAATATCTGTAATTTCAAAAACTATAGCGAGCGACATTGCTACTACGTCAGAGCTTGGTGCCGGTAAAAGAAGAGTCGCGCATGTAATGGGAATGTATGGAACTATACTTTTTTGGGTAGGTTCAGTTGTAATGATCTTCTTTTATACATCGCCGGGATCTACAACCCCTGCAGTATGGCCAATGATATGGCATATTGGAGCAGCACTAACTATATTAGGAGGATCTTGGTTTTGGTTCTTTTTAAGAGTTGATGTTTATTCTGAAGCACAACCTTGGTTTAGAGTGATTAAAGCTGACTTATTCGTTTTAGCATTAATAGCATCATCTTTATTTGGTTTGATATGGTCTTATCTTCAATCACTAAATCTTGTTGGAAGATATGATGACATGGTTTTCTTAGCATTGTTTATTGCAGCAAATTTGGTTTTATTTGGTGGAGTATATTGGTCAAAATTTGCTCATATGTTTTATAAACCTGGTGCAGCACTACAAAAAAATTTAGCAGAAGCTGATGGTTCTAGAGATAATCTACCACCAGAGGCAGATGCACCTGAGCAATTTGGCTTAGGTATAAAAAGAGAAGAGCCAAAACACTATTAATATGATAAAAATTAAAAAGGAGAAAAATTAAATTATGTCAACTTTTGTATACATGACCCGTTGCGATGGCTGTGGTCACTGCGTAGATATTTGTCCATCGGATATAATGCATATTGATGAAACAATAAGAAGAGCAAAGAATATTGAACCAAACTTTTGCTGGGAGTGCTATTCATGCGTTAAAGCATGCCCTAATCATGCAATCGATGTAAGAGGTTACGCAGATTTTGCACCAATGGGACACAGCGTAAGAGTTAGACGTGAAGAGGAAAAAGGAACCATCTCATGGAAAATAAAATTTCGAAATGGAACAACAAAAGATTTTGTATCTCCAATTACAACTAAACCTTGGGGAAAGTTTATTCCAAAACTTGCAGAAGGAGATAAACCAAATCAAGGAGAGATAAACTCTCAAAGATTATATACTGAGCCAGAAGGTTTAAATATTGATGGAGAACTACCATCAGTTCCAAAAGAAACTTTCAAAAAGGGAGTTTATTATTAATGGCCAAACATAAAACACATTACGAAGATTGTGACGTTCTAGTAGTTGGAGGCGGGATGGCTGGAACAGGTGCAGCATTTGAAGCAAGGCACTGGGGCAGAGATTTGAAAATTGTTTGTGTTGAAAAAGCAAATATAGATAGAAGCGGAGCTGTAGCCCAAGGATTGTACGCAATTAACTGCTACATGGGTATGCAATGGGGTGAAAACCAACCTGAAGATCATGTTAGATATGCTCGTAATGATTTAATGGGAATGGTAAGAGAAGATTTAGGTTATGATATGGCTCGTCATGTAGACTCAACAGTTCACATGTTTGATGAGTGGGGCCTGCCAATGATGAAAAATGAAAAAACTGGTCGTTACTTAAGAGAAGGTAAATGGCAAATCATGATTCATGGTGAAAGTTACAAACCAATAGTAGCTGAAGCCGCTAAAAAATCAGCTGACAAAATTTACAATAGAATAATGATCACTCATCTTTTAATGGATGAGGAAAAAGAAAATAGAGTAGGTGGAGCTGTAGGGTTTAATATGAGAACTGGAGATTTCCATGTTTTCAGAGCAAAGACAGTTATAGTTGCTGCAGGTGGAGCATCTCACATATTTAAACCAAGAGCTGTAGGAGAAGGTATGGGAAGAACTTGGTATGCTCCTTGGAGTAATGGTTCAGCATATGCACTCCCTATTGCAGCAGGAGCTAAAATGACTCAAATGGAGAACAGAATTGTATTATGTAGATTTAAAGACGGATACGGTCCTGTTGGCGCATATTTCCTACATTTAAAAACTTATACTCAAAATGCCAATGGGGAAAACTATGAAAAGAAATGGTATGAACAAACTAAAGAATTGGTTGGTGAATATATAGACCATCACCCAACCCCTACATGTTTAAGAAATCATGCATTTATTCAAGAGACTATGGCAGGTGGAGGCCCAATTCATATGGTCACTACAGAAGCTTTCCAAGATCCACATCTAGAAACTGTTGGTTGGGAAAACTTTTTAGGAATGACAGTTGGTCAAGCTGTTGTTTGGGCGTCACAAAATATTGATCCAAAATACACAAACCCTGAACTTACTACTTCCGAGCCTTATGTTATGGGATCTCATGCTACATGTTCAGGGGCATGGGTAAGTGGACCAGAAGATCTATCACCACCAGAATATTTCTGGGGTTATAATAGAATGCTAACTATTGAGGGACTTTTTGGAGCTGGAGATACTGTTGGGGGAAGTGCACATAAATTTTCTTCAGGTTCATTTACAGAAGGTCGTTTAGCAGCAAAAGCAGCAGTTAAATATATTGAAGACCAAAAAGCTAATGGTATTAAAGTTAGCGATAAACAATGTGAAGACTTTAAAACAGCTGTTTATAAACCACTTGAAAATTATACTGTTGGAAGGAATGAGATAACTGGAGGAACTGTTTCACCTAGTTATATATCTCCAATTCAAGGTCTTCAAAGATTGCAAAGAATTATGGATGAGTATGTTGGAGGAATTGCAACAAACTACATGACTAACGCAAATATGCTTAAAAAAGGTCTAGAATTGCTAAAATGGCTTGAAGAGGATTTAGAAAATGTTGGAGCAGAGGACTACCATCAATTAATGAGAGCGTGGGAGCTTAAGCATAGAGCTTTAACATCTCAGTGTGTAACAGAACATACAATGTTTAGAGAAGAAACTAGATGGCCGGGCTATTATTATAGAGGTGATCATATGAAGCTTGACGATGATAATTGGCACTGCTTGACAGTTTCTAGAAGAGATCCTAAAACTGGTAAGTTTACTTTAGAAAAAGTGCCCGTTTACCATATCGTAGATGAGAACGAGAAGAAAAAAGAAGCTTCTTAATTGAATTAAAACAGAAATGGCCCTTTTAGATAAATCCGACGAGGAAATTATTAAAATTGCTGAACCAATGTGGGCCAACTTAGTTAAATCCTCTAATATCAAAGATTATGGTGGCTTTACTCGAGATTTGTCATCTCAAATGATGTATGGAGCTAATGAAGTCGAGCTTGGAAAACAATGGGCAAATAATGAGTTGATTTCAAGTTTAGCTGAAGGATGTAAGGCAATCGGCTGTCTTAGAAGAGGTCTTTACATAACAGTCTTATATAAACAGACTAGCACAAAGATCCCTGGAGACTTTTTGGGAAGACTAGTTCTTGGAGAAGAGGGAGATGAAGTCAAAGTCTTCGGTGCAACAATTTTCTAAATATTTTTAAAAAATATTTGCATTTATTACAACTTGTGATATTCCGCGAGTATGTTTCAAATAATAAATTATAATTTAAAAAAACTTCCTTTATTCTTTGAAAATCAACTAAGTAAAATAATTAAATCATTTTTATATCTTTTTATCTTCTTTGCTTGGGGTATAATTCTTCTTAGTACTGCACAGAATTTTATTTAAAAAAACATTCATATTTATTGACTTTATATTCGTAGAGGAATAATTACTTTAAATGGAGTATTTTCTTCCAATTGCACAAGTCGAAATAAATTTACTTTTTATATTTGGTCTAAGTTTAGTTGTGGGAATTTTATCTGGTTTATTCGGAGTAGGTGGAGGATTTTTGATGACACCTTTTTTAATTTTTTTAGGTGTACCTCCTATTTATGCAGTTCCCAATGAAGCCAGTAATATTTTAGGAACCTCAGTCTCTGGATCTACAACTCATTATCTTAAAGGAACACTCGATTACAAAATGGGTTTCATGATTGTAATTGGAGGAACTGTCGGAACAATACTTGGAATTATAACTTTTTCATATTTCAAAGATATTGGAAAAATCAATGTAGTTATCTCCTTAGCTTATATGTACATCCTTGCAATTTTAGGAACCTTTATGCTAATTCAAGGAGTTTCAGAAATTGATAAAGCAAGAAAAAAAATAACCGAAAGAAAAAAGTTGCATAAACATTATTGGATACATGGTCTCCCTTTAAGAATGCGTTTTAAAAAGTCACAACTTTATGAAAGTGCATTTACACCAATAATAATAGGTCTGATAGTTGGTTTCATTGCTGCTATTATGGGAATAGGTGGTGCTTTTATTTTGGTACCAGCGATGATTTATATTATTGGAATGCCTACAAGATTAATCCCAGGAACTTCACTTTTTGTTACAATATTTATAAGTGCCATTGTAACAATTTTGCATGCTTTAAATTATGGAACTATAGATTTAATCTTAGTTACTGTTTTAATTTTAGGTTCGATAATCGGTGTTCAGTT
>CACIST010000011.1 GCA_902589395.1 uncultured Pelagibacteraceae bacterium | reverse complement strand
AGTCGAAACCTTATTTTAATCAAAACAAATTAGGTCTTAGTGTAAATTTTGCATACGAAAATGATCCAATTAGACTCACATTTTCAACTTCAAGATATAAATTTGTTTCAAAGATGTTTAATGGATTTGATAATGTTTTAGAAATTGGCTGTGGTGATGGTTTTTTTTCTAGAATTGTAAAACAAAATGTTAAAAATTTAGTAGCAACAGATTTTGATGAAATGTTTATTGAAAATGCAAAAGAAAATTATATATCAACTAATAAAAAATGGAGAATACAGTTTAAGGTTTTAAATATTCTTGAAGAGAAATTCCATTCAAAGTTTGATGGAATATATGCCTTAGATGTATTCGAACATATAAATAAAAATAAAGAAAGACTTTTTTTAAAAAATGTGAGTAAATCTCTAAAAAAAAAGGGTGTATTTATACTTGGCATACCATCATTAGAGAGACAAAAATATGCATCTAAAATTAGTAAAGAAGGACATGTTAATTGTAAGTCTGCCGAAGAATTTTCAAAAATTTTAGCAAAATATTTCAATAATGTTTTTATGTTTTCAATGAATGACGAGGTTATTCACACAGGTTTTGGAAAGATGGCTCATTATTTGATTGCAATCTGTTGTAATAAAAAATGAAAAAAGTATTGATTACTGGGCATTTCAATGTTGTACACGCTGGCCATATAAGATTATTTAAATATGCGAAAAATTTTGCAAATAATTTAATTATAGGTGTTGAAAATGATAAATTAGCAAAAAATAAAGCAATTATTGATGAAAAATTAAGATTGGATGGGGTTAAAAATATTGCAATCGTAAATAAAGCTTTCTTATATGGTTCAAATATTGAGCAGCTCATAAAAAAAATAAAACCAGATTTTGTCTTGAAAGGAAAAGAGCACGAAAATAAATATAATCCTGAGGAAAAAATACTAAAGAAATACGGTGGAAAAATAATTTTTAGTTCAGGAGATGTTGTTTTTTCATCAAAAGATTTTATTAATTTACCAAAGCAAAATGAAAAAAAGAAATTTAATTTACCAAAAAGTTTTTTTAAAAGACATAGTTTAAAAGAAAATAAATTATTTTCCTTGATACGAGAATTTAATAAAAAAAGAGTATGTGTAATTGGTGATGTTATAGTTGATCAGTATGTTGAAACTAAAGCATTAGGAATGTCTAATGAAGATCCTACGATAGTAGTTACACCAACAGACAAAGTAAATTACATAGGTGGAAGTGCAATTGTTGCTGCTCACTCAAGTTCATTAGGAGCAAAGACACATCTAATTTCTGTTACTGGCAAAGATGATACAAAAAAATTTTTAATAAAAAATTTAAAAAAAATTGGTGTATCATTCAATTTATTTGAAGATGAGAGTCGACCAACAACTTTAAAAAGAAGATATAGAGCAAATAATAAAACTTTATTAAGGGTTTCAAAATTGATTCAAAATTCTGTTTCAAAAAAAATAGAAAACGAAATTTTAAAAAAAATTAAAAAAATTGCTAATAATTTAGATGTAATCATATTTTCAGATTTTAATTATGGTTGTATTTCTGATGATTTAATTTTGAAAGTTTCTAAGATTGCCAAAAAAAAAGGTGTTCTCTTATTTGCGGATAGTCAATCATCTTCTCAAACTGGAAATATTTCTAGATTTAAAAATATGGATTTAATATTTGCAACTGAGAGAGAGGCAAGACTTGCTCTTTCTAATAAGGATGATGGACTCGTAGTATTAGCTGAAAAGTTAAAATTTAAGAGTAAATGTAAAAATTTATTTATAAAACTGGCAGAAGATGGCCTGTTAATTCATGCTTTTAGAAAAAATAAAAGAGATTGGTTAACTGATAAGATAAATTCACTAAATCATAATCCCAGAGATGCAAATGGTGCGGGAGACGCAATGATGGTAGTTTCTGTGTTAGCTTATGTATCAGGTGCTAATATTTGGGAAACTGCCTTGTTAGGTTCTTTAGGTTCAGCTATTCAAATTAATAAAATTGGAAATACGCCAATTTCTATCAAAGAATTAAGTAATGAGGTAGCTTAGTCTGAATGCAATTCTTTTAAGTGCGGGATATGGAAAAAGGTTAAGAGCTTTAAATTTGATTGAACCCAAATGTTTGATCAAAATTAATGGTAAGCCATTATTGAATATTTGGATTGAAAAGTTAAAAAAACTTGGTGTAAAAAAAATTTTAATTAATACACATTATAAAAGTAAAAAAGTTGAGCAACATATAATGAGTTCAAAATATAAAAATATTATAACATTATCTTATGAAAAACGTTTATTAGGAACAGCTGGAACTCTAATAAAAAATTTAAAATTTTTTGATAACAAAGATGGTTATTTAATTCATGCTGATAATTATACCCAAGATAATTTAAGAAATTTTAAAAGAGACCATTTAATAAAACCAAAAAGTTGCATGTTTACAATGTTAACCCATAAAACAAATGTTCCACACATGTGTGGAATAATTGAGAAAAATAAACAAAAAATTTTGATTGGATTTTATGAAAAACAAAAAGTTAGAAAGGGTGATGCAAACAGTGCCGTTTATTTACTTTCTAAAAAATTTATTAATGAAATTAAAGAAAAAAGGTATAGTGATTTTTCAGAAGAGATTATACCTAAATATTTAAATAAAATTTTTATAAGCCATACACGATATTTTTTTTCAGATATTGGAAATATAAAAAGTTATAATATTGCAAAACAAAGAGTTATTTATGATACGTAAGTTAATTAAATTTACGTGGGGTTTTATTCCAGGTACGTTTAAAGCAGACTCTTTAAAGAATACGATTTATAAATTGTTAATTTCATATGAGGAAAAAATAAAAGTAAAATATCATAAAACAAAAACTATTAATATAGTTTATGATTGTGCAGTTTCTCCGCCAACATATGGTGATTTTATTTATATTTTAATGGTCTCAAGGTATTTTAAAAAAAAAAAATATAAAACAAATTTAATAATAATTAATGGAGAGTATAGAAAACAAACTTGGCAAAGAGTTAAAAAAAAACTTTATGAGAATAAAGTTTTAGAATTAAAAAAATTAGCCATTAATTTTAAATCTCAAGATAAAATCGAAATTAAAAACTGGAAAACATTCATTTTAGATTATGAAAATAAGAAAAATGTTGAGGAATTTTTTTTCAAAGAAAGAGTATTTAATAGAAAAAGAATTTATTCACACTCATTTAATTTTCTAAACTTGCAATTAAAAAGTGAAAAAAATAGTTTTCAAAAAAAATTTTTATTAGACAAAAAGGGGTTTGACAGTTTCTTAAAATATAAATTACCAAAGCGTTATATAGCTCTACATTTTAGATATTCAAAAAAGGGAAGAATGAATGAATTTTCAAAACATATTTCTACAAAAAGAAATATATCATATGATTTATTTAAATTATCAATCGAAAAATTGTCAAAAAAATATCCAGATTTAAAATTGATAATTATTTCAGAAAGAAGTGCAATAAAGGAATTTAAAAAATTCTATATTAAAAATAGTAATTTATTTTTTGCAGATAGTTTTTCGAAAAATATCCTAGGTGATGCTGCTATTGTTTTAAACTCAAAACTTTACTTTCAAGTAAAAGGGGGTGGAATTTATACATTTGCACTTTTTTCAAACGTAAATTCTATCTATATTCATAATACTCCTACTAACGAATTAACATATAATAAATCAAGATATTCTTCTTGGCAAAATACCAATCATAGATATATTGTTGCAAATTCTGATAAAGAAATTGAAACACTTTTAAAAAATTTATAATCAATGAAAAACATTTTAGTAACTGGATGTGCAGGTTTTATTGGTTTTAATTTATGTGAGAAACTTTTAAAAAAAAAAATTAAAATTATTGGAGTTGATAATTTAAATAATTTTTATGAGAAAAGTTTAAAAAAAAAAAGAGTCAAATTACTTAGTAGATACAAGAATTTTACTTTTATTAAGACTGATATAAGCTCAAATAAATGTTTAAAAATTTTACTTAAAAAAAATTTTAATTATATTTTTCATTTAGCCGCTCAAGCAGGAGTTAGGCAATCATTAACAAATCCTCGAATATATTTAAAGTCAAACATAATTGGTTTTTTTAACATTTTGGAATTATCTAAATTAAAAAAAATTAAACATTTAATTTACGCTAGCTCAAGTAGTGTTTATGGAAACCAGAATAAAAAAAAATTCTCTGAAAATTTAAATACTGACAAACCACTGCAATTTTATGCTGCTACAAAAAAATCTAACGAAGTAATGGGATATAGTTATGCAATAAATTATAATATACCAATGACCTGCTGTAGGTTTTTTACAGTTTATGGCCCTCATGGAAGACCAGACATGGCTGCATTCAAATTTATCAATGCAATTATGAACAAAAAAAATATATTTATTTACAACAATGGAAATCATAAACGAGATTTTACGTACATTGATGACGTTGTAGAATGTTTGTTTAAACTACTCAATAAACCTCCAAAAAAAAATTATCATCAAATTATTAATCTGGGAAAAGGAAAGGGTACGGATATTGTTACTTTTTTGAAAATTATTGAAATGACACTAAAAAAAACTACTAAAGTAAAGTTAATAAGTAAGCAACAAGGAGATATGATTGAAACTTTATCATCAATTAGAAAACTAAAAAATACTATTGGCTATTCTCCTAAAATTTCACCAAAAAAGGGTATAAAACTTTTCATAGATTGGTATAAAAGTTTTTATGAAAACAAAAAATAAAATAAGTTTAATAGCTGAAATTGGATGGAATCATTTAGGTAATATTTCATTAGCAAAAAAAATGATCAAAATAGCTGCGAAAAGTGGAGCTGATTATTGTAAATTTCAAACTTGGTCTGAAAAAAATTTAAAACCCGGCGCTTGGGATAATGATGGAAGGAGATCTATTTATAAAAGAGCTCAATTATCTCATAAAATGCACTATCATCTGAAAAAAGAGTGTAAAAAAAATAATGTAAAGTTTTTGACATCAATATTTTCACTCAAAGATATTGAATTTTTATCAAAATTAAATCCAGCTGCTATAAAAATACCTAGTCATGAAGTATATAACTTAAAACTTATAAAAGAATGTGTAAAAAAATTTAAACTAGTGCTTGTATCAGCCGGAGCTGCTAAATGGAGTGAAGTAAAAAAAATTATTGATTTAAAGTCAAAAAAAATTATTTTGATGCATTGTGTATCTTCATATCCTTTAGATGCTAACAAAGTAAATTTTTCAAAATTGGATAAAATAAAAAATTATACAAAAAATATTGGTTATAGTGGTCATTATAATAATATTGAAGATGCTGTAATAGCGATTGCAAAAGGTGCAAATTTTATTGAAAAGCATTTTACTACAAACAATAAATTAAGCGGTCGAGATAATAAATATGCATTAAATCCGGCTAAATTTAAATCTCTTTCTGAATTTAGAAATATTTATTTAAAAATGTCTACTCCAAGAGGTTTTGATGTTCAAAAATGTGAACTAGACATCTATAAAAATTATAGGGGAAGATGGTCAAAATAAGTTCTAAACAAGAATCTGATATTTCTGTTATAATTAGGACAAGAAATGAAGAAAGATGGATTGGTCATTGTATACAATCTATTCTAGATTTTATTAACAAACCAGAAATAATAATTATCGACAATAACTCGAAAGACTCAACATTAGAAATTATAAATCATTTTATTCAAGATCCCTATTTGAATGGTGGTAATAAAAATTATACCGATATAAAGATAAACAAAATAGAAAATTATACTCCTGGTAAATCCTTAAATTTAGGAGTTAAGAGAGCTAAAAAAAAATTTATTTTAATAATATCAGCACATTGTGCATTAAAAAAATTTGATGAAAAAAAATTAAAAAAAATTATAAAATCTAATTTTGGAATTTTTGGAAACCAAATCCCTATTTGGAATGGAAAAAAAATTAATAAAAGGTATTTATGGAGTAATTTCAAAAATAAGTCTGAACGAAACATGTTTTCCAAACAAGAAAATAGATATTTTTTTCACAATGCTTTATCTTTTTTTAAGAGAGATATACTTTTAAAAAATCCTTTTAATGAAATACTTGCTGGTAAAGAGGATAGATATTGGGCAAATAATATGGTCAAAAAAAAAATGTCATTTTATTATTCAACAGATTTCGAGGTTGAACATTATTACACAGATAATGGAAATACATGGAAAGGACTTGGATAGAATAATTTAAGTAAACTTATAAATTTTTTTTTTGATTTTCAAATTTTTTATAGGAAAGTTTACATAAGAATTTTTTTTAGAAGATATATTCGCTCCTATAGGTATTTCTATACTTTTAATTCCATCATCTATTCCACATTTAATCATAAAGTTATTTTTAGCGGCAATAAGGTTTTTAATGCTTGATTTTGAGGACTTGATCATATTTATCATTCCGTGACCTTTAAAAGGTATTTGTATTAAGTTAGGTCTTTTTGTAAGTGGTAATTTCTTATCTTTTTTACTTCTTGCAAAACATCTCCAATATTTATTCTTTTCATCAATTAAAATATAGCCATACTTGCAAAGAATCTTAATTATGGTTGGAGTTCCATAGTCTTCTGACATATCAAATAATACTCTAGAATTATTTTTCATTAAAAGTATTCCATATCCACCATGGTCAATAAATTTTTTACCTCGAGGATGCGGTGTTTTTTTATCGTCGATTTTAGCAAATATTTTTTTAGGCTCAGAACTTGTCAAATATCTAGCTAAGTCAAATAAATGTCCACCGTTTGATGTCAGTTGACCACCACCCATATCAAAATAAATTTGTACTATTTTACCAAATCTATTTTCGTTTATTAGTTGTTTAAGTTTTTTGTAAGAGTCTGACCACCTTCTTATGTGATTGACAGCAAAAAGAGTGTTATTTTTAATGATAAGTTTTTTTAGTTTTTCTCCTTGTAAAATTGAGGTTGTGAGAGGTTTTTCACACAATATTCTTTTTATTTTATTTTTAATTGCAAAAGATGCAATATTGAAATGACTATTAGCATTTGTAGCTATAACAAGAATATCAATTTGCTCATTTTTAATTAAAGTTTTCCAATTATTGTAAGTCTTTAAATTATGCTGATTAGTAGTTTTTTTATTTAGATCACAAATAATAATTTTAAATTTTTTTAAAGATTTGGCTGCTTCAAGGTGCCTACTTCCCATTTGACCTAGTCCTATTATTGCTAGTGTTTTTTTCATTTCTCAAAAAAATTAATTAATTTCATAGCTTTATAAGCATCCTTAAGTGTTCCGGCATTTACATTTAGTACTTTCTTTCTAAAACATGCTTCTAAAAAATAATGATTTTGTAAAAAAAGCCCAGGTTTATACCTTTTATCAATTTTTGAATTTTTAATTTCGATTACTTTGTTTTTTGGAAAAATAATTTTTGTTTTTTCTATTGGCGAAATAAGTACTTGACCATTTGTATAATAAAGTTTAATTGACCAACTTCCTGGAGATTTCCAATTTGAAATATATTGAGCAATTAGGTTTTTTTCAAATTTTATAATAGCATTAAAACTATTATTACAAAGTTTTTCATTTATTTTTCTAGTTATTTTATAAATTTTTTTAATTTTACTATTTGCAAAAAATAACATTAAATCAATCATATGGATACCATTTGAATAAAACCACTTTTTTAAAACTGGTTTGATAAACTTTTTTTTATCTTTGATAACATCAAATGACTCAGGTGCCTCAACACTAATAGAATAAAGAGTACCCAGTTGTTTTTGATATTTTTTAATTAATTGTAAATTAGAGTAAAATCTTCTTTGAAAACCTACAACTGAAACTAATTTATTTTTTTTTGATAATCTTTCAAGCTCCAAAACCTTTTTAATGTCAAGAGCAGGTGGTTTTTCTATTAAACAGTTTATCTTGTTATTTAAAAGTTTTTTTGCAATTGGATAAACATTTTGTACACTTGGTTGAATGAAAGCAGCATCAATATTGGTATTTGATAACATCTCATCTATATTTTCATAATCATTTTTAATTTTATATTTATTTTTAAGTTTTTTTCTGTTTTCTAATCCTTTTGGCGTAGTTAAAATAGCAACTAACTCTATATTTTTCATGTCTTTAAGAGTTTCTAAATGGAATTTACCCATTCTACCTGCACCAATAATTGCAACTTTAATTTTTTTCATTAATACGATTTATATAGTTTTTAAATTTGTTAATATCAAAAAAAAAAATATTGTACATATGCAATAACCATATATTTACAGTGTTTTAATTATCAAAATGTCTTTAAAAAAATTTTCTCAGTTTAGTAACATTAACCTAATAAGAAATATATTATTTCCAGTAATAAGAGGAAACCAGTTTAAAAGTTTTTTAATTTTAATCTTAAGATTTTTAACGCTAGGATTATTTTTTTCTTTTAGAGAATCACAAGAAAGTTTAAAATATTCAATAAAAGGTAAAAGTAAATTTATCTTAGATTTAAGAGATGCAAAATTAAATCTACATTTATTAGGAATTTTATTACAATTTTTTTCTGATATTAAGGAAAAGTTTAAAAATTTTGAGGTTTGGATTAATGAAAACTCTTTTTCACAAAATCCTAATAGGCCATATTCAAACGAATTCAACGATATTCTTAAAACTGTATCGAAGATATTAAAATTTAGAATAATTACAAATAATTTTAAAAATATAAATAATTTTGACAATTCTTACTTAAAAATTTCTTATATAAAAGGTTACAAATTTAAAGGCTTAGATTTTAATCATCCAGAAAGTTTAAAAAGTTTATTTATAAATGAGTTAAAATTTAAAAGTAAGCCGATAAATTTTAGTAAGATAAATTTTCCAAAAAATTCTAATAAATCTTCTTTAAGTAAAATCTTAAAAAAAAATTTTACATTAATTATGTTTTCTACTTTTGATGAAAATTTAAAATTTGAAAAATTTGAAAGAAGATTAGGTGTAATTTCAAAAAAAAACTTTTTATTTATGAAGTCTTTATTTGAATCGATTCAAAAAAAAATTAAAAAGGAGAATATTAAAAATTTTAAAATTGTACTTGTAAATAAAAAAGCACTGAATTGGAATACAGATGAAAACGTAATTGATTTAAGAAATTTTGAAAACTATAATCTATCCTTTTCAGAACTTTTGATTATATTAAATTTAAATTGTGATTGGACTTTTGGATCAGAGGGTACTCTTTCGTATTATTTATTACTTTGTAAGAAATTAAAACATGTTATTTTTATAGACAATAGTCATTGGAGGCATAGTTCATGTGATGGATCAGCGGCACCTTTTTTTTGTAAAGAACATAACTATATAAAATATAAGAATAGCCCAAATCAATACATACCAATTTCAAAAAGGCAGGTAATGAAAAAAATATTCCAGGATTATAAAAAATTCAATACAAAAACAAATGCTTAAACTTATTTGTCATAGAGGATTGTGGTTAAAAACAGTTGAGCAAAATACAAAAATATCTTTTGAAAGAGCTATTGATAATAAATTTGGTATTGAGATGGATATTAGAGATTACAATGGGAAAATAATTATTTCACATGATCCTGTTAATACAAAAAAAGTTTATTACTTTAATAATTTTATCAAAGATTTTTCAAAAAGAATTAATAAAAATCAAACTATTTTGGCTTTGAATATCAAGTCTGATGGATTATCCGAAATATTAAAAAAAATATTAAAAAAATATTCAATAAAAAATTATTTTGTTTTTGATATGTCTGTACCGGAACTAATTCAATACAAAAAAAAAAAAATCAAATTTTTTGAAAGATTTAGTAATTATGAAAAAAATTTAGTTTTTAATAAATCTTCAGATGGTATTTGGGTTGATAATTTTTTTGGTCAATACAATTTTCCAAAATTGAAAGTTAAAAAGGTTATTTGTTTTGTTTCACCTGAATGTCATTTAAAAAAACATAAAAGAGCCATGTTCTGGAGTAGGTTAAAAAAATTTAGATCTAATACGAATATTTTTCTTTGTACAGACTTTCCTTTTTTAGCTAAAAGATATTTTTATGATTAAAAACATTATTTTTGATTTAGATGGAGTTTTAGTTGATACACGTGATATTCATTTTTATGCTTTAAATAAATCAATAAAAA
The DNA here is from genome assembly GCA_902589395.1 of uncultured Pelagibacteraceae bacterium. Taxonomy (GTDB): domain Bacteria; phylum Pseudomonadota; class Alphaproteobacteria; order Pelagibacterales; family Pelagibacteraceae; genus Pelagibacter. The sequence continues at coordinate 18,784 of CACIST010000011.1, read as the reverse complement.
AGGCTGGATTAAATTCTATTAATTTTAAAGACCATGTTAAAAAATTTGATGGTCTTCCAACAAAAGAAAAATTAAAAATTTTAAATGAAACTAACCAAATACCTTTTAAAAAAAATAAAACAATTATAAAATATAAAAAAATCTTCACAGATCAAATATTAAAAAAAAAAATCAAATATAATAAAAAAATTTATAATTTATTTTTTAATTTAAATAATGATTATAATATTGGTATTGCTACAAATGCGATTAAATCTACGCTTAATATTTGCATTTCAAATTTAAAAATCAAAAAATTTATAAAACGTTCCATATCTAACGAGGAAGTAAAAAATCCTAAACCTCATCCAGAAATGTATATGAAAATCATGTTAAATATGAATGCAAAACCAAGTGAAACTTTAATACTTGAGGATTCATATTATGGTAGAACTGCAGTAAAAGAGTGTGGTGCAAATTTAATGCCTATAGATAAATTAAAAGATGTTAATATTAAAAATATTAAATCTTTTTTAAAAGAAATGAATAGCAAGGGCTCATTTAAAATTCAAAAAAATCATACTTGGGATGATAAAAAATTAAATATAGTTATACCAATGGCAGGTGCAGGAAAAAGATTTAGTGAGGCAGGATATTCTTTCCCCAAACCCTTAATTGAAATATTTAGTAAGCCCATGATTCAATGGGTAACGGAATGTATAAATATTAATGCAAATTATATTTTTTTAGTTCAAAAAGAACACCAGGAAAAATATAATTTATCTAGTCTTTTAAATATTTTGAAACCAAATTGTAAAATAGTAGAAATAGACCATTTAACAAATGGAGCTGCATCAACAGTTTTATTAGCTAAAAAATACATAAATAATGATCATCCACTTATAATATGTAATTCAGACCAATATTTTCAATGGAATAGTTCAAGCACTATGTACAGATTCAAAAAAACAAATGTAGATGGTGGTATTCTTTGTTTTAATGCTTTGCATCCAAAATGGTCATATGCAAAATGTGATGATAGAGGAATGGTTATTGAAGTTGCTGAAAAAAAGGTAATTTCAAATAATGCTACAGTTGGTTTTTATTATTGGAAACACGGAAAAGATTATGTTTTTTACGCAAACCAAATGATTAAAAAAAATAAAAGAGTAAATAATGAATTTTATGTTTGTCCAGTGTTTAACGAGGCTATAGAAGATGGAAAAAAAATTATTACAAACAACGTGTCTAAAATGTACGGATTAGGAACACCAGAAGATCTAAATTTTTTTATTCATGATTTCAAAAAAAAAAATAAATAATATTTATAATGCAAAAAGATTTCATCAAAATTAATCATGTTAAACTATATAATCTTCTAGTCAAAATTTTTGTTAAATATGGATCTAGCATAAAAATTGCTAAAAAGGTTTCTCATTATCTTACACAGGCTGATTTAAGTGGACAAAACTCTCATGGAGCTGCAAGAGCTCCACTTTATCTACAAAAAATAAATGACAAGAAACTATTTCCAAACTCAAAATTGAATATATTTAATGAAAATAGAAATATTGTTCAAATCGATGGGAATTGGGGATTTGGTCAGGTTGTAGCTGATGAGGCAATTAAAATTGCAATTAAAAAAGCAGCTAAATATAATATTTCATGTGTTACAATAAAAAATTCAAATCATTTAGGCAGATTATCTGATTTTACAAATAAAGCTGCAAAAAAAGGTTATGTTTGTATAGGTTTTTTAAATTTACATGGGACTAGTTTTATAGTTGCTCCTTTTGGGGGCAAAGATAGAAAGCTTCCATCTAATCCAATTTCTATTTCAACTCCGGGTCCAGAAAAAAATAAAATATTTGAATTAGATATGTCTTCTTGTACTGTTGCAGAAGGAAAATTAAAAATAAGCTATTTAATAAATAAAAAAACAACTAAAGGATACATACAAGATTATGATGGCCAATTAACCACAGACACCAAAAAATTTTATCATGAACCCAAAGGATCAATTCTACCGCTAGGTGGAGTGTCTGGATTTAAAGGATTTGGTTTAGCATTTGCCATAGATATAATTAGTGGTGCATTATCACAAGCAGGATGTTCGGGGAAAAAAAATTCTCAACACGGAAATGCAACAACTTTTATTTGCTTAAAAACATCTGCATTTTCAAAATTAAGAGACTTTAGAGAAAATGTAAAAATACTGACAAAACATGTTAAAAATTCAAGAAAAAAAACGGGGTTTAAGGAAATTTTGATTCCAGGAGATAAAGAAAATATTGAAAGAAAGAAAAACTTTAAAAATGGTGTCAAAATTGATGTAGCAACTTATAGTAAGTTGATAAATTTATTAAAAAATTAGCTATCTATCTAATGTCAAATCTTAATATCAATGAAATTAAGAAATATGATCAAGTATTTATAGTTTCCAAAATTGACGACCATAGTTCGCTATTTGAATTAATTGAAGGTAAGAAAACTTTAGTCTTATTACTAGATTGTAATTTAAAAAAAAAATTTTCAGATTCAAAACACTTTAAAAATTTGAAAATATCATCATTTTCATGGTCTTTTTTTGATGATAATTTTTATGATAGATGGGTTCCAGATAGAAAATCATTAAATTTTATAGAGAAAAATAAACATAAAATTCTTGAAAAAAATAAATTTTCATTAAAAATCTTGAATTATTTTTTTAATCACGAAAATATAAATAACTGTATTTTAAAAAATGTTGCAAGTAATGTAAAAATTTATTTTGAACATCTAAAAATTTCTGAAATTTTAAAAAAAAATAATATTTTGTTCTTCAATTTTATTGATCATGATTTAAATGAATATTTCGAAAATTATCAAGAATTAGATTTTGATAAAAGTATATTTGATAATAATCGTAATTTAAAAAAAAATATTTTTTTTCAGCATGCAGGTTCTTTTAAATCATCTTTAAAATTTATAATTTATTTCTTTTATTCAATTTTAACAATTAGAGAATTAAAAATATTTAAAAAATATATTAGTTTAGGCGTTAGGATTTATGATAATGGATTTGGTTTTAATGAAAATCAACCAAATATGAGTCTTTTTAATAAATTAGGTTATGCACATAAAGATTTATTATACATTTTTGAAACAATTCCTAATATCAATCATTTAAATGACATAAAAAAAAAAAAATTTAACTTTATTATATCTAATAAGAGACAACCACTAAGATATTGTTCTTTAATATTTTTATTTTATTTTCTTACAATTTATTTACCAGCATCAATTATATTATTTATACTATCATTTGGTCATAATAAATTTACTAAAAATGAAATCTTTAATTGTTGGGCCAATTTTTTAATTTGGAAAAATATATTACAAATTTATAATTTTAAAAATTATGTTTCATACCATGATTTTGGGACGTCCCATATATACAGAAATATTTTATTAAATAGAAATGGAACTAAAACATTAAATTTGAAACATACACACTCGGAAAACTTATTTAGTAAAAAATTATCTCCTTATTATTGCAATATTGATATGCTTTATCAAAACTATAATTATGAATTTCATTGGAGTAAAGCTAGTTTAGAAATGTCGAAAAATAATAAATCATTTTCTAATAATTTAGTTATATCGGGCCCTTTTTGGTTTGATGAAAAAATGGCTAACCCTAATTTATTAATTCTACCAAAAAAAAAGAAAACTATCTCCTTTTTTTTATCAAGTTACGAAGGTAAAAAAAGCATGATACCAATTAGTTCTCAGTTTAAAATTCTAAATTTAATTAAAGAAATAGCAAAATCAAACGGAGATTATAATTTTATTATTAAGCCTAAATATTCTCTTGATTATTTAAAAAATAATTATGATAAAACAAATATAATTTCAATTTTAGAAAGAAATCTATCCAATCTTACAATCACAGATAATAATTCTAATAGTCTTGACATAATTCAGGAATCCGAAATAGTTATCTCTACTGCTTTTTCAAGCCCAACATTCGAGGCAATGAGTTTAGGGATCAAATCATATTATGTTGATATATTATCAAAGTTCAAAGACTCACATTTCTCAAGCTTTAAATATTTTGTTTCTCATGGACATCAAGATGCAATTAAATACTTAGAATATTGGATGTCTGTAAATGAAAAAATATACAAAAGTGAATATGAAAAAATGTTAACTTACTTCAGTTTACCAAAAAATAATAATGATAGAATTAGTTTGTTTAAAAAGGAATTAGAGGCAGTTAATGTCAAATAAAAAATATAGAATTTTAGCAGTTACTCTCGCAAGAGGTGGATCAAAATCCATTAAAAATAAGAACATCACAAAAATAAATGGTAGACCATTAATTTATTATACAATTAAGGAAGCTAAAAAGAGTAAATTGATAAGTAGATATTTAGTTTCTACCGATGACAAAAAAATTGCCTCCATATGCAGAAAACTAGGTGTAGATGTACCTTTTGTAAGACCAAAAAAACTTTCCACTGATAAGGCAAGAGCGGTTGATGCTGACGCTCATGCTTTAGAGTTTTGTGAGAGAGAAGAAGGACAAAAATATGATTTTTTTGTAGAGTTGATGGCCACCAATCCTCTAAAAACTTTTAAAGATATAGATAAAGTATTGACGAAATTGATTAAAAGCAAAGCTGATAGTGTGATTGGTGTTACAAAATTAGAGGACCATCATCCGTTAAGAATAAAGAGAATAGTAAACGGAAAAATAAAAAATTTTAATTCTAGTTTAAACGAAATACCAGAAACACATAGACAACAATTAAAACCAAAAGCCTATATTCGAAATGGATCAATTTATGCAGCAAAGAGGGATTTAATTTTAAAAGGGAAAAGATATGGAACTGCCAATAGTCTTGCATACATTATGAAAAGTGAAAAATCAATAAATATAGATACTCCTACTGATCTAGAGTTATGTAAATTACTTATGAAAAAAAAATGAGATTCAGTGCTGCAATTATTGGAACTGGATATGGTTTAAGAGTTTTATCAAAGTGTTTATTTTCAATTAACAATATAAATTTAAATTATATCTTTTCTAGAAATAAAAAAGGAATAAATTTTACAAACAATATTCATCTAATAAATAAAGACAAAAAAATTAATTTGATTTGTATTGAAACACCCCCATTTACACACTTAAAATTAATTAAATTTTTCATAAAAAAAAAAGCCTATATATTATGTGAGAAACCAGCAGTGAATAATATTCACGAATTAAATAAATTACAAAAATTAATACAAAAAAAAACAAATAAAATTCTAATTAATCATCAACTTAGATATCACCCATATATGAAAAAATATAAAAAATTAATAACTAATAAAAAGATTAAAAAAATAAAAATTGAATATTATTCAAATAATTTTTATGAAAAAAAAAATACGTGGTGGATAAAATCAAAGTTAGGTGGGGGTCATTTACTCGCAATCGCTCCTCATTTACTTGATTTATTAAATTTTTACTTTGGGAATATTAAAACTTTGAACAAGAAACTAGGTTTTACTAAAGTAAATTTTCAAAATATTGATACAAGTTTTACAATATATGGAGAATTTAGTAATGGTATTTTATTTGAAGTCAAATCCTCATGTAAAACAAATCTTAAAAAACCAATTTTAAAAATATCATCAGAGACATCAAAAAACTTATACTTATTTAATAATTATAAGAATTTAAAAATTAATAGAAGGGTAGTTAATTTCAAAAAAATTAAATTTGTAGATAAATTTTACTCTAATCCTTGGAGAGAGTCTCAATATTTTTTTTTAAAAGATTTAAAAAAAATTTTTAATAATAAAAATTTAATGAAAAATTTACTCAAGATGTCTTTAAAAAATTTAAAATTAATTTTTTGATAAAATTGTGAACAATTTTTATAAAGAGCATATTCAATTTTTAAGAGCAATAGCAGTTATATTAGTTTTTTTATACCATTTAAAAGTTCCTTATTTTTATAAAGGTTATCTTGGTGTGGATATTTTTTTTGTAATATCGGGCTATGTTATAACAAAACAACTTTTAACTAAGTATTTTTCTGAAAATAAAATAGATCTTAAAAGTTTTTATATAAATAGATTAAAAAGATTATTTCCTGCGCTTGTAGTCGTTTGTTTATCTACATATTTTTTATTCCAATTTTTTGGTCCGTCTTCTCTTACACCAACAAAGCAAACAATTTTTAGTATTTTAGGTATTTCTAATATTTACTTTTTAATTAGAAACAAAAATTATTTTGATAATATATTTGATGATCCTTTAGGTCATACCTGGTCTCTTGGACTAGAGGAACAAACTTATTTAGTATACCCATTATTATTGATTTTAGTTTATCATTTCTTAAAAAAAAATTCAGTTTTTTATATTATTCTTACACTAGGTATATTCAGTTTTATAACATATTTTTTATTATCTAAATCTAATTCAAATTTAGTTTTTTATCTCCCAATATTTAGATTCTGGGAATTTGCAGCTGGTGCATGTATTTTTATATATTTTAAAAATATAACTTATAGAAAGGATTATATCTTTTTTGTTATTTTTATCATAATCAATTTATTTTTAATTTTTTTAGATGTTGAATATATTTATTATAATATAATCGTAGTTTTTTTAACATCATCTTTAATAATATTTTCTACCTCAAGCAAGCTTTTTATAAATAAATTTTTTATATATATTGGAAATATATCTTATTCTATTTATCTAGTTCATCTACCAGTAATATATTTTTTAGATATTTATTTTTTTGGATATACTAAAATTTTTCTTTCAATATTGACCACCATTGTGCTTAGTATAATTTTATACGAGATAATTGAGAAAAAATTTCGTTATATAAAATTTAAAGATAAAATATTTAAGTTTTTAATATTTGGTTTTTTATTTTTAATAATTTTTTTTATTTATATTAAGCTTTTTAATAATGATTTAAGACAAAATATTAGAGCTTTTATTTTAGAAAAAAATTACTTAGAAAAAAATTATAATTGGAAAACGAGAACATTAGCGAACTATATGGTCAATAATAAATTATTTTATGAATATTGTAGAAAAAATGCGCCAAAAAAATATTCTTTAAATGAATATGGTTTAAAAAATGAATGTTTAAAGTCAGATAAGTCAGATAAAGAAACAATCTTTTATTTAGAGGGTAATAGCCTAACAGCTCAATTTGCACACACAATAGACCAAGTAGATAGTATTAAAAATGCTTATTATAAGTTAAATCATTTTTACAAAATTTCTCATGATGAAGTTAATTACCTTGCAAAACAATTTAATGAGCTAGTTTATGTTACAGAAATAAATACTGACGAGTATTTTGGGTTAAGTAAGATTGATGCAATAAGACAGGCAAAAGAAAAATTTAATTCCAATGTAAAAATTTTGTTATTATTTTCAAACCCAAGAGATATTAAAAATTATCCTTTAAAATGTATGGTCCAAAAAAGAAGTTGTGAAATAGACACACATAAAGATAAAAAAAATAGAAAACTTGACAATTTATTAAATGAAATAGATGAATTAATAGTTAAAGATAGTGATATTTATTTTTATAACAGTTATAAGCATTTATGTTCAATTAATAAGTGTTTCTCTTACAATGCAGAAAAAAATTTTCTTATGTTAAGAGATTCAAATCATCTTTCAATTGAAGCAGCAGAGAGTCTAGTGCCAAGTTTAAAAAAATTTGTGAATGAAAATATTTTAATTGATTAATTCATAAAGTTTTTTCCAAGTTATGATTTGTTTTGATTTTTTATGTCGCACATATTTATTTATATAATTTTTATATCGTTTTTTATTAAAACTAAATTTCAACTTTGATATATTGTCAATATCTACGTTTATTAGTTTAGCGCCAAGCTCATCTGAAAAAAGTTTTATTGAATTTTTTCTATAAATATCTTTATTTATATAATTTGAAGTAACAAATATAATTGGTTTATTCAGTAATACAGGGATTTGTATAGCAGTACTGTCATGTGCAAAAACTGCAGACGAGCTACTAATTAATTCAAATGATCTATTCTTTAAAAATTTTATTTCAGAGTATTTATTATTTTTTCTTCTTGGATGAGATAAGATTTTTATATCGTATCCAAAATCATAATTTATTTTTTTAAAAAATTTTATCATGGGTGACCAGTATTTTGTTTTGTTATATTGGAAAATATATTTATTTTCTTTTAAATCAAAACTATCCTCAAAGTTTTGATCTATGAATAGTATATATTTTTTTCTTTTATATTTATTTTTCTTTTCTTTTAAAAATAGATCGTAGTCAAAGTTATGATTAAAAATATTAAAAGTATTTTTTCTTGGAATTGATGACCCCGAAATAAATATAATATTCGCATTAATATTCATAAAACTTAGTAAAAAATTTTTAAAATTAAATATTATTAATGAAATAGTTTTTAAAATATCTTTGCTAAAAAAATGATTTAATATTATTTGTCGATTTATTTTATTTGGTACTGGTATATTCCCTAATTCAAATTCAATTTTTTTTATATTTAGTTTTTTACAATAAATTTGTATGATTTTTTCTTTAAAACTATTTCCAGAAAAATTTAAATAATATTCAATTTGTAAAGATCCATTACCCAATTGCCTGAATGTTTGACTTAGATTTTTATAACTAAGGAAATGGATATTTTTATTTTTTATTTTTAAATTACTTTTATTATTTAAAATAAAAATTTGATAATTTTTTTTTAAAAAAAAATTAATTCCTAGCCTTTCAAAATTTCTTTCATCTAATTTTTGGTTTAATAAATAAAGCAAATTTTTTTTCATATTCATAAATTTACAAAAATTTATAAAATTATACTGATATATTCTATTCTTTACTTTAAAATATTTAAATTTCGTATATTGGTCACATATATGAAAAAAAAAATATTTATTACTGGTGCTTCTGGATTTATAGGTTCTCACCTCACCGAAATACTTATTAAAAAAGGATATTACGTTAAAGCATTGGTCCCATATGACATAAATAGCTCTGTTGGTTGGCTAAAAAATATTAAATCAAAAAATTTGCAAATTATTCATGGAGATATTTGTGATGAAAACTTTTTATATAGAAACACTAAAGATATATATTGTGTTATGCATCTAGCTGCGTTAATTTCAATACCATATTCTTATGAAAGTCCAAAATCCTATATAAAATCAAATATTGAGGGAACTTATAACATTCTCGAAGTAGCGAGAAAAAATAAAATCAAAAAAGTTATTCATACATCTACAAGTGAAGTCTATGGAACAGCACAATATTCACCAATTGATGAAAAGCATCCTTTAAATCCACAATCTCCTTATGCGGCCAGTAAAGTTTCTGCCGATTGTTTAGCTTTATCTTATTACCGATCATTCAATTTACCAGTTACAATTGTGAGACCTTTCAATACTTTTGGACCACGACAATCTTCAAGAGCAGTAATCTCTGCTGTTATTTCACAATGTTTATTAAATGAAAAACAAATAAAAGTTGGAAACATAAACACAAAAAGAGACTTCACGTTTATTACTGATACTGTAAATGGTTTTATAAAAGCTCTAGAAACAAAAAATAAAATTTATGGAGAGGTAATAAATTTAGGAACAGGAAAAACAGTAAAGATAAAAGATATAATTAAAACTGTTTGTAAAATTTTAAAAGTTAAACCAAAAATTTTAATTGATAAAAAAAGATTCAGACCTGTTAAGAGTGAAGTTTATTTATTAATTTCCAAAAATTCGAAAGCAAAAAAAATGTTGAAATGGAAACCTAAATATATTGGAAGAAAAGGTCTTGAATTGGCATTAAGAAAGACCATTTTGTGGTTTAAGAAAAGTGATAATTTAAAAAAATATTCAAGGGAATATAAAGTTTAATTACAATTAAGGACAAATGAAAATTTTATCAATTTACCCATATACACATATATCTTCAGCAGCCTTATTAATTAATGGAAAAGTAGTATCGGCAGCTCAAGAAGAAAGATTTAATAGAAAAAAAATGAGTACAGATTTTCCTTCTCAATCAATTAAGTGGTGCTTGGACCAAAATAAATTAAATTTTAAAGATATTGACTACATAGTTGTTCCTTGGAATCCACAAAAAAATATTAATCATGCATCGTTACGATGGGTAAATGAATTAAGATGGAGAGGAGAAATGCTTACCAATGTCCCAACTAATTTAATGAGACTGATAAATGAAAATTCTGAAAATAAAATTTCTATGAGTTGGGGTAAAAACAAATTAATCTTTTTTGACCACCATTTATGCCATGCAGCTTTTGGTTTTTATCAGTCAGGATTTAATCGTGCAAGTATATTAACAATTGATGGTCATGGTGAAAATGAAACATGTTATTTTGGGGAGGTAAAAAATAAAAAAATTAATAAAATCACCTCTATTAGATACCCTCATTCGGTTGGTTTATTTTATGGTACATTTACTGATTATTTAGGTTTTAAAGCAGACTCTGATGAATGGAAAGTAATGGCGCTTTCATCACATGATAAACATAATCATTTTGATAGAAAAATAGGAAAAATTTATAGTTTTTATAATGGTAAATTTCAAATGGACCTGAGTTACTTTAATTATTATACTTTTGATAGGCAAAAAAATTTTTTTTCTAAAAAATTTGTTGAATTATTTGGTCCTCCAAGAAAAAAAAATGAAAGAATTCTAATTCAACATCGTCAATTAGCATCAGCAATGCAAAGACATTTTGAAATGATTGTAATTAGATTATTAAAATTACTTAAACAAAAAAGTAATTCAGAAAATTTAATTTTGGGTGGTGGGGCTGCAATGAATTGTGTATTCAATGGAAGACTTGATAAAAATAAAATTTTTAAAAATAGTCATATATCTTATGCACCAGATGATAGTGGTGTTTCTATTGGTGCCGCATTACTTGCATTTAACCAATTAAGTAAATCTAAATTTAAACCAAAAGAAATTACATCATGTTATTTTGGCCCAGAATATTCTAACTCTCAAATAAAATCAATTTTAGATCAGTCAAAAATAAAATATGAAAAGAAAAAAAATATATGTGAGTATGCTGCTAAAGAATTGACAGAAGGTAAATTAATTGGATGGTTTCAAGGAAAAATGGAGTTTGGACATAGAGCATTAGGAAATAGATCAATTCTTGCAGATCCAAGAAATAAAAAAATAAAAGATATAGTAAATAAAGCAGTAAAATTTAGAGAGTCTTTTAGACCATTTGCACCAGCAATATTAAAGGATTATCAAAATCATATTATGGAGATGCCAAAAAATAGAAATGTATACTTTATGGAGAGAGCATATAAATTTAAAAAGAATTGGATAAAAAAGATACCAGGGGTTGTTCATCATGATAACACAGGTAGATTACAAACAGTTGATAGAAATAATAATTTGAAATTTTATAATTTGATTAATTATTTTTATAAAAAAACAGATATACCTGTTATTTTAAATACTTCTTTTAATTTAAATGGTGATCCTATTGTTATGTCTCCTACAGACGCTATAAGAACATTTTATAGTTGTGGTTTAGATATATTAATTATTGGAGATTATGTCATTAAAAAAAATTGAAAAAAATACTAAAAAATTATTTTCAAAAATTCATCCAAAACAATTAAATGATAAAAAAATTTTTGAAAGATTAAATATTTTATTAAGTCATTCTTTTTTTAATGTCAAAAAAAATTTTTTTGAAAATAAGATATGCTTAGATGCAGCTAGTGGAATTAACTTAAATGCAACGTTAAATCTTTTAAATTTAGGAGCAAAGTATGTTTACTCTTGTGATTTTAATCCCAAATTAAAAAAAATTTGCAAAGGTAAATTTAAATCGTTTAAGGATCAATATGAGGTTAAGGTAGCAAATTTGAAAAAATTACCTTATGAGAATGATTTTTTTGACTTCGTTCATTGTGCGGGTGCAATCCATCATACAACTGATTACAAAAAATCAATTAATGAATTGTGTAGGGTTACAAAAAGTGGCGGTTACATATATCTAGAGGCTTATGGTTCAGGTGGAATAATAAGAGAAATGACTACATTTTTAAGAGAAAAGGTGAATAAAGACCCAAAATTTAAAAAAAAGATTTTAAATTTAAATAAAAAAAAAATTATAAAATTTTTAAATTATTTAACCAAAAATGAATATAAAAAAAATATTAATAACTTATTTGATGATGACTTGGTGTTAACAATTAAAGATAGATTATTATCTCCATTGTACATTGAATTCTCAGATAAAGATATTGCAACTATTCTTAAAAAAAATGGTTTTATAAAAATTAAGAGACTTAAAAGAAGGCCACATTTTTCAAATATTAGGAAATATTTGGTAAATATTTATGAAAATTATGACAATGAATATGCAAAATTTTTATATGGTTCAGGTATGCCATGTATATTTGCTAAAAAAAAATGAATAAAATATTTTTTATAGCTGAGGCGGGTGTTAATCATAATAATAAATTAAAACTTGCATTTAAATTAATTGATGCAGCAAAATCTGCCGGAGCTGATGCAATTAAATTTCAGGTTTTTAAAACGGAAAACTATGTATCTAAAAAAGCACCATTAGCAAATTATCAAAAAAAAAATACTAAGACAAATAATCAATTTAAACTTATAAAAAATTTGGAACTCTCAGAAATTAATTTAGAAAGAATTATTAAATATTGTAAATTTAAAAAAATAAAATTTTTGGCATCAGCTTTTGACATATGGGGAATAAATTTTCTTAAAAAAAAAAAAATTACGACCTTTAAAGTTCCATCTGGGGAAATAAATAATTTTTTATATCTTAGAGAGGTTTCAAAATCAGCAAAAAAAATAATACTTTCAACTGGAATGAGCAATGAGAAAGAAATACGTGAAGCTTTAAATTTTTTATATAATAATGGTATAAACCAGCGTCAGATTATACTACTTCAATGCACTACTGAATATCCAGCTCCCTTTACTGAATTAAACCTAAAAGTAATTAAAAAATTTAAAAGAAAATTCAAAGTTAAAGTTGGTTTGTCAGATCATTCTATCGGAGAAATAGCCCCTATAATTGCTGTAAGTATGGGAGCTGAAATTATTGAAAAACATTTAACCATAAATCGTAAATTATCTGGACCAGATCACAAAGCAAGTATTGAGCCAAATGAATTAAAATCATTAATTAAAAAGATTAAACTAGCTCAATTAAGTCTTGGCAGTGAATTAAAAAAACCAACTAAATCTGAAATAAAAAATATAAAAATTGCGAGAAAGTCAATATATGCATCAAAAAATATTACAAAAGGCGAAAGATATACTGAGGAAAATATATGTTTAAAAAGACCAGCAATAGGAATAGATGCAAGTAAATTTTTCAAGATTATAGGTAAAAAAGCGATTAAAAATTTCAAAAGAGATGAAAAAATTATTTTATGAATTATAAAAGGATTATACCGCGTTTAGATATAAAAGATCATAATTTAGTAAAAGGAATTAATCTCGAAGGTTTAAGAGTTTTAGGTAAACCAGATTTTTTTGCTAAAATTTATACAGATGAATATGCTGATGAATTACTTTATCATGATACAGTAGCTAGCTTATTTGGAAAGAATTTTTTACTAGATATGATAAACAAAGTTGCTAAAGACATATTTATTCCTTTAAATGTTGGCGGAGGCATTAAAAGCTTAAATGATATAGAGCTAATTTTAAAAGCTGGTGCAGATAAAGTATCAATTAATTCTGAAGCGGCTCGAAATCCACAACTTATATCTGATGCTGCGAATAAATTTGGTTCATCAACTATCTCTGTATCTGTACAGTTTATAAAAACAAAGAATGATATCAAAGTTTTAATAGATAATGGAAGAGAGGTAACTAACTTAAATATTTATAATTGGTTGTATGAAATCCAAGAAAAAGGTGCTGGAGAAATAATTTTAACAGACATAGCAAATGAAGGTACTGGCAAAGGTCCCAATATTAAGAAAATTGAAGAATTAATAAAAAAAATTAATATACCTATAATATATCATGGTGGAGTCGGGACAAAGGAGCATGTGTTAAATCTTTTAGAAATTAAAAATTTAAGCGGAGTTTGTTTATCTTCTATGCTTCACTATAATCTTATAAGAGAAAGCAAAAATAATTATTTAGATGAAGAAAATTTTATTGGAAATCGAGAGTTTTTAAAAAACAAATTTTTATTTGGACGCTTTGAATCAGTTTCCCTAAAAGATTTAAAATTATATTTAAAAAATTATAATATTGAAACCAGAGTTAATTAATTGAAGATAGGTATAATAAAATTTAGTACAACCAACCTTTTTAGTATTAAATCAGCTTGCGATTATTATTCATTAAACTCGATTATTTCAAATAGTTCAAAAGAATTAAGTAAAGCAGATGCTCTGATATTGCCAGGTGTAGGTTCATTTAAATCAGCTATGAATTTTTTAAAAGAAAATAATTTATTTGATTTAATAAATGAGTTTAATTTAAAACAAAAAAAAATCATGGGAATTTGTTTGGGATTTCAAATTCTATTTTCTGAAAGCGAGGAATTTGGAAAGTCAAATGGATTAAATTTAATTTCAGGAAAAGTGAAAAGCATTCCTTATCAAAAAAAACTTAACCAAAAAAAAATTCACACGGGATGGAATAAAATCTTACTTCAAAAGCAAAGTAAAATTATCAGTAAAAGTGATAGTGAAAATTTTTATTATTTTACTCATTCTTTTTATGCCCAGCCTAGTAATACACAAGCTGTATTGACAAATTCTTTATTTAACAATTTTTCATTTTGTTCATCTATAGAACATGAAAATTTATTTGGATGTCAATTTCATCCTGAGAAAAGTGGAAAAGAAGGTATAAAAATATATTATAATTTTTTAATAGATTAAAAATGAAAACTTTATTTAATTTACCTGAAAATGTAAAATTTTGTAAGAGATGTGTAATTTCAAATCAAAGACCGTCTTCAATTCAAGAATTTTATCACAATAAAACAAGAGATGGAGCCAAATATATAAATTTTTCTGATGATGGAATATGTGATGCGTGTAAATTTAACAATAAAAAAAAAAAAATTAGTTGGGAAGATCGAGAAAAAGAACTTATTTCATTACTAGACAAATACAGAAAAAGTAACGGAGAATATGACTGTTTAGTTCCTGGAAGTGGAGGAAAGGATAGCGCATATCAAGCACACATACTTAAATACAAATATGGTATGAATCCACTTACAGTTACATGGTCACCAATAATGTATACAGATTACGGATATAAAAACTTTATAAATTGGTGTGATATTGGAGGTTTTGATAACATATCTTTTAAGCAAAATGGTATTGTCGTAAAAAAACTTTTATATAAATCAATTAAAAATCTTCTCCACCCATTTCAAATATTTATTCTTGGACAAAAAAATTTTGCTCCAAGATTAGCTAAAAAATTTGATATTAATTTAATATTTTATGGAGAAAATGAGGCCGAATATGGTAATCCTATTGCTGATAATTCTAAATCTTTAAGAGATAAATCTTATTATACTTATCAAAATAAAAATAAACTTATGATTGCTGGGGAGAAAATAAACGAGCTTCTTAAAGACAATTCAATAAAGTTGTCGGATATACAAAATTATTTACCAATGGCTAATAATGAGATTAGCTCATTTGATTTACAAATACATTATTTAGGATATTATTTAAAGTGGACACCACAAGAAGTTTATTATTATGCAACAGATAATACAGGATTTGTGCCAAGACCCTTTAGAACTCAAGGGACATATAGCAAGTATTCAAGCATAGATGATAAAGTTGATGATTTACACTGGTATACAACATTTATTAAATTTGGAATTGGAAGAGCTAGTTATGAAGCCTCTCAAGAAATAAGGAATAATCATATCAGTAGAGAAGAGGGCAAGTTATTAGTTAAAAAATTTGATGGTGAATTTCCAAGTCTTTATTTTGATGAGATTATGGATTTTATTTCTATGAGTAAAAATGAATTTATATCGATTTGTGATAAATTTAGATCTCCACATTTGTGGACGAAAAATAATAATGATTGGAGCCTAAAACATACAATCTACAACCAAGATTAAAATGAAAAAAATATTGATATTTTCTGGGACTAGAGCTGATTATGGTTTGCTTTCTCCATTAATCAATGTGTTGCACAGTAAATACAAGTTAAATCTTGCAATATGTAACATGCATTTTTCTAAAAAATTTGGATCAACAATAAATGAAATTAATAAAAAAAAATTTGATAAAATTTACTACATTAAAAATCTTCCCAAAGGTCAACTAAATAAAGATATTTTAAACTCTGTAAATAAAGGTATTGATAGTTTTTCATCTATTGTTAATAGAACTATGCCAAAGCTAGCAATTATTTTGGGTGATCGATACGAAATGCTGTCTGCAGCAATGACATGTTTCTTTTTGAAAATACCTATTTTACATATAAATGGAGGTGAGATAACAACAGGATCACTTGATGATAATATGAGAAATATTATTACAAATTTAGCCAATTATCATTGTCCACCTACTTTCAAATCTGAGTGCAGAATAAAAAAAATTTTAAATAAACATAATTATATTGTCAATTCTGGTGCGCTGGGTGCTTATAATGCGTCTCTGATTAAAAAAAAAAATAATTTTTTCTTTGAAAAAAAATACAAATTTAGATTTACCAAAAAAAATATTCTCATTACTTTGCATCCAGAAAAAGATTTCAATTTCAAACTCAAAAAAGCAAAACTTTTTTTTAATGAGCTAAAAAATTTTAAAAATACTCTTAAAATTTTTACTGCTTCAAATTCAGATGCTTATGGTCTTGGTATAAATTCACTAATTTCGAAATTTGTTAAAAAAAATAATAATTGCATATTTATTAAATCTTTTGGCAAAAATGAATATCTATCAATATTAAATTTGGTGGATTGCGTAGTTGGCAATTC
This sequence comes from uncultured Pelagibacteraceae bacterium, assembly GCA_902589395.1. GTDB lineage: Bacteria > Pseudomonadota > Alphaproteobacteria > Pelagibacterales > Pelagibacteraceae > Pelagibacter. Next base: position 1,780 of record CACIST010000011.1, on the reverse strand, counting down.
ATCAAGTGGGATTATAGAAGCACCAATTTTAAAGGTACCAACAATAAATATAGGTTTAAGACAAAATGGGCGTGAAATGTCAAATAGTATTTTTAATGTAAGTTTTGAAAAAGGCAAATTAAGTGGAGCTTTAAAAAAAGTCCTTAAACTTAAAAAGAAAAACATTGATTTTAAAAGCCCGTATTTTAAAAAGAATACACCTCAAATAATTTTAAAACTTATAAATAATGTATTTAAAAATGAATTATAAGAATAATTTGATAAGAAATAATTTGACTATTTCTCAGGCATTTAAGATTATGGATAAATGTTTAATTAAATGTCTAATTGTTTCAAATGATAAAAATATAGTCATAGGAACTCTTTCTGATGGTGATTTAAGGAGAGCAATTCTAAAAAGGAGAAAGTTAAACAGTAAAATAGATAAAATCATAAATAGAAATTATTCTCATTTTTATAAAAAAAAAATTAATTTTGATAAAGCAAAAAAAATACTAAAAAAACAATCAAATAAAATAGATGTAATACCAATATTAAACTTTGATAAAACGTTAAATAGCGTTTTAGATAGAAGTTATTTTAATAAAAAAATAAAAACAGAAAAACTAAATAATTCATCTGCTGTTATAATAATGGCTGGAGGCAAAGGAACAAGGTTAAGGCCTATTTCGAATATTATCCCAAAACCTCTGGTACCCATAAATAATAAAACGTTAATAGAAAATATAATAAATAATTATATTAAGTTTGGTCTAACAAACTTTTATGTTTCAATAAATTACAAATCTTTCTTACTTAAAGCTTTTTTTAAAGAAATTAGTTTTAAATATAAGCTTAAATTTATAGAAGAAAAAAAACCTTTAGGTACTGCTGGGGCACTAGGTTTGTTGAAAAAAAAAAATATAATAAAAAATTATTTCATTTGTAATTGCGATACTATGATTAAGTCAAATTTAAATTTGATTTTCAAGGATCATATTAATTCAAATAAATTAATGACTTTAATTGCATGTAAAAAAAAATATCAAATTCCTTATGGATTATTAAAAATCGATCATAATCAAAATTTAATTGATATTAATGAAAAACCAAAAATTAATACTCTAATAAATACAGGTATGTACGTTATAAATAAAAAATTATTAAGTTACTTTGAAAAAAATAAATACTATTCCATGGATAAAGTTATAAGAGAACTTTCTCAAAAAAATCAAATAAACATATATAGAATTAGCGAAAAATCTTGGATAGATGTAGGACAATGGCCTGAATACACAGATTTTTTAAAAAAATTTAATTAATGAAATATAAGTCAAATTATCCACATGGAATAATGTTTCACCATTTTCACGATCTAAAGTATTTTAAAAAATCACAAGGCTCAATATCCTCCCAACAATTCGAAAAAATAATATCAATAATTGGTCGTAAAAATATAATTAATGCTGATGAATTTTTAAATTTATATTTAAACAAAAAATTAAATAAAAATCATGTTTGTCTAACTTTTGACGATGGATTGAAGTGTCAGATAGATATAGCCTTACCTATTTTAAAAAAATACAACATAAAAGCATTTTGGTTTTTGTATACTAGTATATTTTACAAAAAATTTGATTACTTGGAAATTTTTAGAGAATTTAGACACTCTTTTAAAACAATTGATATTTTTTATGAAAAATTTTTTTTATTGTCCAAAAAGTTAAATATTAAAATTCAACCAAAAAAATTGAATTACTTTATAAAAAAAATGAAAAAAAAATTTCCTTTTTACTCAAAA
>CACIST010000010.1 GCA_902589395.1 uncultured Pelagibacteraceae bacterium | reverse complement strand
TTTTTTTAAAAAATTAATATTAAGTAAAATCTAAAAATTTTTTTATAAATTAAAATTAAAATAAAATTAATTTAAAATTTCAATGTCCTGGAAATTCCATTAAATTTTCAACCTTATAACCTTTTTTTAAAAGGTTTTCACAGCCACCTAAATCAAAAAGATTTATGACAAATATAAAAGCTGCAACTTTTCCTTTAGAAATTTCTATAAGTTTTGCAGCAGCATCTGCAGTTCCACCTGTTGCTATCAAATCATCAATTATTAAGACTGTGTCATTTTCAGAAATAGAATCTTTATGAACCTCTATTGTTGCAGTTCCATATTCTAATTGGAAATCTACTGAGTGAACATCAGCAGGAAGTTTATTCTTTTTTCTTAACATTATGAATGGTTTTTTTAAAATGTAAGAAACAGCGGATGCAAACACAAAACCACGTGACTCAATTGCTGCAATTTTATCCACCTTAAATTTTTTTGATTTTTCAACTATCTGATTAATTGTTTCCTCAAATGCTAACTCATCTTTTATCAAGGTAGTGATATCTCTAAATAAAATACCTTTTTTTGGATAATCTTTAATTGAACGAATATAATCTTTCAAATCCATAATAGTTATTTATAAATACAATATAATTACTTTTTATATGGCAAATAATAAATTAGCAATAATAGGCGGAAGTGGTCTTTACGATGTTGAGGAGTTTAAAGATAGAGAATTAATAGATTTAGATACTCCTTGGGGGAAACCTTCAGACCAGATTTTAAAAACTAATTATAATAATAAGGAAGTTTATTTTCTACCAAGACATGGAAAAGGCCATTTTATATCACCATCAAATATTAATTTTAGAGCAAACATTGATGCATTAAAACAACTAAGTGTAACAGATATTGTATCTATATCTGCAGTTGGCTCTTTAAAAGAAGATTTGCCTCCTGGTAAATTTGTTATTATTGATCAATTTATAGACAGAACATTTGCTCGAAATAAAACTTTTTTTGAAGATGAAATTGTTGCCCATGTATCAATGGCCCATCCAACATCAAGTGGATTAATGAATGCATGTGAGGATGCAATTAAAAAAGAAGGAATAGATTATCAAAAAGGTGGCACTTATATTGTTATGGAGGGTCCACAATTTTCAACTTTATCCGAGTCTAATCTTTACAGATCCTGGAATGCAGATGTGATTGGAATGACTAATATGCCAGAAGCAAAGTTAGCGAGAGAAGCTGAAATTAGATATGCTTCGGTTTCTATGGTAACAGATTATGATTGTTGGCATCCAGATCATGAGAATGTTGATGTTCAACAAGTTATAAAAGTACTTTTAGACAATGCAGCAAAAGCTAAAAATATGATTAAAAACTTAATAGAGAACTTTGAAAATCACATAGATCCTAATGATCCAGCTAATAATTGTTTAGATGTAGCAATAATTACGGCTCCAGAAAAAAGAACTCAAAAAACAATTGAAAAACTTAAAACCATTGCTGGTAGAATATTAAATAAATGAGAATATTTTTTTTTCTAATATTATTTTTATTTTCAAATTTTGCATTCGCAGATCACAAAGATTTTAGATGTTCAGACCCATTTGATGAACCTCCTTGGAATGATATTTTTTTACATAATGATATTTTTGCTCCTTGGAATGATATATTTTGTACTAAAGAGAGTGTTAATAATTATTTGAGAGAAAATAATGTCTCAGGTGAGTATTTTTGGAGATAAATGAGAATTCAAGGAAAAGAATATAGAACTATCTGGTACGAAGATGATGTTGTTAAAATAATTGATCAAACAAAACTTCCTCATAATTTTATTATAAAGGATCTTGAAACAGTAGATCATGCTGTTAATGCAATTAAATCAATGGAAGTCAGGGGCGCCCCACTAATAGGAGCTACAGCTGCTTTCGGTATAGCTTTGGCGATCAAGGAAAATAATGATTTAAAATTTATTAAAAAAAGCTCAGAAAAATTAGTTAATGCAAGACCAACTGCAATTAACTTACAATGGGCAGTACATAGGATGAATAATAAATTATCATTTATAAAATCTGAAGAATTATTAGATATTGCATTAAAAGAAGCTGAAGAAATATGTAATGAAGATATAAATTTTTGTGAAAATATAGGTTTAGAGGGACTTAAAATTATTGAGAAAATTTATAAGCAAAAGAAAGATACAGTCAATATACTTACTCATTGTAATGCAGGGTGGTTAGCAACAATTAACTGGGGTACCGCAACATCTCCAATCTATCATGCACATAAAAATGGTATTCCAGTTCATGTATGGGTTGATGAAACAAGACCAAGAAACCAAGGTGCAAATCTAACTTCATTTGAATTAAATGAAGAGGGCATACCAAATACAATTATTACAGATAATACTGGCGGTATTTTAATGCAAAGAGGAGAGGTTGATATGTGCATTGTTGGAACTGACAGGACTTTATCAACAGGAGATGTTTGTAATAAAATCGGCACTTATTTAAAAGCATTAGCAGCACATGATAATAACGTACCTTTCTATGTAGCTTTACCAAGCTCTACAATTGATTGGGAAACAAAAGATTATAAAAAAATTCCTATAGAAGAAAGAAATTCTGATGAATTATCACATATAGAAGGAAAAGATGATAAAAATAATATTAAGAAAGTTTTAATTTATCCTGAAAAAAGTAAGTCAATGAATTTAGCATTTGATATAACTCCGGCAAAATATGTAACAGGTTTAATTACTGAAAAAGGTGTATGTGAAGCATCTACTAATGGTTTAAAGCAAATGTTTAATAGATAATGAATAAAGTAAAAAATATATTATTTATAATGGCAGACCAACTAAGATTTGATTATCTTTCTTGTTATGGTCACCCGCACTTAAAAACTCCTAATTTAGATGGTTTAGCAAAAAAAGGAGTATTATTCGAGTCAGCTTACGTTCAGGCACCTGTTTGTGGTCCCTCAAGGGCATCATATTATACTGGAAGAACAGTGTTTAGCCATGGATCAACATGGAATCAAATACCTCTACCTATTGGGGAATTAACAATTGGAGATTATTTAAGACAATCTGGGATAAGAACGGGTGTTGTTGGCAAAACTCATATGAGACCAGATTTAGATGGAATGAGCCGTCTTGGAATTTCAAAAGATACAGAAATAGGTTTAACAATTAGTGAGCCAGGTTTTGAACCTTATGAAAGAGATGATGGACTTCATCCAAATAACCATATTAAAAATTCAAATAAAAAACTATCTTACAATGAATGGTTAAATAAACTCGGATATGATGGCCAAAACCCTTGGGATAGTTGGGCGAATTCTTCAGAAGACGAAAATGGAAATATTTTAAGTGGATGGAGGTTAAGAAATTCTAATAAACCTGCAAGAGTTAAAGAGGAGCACTCTGAAACTGCTTTTATGACTAATCGATCTATGGAGTTCATCCAAGAAAGTGGTGAGAGGCCTTGGTTTCTTCATTTGTCATATATAAAACCTCATTGGCCTTATATTGCACCTGCACCTTACCATAATATGTATTCAGCAAACCAATTTTATCCAGTTCATAGATGCGATACTGAAAAAGAAATAGATCATCCAGTATACAAGGCTTTTATAGAAAATAATATTTCAAAGACTTTTTCAAAAGAGGAAGTAAGAAACACAGTTCTTTCAGGATACATGGGATTGATAAAACAAATTGATGATAATCTTGGAAGACTTTTTAATTTTCTTGAAAAAAAAAATTATATGAAAAATACAATGATAGTTTTTACATCAGATCATGGTGATTATCAGGGCGATCATTGGCTAGGAGAAAAAGAATTATTTCATGAACAAATTGTTAAGGTTCCAATGATAATTTATGATCCAAGTAATTTGTCAGACAATAATAGGGGAGTACGTGAAAAAAGATTTGTAGAGGCTATAGACTTACTACCTACTTTTTTAGACTCTGTAGATAGCAATGTAAGTAAACATCGCCTTGAGGGACAATCCTTGTTACCAATTATTAGAGGAAATGAAGTTTCTAATTGGAAAGATAGTGTATTTAGCGAAATAGATTACTCTTTTAACGAAGCAAGAAAAATTCTCAATATTGGAGCATCAGATGCAAGAGCTTATATGATTAGAAATAATAATTGGAAGTATATTTATTATAAAGGTTTTCCACCACAATTATTTGACTTAAAAAATGATCCAGACGAATTTAAAGATTTGGGACAATCTCCTGATCATTCAAAAATTATTGAGGAAATGAAAGATATTCTACTTAAAAGAATTACTAATAGAAAAAATAGAGTTGCAGCAACAGATGAATTTGTCTTGAAAGAAAGAGACTATACTAAAGACGACGGTATTATGATAGGAGTATGGTAATGAATCCATTAATATTATCCTTAATAGGCTTAGTAACAGTTGGAGTTACTGCAAATCTAATAAAATTAATAAGAAAAAATAAAATTTTATTATTAATTGCAATAATCCCATGTGTTTATATTTTTATTTATGGTCTGTACGCAACTTTTGGCCCGATAGACTTATATAAAGACGGAACAGAAAATTTTATTGCGCAAAATCCTGGCAAAGAGCTTCCAGTGGTATTTGTTCTTTTAAAATTCTATCAATATATTTTAATCCTTGTTGGTGCTATTTTTGGCTTAATTTATTTTAATTATTTTAAAAATTTCAATCAGACTATGGAGTCATCAGACTAGGCAAATACAAACATATTGCTGGAAAAGCTATAATTAAAGCAAGTCTAATTACATCTGTCAGTAAGAAAGGAAGAGTTCCAAACCATATGGTTTGAAGAGGAGTTTTTTGCATAACGCCTTTAATAACAAATAAATTCATACCAACAGGAGGTGAAATTAATCCAAATTCGACTACTATTACCGCAAATATTCCAAACCAAACTGGATCAATTCCAGCATCAACAATTACAGGATAAAATACTGGAATAGTTAAAAATAACATTGCTAAAGAATCCATTACAGTACCAAGCACTAAATATATTGCACAAATTACTAAAATTATTCCTAAAGGAGTAAGTTCTAAATAATTTATAAAATCAACTACAGCAAAAGGTAGTTGTGTAACAGTTATCAGATAATTAAATATACTTGCTCCAATTACAATTAAATATAATGAACCAACAGTTTTAATGGTTGTCCACACAGCATCTTTCAACAGACTTAATTTTAATTGTCCTCTAAAAAAAATAAAAACTAAAACTAATATTACTCCTACTGCTGCACTCTCTGTTGCAGTGAAGAAACCTAAATAAAGTCCACCCATCATAATTGCAAATATTAAAAATATTGGAAAAACTTTTGAGATAGCTGAAATTCTTTCCTTTAATGGCATCTTGGTTCCATACCCACCTTGAGAAGGATAAATTAAAAGATAAACTCTAATTGCAATCATATAGAGTACCACTGCTATTATTCCTGGTACGAGTGCAGCAAAAAAAAGTTCTTGAACTGATTGTTCAGTTAAATATGCATATATTACTAAAATAACACTTGGTGGAATTATTATTCCAAGCGTTCCCCCAGAAGCAATAGAGCCACTTATAAGGGCATCGCTATAACCATGTCTTCTCATTTCAGGGCCTGCCATTTGAGACATTGTTGCAGCTGTTGCAATCGAGGATCCACAAATCATTCCAAATCCTGCACATGCTCCAACTGTAGACATCGCTAAACCACCTTTGTAATGACCTACTATTGCGTAGGCTGCATCGTATAAATTTCTTGATAAATTTGAACTATTGGCAAGGTTTCCCATTAAAACAAATAGCGGTAACACTGATAATGTATATTTTGAAACAGCATCGAATGGAGCAGTACCTAAAACAAATATTGCAGGGTCAAATCCTGATATCATTGCAAACCCCGTAAAACCAACTACTAACATTGCAATTCCTATTGGTACATTTAATACCATCAAAATTAATACAGCAGCGAAAGATAACCCTCCGTTAATTACAGCTTCTAAACCCATTATAATTCCTCTACTTTTGAGTTATTTTTAAAAATAGTTTTAATAAACCAAATTATTATTGCAAAAACACTTAACCACATCCCGATAGAGCATATGAAATAAAATGGATAAAAATATAGTTCTAAATCAAGAGTTACTCTTTGATTATTCATAAATTTATAAGAAGTCAAAGTAGTTGAATATGCCATTAAAGACATAATCGATATCATTAAAACAAATTTTAAAATTACTAAGTAAGTTTTAAATATACCTAAATTTAAATTATTTATAAAATCTGCTGAAACATTAGCATTTAAATAAAATGCTCTTGGCATTGCAAGGAAAGCTACCAATGCCATTCCTATTTCAACTAATTCTATTGTACCTGTAACTGGTGAATTTAAAAATCGTCTTCCAAATACGTCACAAAAAGTTAACACAGCTAATAAAAACAAAACAATACCTGAAGCTATCGCTGAATAATCAAAAACTTTACTGACTTTAGAAATCATAAAAATGTTGCTTCAAATTATTTAAACATTAACATATAAGTAGTCTCAAAAATAGAAAGTATTAATCATGAAATTTATTTCTTTTAAACATAATGATCAAAATAAGTTTGGTATTATAAATAATAATAAAATTACAGATCTTACTGGAAAAGTATCTAATTCAAATACACTTAAAGATTTAATTTCAAATCAAGGAATTGAAGAAGCAAAATCTTATGCAACAAATAATCCAGGCAACATTAATGACTCAGATATTGAATATTTGCCATTAATTCCAAATCCTGGAAAAATTATTTGTGTGGGTTTAAATTATAGTGAACATGTTAAAGAAACCAACAGAACGGTTGAAGAGAATCCAGTAATTTTTCACCGATTCCCAGAAAGTCAAACTGCACACCTTCAACCAATTCAAAGACCTGTTGTCTCACAAAGTTTAGATTTTGAAGGTGAGATGGCAGTAATTATGGGTGAAGGTGGCAAACATATAAAACCTGAGGAAGCTTTAAAACATATAATTGGTTTTTCATGTTATAATGAGAGTACTGTAAGAGAGTGGCAGAGACACACTAGACAATTTGGAATGGGTAAAAACTTTGAAAAAACAGGAAGTTTTGGTCCACATATGGTTTTAGCTGAAGATATTAATGATTATAAAAATCTAACAATTGAAACTAGATTAAATGGCGAAGTAATGCAAAACGCTAAATTAAGTCAACTTATTTTTGATATTCCAATTTTAATTTCTTATGTCTCTAAAGCAATGGCATGGAGAGCTGGAGATGTACTAGTCACTGGTACGCCTGGAGGAGTAGGGTTTAAAAGAAATCCTCCAATATTTATGAAGCCAGGAGATAATGTTGAAATAGAAATCACAGAAATTGGCACTTTATCTAATACAATTAAGGATGAAATAATTTAATTTTCAAGTTAAACTTTCTGATAATTATTTAATTATAAGAGGGGATTAACATGAAAAAAAAAATAATTGGTTTTGTTATAGGAATTTTTTCCTTAAGCATTATTAGTACGGCATCAGCTACAGAATTAAAGTTAGCAACGTTTGAGCCACCAAAAGCATTTATAGCAAGTAAGATTTTAGCCGCTTGGGCAGATAAGGTTAACAAGTGTTCAAATGGTGCTTTAAATGTAAAAATGTATGCAGGAGGAGTATTAGGAAGTCCTCCCAAACAATACGATATAGTAACTTCAGGGGTTGCAGATATATCTTGGACAGTTCTTGGATATATTGGAGGTCAATTTCCTTTAAGTTCAGTTGTAGAACTACCATTCTTAACTAAAACTTCAAAAGCTGGATCTAGAGCTCTAAATACTCTTTTTGAAGAAGGTTACCTAGATAAAGAAATGGCAGGAATTAAACTAATAGGACTTCATTCGAATCCAGGATACCAAATCCATATGAAGGATACAAAAGTAGTTAAGCCTGCAGACTTTAAAGGAAAAAAAATGAGAGTTCCAAGCAAAATAGCTGGAACAATTCTTAAAACTTTAGGAGCAACTGGGGTTAAAGTGCCAGCTCCAGGAACTTCAGAAGCCTTAAATAAAGGTGTTATAGATGGTACACCTTTCCCATACACAGCAATTGGTTCATTTAGATTATTTGATGTTACTAAATATCATACAGAAGTTAATATTACTAATGCTACATTTGGATTAATAATGAATGAAGGGAAATATAATGGTCTTTCCTCAGCAGCAAAAGGATGTGTTGATAAACATTCAGGTCAATGGTTTGGCGATTGGGCATCTAATTTAATTGATACTCAGAACGCCAAGATGAGAGTTCAAGTAGAAAATACTCCAGGGCACGAGATAACTGTTGCATCTGAATCTGTGTTAGCTGAATACAAAAAAATATTAGCTCCAATTGAATCAGACTGGTTAGCAGAAATGAAAGGGAAAGGTCTTGATGGAGATGCTGTATTAAAAAGGGCAAGAGAAGTAATTTCTAAAATAGACGGTTAATAGTTAAATTCGAGCCCGCTAATTTCATAGCGGGCTCTTTCAAAATTAAGTATAATAGTAAAATGGCAGTAAAAGCTTTAAGTTATATTGGAATTAATTCAGATAAATTTGAGGATTGGTCGGAGTATTCTCAAAAATACCTCGGTATGCAACAGATGGACCGTGGAAAAGAAATTCTGTCTTTTAGAATGGATGACCAAAAACAAAGATTAACAATAACTGGTGGTAAAGGAGATGGATTAGGATTTTTAGGATGGGAAGTTGAGAGCAAAGAAGATCTTCAAACCTTTGCAAATAAATTAGAGGAAAATAAAATAGTAGTAAATCAAGGGAAGACTTCTTTTGCTGATAAACGTTTTGTTGAGGATTTAATATATTTTAACGACCCACAAGGAAATCGTATTGAGCTTGTGTATAAGCCTATGTTAGATACTGATCTATTTAAACCAGGTAGGCCAATTTCAGGATTTAAGACTGGGCCACTTGGTATGGGACATGCAGTTGTACATGTTAAAAATATTGATGATTTAATTCCCTTTTATAGAGATGTAATGGGTTTTAAGATTAGTGATTATAGTCATACTCCAATATCTTTATGCTTTTTTCATGTTAATGGTAGACATCATAGCTTAGCTTTATTTGGTTCAGGTGGAACTGGTTTTCATCATTTTATGGTTGAATACAACAACTTAGATGATGTAGGTCAAGGGTATGATTTGTTGCAATACAAGGATAACGCAATTGCTTATACAATGGGACGACATACCAATGATTATATGACTTCATTTTATTCAATTACACCATCTGGTTTTTTTATTGAAAATGGATGGGGTGGGAGGATTATAAATCCAGACACATGGGAGCCAATTGAAACATTTGAGGGACCTAGTTTTTGGGGACATGAAAGACTTTATTTACCAGATGATGAGAGAATGAAATTTAGAAATAAAAGACTTGAAACTGCATCTCAAGGTAAACAAGCTCCATTGTTAATCGATTGTCCTTGGTTATATTCAAAATTAAAAAATAAATAATTTTTGAAAATATCAATGAAAGAATTTGATGTCACAATAGTAGGATTAGGACCCGCAGGAGGAACTTTAGCAAACCTTCTGGCAATGCATGACTTTTCAATATTAATTCTTGATAGAGAAAAAAGCTTTTATCCACTGCCTAGAGCGGTTCATTTTGATGATGAAATAATGAGAGTATTTCAAACAATAGGAATTACAAAAGAATTTTTGAAACACACTATAATTAATAAAGGTACTAAATTTGTTAATTCTAAAGATAAAGTAATATTAGATTGGCCAAGGCCAAAAAAAATTACAGATAATGGATGGTATCCAAGTTATAGATTTCATCAACCTGATCTAGAAAAAAAACTTAGAAAAAAATTAACAAATTACAAAAAAGTCTTAATACAACAAAATTCTGAAGTTATAAAAATTAAAAATTCAAAAAATCATGTTGATATAACTTATTTAAATATAAACAATCACAAAGAGCATATCGTGAAATCAAAATATGTAATTGGTTGTGATGGAGCCAACTCTATAACTAGAGAACAAATGAGAACAAAAATGGATAATTTAGGTTTTACTCAAAAATGGGCAGTAGTTGATCTAATTTTGAAAAAGAAAAAAAATAATTTACCAGATAGAACAATTCAATATTCAAATCCAAAACAACCAGCAACATATTGTAGAAATGTTGGTAGACGGAGAAGGTGGGAATTTGCAATTAAGAAAAATCATAGTAATAAAAAAGTTTTATCAGAAAATTATATTTGGAATTTTCTAAAACCTTGGCTAAATAAAAATGAAGCAATTATTGAGAGAAAAACAATTTATACATTTGAATCTGCTATTGCTAGAAAATGGCGAAAAGGTAGAGTTTTTATAGCTGGTGATGCCGCTCATTTAATGCCACCATTTATGGGACAAGGAATGTGTGCTGGGATTAGGGATGCATCAAATTTAGCATGGAAAATTGCATACTGTATAAGAAATAAATTTGATGAAACACTTTTAAACTCATATCAATCAGAAAGATCTCTTAATGTTAAAGAATATATTGAAACCACTATGAGGATGGGAGAATTTGTAAATGCTGTCGAGTCCATTCAAATAACTGACAATATAAAGTCTGACAACAAAGGCATTAAAAGTATGCAGTCAATTAAGCCTAAACTAGGAAAAGGTTTAGGTAGCCTAAAGGATAAAAATAGAGGAAAAACTTTTCCTCAGTTCAAACTTAATAATAATAAAACTCTAGATGATTATTTTTCAAAAAAAGGAATGTTAATATTATCTTCAAAAATAAAGCCCAAAAACTCAACAAATTATTCATTATTGGAGGCAAAGAATTTAACCAATGTATCAACATATTTAAAAGACATAAATTCAAAAGCTATTTTAGTAAGACCAGATAGATATATTTTAGCTTCAGCAAGATCAAATAAAGATGTTAGTTTACTTTTTAAAAAATATTCCTCAATTTTACGATAACTTGAACATTTCATTTACAGCTAATATTTTTGAATGATTGTTTGGAGCAATTTCTCCATTTGGCATATATAAGGAATTTTCAAATCCTACTCTTATTTTACCACCTAAGTTTATAGCTTTTTCCAAACAACTCATTTCCTCTTTTGCGAAAGCACATATTGACCAATCTAAATTGACATTATTATCTTTCATTACTTTTAAGAACTCTGGAATTTTTTCTGGATAACTAATTTTACCAGTGTAATGACCTATTACAAATAAACACCAAGCTCCTTCAATAGGAATATCTGCTTTATTTAAAAGGTTCACTAATAAGTCTACATCCTGTGGATTATACAAAATATGTTGTATTTTAGTTCCAGCTTCTGTCAAATATTTATATAACTTTATATCTTCCCCTGTTGGGTTTCTGGAAGGTATTAATTCTGCTGTACCAATTGATGTACCTGGTGGAGTAACATCATATGCAAGTTTCCTCATTTCTTCAGGAGAATATTTGCCAACTGCTTCCGTAGTAACCTGAATATGCATTTTTGGAACCTCGTGTTCTAATTCATTTAATGCCTCTTTATACAGTCCAGCATCCAAAACATGCTCTCCTTTATCATTTCTTACATGTAGATGAATAGCACCTGCTCCTGCTTCAAAACAGTTTTTAGCAACATCAACTGTTTCTCTGATTGTTAAGGGAACTTCTGGATGATCTTTCTTGATTTTTCTTGCTCCATTTGGAGCTACCATTAATTTTGGTAATTTATCTGGTTGATAAAAAGTCATAACCTATCTCAAAGATGCAGCAATATTTCCACCATCAACTGTTAAAATAGCTCCAGTAGTTTTTTTTGAAATTGAAAGATGAAAGAATGCTTTGGCTACATCTTCGGCTTTGACTTCATTTAAAAGTAAATTGCCCTTCATATAATTGTCAGTCGTAACATCTCTAGCTTTTGCCCTTGATTTGATCATTTTATCATTTAGAAGACCACTTCTAATTCTATCTGCATTAACCCCATTAGATCTTATCCCGTAAGAACCATAATCAACAGCATATTGTTTACAAAGATTTAATAACGCAGATTTTGGTAAACCATAGGGTCCAAAATTTTTACCTGGATTTACAGACTGTTTGGAAATATTAAATAATAAGCATCCTTCATTATTTTGAAGTTTCATAATTCTTGTAGCTTCAGAAGCACAGTATTGATGAGAAAAGAAGTTATCCTCAAAACTTTTTCTTAATATTTTGTCACTTACCTCAGCAATTGAACCTCCTGTAGCAGTACCCGCATTTGATATTAAAATATCTATCCCCCCAAATTTGGATGAAATTAAATTAAATGCTCTTTTAACACTTTCTTTGTTTGTTACATCGCAATAAATGCAAAGATCATTTAATTTTTTGCTCATTTCATCAACTTTTTTTTTATTATTGTCTATTAAAATTACTTCTGCGCCATATTTTTTGAATAATTTATATGTTGCTGTTCCTATTCCACCAAAAGCACCAGTGATAACAACAATACTTCCTTCTAATTCCTTTTTTTCTTTTTTTAATTTTGCTTGTTCAAGAGACCAATATTCAACATCAAAAATATCTTTTTTTGTTATAAATTTATACTTAGAGGTTTCTTCAACAGATGAAATTACTCTTGCGTTAGTCTCTGTCAAATCAACAGCAATATTTGCAGACTTAAGACTGTTACCTACACAAAATATACCAATATTTTGTACTATTATTACTCTTGGTGAAGTATCTAGCATTGTCTTTTTTTCTTTAATCTTTTTTTGGTTTTGTTCAAAATATTGCAAATATTTTTTCCTATAATTTGTAAATGCTTTTTTTGCGGTTTTTTCAAATTCACTAATTGAGGATCTAGGTTTAGGTTTTATAATTAAAGGAAAGGGTTTAACTCTTATTACATGATCTGGTGTTGCGGTTCCTTCTGCAGAATATCTTGACACCTCTTTTCCATCAATAAAATACTTCAATATTTTATTGTTTCTAAAAGTAAGAATAAATTTTTTATTTGTACCATTAGATGTTAGTCCTCGAAGTATTGGTGCTATTTGAGCAGGAGTAATTTTAGTATTTAAACTTTTTATTTGTTTGATTTTTTTTCTTTTTAATTTTTTTATAGCCTTTTCTGCATCACTTACATATTTGATCATAAGATCATATGATTCTTTCGCATCGTTAGAGAATGTGAAAATTCCATGATTAAGCAAAATAAGACAGTTTATATTTGGATTTTTTAAGTAAATCTCTTTAATCTTCTGAGCTAATCCATACCCTGGCATTACATAAGGAATAATACTTACTTTTTTTCCAAATATTTTTTTGCAAAAAGTAATACCATTTGGTCTGTTAGTTACGTTCATAATCGCATCAGAATGCGTATGGTCAACAAACTTAAATGGTAAAAAAGCATGAAGAAAAGTTTCAACTGAAGGATTTGGAGATTTAATGTTAATTAAATTCCTTTTTTGATATGCTACCATTTCTTCATCTGATAATTTTTTTTTATTCTTTAATGCCAAAAGAGGATTTAGTTTTACAGCTGGCAAACCTTCTGGTTCAATTTCTGCCATATCCCATCCACTCCCTTTCACACACAAAACATCATAGTTTTTTCCATCTATATCTTTTAAGGTAGTTTTAACAGAGGTATTACCACCTCCATGCAAAACCAATTCAGTATTTCTTCCTAGTAATCTGGTTGTATAAACTCTCAACGCCATATCCCTAGAATGACCTAGATTCTTGTATTTTGATATATATTTTTTAGCTTCTGTATTTGACCAATTATTTTTCAAAGTAATATCCTCACATAAATTATTATCGTAGTTTTTTATTTGAAAGAAGGAAAAAATTAAATTAGTAAAGTTATTAAATATTCATATGACTAAAGTTGGAGAACATATTACGCTTGATATAATAGGTACAAAAAGGGAATACGATCCTGTTTTCTTTGAGAAATTAGTTTATAAAATCGCGAAAATAGCGAAGGTTACTGTACTTGAAATTTCTAAATATAAATTTGAGCCACAAGGATTTACTTTAGTTGCACTTCTTGCAGAAAGTCACATCAGTTTCCATACTTTCCCCGAAAAAGGTATTATCAGTTTTGACTTTTTTACATGTGCAAAAATTTCACCTTCAGTAGCAATAAATGTTATTAAAGAGGAAATTGAACACAGTAGAATAGTTAAAAAGGAATTTAATAGAGATACAGTGGATCTTTATCATGACATTTATAGCTCGCCAGGTTTAAAAAAGTCATACGTAGTTAATAAAGTATTAGAAAATTTTAAATCAAATGTTGGGCAACATATTGAGATATTAGAATTAGAACAATTTGGAAAAGCATTATTTATAGATAATGAAATTCAAGTAGCTGAAAAAGATGAACACCTTTATAGTTCCACTTTTGTTAATGCTGGTTTAGATTTGAACTCTAATAAGGAAAAAGCCGCAATAATTGGTGGGGGTGACGGAGGTGTGGCTAGAGAGTGTATATCTAAAAATTTTGGATTTATTGATTGGTATGAATTAGATCCTGAAGTGGTAGATGTATGTGATAAACATCTTGGAAAAATTGGTGATAAAGCAACTGAAAAGAATTCAGTAAAATGTGTTTGGGGAGATGCATTTGAGAGCATCAAATCAGTCAAAGATGATACATATGATCAGATTTATGTTGATTTAAATGATGATCAATACTGCATAGATTTGGCTTCTAAAAATATGAATTCAATTGTAAGAATTTTAAAGCCAAAAGGAGTTATTACAGCTCAGGTTGGTAGCCAGGATAAAAAACCAAAACAAGTAGAGAATTGGTTAAATATATTTAATGAATATTTTGGCAATACTAAATTATCTAGAATTTATATACCCAGTTTTGATTGTTCCTGGAATTTTTCTTCATCGATAAATCATTAGAAACTTCTTTTTAAATCTAAAAAATTATGAAATAATTATTCTTTTAACGGAGGAAATAATGAATGTAATAAAAAATATATTTTTAACTGTTTTATTATCTTTATTTTTAATTAGCAATTCTAATGCTGATAAAATTAAGATTGGAACTGAAGGAGCTTACCCACCTTGGAATTCAAAAGATGCTTCAGGTAAGCTTATTGGATTTGAAGTAGAGCTTGCATGGACACTTTGCAGATATATAGGCCAGCAGTGTGAAATCGTTGAGCAAGACTGGGATGGGATGATACCAGCTTTAACATCAAAAAAATTCGATGCAATAATGGCTGGAATGTCAATTACTGATGAGAGAATGAAAACAATAAATTTTTCACAAGGATATGCTGACGAAGTAGCATCTTTAGCTGTAATGAAAGGCTCTGACTTAGAAAGCATGGATACTCCAGAGGCAGTAAATTTAAATATAGGTGGCTCATCTGTAAATAAATCCATGAAAACTTTAACCTCAGCTTTATCTGGAAAAACAGTTTGTACACAAATTGGAACAATTCACCAAAATTTCTTAGAGTCAGGAGATGTTGGAAAAATAAATTTGAAAACTTATAAAACACAAGATGAAGTTAATCTTGATTTGACTAATGGTAGATGTGATGTTGCTTTAGCAGCAGCAGTTGCATTTACGGACTATGCTGAAAAATCTGGTGAAGCTGTTGTACTTGTGGGACCAACTTTTTCAGGTGGTGCATTTGGTAATGGTGTAGGAGTAGGTATTAGAAAAGACGATACTAAACTCTTAAAAGCTTTTAACAAAGCTATCGATAAAGCAAGAAAAGATGGCCATATTAGTAGAATTGCCATCAAATGGTTCGGCTTCGACGCTTCTATGTAATTAATTTTAGATATGGCGACTATAATATATAGTCGCCAATCTATATGGAACTTCTATCATTTGGAGATACAGGTTGGGGAGACGAACTGTTTTTCGCAACCCTAATGACAATTGCTGTATCTATTGCTGCAATGGCAATTGGATTTATATTTGCTTTAATATTTACTCCTTTAAAATTATCTAAAAATAAAACACTAAATGTAATTGGAAATTGTTACACTACTATAATTAGAGGTGTTCCAGAATTATTAGTAATATACTTGTTATTTTTTGGTGGAACTGGAGCTGCTATGTATGTGGCATCAATATTTGGGTATGATGGTTATATTGAAATAAATGCATTTATAACTGGTGCTCTTGCAATTGGGATCATTTCTGGAGCGTATTCTACTGAAGTTTTTAGGGGTGCCATTTTATCAATCGATAAAGGTCAATTTGAGGCTTCAAAAGTTTTGGGTATAAAAAAATATATTCAATTCTACAAAATTATTTTACCGCAAATGTTGAGGCTATCAATTCCAAACCTCAGTAACGTTTGGCAAATAACTTTAAAAGATACCTCTTTAATTTCTGTTACAGGATTAGTAGAAATAATGAGGCAATCTTATATTGCTGCTGGCTCAACTAGAGATCCTTTATTTTTTTATTCAGTAGCAGCTGTATTATACTTAATGCTTACTTTCTTAAGTATGAAATTAATTAATAAATTAGAAATAAAATATAGCAAAGGATACTGATGGATATAAAATTAATGATTAGTATTTTTCCGAGCTTATTAAGTGGTGCAGTTATCACTCTTCAACTCTTAGTATCTTCAATGTTTTTTGGATTAATAATAGGTTTAATTTTTGCAATTTTAAGAATTAATAAAAATCCAATAATTAATAAGTTTGCATATGGTTATTCTTATTTTTTTAGAGGAACACCATTACTAGTTCAATTATATTTAATTTATTATGGATTAGCTAATATAGAGTTTTTAAGAAATTCATTTTTTTGGGTAATAATAAAAGAACCATATTGGTGTGCAATAATAGCATTTTCTTTAAATACAGGAGCTTATACGTCCGAGATACTAAGATCAGCATTTCAGACAATTAAAAAAGGTTACATTGAAGCCGCTCAAAGTTTAGGTGTCACAAAAAAAATAACTTTTTACAGAATTCAATTGCCCATAGCGATAAAACAATCACTTCCAGCATATGGGAATGAAATAATATTAATGCTTAAAGGCACCTCTCTTGCAAGTGTTATAACAATTATGGATTTAATGGGTGAAGCTAGAAAAGTAAATGTATTAACTTTTAAACCTTTTGAGGCTTTTATTACAGCAGGAATAATTTATTTATTTATTACATTTATAATTCACAATATTATAAAGTATTTAGAAAAAAAATACGGATTTCAAACATGAAAGTAGCTTGTATTCAATTATCTAGTGGGGAAGATTATAATAAAAATTTTAAAGACATTGTAAAATATATTAATCAAGCAATTTTAAATAAAGCAGACTTAATAATTACTCCAGAAACTTCTTCATTGATGTCTGCTGACAAAAATAATTTATTTAAATATTCATATGAAATGAAACATGATCCAATAATAAAAAAAGTAAAAATTATAGCTAAAACAAAGAAGAAATGGATACTTCTTGGCTCAATGTGCATTAAAGAAAAAAGCAAATTAAGAAATAGATCCATTCTTATTGGACCTAAGGGTAAAATAAATACTTATTATGATAAAATAAATATGTTTGATGTTAAAGTTTCAAAAAAAGAACAACATAAAGAAAGTAAAGTATTTAAGGCAGGTAAAAAATTAGTATCAGCTAAATTACCCTGGGGAAATATAGGTCTTTCAATTTGTTATGATTTAAGATTTCCAGAACTTTATAGAAACTTATCAAAAAGAAATCTAAGTTTTATCACTGTTCCATCTGCATTTACTAAAACAACTGGTCAAAGACATTGGTTAACTTTATTAAAAGCAAGAGCAATTGAAAACTTTTGTTATATTTTTGCACCTAATCAAACAGGAAAAAATACGATTAAAAGAGAAACTTTTGGGCATACAGTTATTATCTCACCCGATGGTAAAATAATGGCTCTTAAGAAAGTTGGTAAAGGAATTATATATTCAAATATAATTCCAAAAATAGCTATGGATTTAAGAAAAGTTATTCCAAGCATTAAATAACTAATTTAAATTTTTAAGTAAATTCTATTAAAATAAAAAACTAATGTGAGAGCTCGTAAAATCAAAAATATAGTAAGTGAAATCCATAATCCTTGATTACCAAAGCCTTCAACAAGCATAAATGAACTTATTAAATGAATTACAACAGAGATAAACATGGCATTTCTCAGCTCTTTTGTTTGAGATGCTCCAATAAATATTCCATCTAATTGGTAACAAAAAGACGAAACAAAAGGCAGAAGCACTAACCAAAATGAATACTGATAACTAATGTCTCTTACATTCTCTATGTCAGTCATAAAATCTATAAATGAATTTTTGAAAAATAGGTAAAACAGAGAAATCAAAATTCCAGTTAAAGAACTCAAAATAAAAGAGTTTTTAACTATATTTGTAAAAAGTATTTTATTTTTTTTACCAATAGAATATCCAACTATACCTTCAGTTGAAAAGGCATAAGCATCTAAAATAAATGCAGATAAAAATATAAGATTTATTAAAATTGTATTGGCTGCAATAAATTCTTCACCAATCCTCCCACCTAGATACGTAAACCAAAAAAAAGAAAAAGTTAATAAAATAGTTCTTAAAAATATATTTAAATTTATCTCTAATAAATTTTTTAATTTTGAGGTATTTACAATTTCCTTAATATTAAAGTTTAAAGATATATATTTTTTTAAATAATAGAAAATATAAAATAAAAATAAAAATGATGTTATTCCTGTGGCAAGCAAAGTTCCATATGCGACACCTTTAATATTTAAATTGAATTTTAATACTAAAATAGAGCTAAACAAAATATTTAGAATAGACAATAAAACAATTGCAACACTTGAAATTTTTGTCTTTTGTAATCCAATAAATAAACCTACAACAATATAAATTGTCAATTCAAAAAAAGATGAGTAAATTCTTATATTAAAATAATCGTTGAATTTTTTTTCTGTGTCAAGCGATAGATCAAAAAATATTAAACATAAATTTAATAATTGTTTTTGGAATAGTATTAATAAAATTGATATTGAAATCACAAATAATAGATTTCTAAAAACTATATTTAATATACTTTTATAATCATTTCTTCCAAATGATTGACTTACAAGGCCAACAGTTCCCATTCTTAAAAAACCAAAACTCCAAAATACTAATGAAAAAAAACTGGATGCTATACTCGTAGCAGTGAGATAACCTTGATTACTCATATTTCCCATTAATGCCGTATCAATAATTCCAACTAGAGGTATTGCAAGGTTGGCAAAAAATATTGGTATAGATAAACTCAATATGTATTTTATTGAAGATTTATCGCTCACTTAATAATTAGTAGCTTGTATATTCTTTAATTTCTTTAATTTTAGAGCCTGTATGATTATTAACTTCCAGTTTAAGTTTTGCTCTGTCATCATTTAAAAAGTGCACATCTCTTGAGAGTTTTATAAATTTTTCACCAAAATCGGAATTTTTTTCACATAATCTTTTATTATCTTCAATAACCCAGAGTTTTGAATTAATTTCTTTTAATGAATTGAATAATTCACTTAGTTTTTCATCTGATTTAACATTTTTATTTAATTGATCTTTCAGTACACTATATTCATCATTTATAAATTTAAGTTTCTCAAGATCCTTAATTTTTTCTTTTTTGATTTCTAAAATTGAAATTTTATCTAAAAGTTCACCTACAGATACTTCAACTAAAATTTTATTCATATATAAACATAGTGTGTTAAGTTGTTAAAAATATGTCTAATATTCTTATAATTAAACATGGATCTTTAGGTGATATAGCCCAAGCAAGTGGTGCAATTCAAGATATTTCTGATTTTCACAAAGATGATAAAGTCTATTTATTAACATCAAAGCCTTACATTGATCTTTTCAAAAAAAATCCATTTTTAGAGGACATAATTTTGGATAAGAGATTATCAAGATTTAATCTGATTTATTTATTCAATCTCATGCGCAAATTAAAAAAATATAAATTTTTAAAAGTTTTTGATTTACAAAATTCTTCTCGTTCTAATTTCTATAAGAAAATATTGTTCCCAAATGCTAGTAATCTTGTTTGGTCGTCTTCTGAAACCACTTTGCCAAAAGATAAATCCAAAGATGAATTTGATAAAAATCCCGTTTTAGACAGATTTAAACATCAATTAGAAACATCTGGAGTTATTACTAAAAACACTATGTTTCCTAATTTTAAGTGGGCTTGTTCCAATATTGAAAATATAAAAAAAAAATTTGATTTAAATAAATATATAATTTTATTTCCTTTTTGCTCTCCACATTTACAGATTAAAAAATGGCCTAATTATAATAAACTTATAGATTTAATTAAGAATAAATTTAAAGATGAATACAAAATCATAGTGGCCCCTGGTCCTGATGAAATTAATATGTCAAAAGAAATTAATGCGATTTCAATTTTAAAAGAAAATAAATCTTTAGATATTTCAGAGCTTGCTACATTAATAAAAGACAGTTCTTTTGTTGTCGCAAATGATACTGGACCTGCACATATAGCAGCACATTTGAATTCTAATGGTTTAGCTTTATTTGGCTCTCATACTACTGCTTACAAAGTAAGTATAGAGAGAGAAAATTTTAAAGCAATTCAAGTAACAGATTTAAATAAATTATCTCCTGAAAAAGTATTTGAATATTTTATAAAATCTTTAAATTAATGGAAATTAATTTCCTTTTTTTCATAAGTGTAGTTCCAGCAATTATTTTGTATGGTATTGCAAAATCAGGTTTAGGTGGTTCTATATCATTAATATCAGTCCCATTAATGACAGTTGTAATGCCATTACAGCAGGCATTAGCAATTATTCTACCTATTTTAATTTTTTCAGACATGATTGCTGTTTACAGATTTAGAAGAGAGTTTAATTTTAGTATATTGAAAGTAATTGTACCGTTTGCTGCAATAGGGATTGTAATTGGTTCCTTAACATTCAATCATTTTTCCGAAGATTTACTTAAATTAATAGTTGGAATAATGGGATTTATATTTGCTGGGCACTACTTTCTGTTTAAAAAAGAAAAAACAGTTCCAGCCAAGCAAAATTTTTTGAAGGGTGCAATTTGTTCTTCTATTGCAGGATTTTCTAGTTTTTGTGTTCACGCTGGTGGAACACCCACAAGTCTTTATTTACTTCCATTAAGGTTAAAAAAAGAAATATATGTAGGAACGAGAATTATCTTTTTTAGTTGTGTTAACTTAATAAAGCTACCTTTGTATATTTATCTATCGATGATGAACTTTGATACTTTATTTCAATCTGTCTCGCTGTTTCCATTGGCTTTAATTGGAATATTTATTGGTTATCAATTGCTTAAAATTATAGAGGAAAATTTGTTTTATAATATTATCTATGGATTAATTCTTGTGAGTAGCACAAAGTTAATATTCGATTTTATTTAATTCAAATCTTTTTTAATCGAATTATTACCAAATTTTTTTAGCAAAAATGGCAGAAAAGCTACAATTATTAATATCCTTAAGAAATGATGATAGCTTACAAAAATTGGGTCAATATTATAGGCAACGCTAATAACAACCATTTCATGGATTCCTCCTGGCGCAAAACTTAAAAATGTTGGAATAAAATCAAAACCTAAATACTGAAGAAAGTAAGCAGTAATCATCGCAACAATAACTAAAATTGAACAAACAATTATACCGTGAAAAATGTAAAAGAATAATTCTTTTAGTTTTAATCCATTTAGTCTACTTCCAAGAGCAGTACCCAAAAAAATGAAAGCTATATTTATTACAGTATCTGGGAATCTAGAATTAACAATCTCAAAAGTATAAAATAAACCTGATAAAGCCATAGCACCAACAAGTATAGGTGAAGGGATATTAAATTTTTTGAGTAGTTTAGAAAATAAATAACAAATAACTATTAAAAAAATAATTTCTAAAAAATATCTTACATCGTAAATGTTTTCGTAATTGTATCCTGCTATTTCAGAAAAACCTAACTTACTAATAAATAATATAGGTACAAAACTTACAATAAATATAACTCTTGTAGCCTGAGGAATTAAAACTTGTTTATGATTTTCTTTTTTTCCATACTCTAAAAGTGCTGCAGCTATCGGGACAAATGCACCTGGTAGAGCGGCAAGTGTTGCAATAAACTTATCAAATTTGCAAACTTTAACAAAATAATATCCCGCCAAAATAGTACTCACTACAGTGCAAACAACCATTGCCATAGACGAGAATATCCATAAATGAATTTTATACAATAAAGATACATTCAACGTTCCACCCAAAATAATACCAACCATCAGAAAAACTGGATTGAGTAATTTTGTTGAGAATTCAATTTTAAAATTAGTGAAAGCAATGCAAAGATTTAAACCTAAAGCACCTAGTAACCAAGGCAAAGGAAGACCAATTAGAGTTCCAATATAACCTCCAATTACTCCTAAGATTAAAGCTTTATAACTAATGTTAAGCTCATTTAATAATTGTTTAAATGGAATCAAGTTTAACATGTAAGTGATAAATCCTCATTGACACTGAATTTTAATTTATGTTTAATAACTAATTATAATTATAATAGGAGAGAAAATAATGAAACTAATTAAATCAATAATTTCAGTTTTATTCTCGGCAATTCTTATACTTTCAGCGACAACAACTAGTTCAATAGCAATTGATAAATTGCATTTTGTAATCGGTGGTGGTGCTGGTGGTGGTTGGGATGGAACTGCTAGAGGTACTGGAGAAGCTTTAACAAAAGCTGGTATGTTAAAAAGTGCATCATTTGAAAATATGTCAGGTGGTGGTGGTGGAAAAGCATTAGCTTATATGATTAACAACAAGCCTGCTAATACAGTCTTAGTTCAATCAACACCATTAGTTTTAAGATCAATTACTAGACACAAAGGTTATGTAAGTGGCAGTGGAACTTTATCTTATAAAGATGTTGTACCAATAGCTGGCGTCATTGGAGATTATGGTGCTATAGCAGTTGCAAAAAATTCACCATATAAAAACTTTGAAGATGTAGTTAATGCATATAAAAAAGATGCAAGCTCTATTAAAATGGCTGGTGGATCAGTAAGAGGAAGTATGGACCATTTAATTGGCGCTTTAGCCTTCCAAGCTGCGGGTGCTAATCCAAATGATGTAGCATACATTCCTTATGATGCAGGTGGAAAAGCTTTAGCTGGACTTTTATCTGGAGAAACACAAATTATTTCTACAGGTTTAGGTGAGCTTATGGGTGCAAGAGACCAAGTAAGAATTATTGGTATTACAGCTCCTTCAAGAGTTTCTGATGCTCCAGATGCACCAACTCTAAAAGAACAGGGTTATGATGTACAATTTGTTAACTGGAGAGGGTTCTTTGGACCTCCAGGAATGAGCAGTGCTGATAAAGCTAAAATTGCTAAAATGTTAGGCGATGTACAAAAAACTTCTGAATGGGAAACTGTTAGAGCAAGAAATGCATGGGTTAATATTTACAATCCAGAAGGTAAGTTTGTCTCTTTCTTAGAAAAACAAACTGAAGAAATGACAGCTCTTATGAAAAAATTAGGAGTTATATAATCTTAAGGATTATTAATAATTAGAGCAGTGAATATAAATACTACAAAAGTTATATCACTGCTCTTTTTTATATTTTCAGCATTTTATTTATATACAGCTTATCAAATTCAAGTTTTTGCATTCGATGAAAATGCTCCCTTTAATGCAAGAACATTCCCAATTTATCTAGGTTATGCCGGCCTTTTTTTTTCAGGATTAAAATTAATTTTACCAGATCCCAATACAATAAAAGTACAACACAAAACTCTAGAATATAAAAAAACAGCAATACTTATTGTTATTGCGATAATTTACGGTGCCACAATCTTAAAAGTTGGTTATTTTTTAACAACATCATTATTTTTGTTCTCATCATATTATTTTTTAGGGGAGAGAAGATGGGTCTTAATGTTTTTATTATCTTTTCCCTTTGTGGCAGCCTTTATGTATTTGCTCCATGGTGTTCTTGATATTTATTTAAGAGATCCATTCTTACAATCAATTGGAGTAATGGGATGATTGAAGGAATTCTAATTGGTTTAACGACAGCGCTCACATTACAAAATATTTTAATGGTAATGCTTGGTTGTTTTTTTGGAACAATTATTGGAATGTTGCCAGGACTTGGCCCAATGACAGCAATAGCTCTAATGATACCAATTACCTATGGTTTTGATCCAGCAACTGGTTTAATTTTAATGGCAGGAGTTTATTATGGAGCGGTATTTGGAGGTTCTACATCATCAATACTATTAAACGCACCTGGCGTTCCAGGTACTGTCGCAACTTCATTTGATGGTTATCCGATGGCTCAACAAGGTAAAGCAGGAAAAGCATTAGCCATAGCCGCCTGGAGTTCATTTGCAGGCGGAACATTGTCAGCAATTTATTTGTTATTTATGGCTCCAAGTTTATCGAAAGTAAGTTTATCATTTAGATCTCCTGATTATTTTGCGTTAATGATTTTAGGTCTGACAGCTATTGCTGCTTTTTCTTCAAAGGGTCAGTTTTTAAAAGCTATGATGATGGTAGTCCTTGGTTTAATGTTAGCATCTGTTGGTCAAGATAGCTTATCAGATATTACAAGATTTACATTTAATAATATGAATTTAACGGATGGAATTAGCTTTGTTCTTGTTGTTATGGCAACTTTTGCGATGAGTGAAGCATTAACTATAATATTAAAGAGAAATGATCCTACAAGTGCAGCTAAACAAGTTTCATTAACAGAACTTGGTTCAATTAAAATTAATAAAGAAGAAAGAACTAAAATGTACAAAACAATTCCCAGATCATCTGTAATTGGTTTTTTAATTGGAGTTTTGCCTGGAGCAGGGGCCACTATAGCTTCTTTTTTAGCTTACGGAATGGAAAGAAATATTGTTAACGATGAAGAAAAAGAAAAATTTGGCAAGGGGAGTGTTAATGGTTTATCAGCTCCAGAAACAGCAAACAATGCAGCCTGTTCAGGGTCATTTGTTCCTATGCTTACTTTAGGTATACCTGGAAGTGGAACCACTGCAGTTATGTTAGGGGCTTTATTAGGTTTTGGAGTTCAGCCTGGTCCAAGATTATATATGACAAACCCCGAGATTTTTTGGTCCATAATTATGTCAATGTATATTGGGATGGTGATATTGTTAATTTTAAACTTACCACTCATACCTTACATCGCAAGAATTTTAGCCGTTCCAAAAAATTACTTAATTCCTTTAATATTATTTTTTTCAATTACAGGAATTTACGTAATGTCATTTAATAATTTTGATATTTATTTAATGATAGGAATTGCAGTTGTTGCAACTTTTATGCGGCTTTATGATTTTCCAATGCCACCGCTAATACTTGCCTTTGTACTGGGTGGTTTAATGGAAGAGAATTTAAGAAGGTCTTTATTATTAAGTAATGGATCTTGGGAATTTTTATGGGATAGAACTCTTACTGCATGTATTTTGTTAACCACTATACTCATAGTAATTTGGCATATATATAAAACTATGTTTAAGAATAATAAGGCTTAAGTAATATATATTTTATTTGATAGACCGTAACAAAGAATTGCACTCATTATCAATAAAACAAATGGAACAATAATACCTTCGTTTGTAAATTTATCTGTATTTCCAAGTTTGCTAATATTTTTAGAATAATAGTTGGTTATAGTGACAAGCAAATGAGTTATAAATATAAGATTAAAAAATGCCCAAGTTCCCTCAACTCCATTTGGTCTTACAAACATTATGTATAATGCCATTAATATCCAAGCTAGAAAGAAGGCTCCCAAAAATCTGATCATGAAAGCTGCTGTATGATCTATACCAAATTTATCCATGAATTTTTTTGTCCCAACTAGTAATTGAGAGGCGTAGAATGCTAGCATCCCAAAGTGCACGACATAAATAATTAAATAAAAAATATTATTAAATTTGGCTATCATTCCTAAACTTTATAAGATTCTTTTATAATTTTCAATTATTCTGTCCCAAAGGAAGTTTTCAGCATTAATTTTTGCCTCTTTCCCGTATTCTAAATATTTATTATTTTTAAAAAGATTATCTATGCTTGAATAAATATCCTCAAGCTTATTTCCATCACATATCAAACCAGTTTTTTCATGGATTATTGCATCTGAAGCTCCTCCATCTTTCCCACCAATTGACGGAACACCATATTGTGCAGCCTCTACATAAGCAATACCAAAACCTTCAACAGATTTTTTATAAATTATTGAAGGCATTACAAAAATATCGGACTTTGCTACAAGAGCATTTTTTAAATCTGAGGGTACATCTTTTAAAAAAGTGACTTGATCTTCTAATTTCAATTCAATTACTAGTTTTTTTAATTTCTCTTCTTCATCGCCATATCCAATGCAAGTGTAAATAATATCAGGGTAGATTTCTTTTAGGTTTCTAAGAGCCATTATGACTTTTTCATGATTTTTTCTTTTATCAAATCTTGAAACCGTAATTAGTCTATTTTTTTTTCCTTTAAGAATATCCTCTGCCTCATCTAAATATTTTTTTGGAACTTCACTTACTGGATCAATTCCAGGATTTATAATAACTATTTTTTCCTCTTCTACACCCAAATCAATAGCTAAATTTTTTGTGTAGCTCGAATTAGCAACAATATGATCAACATTGTTAAGAACTGACAATACTTTTTTATTTAAACTTGAGCCTTTGGGATGGTTAATTTCTTTTGAATGTATTAGGCAGATCTTCTTTTTTTTTGTTTTTATAAGCTCCAAACTTTTCCAATGATCAACAATAATACACTCTACATTGTTATTTTGTTCAAGATAATCGTTTATCATGTAAGATTTTCTGTATTTTCTAATAAGCTTGATTCCACTTACTCTTTCAATTGAAAATGAAACTGACTTATCAAACTCTTCATGATTTTCATGATAGTCTGCAAAAACTTTTATAAGATTAAGTTTTGAAAGAGACCTTGTTAATCCCCACATGAGATTTTGCATACCTCCTAATTCAGGAGGAAAAGTTCTAGTTATTACTAAATACATTAATTATTAAAACCATTTAATACTACAGCCCATACTAGGAAATTGTTCATTTGGGCCATTGTTAGTTTTTGCAATCATTTTCATAGCATTTTTAAGTTCGCTATCTCCACTTTCTATTGGTTTTAAATTTTTTAATTCTCTAATTCTTCCTCTGTATTGAAGTTCAAGATCTTTATTATAACCAAAAAAATCTGGAGTACAGACGGCACCATAAGTTTTCGCCACTTCTTGCGTTTCGTCTATTAAATATGGAAAATTAAAATCATTATTTTTTGAAAATTTAATCATGTTATCAAATGAATCTTCTTCATATCTACTTGGGTCATTTGACATTATTGCTATAGATTTAATTCCATCATTTTCCAATTCTTTACAATCTTCGACAACATTATTTATAACCGCCAAAACATACGGACAGTGATTACAGATAAACATTATTAGTGTTCCATTTTCACCCTTTGCATCATTTAGTGAAATTATTTTATTATCTATAGATTTAAGTTCAAAGTTATCAGCTTTTTTCCCGAAGTCACAAATTGGTGTTTTAGTTAATGCCATGTTAAAAGACTATATAATTTATGTTTTACGATTTAAAAGACAAAAAACCAAAAAACCTTGGCGAAAATTGGGTAGCACCTAACGCTGTTATAATTGGAGATGTAACATTAGAAAAAAACTCTAGTGTGTGGTTCAATGCAACACTAAGAGGCGATATTGAAAATATACACATTGGAGAGGGTTCAAACGTTCAAGATGGAAGTGTTTTGCATACAGATCCAGGTTACCCATTAAAAATTGGAAAAAATGTAACGATAGGTCATTTGGTTATGCTTCATGGTTGTACAATTGACAATAATTCTTTGATTGGTATTGGGGCTGTTGTTCTCAATAAGGCTAGAATTGGAAAAAATTGTATCATTGGAGCTAAATCATTAATTACAGAAAATAAAGAAATTCCAGATAATTCCTTAGTAATGGGCTCACCTGGAAAAGTAATTCGTCAATTAACAGAAGATGAAATTGAGGCAGTAAAGCAAAATGCAATAAGGTATCAAGAAAATTGGAAAAAATATTCTAAATCAGTTTTTTAAAATAATAAATCATTAACAGAATAAATTATTAATCCTAAAATAATTATAAAAAATATTATAAAAGCTAGTTGCTCACTAACTTTTTTTGTGACTTTAGTTTCTCCTTTTTTAAATTTTCTAATTTGAAAAATACCAAACCTCATTACTGCCAATCCTCCTAAAACAAGTGCTACGGCGATAATAAATCCACTTATCATTTTATGGGATTAACCAGTTTTGTTTATTATTTGTAATATCAAATCTTGCTCTTCTATGGCCTTTTGCTGCAAGATAAAGCCACTCAATACTTTCAATGTTGCATTGTATTACAGTAAAGTTTTTATAACCTTCTTCACTTTGCTCCATCGTAAAGCCTGACTTTTCAATATCTTCACTTAAACCTGAGCTTGGTTCATCTGTTTCTGTTCCTGGTCCATTGTTTACTAAATAACATTTTCGACTCACGTGTGCAGTTTTTGACCATGATCGCTCAGTTATTTCATTTTCATGATTGACTATGCAATTAACTTTTACTCGAAGCTGAATTTTTTCTTCTTTGTCGTAAAATATTAGTGCAGCATTTTTATTTTTTTTTAATTTTGGAATTTTATCTGATCTAATGTCGCTATGGAATTGAAGTATATTACTAGATTGGTCTGATTTTCTAAGAACAACAATTCTTCCATCAAAGTCTGACTGATCACCACAAACAAAAACTGGAATTCTAAATGGTGACGATCTATTCGTTACAGCATCATCAAGCATTAACCAAATTTTTTTTTTTATTTCGGAAAAGTCCTCATAGTATGGGACAGTATTTGTCATTGGTTTATTTCTTTTTTTTAAGTCTAGCGATTAGACTAGAACTATCCCAACGATTGCCACCCATTTTTTGAACATCAGCATAATATTCATCAACAATTTCAGTAATTGGAACAGGTGAACCATTTCTTTTTGCTTCTTCAATTACGATTTTTAAATCTTTTCTCATCCAATCAACTGCAAAACCATAATCAAATTTATCCTCAACCATAGTTTTATATCTATTTTCCATTTGCCAAGATTGTGCTGCACCTTTTGATATAGTTTCCATTACTTTATCAATATCTAAACCAGCATTTATTCCAAAATTAATAGCTTCTGATAAACCTTGAACAACTCCTGCAATACACATTTGATTCATCATTTTCGTAAGTTGACCACTTCCTGATTGACCAATTAATTTTACTTTTTTGCTATAGCAATCAATTACTGGTTCTGCTTTTTTAAAAGCTTCTTCATCACCACCAACCATTACTGTTAAAATTCCACCTTCAGCTCCAGATTGACCTCCAGAAATTGGCGCATCTAAAAAAGCAAATCCTTTTTCTTTTGCTTTATTATAAAGTTCTCTAGATACTTCTGCAGATACAGTTGAATTATCTACATATATCGAACCTTCT
>CACIST010000009.1 GCA_902589395.1 uncultured Pelagibacteraceae bacterium | reverse complement strand
AAAAGTTCAATAACTGAGAGTATTTTCGAAAATAGATTTATGCATGTAGCTGAATTAAGAAGATTAGGTGCTGAGATTTTAATTAAAAAAAATAAGGCATTTATTTCAGGTGATACTAACTTTCAAGCCGCAGAATTAATGTCTAGTGACTTAAGAGCTTCGGTTGCATTAGTTTTAGCTGCAATAGTTGCCACAGGATCGTCCACAATTAACAGAATTTATCACCTCGATAGAGGATATGAAAATATAGAAAATAAACTAAGAAAAGTTGGGGTAAACATTCGACGTGTAAATTGATGGAAAACCTTTATTTAAAAAAGATAATTGCACAAACTCCTGAAGATCTTCATATCATTTCAGCTTGCTGCTCTGAGGGTAAAGTTAATATTGACGGCGTTAAATATTTAGCTTCTAACAAGATTTTCCTAATTTCAATTTCAAGATTTAGCAAAGAAGAGGAAAATAAAAATAAATTAATAAACAGTATTATCAAATTTGAATTTATTAATTCGTCAAAATCTAAGAATATAGACCAAAATGACACTAATCTAACATTAGAATTATTAACAATTGATATTTTTAAGAAAGGGGAGAATTTCGAAATAACTATGTTATTTTCGAAAAATAGAATTATAACTCTTGCCGCTGAAGTAATTGAGGTGACATTAGAGGATCAAAAAATAGTAAATGATAAAAATAATTAATTGTAATAAAAAAAATTACTTAAATAATTTAACAAAATTTTTAGATTTTAGAAGATCTGGAAAAAAAAATGAAAATAAAACAATATCTAAAATTTTAAAAGATATTAAGAACAATAAAAATAAAAGTCTTTTAAAATATGAGAAAAAATTTAGTAAAAATAGTCAAATTAAGCCAAGTATTAAGCAAATTAACAAATCAATTAAATCTTTAGACCCTAAGATTAAAAGAGCTATAGATTTTGCTTACAAACGGATACTCAAATTTCATTCTTTACAAAAAACTAAAGATATCTTTTATAAAGATAATCTAAATAATAAAATTGAGTATAAATATTTACCAATTCAATCGGTTGGTATTTATGTCCCAGCAAACTTACCATCAACACTATTGATGAATGCTATACCAGCAAAAATTGCAGGTGTTAAAAGAATTGTACTAGCAAATCCAAAAAATAATGGAAAATTAAATCCTGCAGTTTTATATGCAGCAAAAAAATTAGGGATTAATGAAATTTATTCAATGGGAGGCGCACAAGCTATAGGTAGTTTGGCTTATATTCAAAAAGTAAATAAAATTGTTGGACCGGGCAATATCTTTGTTGCTGGAGCTAAAAGACAAGTTTTTGGAGATGTAGGCATTGAAGGAATGATTGCCGGCCCATCTGAAATAACAATATTAGCAGATAGTAAAACTAATTTAAATGAAGTTACTACATCTATGATTGGTCAAGCCGAACATGACTCAAATTCTCAATGTATATTGATCACTAAAAATTCTAATTTGATTAATAAATTTAAGAAAGATTTAAAATTAAAATTAAAACAGATACCAAGGCAAAGTATTGCCACTAAAAGTATAAAAAGTAATGGACTAATTTTAAAAGTATATAATGATAGACAAATTATTGATGCAATTAATGAGATAGCTCCTGAACACTTAGAAATAAATGTTGGCAATTACAAAAAGTATAAAGATAAAATTGTTAATGCGGGAAGTATTTGTATAGGAAAATATTCTCCTATGGCATTAAGCGACTATGCTGTTGGGACAAATCATGTATTACCAACTAATGCGTCAGCTAAATTTTCATCAGGGTTAAGTTTAAGTGAATTTTATAAAAAAATTAGCCTTATAACTCTCTCAAAAAAAGGTGTTGAGAAAATAGGAGAATACGC
Organism: uncultured Pelagibacteraceae bacterium; assembly: GCA_902589395.1. Lineage (GTDB taxonomy): Bacteria > Pseudomonadota > Alphaproteobacteria > Pelagibacterales > Pelagibacteraceae > Pelagibacter. The sequence goes on along the minus strand of CACIST010000009.1, from coordinate 28,218 downwards.
TACACATCTCGCTGAGTATGAAGAATTAAAAGGTCATGCTTTGAGTATAAAATCTAGAATAAATAAGGAGTAACAAAATTTGTCGAAACAAGATTTATTGGAATTTAAAGGTAAAGTAATCGATTTATTACCTAATGCCATGTTCCGGGTAAAGCTTGAAAATAATCATATTGTTACAGCTCACACAGCTGGAAAGTTGAGGAAGAATAGGATTAGAGTTCTTCAAGGTGACAATGTAACAGTGGAAGTAACACCTTATGATTTGACAAAAGGAAGAATTATTTTTAGGTTTTAAATAATGGCTTCGTAGCTCAGTTGGTAGAGCAGAGCCCTGAAAAGGCTTGTGTCGCTGGTTCGAGTCCCGCCGAAGCCACCATTTTAGAAATAAAACCGTGCAGCAAAAGTGCTTGCATTCAATTTTAAAATCTAATAACTATCCCGCTAGCTGAAGTTTAGCTAAGTTTAATACAATAAAGAAAGAGTAAAAGAAAAGTATGAGTACATTAAAAGGAAAAGTAAAGTGGTTCAACGGTAAGAAGGGCTACGGATTTATAGAAAGAGAAGACGGAGAAAAAGATTGTTTCGTTCATGCAAGCGCAGTTCGTGAAGCAGGACTTCGTTTTTTGAATGAGAACGACGCTGTAGAATTTGAAATTCAGGATGGAGACAAAGGTCCAAGCGCAGTGAATTTAAAGAAAACTTCTTAAAATTTATTTCATTTAAAATTTTGTATAGGAATAAAATTAGGTAAACCCTATGAATATTCCTATACAATACATACTTGCATTTTAAGTCTAAAATGCTATTTAACCTCCATGATTAAAAATAGTAAAATTTTCCTATCTCACAAAAGACGTCATTTTCATGCTGGCTTACAGCTAGCTATTTAACTATTTTAAAATTTAAATTTAACACTAATTAGTATAAAACAATAACAGGCCCTGGTGGTGAAATGGTTATCACGAAAGTTTGTGGAACTTTAGTTTTTGGTTCAATTCCAAGCCAGGGTACCAAAAAATGAATAAAGAAAATAAATTAATACCTGGGTTGCCCTCAGGATTTGAAGATCGTTGGGATAAGAAACTTCTTCTCAAAAAAAAGCTGTTATCAGTAATTGAGAATAATTTTATTAAGTTTGGTGCTGAACCACTCGAAACACCATCGTTCGAAATAAGTGAAAATATAGGATCTTTTCTAGCAGAAGATGAAGCTAATCCTATGTCTGATGTATTTTCATTTAAAGATGGAGATAAAAATATTACCCTTAGATATGACCTATCTAGCCCTCTAGCAAGATTTGTTGCTCAAAATAATCAAGAGTTGCCTTCAATTTATAAAAGATATGCTATTCAAAATGTATTTCGTAACGAAAAGGCAGGCAATGGAAGATATAGAGAATTTTTGCAGGCAGATTTTGATATTGTAGGAAATGTTAGTTCATCACAAGCTAACGCTGAACTTTGTAATTTAATTTCAGCAACACTCTTAGAATGTGGATTAAAGAAAGGTCAGTTTACGATCAATGTAAGTAACAGAAAAATAGTTCAAGGTTTACTAGATGAATTACAAATAACTGAGGAAAAACAATTAAAAGTTATTAGGGCAATTGATAAACTTGATAAGCCTGGATTTGGAATAAAAGGTGTAGAGGACCTTTTGAGAAAGGAAAGAAAAGATACTAGCGGTGCTATTACAAAAGGTGCAGACTTAAATGATAAGCAGGTTTCTAAAATATTAGATTATTTAAAAATTAAAGATTTAAATGAACTGAAACAAAATTTAAAAAACTCACTATCGCAAGAAGGAATCAAGGAATTAGAAGACTTTTTTGAGGTCCTTGGATATGAATCAAACTTAGATCAAGTCAAAACCAACTTCACAATTGTTAGAGGCTTGGCGTATTATTCTGATTTCATCGTTGAAACTAATTTAAATTTTAAAGTTACAAATAATAAAGGTAAAGAGGTAGATATAGGGAGTATTTGTTCAGGTGGAGCCTATGCACAACTTATATCAAGATTTAAAGGAGTTGATATTCCAGGTACAGGTATAAGTTTTGGTGTAGATAGACTTTTGTTTGCATTAATGCAATTAGATCAGTTTCAATTAGACGAACAAAAACCAGTTTTAGTGTGTGTGATGGATCAAAAATACTTAAAAAACTACTACGAAATTTTAGATCTTTTAAGACAAAACAATATTAATTCAGAAATTTTTTTAGATACCAAAAAAAATCTTGGTAAGCAGCTTACTTATGCAAACAAACGCCAATTACCAGTTGCAGTAATCTGTGGAGAAAATGAATTTAAAGATAATACAGTGACCATTAAAAATTTAAAGGGTGTAAAGGGCGAGAACAACAAAACAATTCCCAAGAAAGATTTAATAAATGAAGTCAAAAAACTTATCTGAAAATATACTTAAATCTTTAAAATCAAGTGGATTTGATTATATAGATTTAGATACAGTAATTCCAACCAATCTAATTCTCGAGAGATCTGGGGAGTCATTTAGAAGTTTAATTTTTTCATTTATGGATCAGAATGGAAAGGAAATTTGTTTAAGACCTGATTTAACTATTGCTTCTTGTATCAAATATCTCAATCAAAAAAAAAAGAGATCTTCAAAAGTATTTTATAATGGTCAAGCATTCAGAAAAGTTCAGAAAAAAAATGAAAAAATTATCAGGGATCAAATAGGTTTCGAGATTATAGGATCAAAAGATGAAAAAAGAGATGATAAGCAAATAATAAATACTGGTATTAAAGTTTTAAATAAATTTAGATATAAGTCTGGGAGTATAACAATTGGAAATGTAGAAATTTTTCATTTGTTGATAAACAAATTAGATATTCCAAAAAGGTGGAAACTTAGATTGCAAAGACATTTTTGGAGAGAAAGTTATTTTAATGAATTATTGAGACGACTAGAGACAAATTCAGATGTTGATGAAACTATCGTTGAGTTGGATAAAAAAAGATATTTTAAAATGTTAAAACAAAATCAAAACAGAAATATAGCAGGACGTTCCTTAAGAGAAATATTAATCAGATTTGATAATAAAATTAAAGATCCTAGAAGACAAATAAAAGGTCAAAATGTAGTAAAGATTATAAGGGAATACTTAAAAATTAACTGCAAAATGAGTAATGCAGCAACCATTCTTAATGCTTTTTTTAAAAAAAATAAAATTAATCTAACTGTTGAAAAAAATTATTTTCCAATCGCAAAAGATAAGGTTTCAAAATTAAATGTAAATTTTTCATCTTCTTTTGGAAGACATTTGGAATATTACACTGGGATGGTATTTAAAATTACGATAAATTCAAACTCTAGAAAAATTCAAGTTAATGGAGGTCGTTATGACAATCTTATTTCTGATTTAGGATCTTCAAAAAAAATCCCAGCAGTTGGAGGTGCAATAAGTTTAAATGATTAAAATTGGTATTCCAAGCAAGGGTCGATTAAGAAAGGATACCTTAAATATATTTAAAAGTAAAAAGCTCAAAATTCTATCAGAAAGAGGCGATAGGGATCTCTTTGGATATATTAAAGGAAATAAAAATATTAAAATTATTTATCTACATGCAAGAGAGATTATAGAAAGATTGGGTGATGGATCTCTAGATATTGGTTTTTCAGGATATGATTTATTAAAAGAGGGTGAATTAAATATACAAAACAAAGTCACTATTGCTAAAAAGCTAGAGTATGGACATGCAACTTTAGTATTAGCTGTGCCAGACGAGTGGATTGATATTCAGACACTAGCTGATTTAGAGGAAATTTCATTTGATTTTAAAGATAAAAAGAAAAGTAGAATGAGAGTTGCAACAAAATATCCAAATCTAACTAGAGAGTTTTTATTCTCAAAAGGTGTAACTCAATTTAAATTAGTCCCATCTCTTGGGGCAACAGAGGTATATCCATTTACTGGTTCATCAGAAATTTTATCAGATATAACTAGTACAGGTGAAACTTTACGTGCTAATAATTTAAGAGTCTTAAAAGATGGAAATATTCTTAAAAGTACTGCAATTTTAATGTTTAATAAAAAATTGAGTAACAAAAAAGGTTTGAAGAAAATTTTAAACTTGCTTAGCTCTTAACTCTCACTATTATCTTAAATCTATGGATACGATTCTATTGATAATCTTACTTTTATTGCTTGGTGCAACTTTAGGGGTTTTATACCTAAATTTAAGGACAAAACCCAAAGAAGAGACTGAGAATAAAGAAGTTGAGGAAATAGCTAACTTAAAGTCAGAAATCGTTTCTTTAAAAGAAACTTTAAATAATACTATTAATAATTCATTAGGCTCAATGTCTACTTCATTTAATAATCTTTCTACAGGTGTCACTAAAGATATGACAGAAGCTTTAACTAAAGTAGATGAAAAAGTTGGTAATTTTAACCAACAAGTACAGTTATTGAATCAGAGCCAAGAGGGTATTAGTAAAATTTTAGCAGGGGTTAAAAAATATGGAACACTTGCTGAATTTAGTTTGAATGCTTTAATTAAAGATTTATTACCAGCCTCTCAATTCATGACTAATGTTAAAATGAAAGAGGATACAAGTGAAAACGTTGAATTTGCAATTAAACTTCAAGGTGATGTCATGGTTCCATTAGACTCCCATTTCCCAGTTGAAAAATTTAAGGCAATTACTGATGGTTATGATGCAGATGATAAACGAGCTGTTGCGGATGCAAGAGTAAAATTAGCATCAGCCTTCAAAGCTAAAGCTAAAAGTGTAAATGAAAAATACATAGTCCCGCCAAAAACTACGGATTTTGCTATCGTTTATGCACCAACTGAGAGTTTATATAAAGAATTGACTGAGTATCAAGATCCAAGCACAAAAGAATTATTAACTCAAGAATTAATGAGGAAACACAAAATTGTAATTTGTGGACCAAACACTTTATCTGCTTACCTGCAGTCTTTGCAAATGGGTTTTCAATCACTCAAAGTTCAAAAGGGAGCAACTGAAATATATACTCATTTAAAAACTATTAGCACACGGTTTTCAAGACATTTTGACAATATTATAGTCTTGAATAAAAAACTAGAAGAGGCAATGGGTGTTGTTAATAAGTTTGGAATGGATGCAAGATCTATTGCGAGAACTTTGGAAAACATAAAAGATCCAGAGCAGTTCGAAAAAGCTCTTAAAACAGACAATGTAGAAAAACTTGAAGATCTTCCTAGACAAGCCAAAAAATAAATTTAATTTAAATTTAATTTCTCATATAAGAAATGCATGAAATGGAAAAATAAATTTAATTATCCAAAATCCACAAGGTCAATTGAGGATGGTTACAGGAAATACTTTTTAGGAGAGGAAAAACTTCCAAGCGTAACAACAATTTTAAGCGCTACCAAATCTGAGGAAGAAAAAGCCGCTTTAGCGAACTGGAGGGAAAGGGTAGGCTTTAAAGAAGCTAATAGAATTAAAACAGAAGCATCTTCAAGAGGTACATCAATGCACTCATATATAGAGGATTACTTAAGAGGACGTATCAATGAAAGTTTTTTTGAAAGTAATGAACAATACAAAAATATGGCCAAAGAAATAATTGAAAAAGGTATAGATAATAAATTAGATGAAATTTATGGAATTGAAGAAACGTTGTATTATCCTGAACAATATGCAGGCACAGCTGACTTAATTGGTGTTTATCAGGGAAATGATGTTGTAATCGATTTTAAACAAAGCAATAAACCGAAAAAAACAGATTATATTCAAGATTATTTTTTACAACTTGGAGCATATACTCTAGCTCATGACGTTGTTCATGGAACAAAGATGAAAGCTGGGATAATTTTACTTTGTACAAAAGATATTTTGTTTCAGGAATTTAAAATAGAAGGTGCAGAATTAGAGATGTATCAAAATTTATTCTTAGGCAGGGTCAAAAAATTTTATGAGATGAATAATATAGCTTGACTTTAACAGACCATTTCATAGAAGAGATAAAACTAACTAGAAGCTACTTGTTTAGATGCAACGGTTTAGTCCTAAAAAACTTTCCAAAAACCCATCAAAACTTAGCTAATTTAAGGTTAAAAATATGAATTTAGCGATTTGGGATATAGAATCATCAAGTGCGAGTACTGATTTCGGTAGCATAATAGAAATCGGAGGAATTTTAGTAGATGAAAACTTCAAAGAGAAAGACCGATTTAATTTAAGGTGCAGTCTGCCTGAAGGGGAAATATTTCAGGCTATGGCCTTAATAGTCAACAAGACATCGATAAAACAACTTACTCAAACAAACCTAAGTCATTATCAAATGTTGGGGGAAGTTGAAAAAATTTTTAAAAAATGGAGTCCTGCAATATTTTTAGGTTGGAGTAGCCTTAATTTTGATGAAGAGATGATAAGAAAAGAGTTTTTTAAAAACATTAGATATCCTTATATTACTAATGCAGCGCCCAATAAAAGACATGATGGTATAAATATTGCAAGAGCTGCTTATGCAGTTGATCCTACAATTCTAGAAACAGAAATTAATGAAAAAAACAATCCTGTATTTAAACTAGCATCTTTAGCTCAAATGCAAGGAATTGACGCAAGTGATGCTCACTCGGCACTTGCTGATGCCGAATTAACTGCAAAAATTTTAAAGATTGTTAAAAAAAAACAAGAGCATACTTGGGACTTATTTTTAAGAACTGCAAATAAATCAGACACAGAAACTATAATGAAAAAGGGAGAAGTGGTGACCCTAAACGAATATTATTATGGTAAATCCAGACTTCATTTAGTTGTACCACTACACCCAAAACATTGTATGCACCCAATTTACCAAGGATGGTATTATTCCATAGATTTAAGAACTGAAATCCAGCCTTTAATAAATAAATCAATAAATGAATTAAAAACAGAGATGAAAAAATCTCCAAAATTTTTAAGAACAATACGTGCAAATAAAGCACCAATTATAATTGATGGAAAGTATGGAATGAATGTAGAACCTTATAACAAACTTGATAAAAATGTAATTAAAAAAAGAGCAGAATTTGTTCAAAATAATGAACAGTTTTCTCAAAATATTTTAACAGCTTTAAGAGAAGTAGCAGAGGAAAAAGAACAATCGAAATCCCAAGAAGATATTTATGCAGAAGAAAGTATTTATACAAAATTTACTTCAAACAAAGATACTGCTCTTTTCCCAACTTGGCATGCAGCACCATGGAAAGAAAAATTAAATTTATTAGATAAATTTGATGATGATAGATTAGTTGGATTTGGTAAAAAAATAATATTTCAGGAGGCCCCAGAAGTTTTACCAGAGTCAATGTATAAATCTATCAGGAGAGAAATTGCAAAAAGAATATTAAGTGAAAGAAAAGAGAAATGGTGGACAATACCTACTTTATATAATGAAATTGATACTTTAAGAGAGAAATATACTAATGAAAATGATAACGAAAAATTAGCTCTCTTAGATGAATTTAATACCTATGCAATGTCTATTCAAAAAAAATACGAGAATGTTTGATGTATAAAATTAAATTTACGCATTTTTAACTATTGAATAAATAAAATTAATTTATATAAAACTTATATGGCAACAGTAAAATCTACGGATGAAAGTTTTGATCAATTAGTAAAAGATAATAAGATATTAATTTGTGATTTTTGGGCAGAATGGTGTGGTCCATGCCATATGGTGGCTCCCAGCCTAGAAGAAATTTCAAATGAAATGTCTGACCAATTATCTGTAGCTAAACATAACATTGATGAAGAGCCAAATACGCCAACAAAATATGGTGTTCGAGGAATTCCTACTATGATTTTGATGAAAGATGGAAATCATGTTTCAACTAAGGTCGGAGCGGTTCCAAAAAGTGAAATTGTTTCTTGGATAAAAGAAAATATCTAATTTAAGCTTAAAATTTCTCCAGCAAGATATAGCGAACCAACACACAGTATAATAGTGTTTTCATTTTTTGATAACGATTTTATACTTTCTTCAATGCCATTAGAAAGTTTTAGATTTAATTTTGAATTATCTAACTTTTTTTTAAAATCTTCCTTTGATATTGCTCCATCCTGATTAGGAATATCGATTAAAGTAATTGAATTTACAATATTTTCAAAAGCTTTTATAAATTCTACATGTTCTTTGTCTTTCATCATACCTACGATAAGGTTTGCTTCTTCATTTTGATTTTTAACCCAATTAGCGATAGAAAGACTTGCGCTAATATTGTGACCACCATCTATTACAAGTTTATTATTTCCAGCAATATCTTTTAATTTGCCGGATTTTATTTCTTCTAGTCTTCCTTTTAATGAAATATTTTTGATACCATTTCTAATATATTCATCTTTAATATTAAAAATTTTTCTTGATGCAGCAATTGAGGTACTAATATTATAAAGCTGATGGTCTCCAAGAATACTTGGTTCAGGTAATACTAATTCTCCTAATCCATCTTGATATTGAATAAATCCATTTTCAGACTTTGCAATATTAAAGTCTTTTCCAAAATAATATTTATTAGAAGTATTTTTTTCTAAAGATTTATCTATTTTATCTCTTATTTCGTTATTTAATTGTTTATTAATAAATATATTTGAGTTTAAAAGCTTAGCTGTTTTTTCATATATTACGCCTTCAATTGATTTATTTTCAAGCCATTGAAAGTGATCATTATGAATGACACCAATGAGTGTCATTAAATTTCCCTTAAATACATTTGTACTATCAAATTGATGAAATAATCCTGCTTCTATTATATTTATATTATCTTTGAAATTCTCAGCATATTTTAAAAATGCACATGTTAAAATTTCAAATAATGTTGCATTGTCATCTGCTAAAGTTTTTCCAACATCAGTCAGTAATTCTATTAAATCTTCTTCATTGAGCTCCTTATCTTCAAAAACGTATCTTTCTGTATAAGAGAGAAGGTGGGGAGAAGTGTAAAGATTAGTTTTGTATCCACCCTGGTTTAGTATTGACTTAAGACTATAGCACATGCTTGCTTTAGCATTAGTTCCAACAACTGTGATAACATTTTTTAATTTATCTTGTGGATCACCCAGTTTTTTTAATAGATTGAAAGTTCTTCCTAGAGATAAATCTAGTTTTTTTTTATGATGCTTCTCTAGTTTGGATATTAGTTTCTGAAGTTTCATTTAAATTTTCTAAATGTATATCAGAATTTTTTCTAAGTAATATCGATAGAAGATTACCAACTTCTTTTTGTATATCTTTTCTATGCACTACTCTGTCGACAAAGCCGTGTTTCTCAACAAATTCAGCTGTTTGAAAATCAGAGCTTAATTCTTCTTTAACAGTCGCTTGAATTACCCTTTTTCCTGCAAAGGCGATTAGGCACCCAGGTTCTGCCAGATGAATGTCTCCTAACATTGCAAAAGAGGCAGTTATTCCACCAGCGGTAGGATCCGTAAAACATACTATGTAAGGTAAATTATTATTTTTAAGTTCGTTTATTGCAAGTGTTGTTCTAGTCATATTTGCTAAAGCAATTGTAGACTCGAACATTCTTTGTCCACCTCCACAAGGAAAAAATAAGTAAGGCGTTTGATTATCTATTGCATGTTGTACCCCATAAATTATTGCTTCTCCCTCAGCAGCACCAACCGAACCTCCTATAAAATCAAAGTTTATTGCACCTGCCGTTACTTCTATTCCATTTATTTTTCCTTTAGCAATCATTACCGCACAATTTTGGTTTGTCTTCTTCCTTGCAATTTTAAGTCTGTCTTTATAAGATTTTGTATCAACCCAATTCAAGGGATCTTCTGTGGGTATAGGTGACTCTAAAATTTGGTAAGCGTTTTTACCAAATACAATATCAAACCTTTGTCTACAACTAATTCTATGATGTTTTCCGCAAAGATTACAAACCCACAAATTATTCTCTAAATCTTTCTTTAATATTGGACCTTTGCAACAACTGGTCCAATCTGAATTTGCTATATCCTCTTTTGAAGGTCTTTTTCGAAGCACCTGCTTTATTTTGTCTCGAAAATTTATAGCTTTTGTTAACCAATTCATGATATTTTTTTTTTTAGCTTTCTAACCATCTTACTTACATTTATGACAGGATTTTGTCTATTGTTTAAACTTCTAGTAATTTCTTTACAAATTTGACTTCCTACGACAAGTCCATCTGTATTTCTAAAATTTGATATAGTTTTTTCAGTTATTCCAAAACCAATAACACAATTTTTTTTAGGACTTATTTTTTTTATTTTATTGTAATTAGATAATATTATTTTTGGAGAAATTTTTAGCTTTCCTCCTGTAGTAGACAGCATGCTGATATAGTAAATCATATCATGAGAATCTTTTGTAATACTTTTTAGTCTTTTATTCGATGTCGTAGGAGATAATAATTGGATAAAATTGATTGAATTTTTTTTACATTTCTTTGAAAAAATTTTGTTTTCTGGCCATGGTAAATCAACTACTATTAAACCATTAACACCTGATTTTTTACATTTTCTTAAAAAATTATTTTCACCATATTGGAAAATCATATTGTAGTAACCCATAAATATTACTGGTTTTGAATTTTTACTTTTTTTAAAATCGCTGACAATTTTAAAAATATCATTCATTTTGATACCATTTTTAATCGATCTATAAGCACTAGTTTGAATTTGGCCTCCATCTGCTACTGGAGTGTTATGAGGTACACCAACTTCTAAAATATCAGCATAATTTGAAATTGCTTTTAAGATTTCTAAAGATTGCTTTTTTGAGCTATCACCAGCTACAGTATAAGTAAGTAACGCTGGTCTTTTCTCATTTTTTGCTTTTTTAAATGCAAGGCTAATTGGATTTAACATATTTCTTTCCCAATTTTTTTTCTAAAATACCTCTATCTTTATATGCATCTCCACAACTATTAATAACTACAATTGTATTTCTGCTCAATTTTTTTGCTTCTTTGAGAGCTACAGAGAATGCATGGCTCGGTTCGAGAGATGGTCTTAAATTTTCATATTTTGTAACTATTTGATAGGCCTTTAAAGCTTCTTCGTCACTAGCTGCTGTATACCTTGCGCGCTTTGTATCTTTTAAAAAGCAATGAAGTGGTGAAATTCCAGGATAATCAAGACCAGCAGAAATTGACTCGGTTTCTTCAATCTGACCATCGCTATCCTGATTTACATATTGAGCTGCACCATGAAGTATACCGATTTTGGAACCATAAGTTAAAGGAGCTGCATGTCTTTTGCTTTTGGCTGGTCCTCCTGCCTCAACTCCAATAAACTCAACTTGCTTCTTATCATAATCCATAAATTCATTCCAAAAACCAAAACTTGAGGAACCTCCTCCTACGCAATTATATAGCTTAAGTTTTTTAGGAATTTCACCAAATTCATTAATTAATTGAACTTTAAGTTCTCTAGATATTTGACTAGTACTCCATCCACATATTCGAACAAAAATTGCTGGACCTACAGTACTACCAACACACATTGCTGTGGTATCGCAATTAGCAACCCAATATCTCATACATTCAGAGACAGCATCTACTAGTGTTTGACTTCCTGAGTAGACAGGGATTACATCTGCACCATTTTTTTTCATTGCTTTAACATTTGGTTGTTGTCTTTTTATGTCTTTCGCACCCATAAAAATTTTACATTTCAGACCAAATTTCTTAGCAGCCATACTCAGCATCTTTCCAGCATAGCCAGCGCCTGTATCACCAATAATAACTTTTTTTCCAGACCTTTTTGCTAATAAACAATGCACAGTTGCATTATATATTTTGTGAGCTCCTCCATTAGCATCAGAAACAACCTTAGACCAAATCTGCGCTCCGCCAACATGTTTTGTTAAATTATTTAACTTAATAAATCTTGTTGGTGTTCCGATCCAATTTTTAAAATGTCTATCTCTTTCTTTTATAAACTTTTTGTCATTTTTTAAGTTATTAAATTGTATTTCAAGATCTTCTATAGGTTTCTTAAGTGTTTCAGGTACAAAATTTCCACCAAATTTTCCGCCCCAGAAACCAAGTTTATCCCCTTGATCTATAACTGGAATTCCTTTTTTTAATTTCATTTTTTAAATAGCTAAGTTTAATAATTTATTAATCTTTTCAATATCTTTTTTTCCTTCTCTATTTTCTAAAGCACCACTTAGATCTATAAATGTGTTGGTATTTTTAAAGCTAGAAATATCCTCTATTTTTATATTTCCAGCAATCATTTTATTTACTGAGTTAGGTACTGTATTTAATAACTTGTGATCAAATCCTAATGATTTTTCATATCCTTTTCCATCAAATAAAATTATATCTGCAATTTCTAAATATTTTCTATATTTATCAACGTCTCTCTGATATTTAATTGTAAGAGCGCTTATAATATTCACTCTATATTTATCTTTTATAACTTTTGTTCTCTCTGGACTCACATCATATAATTGAAAATAATCAAAATTAAGTTTTTTCATCTTTTCTAGTATTTCATCATCTGGATTAACAAGGACAGAAACAAAATTAGTATTTTTTTTTTCAATATTTGTCAGTATCTTTAACTTTTCATATTCAACAAATCTTTTACTTTTTCTGTAATTGCTAATAAAACCTATAAACTTTGGGCGGTATTTATGATTTAAAATATACTTTAATGTTTCAAGATCGGAGATCCCACAAATTTTTAATCCCTTAATCATTAACTTAAATGATCTACTAAATATTTAAGATTATTTTTAATATTGCCTTTTGTAATTGGTCTTCCAATTACTAACCAATCACTCCCATTTTTGTATGCTTGTTTTGGTGTTAGAACTCTTTTTTGGTCATTTGTTTTTGAATTAAACCTGATACCTGGAGTAATTATCTCTTTTTTAAATACCTTTTTAACAATATTTACCTCTTGGGCACTGCATACTATGGCATCTAACTTAGCTTTATTAGCTAATATAGCTTGGCTAAGAACTAACTTTTTTATATCTTTATTAAAGCCAATTTCTTTTAAGGATTTATTATCTAATGAAGTTAGAACTGTTACCCCAATTAATTTTGTTTTGCCCGAAACTTTTTTAGCAGCTTTAAGTGCCTCTAGACCAGAATTTATATGAATTGTTATGTAATTAAAATTTAAGTCTCTAACAGCTTTAATTGCTGAAGCGCAAGTGTTTGGAATATCAGAGAATTTATAATCCCCAAATGTAATTTTATTTTTTAATTTTGATACAAAGTTTCTGCCACCTTTTGAATTTAAAAATTCTAATCCAAACTTATATCCAATCTTTAATTCTGAGCTCTTTGTCTTTTTAATTATTTGTTCAATTTTTTTTATATTTTTACTGTCACACGCAATAAAAATTTTACTTTTTTTCATTAATTTTTTTTGCCCAATTTTTTGAAATTTTAAACAATATTGCTTTTTTTTCTGGGGTATCTACTTTTTCATTGGTTTTTGGATTTCTTGAAATTCGGGCTTTTTGGACTCTAGGCTCAATTGCGAATACGTCTCTTAACTCTATTCTTTCTCCTCTTTTTAAAGCTTCTTTCATTTCATAAATCAAAATATCAAATAATTTTATTAAATCTTTTTTCAAAAAATTAGGGAAATTTTTAGATAATTCTTTAATTAAGTCTGACTTTGCGAATGACAATTTTTACTCAGAATCCTTTTTGTTTTTCTTATCATCTAGTTTTTCTGAAAGAGATGAGAACGGGAGATTTTTTCCACTCAATGGGCTAGAATGTTCTTTGATAGCCTTTGCATTCATTATTTCCTCAAGCAATTTGATGCTTAAAACTATCTTTCTCTTATCAAAGTTTAATTCAGCAATTGCTGCATCAATTCTTTCACCTCCAACAAAACGTGATGGTCTCGCATCTGAGGCACTCATGGCTATTTGGGATTTTTTTATTAAAGTTTCAATTTCACTTCCTTCTGGTTTAACAATCAAACCTTTATTGTTTGAAGATATTACTTTTACCGTGATAGCGTCATTAACTTTTTTATCTTTAAACCAATCAAATGGGTCTTTTTCTAATTGTTTTAATCCTACTCTAACCTTTTGCTCTGAAGTCTTTATTTCTAAAATCTGTACTTTTAATTTATCTCCCTTTTTATATTTTTTTAGCTCTTCCTCAGGATTTCCTATAAATGAGAGGTCATTTGAATGTAAGAAACCATCAATATCGAAATCAGCTAATTTTAAATATATAGCGTATTCATTTATATTATTAATTATTCCCTCAATATCTGATCCTACAGGATAGTTTTTTTCTAACTCAGAATATGGATTTTCTTGAGTTAATCTATGAGATATAGCAACTCTTCTTTTGTCTTTATCAATTTCGGTAATTATACAATCAATCTGATCGCCAACATTAAAAATTTTTTTAGGAGATAAGTTTTTTTTAGTCCAACTTATTTCGCTACTATGTAAAAGAGTACTTAACCCTGCCTCTAATTCACAAAAGCACCCGTAATCAGTAATTTTTACTACTTTTACTTTATATTTATTTCCTATTTGATAATTTGAAATATGTTCAAATGGGTCTGGAGATAATTGTTTTATTGAACAACCAACTTGTAACTTTTCCATATCTATTGAAATAACCTTAAGATCGTGTTTTTCACCAATATTAAAAATTTCATCTGGGTGATTTACCCTGCTATAACTTATTTCTTGAAGATGACACAGAGTATCTATCGTTCCTTCCGGTGTTGTTACTTCAAAAAAGCAACCAAATGATGAATATCCCTTCACTATTGCGTCTTTTATAATATCGCCAACTTTAAAATTACTAATAATTTTTACTTTATCCTCTTTTTTATTTGAGGAGACTACTTGTCTTCTAGATACAACACTATTTCCTCTTACCATATCAAGTTTTATTAAAGCAAATTTTTGTTCTACACCGATTAGGTGATCGATATTTTTTATTGGTTTGTCTGATATTTGTGAACCTGGGCAAAACATTAGTGACCCAGTCTCTATGTGTTCAACTATTACTCCACCCTTAGTTTTTTGAATAATTTTTCCATTAACTAGTTCATTATTTTCATAACACTTGACTAATTTATTCCACCCTTTTATTTTTTGAGCTTTTTGCGCTGATACAATAACATCACCATTTTTATCTTCTATTTTTTCAAGCAAGACAGGAATTGTTATACCCTCTTTAATTTCTTCATTCATTCCCATTAATTTAACTTCATTTACATCAATTACTGGCTCACTTTTTAAACCGGGTATAAATAAAAAAATATATTTGCTAGTGATTTTTGTTACTTTACCTTCAATTATTTTACCTTCTTCAATCTTATTTTTTGATAGTTGACTATTTAATAGTTTTTCGAATTGTTGACTTGCAGGTGATGATAGGTCTTTATAAATTTCCATTAATTATTTAACTTCTTATCCATTATATCTTTAATTTTTTTAAAGCAGGCTTTCTTACTTAATTTGCTTGTATTAATCAAGATAGAATCTTTTGTTTTTTTTAAAGGACCATATTTTCTATTTTTGTCTGATTTGTCCCTATTTTTAAGGCTTTTGTAGACTTCCATATATGTTATTTTTTTATTTAATTTTTTATACTCATTATAACGTCTTTTAACTCTAACTTCTAAACTAGCAGTGATATAAAATTTAAACATAGCATCTTTTACTTGGATAGTTATTATATCTCTGCCGTCTAAAATAGATCCTCTATATTTTTTCGGAGGATTGTATGCACATTTTTGTTGAAATTTATGAACTATGTCCCTTATCTTTTTATCTTTTGCTATTCTGGATGCAGATAATGCAACTTCGTTTGAAAGTAAGGATTTATTTTTTAAATAACTTAATTTAAAATCCCTAATCTTTCTTTTAATTAAGTTATATGAAAATCTTTTTTTATTATCTAATTTTAGTTTACCAATAAATCTATAAATTTTTCCTGTATCTAAATAAAATAAATTATATTTTTTAGCTATCATTTTTGCCTGTGTTCCAGCTCCAGCTGCTGCAGGTGAGTCTATTGCTACTGTAATAATATTATCTCTTTTTTTCAATTTATCTTAGCACCTATTTTTCTTAAAATTTTTAAAAATTCAGGAAATGAAGTATTGATTGAATCTTTGTCATAAATTTTCCATTTTCCACCTAATGTTAATGCTGTGATACAGCTTAGGAAAAATATTCTATGATCTTTTAAAAAATTTTTCATCTCAAAACTTTTTGACAAAGTTAAATCTGGTTTACCATGAATATTTATGTTATTTTTGAATCTTTCAACTTTAATACCAATTAATCTTAAAAACTTTACTGCTAAATCTAATCTTTTTGATTCCTTTTTATTCATTTCTCCTAAGTCTCTGAACTTTGATATTCCCTTAGCTTTTGCAGCAACTAAGAAAATAATTAAAAATTCATCAATTGCTGAACTATTTAATTTTGAGGGACAATTTATTGAATTTAAATTATTTTTACTCTTTATGTAAATATCTGCTATTTTCTCTCCATTATAAATTTTTTTATTTTTAAGTTTTATATTTGCCCCCATTTTATTTAAAATAGAAATTATACCTATTCTACTTTCATTTACATTTACTTTTTCAATTACCATTTTTGAATTTTCTGATAGTAACGTTAAAACTATAAAAAAAGATGCCGAGCTTATATCACCTGGCACATTATATTTAAAACACTTGAATTGTCTTAACCCTTGAATTGAGATTTTTTGATATCCAAATTTTTTTGTAACCTTTATAGGATAATTTAAATATTTAAGCATTAACTCCGTATGATTCCTTGAATTTTTTGAATATATTTCGGTAATACCTGGCGTATTTAAAGCACTGAATATTATACAAGTTTTTACCTGTGCACTTCCAATATTTTCTTTATATTTTATAGGTCTTAAAAAATCAGTACCTAGTATTTTTATAGGTAACTTGTTATTTTTACTTTCAATTTTCACTCCAAATAGTTCTAAAGGTTTAATAACTCTAGAAAAATCTCTTTTTGATAAACTTTTATCTCCAATTAATTTTACTTTAGATTTTGATCTAACTAATAATCCAAGTATTAATCTCGCAAGTGTGCCTGAATTTCCAGCATTTAATACAGTTTTTTTTTTTATACTGAAACCATTTAGACCAAAACCATGAATACTATAAATATTTTTGTGTTTTGTGAAGTTTATGCCAAGTTTTTTTATAGTTTTTAATGAATTTAAAACATCTTCAGACTCAAGCAAATTGGAAATTTTTGAGATACCCACTGCTTGAGATGCAAGAAGAATAGATCTTATTGAAATACTTTTATCTGAACTTACTTTAATTTTTTTACTGAAGTTATTTATTTTTTGTCTTATAGAAATATGATTTGTCATCAATGAATTAATTTATTTTAAATTCATCTCCAAAATAAGCGGTTCTAGCACTTGAATCTTTAATTATTTCATTAGGGCTTCCTGAAGCAATTATTTTTCCACTAGATAAGACAATTGCTCTATCTACACAACTTAACAAATCTCGTGCTTGATGATCACAAACAACTACAGTTATTTTTTCAAGTGCTTGTAAATTAACTATAATTTCTTGTAGCATTTTAATTGTAAGAATATCTAAAGCAGCAAATGGTTCATCTAAAAGAAGTATATTTGGATCATTTATTAGAGCCATGGCAATTACTAACTTCTTTTTTTGTCCACCGGACAAATGTTTACCTTTAATTTTTAACAAAGGATCAAATTCAAATTGTGATATTATTTTTTCTATCTTTGTCTTTCTTATATCTTTTTCTTTAATATGTATTTCACCTACAAGCTTCAAGTTTTCTGATAAAGTTAAATCTTGAATAAAACCCCCATATTGAGGCACATAACCAAGCTTAAATCTTGTCGCTCTTTCATAAATAGGAATATTTGTACAATCCTCACCATCTATAAAAACTTTGCCATAGCTAGGATCTTTTAAACCCGTGATAATATGAAATATCGTAGACTTTCCAACACCATTGGGTCCAAGCATTCCCAAAATCTCTTGCTTATTTATTTTTAGACTTAGATTGTTTAAAATTTGCCTTTTATTGTAAAACATAGAAATTTTATCTAGTTCTAAAAGAGTCCGAGTTTCTTTAAATTTTTTTATCCTAAATTTTTTAATTAATGCCATTAGTTTGCGATAACTTTAATTTTAGTTTTAGAGGTGTCTGGGTTTATGTTTATATCTTTTGTTTTTAAATCAAATTCGACCAAACCTGCTTTCATTTTCGATTTTGTATCAGTGATAATTACTTTATTATAAGCTATCGCCTTACTTGTTTCCATATTAATATCAAAGTTATCACAAGTAATTTGTTTTTCCTGGTAATTTATTATTACATTATCGTAAAACTTAGAATTAGAATTTACTGAATTAAATTGAGCAAAGTCGGAAACTATATATATCGTATCCCTATTATCCGATATAATTTTACCTCTAACATTAATTAAATCTAAAATGTCAGCATTGCTAATATTTGACTTACCTGAATTTGCTAATAAATAAAATTTATTCCCTCTTTCATCAATAGAACTATATTCGATATCTTTTACTAGGTTTTTAACCTCTTCTGAAGACACCTTATTTTTTGGGTCATCAGTTTTATTGATATTATCTTTTTTCAAAATCATATTATCGACATTAGCATTTTCCTCTTGATTATTCTCTGTAGATACACCTTTCATCTTTTCGTTGTTGTCGATTTTTAAATCTAGTTCGTTATTTTTTAATTCTAAATCTACTATTTTTTTTTCTAGGTTTCTAATTTGCTCTTGATTGTTATCTTCTATAGAGTTTATTTCTTCAATAATATTTTTATTTGTGTCAAAATACTTATAGTAAACAGCAGCTATTATAGAAATCATAAGTAATAATATTAAAATCTGCAATAAGGACTTAATTGACATCTATGTTATGTTGGCATTTAGGATATTGTGAATATGGATAAATCCAATTGTTTTATTTTTTTTATTATTTTGATGTACACATAAGCTTGTAATTTTTTTGGCATTCATAATTGAAAGTGCTTGTGCCGCAAGTATATCTTTATCTACACTAATTGGTTTTTTTTTCATAACATCTTTAACTTTTAAATTTTGAAAACTATATTTTAAATTTGAAAGTCTTTTTAAATCTCCATCCGTAAGAATACCATTAGTATTATTTCTGCTATCTTTGACCACAATTACTCCCAGACCTTTTTTTTCAATATTCATTAAAGCAGATTTCATAGAAATATTATCACTCACAAATGGAATATTTCTTCCCTTTAACATTAAATCCTCTACAGTTTTTAATTTAATTGATAGTGAACCACCTGGATGAAACTTTTTAAAATCTAACTTACCAAATTTTTTATGTTTCATACATGCTACTGCTATTGCATCACCTAAAGCAATCTGAACCGTTGTTGATGATGTTGGAACAAAATTACCAGGACCTGCCTCTTTTACCGAGGGTAGTAAAAATTTTATATTGGCATTTTTGTATAAAAGAGACTCTTTTTTTGATGTAATACCAATTAGTTTTATATTTCTATTTCTAGAGGCATATTGAATAATATTTTTAAGTTCATCACTTTCACCGCTTTGACTAATTAGTATTATTATATCATTTGATGTTATTTGTCCCATATCCCCATGGCTTGCATTTGAAGCATCTAGAAAAAAAGAAGGAGTTCCTGTTGAGGAAAGAGTTGCAGACCATTTTTTTCCAATTATTCCACTTTTGCCAACGCCTGAAATTATAATCTTTCCATTTCTACAATTTAAAATTGTTTTAATTACTTTTTCAAATGACTTTCCAATACTAGAATGAAGTTTTTTAAGTGAGACTGTTTCAATCTTGATGACCTCTTTTCCAATGTTTATCAAATTTTTACTACTCATTTAGTGAGACCATATATCTTCTTTAAAGGAGGCAAAATCTAATTCAACTCGTGTATTTATAAACTTTATAGTATTTTGATAAAGATCAATTCTTTTTTCTCTCTCTAAAATTTTTTTTAGGGCTTGATAAATTTTGTGCAGATAAACTACATCTTGTGCACAATATTTTAATTGTTTATCAGTAAGATCTCCACCAAAATCAGAGGTTTGTAATTGTTTACTTACATCTATACCAATAAATTCTTTAATCAAATCTTTAAGCCCATGCCTATCCGAATAGCTTCTTGCAATTTTACTCATAATTTTTGTACAATTTACGTTTTTAATATCTAACCCTAAATATTTCTTGATAAATAAAAGGTCAGCTCTTGCAAAATGAAATAATTTACCAATTTTTTCATCATTTAAAATATTTTTCAAGTTTGGCGCATTATAATTATCTTTGTCTAGTTGGATAATATGAGCATCATTTTGACCTGAGGAAATTTGAAGCAGACATAGTCTATCTCTTTCAATGTTAAGACCTGTAAACTCACAATCAATTGCAATCTTGTCACTGAAAGTTATTTCATCTGGTAAATCTTTCTTATGTAATTTAATATCTAAATTCATTTTAAATTATATGTATATATATGAAAAATAAGGATTCAATTTTAATATTTGGTTCATCTGGTCAAATAGGAAAATCTTTAATTAGAAAATTTACTAAAAATAACTATAAAGTTATAGCTGTAACAAGAAGTATTCACCAAAAAGGTTACCAAATAAAAACACAGTCAAATTATGGTTATTTAGAGCTTGAAGAAGTTAAATCATTTAATGAGGAAAATATCTCAAAATTAATGAAAAAATCCTCAGTATGTATAAATCTAATAGGCATTTTGTTTGAAAAAAAACAAAATCAATTTGACTTAATACACTCTCAATTACCATCATTATTATCAAAACTAGCATCAAAAAACTCACTCGAACAATTCATTCATTTATCAGCTTTAGGCATAGAGTCCGCTATCGACAGTAAATATGCATCAAGCAAATTGAGTGGAGAAGAAAAAGTACGTCAGAATTTTTCAAACTCCATGATTTTAAAACCATCTATAGTTTATTCAGTGGATGACAATTTTACTACTAATTTCATGCGATTGTTAAGTCTACTCCCAGTTATGCCACTTTATTATGGAGGAAAAACTAAATTTACTCCTATACATGTTTCTGATATTTCAAACATAATATTTGGAATTGTTCAAAAAAAAATTACTGGTGAAACTATAGAATGTATAGGACCTGAAGTGTTCTCATTTAAAGAAATTTTATTAAAAATTTTAAAATCAATTAATAAAAAAAGATTATTATTTCCATTACCATTACCTTTGGCAAAATTTAACGCAAAATTATTTCAATTAATGCCAAAACCATTGTTAACATTGGATCAGCTTAGATTGCTTAAATATGATAATGTTGTATCTAAGAAATATAAAACAAATTTTGATATTAAAATCGAGGCAAATAAAAAATTTGATGAAGAAATAAATCGTTACTCATTTAATTGGACAAGTGGAGGACAGTTTTCAAAAAAGAGAATTGATAGTATGAATTAATGTTAACAAATATAATATATTTAGCGGTATTCATTATTTTAGCTTTTGTTTTATCTATTGCTGTTAAAGCTATAACCAGAGGTGTTGAAGCAAAACAAATAATAAAAGAAGAAAAAGATTTAGAAATTAATAATGATAATCAGAAACAAAATTTAGAGGTTGTAAGTCAATTAAAAGAGCTAAAGTCTTTATATGATAATGGAATAATCAATGAGAATGAATTTAAAAAAGCAAAAGATAAAATTCTAAAGTAGATTATGCTGATTTAACCTTTTTTTCGATAAATTTTGAAGCTTCTTCATTTTTATCTTCGTCATCATCCCTTTTACCTTTTGGCTGAAAAACAATCATAAGGTGTAGTGGACAATATGAAAATTTTTCGATAGTTTTTCTACCACAAAATGATGAATCCTTTTCATCTGGATGACCTTCCATATATTTGCAAGTTTGCTCACTTAAATCTTCTAATTGAAGATTTTTTGCTGGTTCAAAGTTTTTATCTAAAAGTAATGATCTAAATCTTTGCTTTCTGCTACCTTTCTTTAAACTTGCATTTGATTTAATTGTATCAGCACTATTATTTGAAATTTTAGATCTAGTTTTAATTTTTGCAGATAGATTTAATCTATGAGCTTTTCCAATAACTGCATTTCTGCTTACACCACCTATAATTCCAGCTATTTGGCTTGCTGTTTGTCCTTTGCCCCAGAGATCTTTAAGTTTATTAACTTTTTCGTCTGTCCAGCCCATATTTACTATATTTAGTATATTAAAATTTATTTACAACACTATCTTGAAATCATAATTAGAACCTTATAACAAGCTTTTTTTCTCCTTTTTTAACAATTATCAAAAAAAAAGTTTATTAATATTTACTTATGGTTGAATTACAGAAAAAATATCAAATCGGTACAAGAAGATTTGGACTTGTGAATTGGGTTGGAACATATTCTTTATTTAAAAAAGAAGTTCTCAGATTTCTGACAGTCTCAGGTCAAACTTTGTTTGGCCCAATATTAACTAGTATATTATTCTTAACAGTTATTTCTTTAGCAATTGGAGATCAAAGAGCTGACGTATTAGGAGCTCCATATATAAAATTTTTAGCAAGTGGTTTAATCATGATGCAGGTAATCCAACAAAGTTTTGCTCATTCTAGTTCATCTTTGATGATGGGAAAGATGATGGGAACAATTACTGATGTTGTTCATAGTCCTTTATCTTCATCAGAAGTTGTATTTGCAATTACTTTTGCTTCTGCCGCAAGAGGTTTGTTAATTGCCTCTGCTTCGACTTTAATATTTGTTTTGTTTATAGATTTATCCATACAAAATTTTTTGTTATGGTTTATTTATTTATTTTTAGGTGGATTATTTATGGGATCACTTGGAATTATAGTAGGTTTATATGCAGACAAATTTGATCAAATGAGCACTGTTACTAACTTTATAATAGTGCCTCTAAGTTTTCTTAGTGGTACATTTTATAGTATTGATAGATTACCTGAATTTTTAAGAGTAATAAGTAATTACAACCCTTTTTTTCATATGATAGATGGTTTTAGATTTTCATTTATTGGTCAATTAGATGGGTCGGTAACATTTGGTATTGCGTTATTAACTTTTTTAAGTTTGATTATTACTTATTTCGCGTACTTTCTAGTACACAAAGGTTATAAAATTAAATCATAATATAAATATGAGTTCTTTAGCAAAAAACTATAAAAGAAGAAACCTATCTTTCAACAAAGGTAAAGGATCTTATTTGTACACAAAAAAAGGAATAAAGTTCTTAGATTTTGTTCAAGGAATTGCAGTAAATTCTTTAGGTCATACGAATCCAAATTTAGTAAAAGCAATAAACAAACAATCAAAAAAACTTTGGCATGTTTCTAACTCTTTCATAATTCCAGAGGGGGAGGAATTAGCTAAAAAATTAACAAATAGAACTTTTGCTGATGCAGTTATTTTTCAAAATAGTGGAGCAGAAGCTACTGAGGCTGCTATAAAAGTTGCTAGAAGATATTTTTATTCAATGGGTCAAAAAAAAAAAAATAGAATTTTATGTATAAAAAATTCTTTTCATGGAAGAACTATCGCAGCAATAAATGCCAGCGGATCTAAAAAAATGGTCGAAGGATTTGGACCAAAAGTGGGTGGATTTGATCATTTTAAATTTGGGAACCACAAGGAACTAAAAAGAAAAATTACAAGTAAAACAGCTGCTATAATGATTGAACCAATAATGGGCGAAGGAGGTATAAAAGTCATACCTTCATGGTGTCTTAGAGAATTGAGAAAGATTTGTAATAAAAAAAAAATTCTTCTTATTTTGGATGAAGTTCAGTGTGGAATTGGCAGATCAGGTAAGTTTTTTTCTTATGAATATGCAAACATAAAGCCAGATATAGTTCCAATTGCAAAAGGAATTGGAGGTGGGTTCCCAATAGGTGCAGTGTTAATGACAAAAAAAGTTTCGAAGGCTATGGTTCCAGGTACACATGGATCTACTTTTGGCGGAAATCCTTTAGCAATGTCAGTTGGTAATGCTGTAATGGATGAAATTTTCAGAAAGGGCTTTCTTTCAAAAGTTAAAAGTAATTCAAAATATTTTATTTCAGAATTAAATAAAATTAAATTGAAATTTCCAAATATTATTAAAGATATAAGAGGAATAGGATTGATTTTGGGAATACAATTACATCATGACCAGACAAAATTCATACAAAGTTTACTGAAAAATAAACTACTAACAATTAGAGCAGCTGAAAATGTTATAAGAATTTTGCCTCCACTAAATGTTAATAAAAATGAAATAAATACAGCTTTAAAAATTATCAATAAAGTTTGTGAAGGATATAAAAAATAATGAAAAACTTTCTTCATATTAGAGATATTCCCCTAAAAGATTTAAAAAAAATTATTTCTGATGCAAAAAATAGAAAATCAAAAAGAAAAAAATTAAATACCCTTGATCCAGATAAAGATTCACCTTTAAAGGGTAAAATTCTTTTACAAATGTTTGAAAAATCTAGCCTCAGAACTAGATTAAGTTTTTATTTGGCTATTAAACAATTAGGTGGAGGATCTTTAACGTTAAGACCAGAGGAGTTACATCTAGGTATTGGTAGTGAAAGTATAGCAGATACATCTAAAATTTTATCAACTTATGGTAATGCTTTTATGTTGAGAACAGATTCGGATAAAAAATTAGATCAATTCAGAAAATACTCAAGTATACCAGTAATTAACGGATTAAGTCCATCCTCTCATCCCACTCAGGTTTTGTCAGATATTTTCACTATTCAAGAAATTAAAAAGAAAAGTATTTCAAAATTAAAACTATGTTGGATAGGAGATGCTAATAACAACATGATGAATAGTTTAATAGAAGCTAGTATAAAATTTTCTATTTCTTTAAATATTGCATGCCCTAAAAGCTATCAGCCAAATAAAAAGCTTTTTTCTTTGATAAAAAAACAAAAAGGAAAAATAAAAATTTTTAATAAAAAAGAAATAGCTATTAAAAATTGTGATGTTGTAATGACAGACAAAATCATTTCCTTAAACGACAAAGTGAATAAGAAAAAGAAAATTAAATCATTTAAAAATTTTAAAGTTGATACAAAAACTATGAATTTAGCCAAGAAAGATGCAATATTTTTACATTGTCTACCAAGAGGAAATGAAGTTACAGAGGAAGTATTTCTTGGGAAACAATCTAAAGTATGGCAACAAGCTTTAAACAGAGTTTATGTTCAAAAGAGTATTTTATTATATTGTTTTGGTAAACTAAGGTAGTTGTAAAGGACTATCTGCATTAGCATTCATATATAGAATTACTGAAGCTCTATCTTTCTCTTTTTTTAATCCTGCGAAAGCCATTTTGGTACCCTTTATATATGAAGCAGGTTTTATTAAAAAGCTATTCATCTCTTGGAATGTCCAATCTTTTCCAAATGCCATCAAGGCTTTTGAATATTTGTAATCTTCCAGAGCACCCATATTTCTGCCTAGTACATTATAAAGTGCTGGGCCAATATTGTTTCTTCCACCTTTTTTAATTGAATGACATGCGCTACATTTCTTGAATACTTTCTTTCCATGATCAACACTTCCCATGGCTAATAGAGCAGAAATATCAACTGCTTCAACAGCTGCAGAAGCTTTCGTGACATCTGGTTCAGCAAATTCAACTTTATAAGCTGATTGACTCGGCTTCTCTACGTAATAGATAATGTCTGAAATTTTAGTTATTCCAAATATAACAACAAAAATAACAACTACCGCTGCTATAATTTTATTAATTTCAAATGAGTCCATGATTTTTAATTATTATCCTCGTATAACATGTTAAACAAAAAAAAAACTAAATTTAAATTTAATTATTGCGTCTGAAAGACGCATAATACTTAGTTTATGAGCAATACAGTAATTTTAATCCCTTCAAGATTAGCTGCAACAAGGTTACCAAATAAACCTTTATTAAAAATCAATAATATTTCAATTATCAATCATGTTTATAAAATTGCAAAATCATCTCTTATTGGAGAAAGTTATGTTGCAACTGGTGACAAAGAAATATTTGAAGAGGTCACTAAGCTTGGAGGAAAATGTATTTTAACCAAAAAAGATCATAAAACTGGAACTGACAGAATTTTTGAGGCTTATCAAGAGTTAAGAGATGACAATATTGAATATGTAATAAATCTTCAAGGAGATGAACCAATGCTTGATATTGAGGATGTTACTAATCTCCTTAAAAAAACTATTAAAAAACAATCTAAAATTTCAACCTTAGCATGTCAAATTGAAGACGAAAAATTTTTCTTAAACAAAAATGTTGTAAAAGTAATCACAAAAGAGGAACTTCTTCAGAACAATTTATCAACAGCAACATCATTTACAAGAGAAATTAAAAATATTCAAAAAAATATTTACCACCATATTGGGATATATATTTATAATGTTACATATTTAGAGAGGTTTGTTCAATTAGAGCAAACTCAGAATGAAAAATCGCAAAAACTAGAACAATTAAGATTAATAGATAACAATATTGAAATAGACGTAGGATTAGCAAAAACCAAACCAATTGGCGTAGATACAGATGAAGATTATCTAGAAATAAAAAAAATTATGGAATATAAAAATTAAATTATGAAAATAGCTTATCAAGGTGTTGCAGGAAGTTACAGCGAAAGTTGTGCTAAAAAAATGTATCCAGAGATTGATACAATACCCTGTAAAACATTTGATGAATGCTTTGAAAGGTCTAGTGAAGATAATTCAATAAAATCTTTAATTCCAGAGTCAAATAAAACAACTGGAAATATTGGTGTTGAGTATTTAATCTTTAAATACAGATTAAATATTTATGCAGAGCATTTTTTTCCAATTAATCATAATCTATTAGGATTAAAAAACTCCAAAATAGAAGACATAAAAGATGTTTATTCACACGCACAAGCATTAAGCCAATCTTCAAGTTTTATTAAGAAAAAAAAATTCACAGAAAATGTTAGAGCAGATACAGCTGGTTCAGCAAAATTTGTTTCAGAAACTAAAGACAAATCTAAAGCTGCTATAGCTTCTAGTC
Organism: uncultured Pelagibacteraceae bacterium; assembly: GCA_902589395.1. GTDB lineage: Bacteria > Pseudomonadota > Alphaproteobacteria > Pelagibacterales > Pelagibacteraceae > Pelagibacter. The sequence goes on along the minus strand of CACIST010000009.1, from coordinate 1,127 downwards.
TAAGTGCAGAAATATATGGTCTGAAAATTCTACAAGAAAATGTTCAAGATGATGAAGATAACGTGACTAGATTTTTATTACTTGGTAAAGATATTTTTCAGCCAGATTTTTCTGATGATAATCATATAACATCAATATTATTTAAGTTGAAAAGCAAACCTGCTGCTCTTTACTCTGCACTATCTGGATTTGCAATAAATGGAGTTAATATGAGTAAACTACAAAGTTTTCCCGAAAAGAACTCATTTTCCTCATATTTTTTTCTATGTGATATTGATGGACATATTGAGGCTCCTAATATCAAAAACTCACTTGAGGAATTGGGTCTCCATTGTCAAGATATGCACGTTCTAGGTGTTTATAAATCCGATAAATTTAGACGAAAATAAATTTATAACTTTCTTGTAGAATAGAAATTTTTATTGATATAATAAAGTTGGAGGCCAATCAGGTGGTATTACCACAAATCCCCCAGGATCGAAAGATAGCAAGGGTAGTGAGTATTTTCCAGGTTGGTTGGTCTCCTTAAAAATGACAGAAAATTCGAAAGTACTAGCTTTAAAATACAGACCTCAGGTATTTGAGGATTTAATTGGCCAAGAGATTATTGCTGAAACAATTAAAAATTCAATAATTTCAGACAAGTCACCTAATGCATTCTTGTTTACAGGTATTAGGGGAGTAGGAAAAACAACTTTCGCAAGAATAGTTGCAAAGTCATTAAATTGTGAGCATGGAATTGAAAACATGTGTAAGAAAAAATGTAGCAACTGTGATGCAATTACAAACTCAAATCATATTGATGTTTTAGAGATGGATGCTGCAAGCAAGACTGGTGTTGATGATGTAAGAGAGCTTATTGAATTTTCAAGATATGGACCAACAACTGCTAAATATAAAATTTTTATTATTGATGAAGTTCATATGTTAAGCAAACAAGCATTTAACGCACTTTTAAAAACTCTCGAGGAACCTCCAAAATATTTAAAATTTATTTTTGCAACAACCGAAATCAAAAAAATTCCTGTAACAGTAATATCGAGATGTCAACGTTTTGATCTCTCCAGAGTTAAATCTGAAGAGCTTTTTAATTATATAAAAATGATTAAAGACAAAGAAGGCGGTAA
>CACIST010000008.1 GCA_902589395.1 uncultured Pelagibacteraceae bacterium | reverse complement strand
TTATATTAATATATTAGTAAGTGTTACTTACCTATATAAAGTTTTAATAGATAATACTCTCTCCTAGATATATAAATACCACAAAGGACTATTATAGAAAGACCTAAATATGTCCAATTATCTGGCAATTCTTGAAATATATAATAACTAAGTAAAATATTAGTAATAATTTCAGTATAGCCAAGGGGAGCTAATTTAGAAGCATCAGCGAATTTGAGAGACAAAATGATAAAAAGATGGGCAATAGCTGCTATGAAGCCAATTAAAGCCATCATAATCCACTGACTATTTGATGGCTGTATCCAAACACCGGGCATAAATAAAGACATGACAATAGTCCCTACTGTGCCAGCAAATAATAAAGTTAATAGAGAGTTATCAGAGGTACTTAATTTTCTTGTAATAATTAAATAAAAACCATAACAAATACCATTGCCCAGGGCTGCTAATGTAGCCAAATTAATTTCTATAAATCCAGGTCTAATAACAATTAAGGTACCAATGAAACCCATGGATACTGCAGTCCACCTTCTTAAGCCTACTTTTTCGTTTAAAAAAAAGGGGGACATTGCAGTTACACAAATTGGGGCAACAAATGCTAGAGTTAAGGCCTTGGGTAAAGAAATCTCAGATATAGCAAAAAAAAATAAATATGTTGAAAATACAAAAATCAATCCTCTTATTAATTGAAGCACAGGTTTTTTACTCCAAACCATGGATTTTCTATCAAAAAAAAGCATTATTGAGAGTGCAAAGACAACTGTAAAAAAATATCTAGCCCAAGTAATTTGCAAAACATCCATAGATGAACTTAAATATTTTGCCAAAGCATCCATAAATGGAACAATCATCCAAGCTGATGCATTGAGAATAACAGCCTTCATATGAAAATCTTATCTCTTAATTGAAGTATTTTAAAGCAAAGAATACAGTTATTGGTACAGTTACAAGAGACATTAAAGTTGAAACAACTATTGTGCTAGATATGTTATCAACAATTTCCTTAGGTGAATACATTGAAGCAACAAGATAACAAAGTATAGCACTTGGCATAGATGACTGAATTAAAAGAACACCAGCAGCAAACCCAGAAAGGTTAAAAAAAGAGATCAGCGAAAAGCCAATTAGTGGCCCTATAATAACTCTCCCGGTAGATGTAATTAGAGCATCCTTAAAGGAAAAAACTTTCATTTGTGTTAATGAAACACCTAATGACATTAAAATCATTACTATCATTCCATAAGCAAGAAGCATAACAGTATTCAATACAAATATTGGCAAAGGTATTTCGTAATATAGAAAGATAATGGTAGCAATTATTGCATAAAATGATGGACTTTTTATTATAACCTTTAAATCAAACTCACGTTTAGCTAAAAAAATATTAAGAGTAAAATGAAGAAGAACGACCAAAGAAGATATAGCTGCCGCAATACCCATACCCAATTTTCCATATGCAAACAAGCATATTGGAATACCCATATTGCCTGTATTAGGTAAAAAAAATGTTGGTAATTCTCTCAAATAATCTTTCTTCATCAAAATTAAAAAAATTAGCCCAACAATTAAAAAGGAGGATAAAAGAATTACTGCATATAAAAAATACTCTGAAAACATTGCAAAAGTTACACCACTTGCCGAAATAGAGAATATTACTATAGATGGCGTTCCAAAATTAGCAGAATAAGTAGTTATAAATGATGTATCAAAATTTGGATTTTTTTTACCTAAAAAATATCCGATACCAACTATAAAAAAAACTGGAAAAAGAACTTCAAATAATTTTATATAAAGTTCCATTAAAATAATCTAATAAGAACAGGATTTTTAATAATATTTTTATTTGATTTAAAAGATTTAATACATCTTTGAGCGTCTAATTCATTTGCATTATGAGTAATAAGAACAATCGAAGCTGTCTTACTTTTGTGATCAGGTATTTGTATTAATCTTTGAATAGAAATTTTATACTTCGCCAGAATCTTTGTTATAGAAGATAAAACGCCTGGTTTATCCTTAACTTCTAATCTTAAATAAAGAGAATTTGATGATTGGTCTTTATTAAATATTTTAGGTTTTAATCTTTTATTTTTAGATATACCAAAAGGATATTTTATATTACCTCTCAATATAGACAATAAATCAGACATCAAAGCAGAGGATGTTGGTCCTGCGCCAGCCCCCTCCCCTTGCAATACAGACTCTCCAATAGGTGAACCATTTAATATAACAGCATTCATTACGCCATCTACATTTCCTATATAAGAGTCTTTTTTAACTAAACATGGATGAACTCTTTCAAAAATACTATTATTTATAATCTCAGTTATACCTAATAATTTTATTCTAAAATCTAACTGATCAGCAATTTTAATATCTGCATAATCGATGTTTTCAATACCTTCCATTAAACATTCAGATTTTGAAATTTTCTTATTGAAAGCTAATGATGTCAAAATTTTTATTTTAGCTAACGCATCATAACCGTTAAGATCTAATTTTGGATTTCCAGGTTCAGCATAACCTAGTTTCTGTGCCATCTTCAGAACATTTTTGAAACTATCTTTAGTTCTCTCCATTTCTGACATGATGTAGTTACAAGTACCGTTAAGTATGCCATAAACTTTTGTGATTTTATTTGTAGCCAAACCTTCTTTGATTGTTCTTACAATAGGAATACCGCCTGCAACAGATGCCTCAAATTCTAAATTAACTTTATTTTTTTCAGCTAATTCTCCCAGTTTATCACCATGTTTTGAAATTAATGCTTTATTTGGGGTTATAACATGAATTTTATTTTTAAGAGCAGTCTCAATAATTTTTTTTGAAATACCATCTGATAAACCTATAGCTTCGATTACTATATCTAAGTTTTTAATCTTCAAAATATCTAGAGGATTTGAATAAAAAATTTTCTTATTAATTTTAAATTTTCTTTTCTTATTTTTATTTTTAGCTGATATAGCTATAACTTTAATTCTCTTTCCAGTTTTAGTTTCAATATCTTTCTTTTTTGTATTTAACTCATTTAGAACATATGATCCAATTTGACCAAGTCCAATAACAGCAATATTTATATTTTTATTCATTAAATTCATCTAATTTAGGAAAGTCGCTGATCTTACCATATTGAATAACATTTTTTTTAAATTCTTCAAAAGATGTTTCATTTTCAAAGTTTAATTTCGAAATATCTTTGTCAGTACTGTCGTCCTCAATATTCCACATAGAAACAGGATGATTTAGTGAACAATGTGATAATGAAAATATTAATAAAATTATAAAAATATATTTAAACATTTAGACCATCGTTCTGATTAAAGTCATAATAATTATTCATATTTTGTACAGCTTGACCTCCACCACCTTTAATCAAATTATCAATTGCAGACAATATTATTATTTTATCTTTATATTTGCTTTTACATACAGAAATTAAGCAATTATTGGTGTTGATAACATCATTAGTACTTAAGAAAGTATTTATTTTACAGATTTTTATAAATTTATGATTCTTATATTGGACATTTAGAACATTAATTATTTTGTTTATGTTAATGCCCTTTTTTAAATCAACATAAATAGTACTTAAAATTCCTCTAAACATTGGTGTAAGATGAGGTGTAAAATGAAATTTATTTTTTTTGCCAGTTTTAAGATCAAGCTCTTGTTGAATTTCAGAATTATGTCTATGATTTGCTAATCCGTAAGCACTCAAAGACTCATATAAATTTTTATATTTATATTTTTTATGCACTCCTCTACCTGCTCCTGAATAACCAGATTTTGAGTCAATAATGATTGTTTGATTATTAATTAAATTTTTTTTTATTAAAGGGATTAACGGAATTAATACAGATGTAGGATAGCATCCAGGACAAGATACTATCTGAAATTTTTTAATTAATTGTCCACTAATTTCAGGTATAGAGTAAATACTTTTTTTGATTTGATTTAATGCTTTGTGTTTAATTTTATACCATTTTTCATAATCTTTTTTATTATTAAGTCTAAAATCAGCCGCTAGATCTATTAATAAATTATTTTTATTTAAAAATTTTGAAATAGATTGTGCCTCACCATTTGGCAATGCTGTAAATATTATATCCACATTTGATAAATATTCTTTTTTAAATTTTGATATTTTTGGTAATTTATATTTTTTTAATTCTTGTTCGAAATAATCTATTTTTTTTCCGACAGAAGTACTTCCACATAAATATTTAATACTTATTTTTTTATGTGTACATAGGAGTTTAGTTAGTTGTAATCCTATATATCCAGTAGCTCCACATATAAGAACATTTTTCTTGCCCATAATTTAATATAACAGTTGAAATTTAAAAAGAAATTATCTTTTAGAAAATTGGTAGCTTTTTCTAGCTTTTGCTCTACCAGGTTTTTTTCTCTCAACAGATCTTGAATCTCTTGTTGTAAGTTTTTCTTTACGTAGGGTTGATTTTAAAGTTTCATCAAATTTAAGTAAAGCTCTTGAAATACCGTGTACTAAAGCACCAGCTTGACCAGTTTGTCCTCCACCTACAACTTTAGATCTAACATCGTAATCTGTTGACTGGTTTATTATTTCAAAAGGTCTTAAAATTTGCATTACATGATTAGCTCTTGGAAAATAGTCGGTTAAAGACTTACCATTTACATAAAATTTTCCTGAACCTTTTTTTAACCAGACTTTAGCTACAGATTTTTTTCTTCTTCCTGTTGCGTATTTACTATCTTTAAAGTCTAATTTTATTTTTGGTGTAGATGTTTGGGAAGTTTCCATATTAATTTCTTGCAATATTTTTTTGATTAAGCTTACCGATTTCAATTATTTTTGGATTTTGAGCAGTGTGAGGATGTTCTTCTCCAGAATAAATTTTTAGTTTAGTTAATTGTTTTTTCCCTAGTGCACCTGAGGGCAACATTCTTTTAACAGCTAACTTTAATACTTCACCCGGCTTTTTTTCACTCAACTTTTCAGGTGTTATCTCTTTAATCCCACCAGGGTATCCAGTGTGTCTGTAATATTTTTTATTTTGGAATTTGTTGCCTGTAAATTTTATTTGATCTACATTTTTAATAACAACAAAATCTCCATGGTCCATGTGAGGAGTATATGTTGTTTTGTTCTTCCCTCTTATAATTTTTGATACAACTGTTGCTAGTCTACCTACAACGGCTCCTGTGGCATCGATTTCAAACCACTCGCTATTTATCTCATCTTTTTTAACAAACTTTGTCATGAATGCGGGATTAATACTTATAATTACATATATTGTCAAATTATTATATTTTGGATGGACTGAATGGTTGATTGAATTATGACTATTTATTAGTAATAATAACCTCTTAAAACGAATTCACATAATTATAAATTAAAGGAGCCTAATGAGTGATAAAAAAAAAGAATTAAAACCAAATACCTATAAATTTGATACCCTTAGTTTACATGCCGGTTATCAACCTCACAAAAATGCTGGTTCAAGACAAGTGCCAATTTATCAAACCACATCATACCTTTTTGATGATGTCGATCACGCAGCTGCTCTTTTTAATTTAGAAAGAGGTGGACATATTTATAGTAGAATTTCAAACCCGACCGTTGGTGTATTAGAGGAGAGAGTTGCTTCACTTGAAGGTGGTACAGCAGCATTAGCTACATCTTCAGGTATGAGTGCAATATTTTTGACAGTAATGACATTATGTGAAGCAGGTGATCATTTAGTTGTATCATCTCAACTATATGGAGGCACTGTAAACCTATTTAGATTAACCTTACCTAAATTTGGAATTAAATGTACATTTGTTAAACCAAGAGATACTGAAGGATTTAAAAAAGCAATTCAAAAAAATACAAAAGGTATTTTTGGAGAACTCGTTGGAAATCCAGGTAACGAAATAATGAATATGCCAGAAATCGCAAAAATTGCGCATGATGCTGGAATTCCATTGATGGTTGATGCAACTTATCAAACTCCTTATTTATGTAAACCGTTTGAGCATGGTGCTGATATAGTAATTCATTCACTAACAAAATGGATGGCAGGACATGGATCTTCAATGGCAGGTATATTAGTTGAAGGTGGAAAATTCGATTGGATGCAAAATGATAAATTTCCAACAATGACAAAACCTTATGAAGGATATCATGGATTATCTTTTGCCGAGGAGTTTGGCCCAACAGCTTTTACAATGAAAGCTAGAGCTGAAGGAATGAGAGATTTTGGTCCTTGTTTAAGCCCTCAAAATGCATGGAATGTTTTACAAGGGATAGAAACTTTGTCAGTAAGAATGAAAAAACACTGTTCTAATGCTGAAGAGATGGTTAAATATTTATCAAACCATGAAAGTGTAGCTTGGGTATCACATCCAAGTGTCCCTGATCATCCAGATCACGAATTAGCAAAAAAACTTTTGCCTAATGGAAGAGGTTCAATGATTGCGTTTGGTATTAAAGGCGGAAAAGATGCAGGAGTGGCATTTATTAATAACGTAAAATTAGCATCACATTTGGCAAATGTAGGCGATACAAGAACTTTGGTTATTCATCCTGCATCTGGGACTCACTCACAGATGGATGAGGCAACTTTGAAGTTTGCTGGCTTGTCCCATGACATGATTAGATTGTCGGTAGGTATTGAAGACATTGATGATATAAAAAATGATTTCGAGATTGGTTTCAGAGCAGCAAGAAAGCCAAGACTTGTATCAAATCAATGAAATTCAAAGTAAATGGGCATGAGGTTTTTGCCTCTACTGGTGGTAGACAGTTTGATAAAAAAAAACCATTGATAATATTTGTTCATGGTAGTGGTTTAACCCATATGACATGGGTACTTCAGACAAGGTACTTTGCATTTCATGGCTATAACGCTTTAGCAGTTGATCTACCGGGACATGGTTTATCAAGTGGTGAAAGTCTTAAATCAATTGAAGAAATGGCAGATTGGGTAAGTGATGTAATTGATGCTGTTGGTCATAAAGAAGCTTCTTTGGTAGGACACTCACAAGGATGTTTGGTAACAGTAGAATGTACATCAAGGTATCCTAATAAAATTAAAACTTTGAGTTTGATGGGTGGAGCCGGTGCTATACCAATGAACCCAGAGTTACTTTCATTAGCTGAAAATAATGATCCTAAAGCAGTAGATTTAATGATGGATTGGGCACATGGTCCAGCTGGTCATTTTGGTGGCCATCCTGTGCCTGGTCTTTACCATATCAACACAGGAACAATGCTTGCAAAATCTAGAACAATACAGAATACTTTAGGAGTAGACTTTAGAGCTTGTGATAATTACAAAAATGGTTTTGATGCAGCAAAAAAAATTAAATGTCCTACTCTATCAATCTTAGCAACAGATGATAAAATGTGCCCTGTAAAAGAGGGAAAAAAACTAGCTTCATTAATACAAGGTAGTCAAGTTGATATAATTGATAATTGTGGTCACATGATGTTATTAGAAGAGGCAGATAGAGTATTAACTGTACTTAAGAAATTTATAACTACAAATTATCCCCCATTATCACGTTAAATTAAAGCTTGATTGTATTTTTTCATTTTAGTTTAATGCACATTTAAACAGAAGGGGAAATATGAGTAAAAACAAACATCCAGAAACAATTGCATTACATGGTGGAGATTACAGGAGTGATCCAGCTACAACAGCAGTAGCAGTTCCACTATACAGAACTACATCTTATCAATTTAATGATACAGATCACGCTGCAAATTTATTTGCACTAAAGGAATTTGGAAACATATACACAAGAATTATGAATCCAACAAACGACGTACTTGAAAAAAGAGTTGCAGCACTTGAAGGTGGACTTGCAGCAGTAACTGTTGGTTCAGGACAAGCGGCATCTACATTCGCTATAATGAATGTGTGTCAATCAGGTGATAACTTTATTAGCTCAACTGATTTATATGGTGGAACTGTTAACCTATTCACACATACACTTAAAAAATTAGGTATTGAATGTAGATATGCAGACCCATCGGACCCAAGTAATTTTGAAAAATTAATTGATGAAAAAACAAGATGTTTTTATGCGGAAACTTTACCTAATCCATACTTAAGGGTATTTCCAATTAAGGAAGTTTCAGATATTGGAAGAAAACACAATATTCCTTTAATTATGGACAACACTGCTGCACCAGTTATTTGTAAGCCTCTAGAACATGGGGCTGCTGTAGTAGTTCACTCGCTTACTAAATTTATTGGTGGACACGGAACAGTCATTGGTGGAGCTCTTGTTGATGGAGGTAATTTCGACTGGACAAAAGATCCAAAAAGGCAGCCTTTATTTAACGAGCCAGATGCCAGTTATGGTGGAGCAAAATGGGGTGAAGTAGTACCTCAATTAACAGGTGCAAACGTTTCATTTGCAGTAAGAGCTAGGGTTTGTCTTTTAAGAGATTTAGGAGCTCCTTTAGCACCAGATAATGCCTGGGGAATCATTCAAGGTCTTGAAACAGTTCCATTAAGAATGAAACAACATTGCTCTAATGCCGAGAAAGCTGTTGCTTTTTTACAAAAACATAAAAATGTGGAAAGAGTTATCTACCCTACTCTCCATAAAGGTGAGATAGGTGAAAGATCTAAAAAATACATGAAAGGTGGAAATGGAGCACTTGTAGGTATTGAGGTTAAAGGAGGAGTTGAAGCAGGTAAAAAATTTATTGAGTCATTAAAAATGTTTTATCATGTAGCAAATATTGGGGATGCAAGAAGTTTAGCTATTCACCCAGCAACAACTACTCACAGTCAGTTAACTGAAGAAGAGCTATTAGCTGCAGGTGTAACACCAGGATATGTAAGATTGTCTATCGGTATTGAACACCCAGATGATATTGTAGCTGATCTGGATCAAGCTTTAGGAGCTTCTGGAAAACCTAGCTTGAAAGCTGTAAGTTAGATCTTGTATTTATAAATAAAAAATAAATACAAGAAGCTACTAAAAATATAGAACTTATTTGGTGCATAGATGCAATTAATATCTGTGCACCATATAATAAAGTAAATATCCCTAAGACAATCTGTAAAATTATAAAAATTCCTAAAACGTTAACTGATTTATATAAATCAGTTTTTTTATTCCTGTAAATATAAAATAATAAATACAGATAAAATAATCCTATTAAATAAGCTAATTTTCTATGTATAAATTGCACCAGAGAAGGATCGCTAAAAGCAGATAATTTAAATAAATTAACAACACTATTATCATTTGGAAAAATTGAGTCATCCATTAATGGCCAGGAATTATAAATTTTACCTGCATCCATTCCTGATACGAATGCACCAATAGAAATTTGTAAAAAAACCAAAAAAAGAAAACTCAATGGAAATATTATATTTATAGTATTTTGAAAGTTGTTTTTAACTTTTATTTTTAAATAATTCCAAAAAATTAAAGATAAAATAAAAAAAGCTACTAATAAATGAATAGATAATCTAAAATGACTAACATCAATTCTATCAATTAGGCCACTACTTACCATATACCAACCTATGAATCCTTGAAAGCATATTAAAGCAAAGATGAAATAAAAACTCAATAATTTTTTAAATTTAATTTTAAATGTAAAATATATTAGTGGAATTAGAAAAGCTAAGCCTATTAACCTTCCCATAAATCTATGAGCCCATTCCCACCAAAAAATAACCTTAAATTCTTGCATGGTCATATCATAATTTTGCAATTTAAATTCGGGTATCTCTTTGTACAAATCAAAATACACAATCCATTGTGAATCATTAAGTGGTGGAAAGAAACCGGAGAATAATTGCCATTGAGTAATTGATAATCCAGAATCAGTTAATCTAGTTAAGCCTCCAACTATAATCATCGCTGAGATTATCCAAAACATGGTAATAAGCCATGTTGATATTTGATTATTGATCTTTAGATTTTCACTATACATAATTGGATAAATATAATAATTTTTAAATTATCCAAATATATAAATGTCGCCATTAAAAAAAGCAAAACTTAGCAAAATTAGAAAAGAATTGGACAAATTAGACGATTCATTGATAAAAATAATTAAGAAAAGATCTAATCTTGTTAAAAGAGTTCTAGCACTTAAAGAAAAAAAAAATCAAATAGTTGACCAAAAAAGAATAAATTTAATTCTTAGAAATATTAAAAAAAAATCAATTAAGAATAAGATTGATCCAATAATAACCAATAGAATTTGGAAAAATATGATTTATGCATATATTGATTTTGAACGAAGAAATTTTGGTAAAAAGAAGTAAATTACTTACTATGAGGTGGAAGTTTTTTTTCTACAAAAATCTCATGTTTTCTAGTTGCTGGATTGTATTTTTTTACTTTTAATTTTACTTTTGCTTTTTCACCACCAGCAGGTTTTTTGACATAATAAAAAAAGGGACTATCAGGTTTTGCTTCTGGAACTAATCTTACTTTGACATGAGTTTTTTTAGCCATTTAACTTTTTATATCAGTTATTAATTTTTTAATTTTATTTAACTTTGATTTAATTATACTTTTTTGCTTTATAGAGGTATTGTGTAATTCGTCAATGTTTGAATCTTCAGAATTTAAAACCTTTTTTACACCATTTAAGGTCATTCCCTTATCTTTTAGCAAATATTTGATTTTTTTTAAAAGATTAATAGTATGCTCATCATAATATCTTCTATTTCCTGAAAAAATCTTTGGCTTTACTTGTTTGAATTCCTTTTCCCAGAAACGAATTGTATGTGTTGATAATGATCCATTTTTTTTACTAATAAGTTTTAAAATGATAGCAACCTCACCAATTGTTTTATATTTGCTAGTGATATTTGAATTATACACCATTATTTATATACTTTTTTAATTCTTTTGATGGTTTAAATAAAATAACATTACGCTCAGAAATTATTTTAGTTTCTTTTGTTTTAGGATTTCTACCAATACGTTGAGGCTTTTTTCTTAATATAAAAGTTCCAAACTTTGCAATTTTTAACTTCTTATGCAAAATAATATTACTTAAAATAAGTTCCAAGATTTCTTCTAATAATGTTTCACTTATTCTTTTTGAGAATCCTATCTGCATATAAATTGAATTTATAATATCTTTTTTTGTTAAATTTATTCTCATCTAGCCAATATTTTCTTTTATTCGATTTATAAGATTTCCTCTAATTGTTTTTTCACAAACCTTCAATGAATTGGCAAAACCGATTGCATCTGTTGAACCGTGGCTTTTTATAACAGGCTTATCTAAACCTAATAATATTGCTCCATTATAAAGTCTTGGATCTAGCTTATTTTTAAACTTTTTTAAATTATTGAAATTTAACAATGATGAGAATTTACCTGTTATATTTGAAGATAGAGCTTTTTTTAATTCAGCTATAATGAAATTCGATGTACCTTCTGCGGTTTTTAAAGCTATATTTCCTGTAAATCCATCAGCAACAATTACATTAACATCACCGTCCATAATGTGGTTCCCTTCAATATAACCTTTAAATTCAAATAAAGAATATTTATTTTCAATTAACAATTTGTATGTATCTTTGATCATTGCATTACCTTTTATCTCTTCTGAACCTATATTAAGTAAAGCTACTTTTGCATCAATATCTTCAAACAATGCCTTTAATAAGGCTGAGCCCATTATAGAAAAATCTAATAAATTTTTTGAGCTACACTCAATGTTTGCCCCTAAATCTAAAACAACGTTCATGCCTTGTTTGCTCGGCCACAGAGCAGAAAGTGCTGGCTTATCAATATTTTCGATCATTTTTAGATTTAGTTTTGAAATTAAAAAAAGTGCGCCTGTATTACCTGCGGATACTATTGCATCTGCGTCATTTTTTTTTAATGACTCAACAGCAAGCCATAGACTGGTTTTTTTTCCTCTTTTAGCTGCTGATAAAGGGGAATCTTCTCCATGAACAATTTCATCTGTATGAAATATATTATATCGCTCTTCTGGTATTTTATGTTTTTTTATAAAAGGGAAAATTATATTCTTATTTCCAAATATTTTATAAAAAACGTCCTGAGATAATTTAGAATGTAAACTTATACCCTCAATAACTTTATCTGGAGAATTATCACCACCCATTGCATCGATAGCAATAATAATTGGGTTGTTCATAAAAACTATTCTTTAGGATCTAGAACTTGTCTACCTTTATAAAAGCCAGTTTTTAAATCCAAATGATGAGATAATCTATATTCACCTGACTTTTTATCCTCAATTATATTCTTTGTTGAAGCTCTCAAATGTGAACGTCTTTTCCCAGCTCTAGACTTTGTAGTTTTGCGTTTTGGTACAGCCATATTTAAAATTTAAGTTCTATTATATCTTTTGTAAAGATTTTAAAAGAGTTTTTTGATAAAAATTCACAATATTTATCTAAATAATTAACCAATAAATCACTATCTTCTTCAATATTCATTAAATTTCCAATAGTTTTTTTTTTTTCCTTAATATTTAGGCTATTCCATTTTTCAATTTTATCTAATATTGAAAAAAATAAGTTAACATATTCTTTCATTTTTTTATTTACTGAAACATCTCCATATCCAATTTCTCTTATGGTAAGTTCTATTTGTCTTATAAAATAATCAAATAAATTTTGTGCTTCATCTTTAGGCATTACATCTTTATAAATTTTCAAAAAAAAACCAAAATGAAACAAAAGTACAATTAATCTGTCTGAAAAAGTATCATCATTTTTTAAATTAATATAAAGATTTTTATTTCTAGTTAATTTAATTAAATTATTGTAAATATTTAAATATTCGTTGTTCATATGAAATATATATATTTGTCATTTATCTTTTTGTTTACACTCAATTGCTCATTAAATAAAGTTTCTAATTCACATGGAGCAAGATTTATTGAAAACAAATATGATAAAATTTTATTGAATAAAACCAATAAAAATGACGTAAGAAATTTAATAGGACCACCATCATCAGTGAGTAATTTCAGTGGTAATTGGTTCTTCATAGAAAGAATAAAAACTAATAGTTCACTTTTTAGACTTGGTAAAAAAAAAATGTTAAGTAACAATATTTTAATTTTAGAATTTAATTCTATGGGATTAGTTTCAAACAAGTATTTACTAAATATCAAAGATATGAATGACATAGAGAAACTAGAAAAAATTACAGAAAAAAAATATGCACAAGATAATATGCTGAATGATATTATTAAAACTCTTAGAGAAAAAATTAATGCACCAACAAGAAGAAATAAGTAGATGGCGGTCCCTAGGGGAATCGAACCCCTCTTTCATGGATGAAAACCATGTGTCCTAACCGATAGACGAAGGGACCAATTGTGGATCTTTTATTGCAAATTTTTCAATTAATCAAGTAATCGTAAACTCTTTTTTTATTAGATCTAAACTAGTCTTATCATGAGTAAAAATTGTTTCTGTGATGAATTTATCATTTTTTCGAACTATTCCATTCATTAAGTCGCATGTTGTGATAGCAGTTGCACAGAAAATGCTTTCACCTTTAACTATTTCATTTATCTCATATTTTTTATTTAAATCTTTAATTCCCATTTTTTGAGCTCTATTAATTTCTTTATCAGATTTAAAAAGAAATCTGCCTTGGAATTGACAATTTAAAGTTTTTAAAGCTGCGGCTGCAATAACTCCTTCTGGACCACCTCCAATGCCCATAAATATGTCAACACCATATTTTTTATTAGTTACTAATAACGCACCTGAAACATCACCATCGGAAATATATTTAATATTTACTTTTAATCTGTTTAATTCATCTATAATTTTATTATGTCTTGGTCTGTTAAGTAAACACACCGTTATTTCCTCAATTTTTTTATTTGATGCATCAGAATAATTTTTAATATTTTTCTCAACTGTATTATCTAGATCTAAAACATCATTTGAAATATGACTACCAGATGCAATTTTATCCATATATGTTTCTGGAGCATTAAATAAATTACCTTTTTCCGCGATTGCTAATACTGTCATTGCGCCAGGCAAATTTTTTGCTACAAAATTTGTACCTTCAACTGGGTCTACGGCTATGTCTATTTCAGGTCCATTACCATTGCCTAATTGTTCTCCAATAAATAACATAGGAGCTTCATCTAGTTCACCTTCACCTATTACCACTTCGCCTTTTATATCCAATTTATTGAGTTCACATCTCATGATATCAGTAGCTGCCTTATCTGCTAAAATTTTTTCATTTTTACCAATAAAAGGATAACAAGCTATGGCTGAATTTGATGTTATTGAAATAAGGCTATTCAATAATTCTTTGGAAAGTTTCATTTATTAAGAAGTCTTTATAGTCTCGTCTATATCTTCATTTTCTAATTTATATTCAAATTCTCTTAATCTTTTATATACACTTGCAAGTTCAATAATTGTCGGCCATGCTTTTAAAATATATTGCATAGATCCCTCTACACGGCCAAATGCTCTTATAATCTGCTGCATGACACCGAGTGTAACAGCACCTGCAACGATAGCAGGAGCTAGAAAAACATAAGCAGATAATACATTCGCTTGTAAATAAGCTATTCTTCCAATATTAAAATAGAGATACCTAATGTAGCTTAAAAAATGAATACTTCTAACATCATCAAATAATTCCTCGATTGACTTTGGCCTTATAGTGCCATCATCTTCAGCTATAACTAAGATTTTCCTATAAGCAGCCTCTTTTTTTTGAAGATCATATTCGACTCCAACTAATTTTAGAATTAAACCTAAAAAAATTAAAAAAATTGTACCACCAACAGACCAAATAAGTGCACCAACAATTAAACCATATTCCCAATCTCCAAAGAAGAATATAGGTATACCAATGCTTAATCCAAATAAAATTGGCATAAATTCAACTAATATCATAATTGCTTCAATTAAACTTGTTCCAAGTGATTCCATTATTCTTGAAAATTTAATAGTATCTTCTTGAACTCTCTGAGAAGCCCCTTCTATCTTACGAGCTTTTTCATATACACTATGATAATATTCAACCATAGCTGTTCTCCATCTAAACAAATAATGTGATGTAAAATAACTTACAACAACAGCTACGCCAACATACATTGCTGCGAGCACAATAAACGAAAAAAGACTAGCCCAGTATTCATCGATAGTAATGGCATTTGGTGCTCCTAGCGCCTTTTGAATCATGTCATAAAATTCACCAAACCACTCATTTATTTTAACATCAATTTTAACCTGAACCCATAGAGATGATAGAATTATCAAGGATCCTATCCAAGACCATAGATACCATTTTTTTATAGTAAAAAATCTAAACATTATTTAATAAAATTATCTGCGTAAGATTTTTTAGTTATCTTTCTTTTTTGAGGTTCAATAACTTCAAAAAGAATATTATTTTTTTTAGCATACTCTATGGCCAAATCTTTTGATTTAAATTCTAAGTTTAATTCTGAATAAGTATCGGATGAACTTTCCCATCCCATAAGTGGATTTTTTCCAGGATCTTCAGTTATAAATTCTATAATCCATTTATCAAACTTTTTAAGACCAGATTGCATGGCTGTTTTAGAAGGTTTGTAAATTTTTGCTTTTTTCATAAATAATGGTCGGGGCGGCAGGATTTGAACCTGCGACCCTCTGGTCCCAAACCAGATGCGCTACCAGGCTGCGCTACGCCCCGATTGCAGTACTAATACAGCAGATAAAAGAAAATTCAAAGGTTATATTGGTTACAAATTTCTAATAAATTTGCTATTTAATGCTATAAGAGATCATATGATCATAGAATGTCCAAATTGTAATAAAAAGTTCAGTATTGATAAAAAATTAATACCAGAAAACGGTAGAACTCTTAAATGTAGCAGCTGTAATCATATTTGGCATTATAAGATTACAATAACTAAGAATATTGACGAACTAGGAATACCTCAAGACAAAGATACTAATCTAGATAATAATAGTTTTGAAGTAGAAAAAAAAGATGATGAGCATAATAAAGAAATTAAGGATCAGAATTTAACTGATAAAAAGAAAGAATCACTGTCTGAAAAGAACATCGAAGATGAAGAAGATGAGCAAGATGATATAGAAAATGAAGAAAAACAAGGAATAACAAAAATGATATTGGTTTATTTTATTGTAGTTATTGTTTCTTTATTAGGTCTTATATTTTTATTAGATACATTTAAGTCTAATTTAATAATTGTATTTCCAAGTATAACTCCCTTTTTTGATAGCTTTTACGAAACCATTTTAGACTTCAAACTTTTTATAAAAGATCTTACTAACTAAATATGATTCAAAAAATTACAAAAGGTTTTACATCATTTTTTAAACTTGAGGCTGCAAGTGGAATAGTACTTCTTTTTGCTGCTATAATAGCATTATTTATAAGTAATTCTGAATTATCCATTTTATATTTTTCAACATTAGAGAGATATTTATTTATTGGCATAAATAATTTTGGTCTTAAGCTTTCTGTTTTGCATTGGATAAATGATGCGTTAATGGCAATCTTTTTCTTTTTTGTAACACTTGAAATTAAAAGAGAATTTTTGCAAGGAGAGTTATCTAATATTAAACAAGCTTTGCTTCCTATTATAGCAGCAGTTGGTGGAATGTTAGTTCCTGCATTAATATATGTGTTTATAAACTTAGGAGATGGAGAAACATTAAAGGGTTGGGCAATACCGTCAGCTACAGATATAGCCTTCTCATTAGGAGTATTATCATTATTAGGTAAGAGAGTCCCTCTGTCACTAAAAGTTTTTCTAACAGCTTTAGCAATTATAGATGATTTAGGAGCAATAGTAATTATTGCTTTATTTTATTCTGGTGATTTAAGTATTAAATATTTGTCTCTGATGTTGTTAGCATTTATTATTCTATTAGTTATAAATAAATTTAATGTAAGAAAATTTCTACCCTATCTTATTGTAGGAGTTTTTTTATGGGATTTTACTCATAACTCAGGAATACATGCAACCATTGCTGGTGTATTGCTTGCAATGACAATTCCTCATAGAAAAAAAGATAAAGATTTCTCACTTTTAATTAAGGTAGAGCATGCAATAAGCCCTTATGTTGCATTTGGCATAATGCCTATATTTGCCTTTGCAAATGCAGGTGTATCTTTGGAAGGATTATCTTTTTCATCACTATTAGATAAAGTTCCATTAGGAATAGTGATGGGTTTGTTTGTAGGAAAACAATTGGGTGTTTTTATTTTTTCATACGTATCAATTAAATTAAAAATTGCCGAAATGCCAAGTAATACCAGTTGGTATAATTTTTATGGTGTTGGTGTTTTGACTGGAATTGGTTTCACAATGAGTTTATTTGTTGGAAATTTAGCATTTGCCGAAAGTATGCAATACATGGATGGTGTAAAAATTGGGGTTTTAACTGGGTCATTATTATCCACTTTATTTGGGTACTTTTTAATACTACTTACACCAAATAAATAATTAAAATAATGAGAAATCTATTTATAATTGGAGTAGCTATATTTATGTTTTTTTCTAAAAGTTCATCTAATGCAAATTATGAAAAAATTTTTTATGACTTTAAAATAAATAGTATTTCAGGTGATATAATAGATTTAAATGACTTTAAAGGTAAACCTGTTTTAGTAGTGAATACTGCTAGTTATTGTGGATTTACAAAACAATATGCAGACATGCAAATACTATGGGAGAGATATAAAAAAAAAGGATTAATTGTACTTGGCATACCGTCTAATTCTTTTAATCAAGAAAAAAAAAATAATAACGAAGTTAAAGAATTTTGTGAAGTAAATTTTAGTATTAATTTTCCAATTACAGAAATCACAGATGTTAAAGGCAATAATGCACATGAAATTTATAAATGGGCCAAAGAAAACCATGGTAAATCCGCTGTACCAAAATGGAATTTTTATAAAATTTTAATAAATAAAGAAGGAAAAATTGAAGATACTTATGCATCTTTAACCAACCCAACATCAAAAAAAATTACAAAAAAAATTGAAAGTTTATTAGATTAATACTGTTAATCCATCGTGTGCAGGAATTACATTTTTGGGTAACTTTTTTTTTATTTCATTATAATCAATTTCATTGCTTAGATTTGTAAGAATTGCTTTCTTTGGTTTAACTTTTCTAATTAATTTTAGTACATTATCTAAATTAAAATGTGTTGGGTGATAATCATATCTCAAACAATCAACAATAAAATATTTTAAATTTTTTAAATATCTTAAATCTTTACTATCTATATAGTTGACATCGGGTGCATAGGCACATTTATCATTAATAATATAACAGATACTTTTTATTGAACCGTGGTGAACTTTTAATGATTTAATAACAATTTTACTATTAATATCATTTAATATGTGTTTGTTCTTTAAAGTTTTTGCATCAAGTATTGACGGATAATTTTTGTAATCTTTAAAACAATAACCAAAGGTATTTGAAAGACTTTTTTTTGTTATTAAGTCAGCATAAATAGGTATTTTTTTTCTATTTTTTAATGAGAACACTCTTAATTCATTAATTCCATGTGTTTGATCTGCATGATCGTGTGTATAAAAAACTTTATCAATATTTTTAACTTTATTTGCTAACAATTGAGATTTTAAATCTGGAGAAGTATCAATTAGTATGTTTAAACTTTTAGATCTTATTAAAGCTGAACATCTTGAACGAACATTTTTCTTATTATTGGGATCACAGTTCCCATAATAACCATCAATTCTAGGTATACCCAGGGAACTACCACATCCTAAAATAGTAAATTTTAAGCTCATAGGCTAAAAAATAATCTATTAAAATTTTGTGTTGTTATTTTATCAAGCTCTTGTGAGGTAATATCTTTTAATTCAGAAAGTTTTTTTAAGGTATACCGCACAAAAGATGGTTCATTTTTCTTACCTCTCATTGGCTCAGGAGCTAAAAATGGACTGTCTGTCTCAATTAGCAATCTTTCTAAAGGTAACTGTTTAAAAGTATTTTGAAGATCGTTGCTATTTTTAAATGTAATAATACCGCTGGCTGAAAAATAAGAATTAAGCTCCATTAATTTTAAGGCAAATGGAAGTGAACCTGTGAAACAATGCATTAGTATTTTTAAATTCTTGTCTGCATTTTTTAATATTTCATAAGTTTCATCTTCAGCATTTCTAGAATGAACAATTAAAGGAAAGTTTAATTCTAATGCAGCATTAATATGATTTTTAAAACTTATTATTTGTTTATCTCTATCACTATTATTGTAATAAAAGTCTAAACCTGTCTCTCCCACTCCTATAATTTTACTATTTGATTTAATTTTACTTATTATTTCATCTTTAGAAACTTGATCAGTATTTGTTTCATGAGGGTGTATACCAAAAGTTCCAAATATCATTTCATCTTTATTAACAATATCCAAAATTTTTGGGAAACCACTTAATGTTGTAGAAATTGTTAATACTTTATTAATTCCTTCCTTTTTACATCTTGATAAAACATCTTGAATATTTCGTGCTAAAGGTTCGTGATCTAGGTGGCAATGTGAATCAATCATTTTTTTCAATCTTTTTAAATAAAATATCTAATTTACTCAATTTGAGACCTTTTTTAAGATAATTGTTTTCTTTTATAGTTACAAAACTAATTTTTTCTTCGTTTATACCAAATATACCTAAAACTTTTAGAGATGATGATGGTATAATAGGATAAAGTAATATTGTTACTTTTCTTATTAGTTCCAAAGAAACATAAATAATTGTATTCATCCTTAATTTATCATTCTTTTTTTTCCAAGGTTCTTGATCATTAAAATACTTATTTGCTGAAAATAGCTGCTCAACAATAAAATTTATGTATGAATTTAAATCTTGATTATCTGAATACTTTACTAAATCATCATAATATCTAGAGTATTGATCTAAAATAATCTTGTCATCCTCTGTTAAATTATCTACTTCAGGGACTTCGAAGTTAGCATTCTTATCACAAAATGCCAAAACTCTTTGACACAAATTTCCATAATTATTAGCTAAATCACTATTAATACAAGACTCTAATTTTTCTTGCGAGATATTTCCATCATTGCCAAATGAAACTTCTTTGATCAAATAATATCTTAAAGGGTCTAGACCATAATTTTCTATTATCTCAAGTGGGTCTAAAATGTTGCCTTTGGATTTGGACATTTTTTCATCACCAGAAAGTATCCATCCGTGACCAAATACTCTTTTTGGGGGTTCTATATCTGCGGCCAATAAGAAAGCTGGCCAATAAATAGCATGAAATCTTAATATGTCTTTTCCAATTAGATGTAGATCTGCAGGCCAAAAAGATTTGTACAAATCATCGTTTTCATTTGGGTAATTTAAAGCACTTAGATAATTTGTTAAAGCATCCAACCAAACATAAATAACATGGTCTTTATTAGATGGAACTTTTATACCCCAATTAAACGATTTTCTACTTACAGATAAGTCTTTTAATCCTGATTTAACAAAACTGATAACTTCATTTTTTCTTGTTTCAGGTAGTATAAAATCTGGATTTTTATTATAAAACTCAATTAATTTATCTTGCCATTTTGATAATTTAAAAAAATAGGACTCTTCTTCTACCCACTCTACTTTTGAACCAGAGCTGATTGATTTTTTTGTACCATCAAAATCTTCAATTTCACTTTCTGTGTAAAATGCTTCATCTGATACAGAATACCAACCAGAGTACTTGGATAAGTAGATTTCACCTTTTTTTTCTAAAATGTTCCAAAGACTCTCAACAGATTTTGAATGTCTTTTCTCAGTTGTCCTTATGAAATCATTATTAGATAAATTTAATGTACCAGATAAATCTCTAAAGGTTTTGCTAATTTCATCACAAAATAATAAAGGATCCATTTTTTTTTCTTCTGCAGCACGTTGTATTTTTTGTCCATGTTCATCTGTACCTGTTAAAAAATACACTTTAAAACCTTGTATTCTTTTTAATCTTGCAAAAAAATCAGCAATAATACTTGAATATGCATGGCCCATATGTGGTTTTGCAGATGGATAATAGATAGGTGTTGTAATGTAGTAATTTTTATTCACTTAATAATTTATCATTAAATTCTAGAAAAAAAGACTCAAAATCTAAATTATATTTTTTAACAAAAGAAAGTTTTAAGTAAAAATATTTTTTTATTTTAAATGTAATTTTCTTAGAGATGTTTATATTTTTATAGAAAAAAAGTTCAATAAATAAATTCAAATGTTCTTTTATAAAATCATTAGATGTATATAATTTATTTTTGATTATATAGGACAATAGATCCTCTATAGAGTTGTCTTTAATTGATAAATCGTTACTTTCTAAAAAATTTATTAAAGATATTAAAAAAGATGGAGAGTTATAATTGTTTATAAAATCTAAATTAATATCTTTATATATATCGTTATCGAAGTGGTAATTCACAATATCCATTACTTCCGAATTAGGTAAATTTAATTTAAATTCTAAACATCTCGATTTAAGAGTTTCCAAAATTTTAAATTCAGAATTATTGATTAAAATATAGTATATTTTGTTATTTGGTTCTTCAATTGATTTTAATAAAGCATTAGCAGAATTAGTTCCTAATAGATTAACATTTTCAATAATTATAAATCTTCTATTATTATTGAAAGAGGTTTGATTAGTGAATTGAATCATCTCTCTAATTTGATCTAAATCAATTATTTTTTTATCTTTTTTTTTATAAATCCAGAGAACATTTGGGTGTGAGTTAGAGGATATAAGATTAGATATATTATTACTCAAACTATATTCATAATCTTTTAAATTATAAAGTTTTTTATTATCTTTTAAATAAAAATAATTTAAAAAATGACTTACAAATAGTTTTTTTCCAATTCCTTTTGGTCCATTTAATAAAATTTTATTGGGAAATTTTTGTATCTGATCAAGATAAATAAAATCATTAAAAAGAGACTTATGTCCAATCATTTTACTTATCTCACTCATTTACTTCAAAATTTTCTTAATTTTGACGATTAATTTATTTTCAATTATTTTTAAATTATCTTTATTGGTATCTAAAATTAGGTATTTAGATTTGTTTCTATTAGCAATTTTTAAAAAACCTTTTTGAACTTTGTTATAAAAATTATAATCAAAGTTATCATATTTATTTTTATTTTTTCTCAACTTTAGTCTACTCAGCATATTTTTTTTATTTACAATACTTAAGAAAGTAAAGTTTGGTCTTAAATTTCCTAATAAAAAATTATTCATTTTTAAAATTAAATCTTTATCCAGTTTCATACCATAATGTTGATAAGCTAATGTTGAGTCTGTAAATCTGTCAATTAATATAACTTTTTTTTTATAATTTTCTTTTAGAATTTTATCTATATTTTCTGATCTAGATGCCATTAGTAAAAATAAATCTGTTTTATTGCTTAATGCTGACTTTTTATTTAACACTAAAGATCTTAATTTTTCAGATAGATTTGTGCCACCTGGTTCTCTAAAGGATAAATAATTAATTTTGTTTGTTTTTAAATATTTAATTACTGTTTTTAAGCTAGTGGATTTTCCAGAAGCCTCTATTCCTTCAAATACTATAATGGGATATTTAGACATCACCCCAGATTAGGAAATTTATAGAGGAAATAAACCTAGAGAAAATATTTTGTCTTTTTACATCTTCAAAAGCTAATAGATCGTATTCACCAATTTGTTCATCTTTATATGATATTTTAACTTTGCCTATTATGTCATTTTTCAATATTGGTGCTTTTATTGGCCCTTGATAATTAACTGATACTTTTAGATATTTTTTTTTAGCTTTTGGAATGGTTTTATAAACATCCTCATTTATATACGATTTAATCTTTTTTTGTGTTCCTTGCCAAACATCTAATTCATCAAATATTTCGTTTTTTTTTGCAATATTGACTGTGTCAAAATTTGTTAAACCATATGTTAGCAATTTAAGTGACTGCTTTGATCTCTCATTTTTCGAAACAAAACCACTTCCAACTGCAATTATTCTCCTATCATTTCTTTTGATTGTTGAAGCAAGTGAATATTTTTCATAAGCAAGATATCCTGTCTTTATTCCATCCACTCCTATATTTTTATAAAGTAAAGGGTTTCTATTACCTTGTTTAATTGGGTCTCCGCCTGTTCTCTCCCAAGTAAATTCAGTTTCTTTGTAATAGTCATAATAATTTGGGTAATTATTTATCAAGTAATTTGACATAATTAATATATCTCTAACTGTTGATAAATTGTCAGGAGCATTTATTCCTGATGAATTCGAAAAGTTAGTATTTTCCATACCTATTTCTTTTGCCTTTTCAGTCATCATAATTGCAAACTCTTCCTCTGTTCCTGCAATACCCTCGGCAAGAGCAATACATGCATCGTTACCCGATGAAACAATAATACCTCTTAATAAATTTTCTACGGTTATTTCATCTCCAACCATAATAAACATTGAAGAATATCCTGCTTGTGACAATCTCCATGCATTCTCAGAAACTAAAAATTTATCATCTAACGATAACTCACCACTTTTAAGTAAGTCAAAAGCTATAATAGAAGTCATAATTTTTGTCATAGAAGCGGGAAAAATTTGCCGGTCGGCATCTTTTTCGTACAATATTTTTCCAGATAAATAATCTTGTACGATTGCGGTTCTTGCATTTACATTAAAATTAGCGAAAACAGGTTTGATAAAAAAAAATAAAATTATAATAATTAATGATAAAGTTTTTATTCTCATAATTTAATTATTTCAATACTATCAAAATCGAGATTTTCGATATTATGAAATCCTTTCTTTAATTTTTCAAAATCTTTATAAGGACCTTTATAAACTCTAAAATTATTTTGTGACAACTTTTTGATTAAGATATTCTCAATTTTATACTCTTCAAATAACCTATTTTTCAACATAATAGCTGAATCTTCAAAATAGAAATCTGCAAATTTAATTATATAATTAAAATTTGTAACAAAATCATTAGTCTTAGATTCTTTAATTTCAGTTTCTAAACTTATACTCTGAACCATTATATCATCAACAGGAGCTTTATTAGCAACTTCTTTCTCTTCATCAAATGTTTTTACATCATTTGCAACGTATAAATTATTAGAATTGATAGTTTCAATATATACATAAGGTTCATTAGGATTGATTGATAATTCACTAACAATCCTCTTTGTTATTACAGAATTAAAAAAAGCAGGCAAAACAGTTTTGTTTTTAACAATAGTCATTAAAGATTTTCCATTAATTATATTTGTTATTCTAACAGGTGTACCATTAGGTAGATTAGGACTTAATATATTCAGTGATGTATTATCTAAATTGCTTTCCAATGAGTAATCTACATTTTCGTCATATATCAATGCAAAACCTTTATTAGAATAAACAATATTAATTATTTCTTTTTTTTCATTTTTATCTGATGAGAGTTTAATTTTATCTTTTTGAACAACAGTTTTTTTATCTTCAGGTTCATTTTTAATATTTATATTTTTTGAATGATGCTCACAGGCAAATAAAGTTAAAAATAAAAGATATAAAATATATTTAAATTGCATTTTTAAATTTGTTTTTTAATGTGCATACGGCTAATGCAAATCTTAAAGATCTATTCCATTTTAAAATTAATTCGTAATTATCAAAAACTAAATAAGCTGGAGTTAATTTTTGTGCGTCAGGTATAATATCATAATCAGGAGTAACAATTGCAGCATTCAAATTATCAAGATCATTAAGATTTTCTCTGTTTTTGATATATTTTTTTAAATAGGAAATTTTATTTTTATGCTTAATTTGTTTTGCTGATGTATTTAGATATTTATGAGGTGTTTCATTGATAAGTTCTACTTTGTAAAAACATGGTGTTTTATTGTCCCACCCTATCTTATTTAAGTAATTTGCAGCAGAAGCAAATGAATCCTCAATATTCTTCAAATTTATAATTTCATCTTCATTGTAATCAATTGCATAATTTTTAATTGTAGAAGGCATAAATTGAAAATTACCAAAAGCTCCTGCCCATGACCCTAAATAATTATTTGGATTTATAATTCCTTTATCAAATAAAATTAAAAGTGTAAGTAGTTCTGATGTAAAGAATTCACTCCTTCTTTTATCATAACTTAAAGTTGCTAATGATGAGACTATATCCATTTTGCCTAAATAATTACCAAAATTTGTTTCAATGCCCATAAGTGATAAAAGCAAATCCTTATCAACAGAATATTCTTGAGTGATTTTATCAATTTTTGTTTTGTTAATTTTGTAAATTTTTAAACCAGAATTTACTTTTTTATTATTAGCTCTTTTAGTAATATATGTTTTGGTATCCTCATAGAATTCTGGTTGATATCTATCATATTTTATAACATTCTTTAAAAAAATAGATTTATCAATGGTACTTTCGATTATTTTTAAACTCACTCCTTTTTCTAAAGCAATTAATTTAAAATTTTTCTTCCACTCATTAAATTCAGAGTCATTTGCATAGACGTTAAAATTTATTAAAATAAAAAGAAAAAAAACGTAAATTTTAATTTTTTTCATAAATATCTTTCAGATATATAAATACAGCAATCCATATTAAAATAAAACTAACTAACTGATTTATATTAAAATGCTCATTATAAATGAAAAAACCAAGAATAAATTGCAAAGTAGGTGTAATATAAAAAATCATGCCAGCTGGACCTAGTCCAGCTAACTCAACACCTCTTACATACAAAAAAAGAGGAATCACCGTCATTGGTCCTGCAAGCATTAATAATGGCATCAATGAGGGATTCGATAAACTGAAATCATTGTAATTATTTATACTTATAAAGTAAAATGCAACTAATACAAAAGGAAGTATATACAAACTTTCTATAAGAAGTCCAATATCAGTTTCGACATTAATTTTTTTTCTAAATAGATTATAAAAACTCCAACTTAAGGCTACGATTAAACCTACCCATGGAATTGAATTAAAATCTATTATCAATAAATAACTGACAGAAATAATTACTAAAAAGATCGAAATTTTTCCTTTTTTAGTAATAGGTTCTTTAAAAAAAAGATTACCTAGAAAAACACTTATAATTGGCATGATAAAATAGCCAAAACTTGCATCAATTATTTTATCTACGCTTATTGCATAAATCCATACACCCCAATTAATAAAAATTAAAATACCAGAGATAAAGAGAATAAATAATTTCTTTTTGTCATTAAAAATTTGTTTAAAAATACTCCATTTAGAAAAGAAAAATGTAGTAACTATTAATAAAAAAGCTGTCCAGACACTTCTATGAATTAATACTTCTACATGACCTGCAAAGGAAATATATTTAAAGTAAATAACACCAAAAAAACCCCACCAAAACGAACCAAAGGATGTAAGCAAAACTCCTTTATTAAAATTTTTTTTGTTCATTTTTAAATATCTGAATATTTTGACTAACTACTTAAGTCATTTTATTGTTGAAATATATATTAATAATAATAAAACCTTGCACACGGAGAGATGGCTGAGCGGTTGAAAGCATCGGTCTTGAAAACCGACAAAGGGGCAACTCTTTCCTGGGTTCGAATCCCAGTCTCTCCGCCATTCATTTAAAATCAATCAGTAGTTTTAATATTTTATTATTTTTAAAGATCATTTCTTTCCTTGAAATTTTGATAATGTCTTCATCATTCATATTAACTAGTATATCTAGATCAACTAAATCATCAAAAGATAATGAATCAATTATAGATTTAACAAAGCTGCTAACAAATATGTCCATTTCTTTTGTACCTCGATATTGAGATCTATAAATAATCTTATTAATTAAATTTTGTTTATTTGAATTCATTGTTTATAAACATATATATATATTTAATGAGTAATTTTGAATATTTATTGTCACCTATTAATAAAATTAGAGGTGTTGGTAAAAAAACATTAAGTTCATTCAATAAAAAAAAAATTTTTACAATTTTTGACCTGTTATGGCATTTGCCTATATCAAAAATTGAAACTGCTGAAGATACTGAAATTGATGATTTGCAAGTAGGAAGAAATTACAACATAAAAGTAATACCAATTAAATACTATTTTCCAAGAATTAGAAATTTACCCAATAAAGTACTATGTGAAAAAAATGGAGTAAAATTAGACTGTATTTTTTTTAATAGTTATGAGGGATATATCAAAAAATTATTACCTTTAAATGAAGAAATAATAATACATGGAAAAGCAAATAATTTTAGAAATAAATTTCAATTTATTAATCCAACATTAAAAAAAATGAATAATTTAAATATTATAAATGAAGATAGTAAATATAGTCTTTCTGATGGTTTAACATTAAATAAATATAATCAAGTAATAAATAATGTTTTTCAAAACTTACCTGACTTAGAAGAATGGTTGCCAAAAGAAGTATCAGTTTTATTTGATAATTTATCATGGAAGGAATGTATTATCAAAATTCATAAGGAAGAAATTACAAAAATTAGAGACACAAAATATTTTAAAAGACTTGTTTTCGATGAGATATTTGCAAATTTTTTACTTTCTTCTGATATTAGAAATAAAATTAAAAAAATAAAAAAAAAAAATAAAATTTTAGACTTTAAATATCAAAATAAAATAATTAGCAGTTTAAAATTTAAACTTACAACTGATCAAATAATTTCATTAAAAAATATAAATAAAGATATGGAGTCAAAACAAAAAATGTTTAGATTATTACAAGGAGATGTGGGATCTGGGAAAACAATAGTGTCTGTAATAGCTGCATTAAATGCTATAAATGCTGGCTATCAAGTTGCAATAATGGCCCCAACTGAAATATTAGCTATTCAACATTATAAATTTATATTAGAAAATTTTAATACCTTTTGTAATCCTGAAATTTTGACCGGTAAAACTGAGTATAAAAAAAGAAAAAGAATTTTAAATGATCTCTCAAATAATAAAATTGACATTTTAATTGGTACGCATTCTCTTTTTCAAGAAAAAATTACTTACTTTAATTTGGGATTAATTATTATTGATGAACAACATAAATTTGGTGTTAATCAAAGAAAAAAATTATCAGACAAAGGAGGTAAAGATTGTGATGTACTTGTCATGTCAGCAACTCCTATTCCAAGAACAATGATGATGACTATTTATGGAGATATGGATATTTCTCTAATAAAATCTAAACCAAAAAATAGAAAACTAATTAAAACATATAGTAAAAATGAGACTAAAATTAATGAAGTTCTTAATTTTATTAAAGGTGAAATTTCAAAAAAAAACCAAGTTTTTTGGGTTTGTCCGCTTATAAAAGAATCGAAAAAGATTGACCATCAATCTGCTGTAGAAAAATATAAATATTTGAGTAAAATTTTTAATGATAAAGTTGATATTGTTCATGGAGCAATGAGTAAGGAAGAAAAAGATAAAGTATTAAATAAGTTTAATGATAGAAAGATAGATATATTGGTTTCAACTACAGTAATAGAAGTTGGTATCGATTTTCCAAATGCTAATGTAATCGTCATTGAAAATTCAAATAAGTATGGTTTATCCCAGCTACATCAATTGAGAGGACGAGTTGGCAGAGGTAACAAAGAGTCATCTTGTATACTTATGTTTAAAGCAGGACTGAGTGAAAATGCTCGTAAGAGAATAACAATTCTAAAAAACACTAATGATGGTTTTAAAATTGCTGAAGAAGACTTAAAAATTAGAGGATATGGAGATATTTTAGGATTTAAGCAAAGTGGTTTAAAAAAATATAATCTAGCAGATCCTATTCAACATCAAGATCTTTTCGATATTGCAGAAAAAGAGGTTAGAAAAATTGAAAAAAACAATGTTAAAATTAATAACTTTAATAAGCTTATCAAACTTTACGACAAGGTTGCTGTAATTAATGAGACTATTTAACTTTACTATCTGATGTCCCAGCTGAAACAATAAATTTTGAAGCTTCTTCAAATGTCATATCTAGATATACAATCTCACTTTTAGGAAACATCAAAAGAAAACCACTAGTTGGATTTGGCGTTGTAGGAACAAAAACGTTTACTAATTCTGTGTTAGTTTTTTTGGAAATTTCACCTTTATTTTCTTTTGTAGCAAAACCAACTGCCCATGTGCCTTTTCTTGGATACTGAATTAGAACTACGCTTTTTTTTGATCCTTTTTTAGGAGCAAATGTTTCTGTCATTTGTCCAATAGCAGAATATATTGTTCTTAAAATTGGAATTTTTTTTAATAAATCATTAAATAACTGTAAAAACTTTTTACCAATGAATGAAAGTGACAAACCTCCTACAAGAGTAATGAAAATTACAGAAAGTAAGATTTCTAAACCTGGTATTGCAAAAGGTAAATAGCTATTTGGATTTATTCCTTGTGGAATTAGTTTTGATGAAATTGATATAAAAAATGTTGTAAGATATAATGTAATTCCTATCGGGACCAAAACAACAATTCCTGTTATAAAATAGTTTCTTAGTCGTGCTATAAATGAAATTTTTTTTCTTCTTAGTTTAGACATATCTTTAATTGATTATAAATTACATGTAATATAAATATTAAGAAAAGTGAATAGAAGAAATTTTATATATTTAATGGGTTGTGGGTGTCTTTCTGCAGGTTTACATGCCTGTACTACTGCTCCAATTACGGAACGAAGACAATTAAAATTAATTCCAGAATCAAAACTAAATGCTCAAGCAGCTGAACTTTATGAAAAAGTTAAACAGAAAGCTAAATTAAGTGACGACAAAGAAAGTTTAGATAAAATTATTCAAATTGGATCAAAAATTGAAAATTCTATATCAGAGTATTTTTATAAAAATGATATGGATGATCCTACAAAAAACTTTTCATGGGAATATATATTAATTGATAATAAAAAAATTAAAAATGCATGGTGCATGCCAGGTGGAAAAATTGCTGTTTACACAGGAATGTTGGATATTACAAAAAATGAAAATGGTTTGGCAGCTGTTATGGGTCATGAGATTGCACATGCTGTTGCAAAACACTCTGTTGAACGCGCAAGTAGATCAGTCCTTTTGAATACCACAACTGGAATAATTGATATAGCTACAGGCGGTAAATTATCACAAGTAAACAGAACTACAGGTATGAACACAGTTGGAATAATATCACAAATTGGAATTATGAATCCTTTTACTAGAAAACAAGAGAGTGAGGCTGATTACTTAGGGTTAATTTTTTCATCATTGTCTGGATACGATATTAGAGAGACCACCAAAATATGGGAAAGAATGAAAAAAGCAAATAAGGGTAAAGAACCACCAGAATTTATGAGTACACACCCCTCAAATGATCGAAGAATTGAACAAATAAATAATTGGACGAATGAAATTATTTTAAAGTATCCACCAATAGTATGATGTAATGGTGAGCCCTGATGGACTCGAACCATCGACCCATTCCTTAAAAGGGAATTGCTCTACCAACTGAGCTAAGGGCCCAACACGAAAATTCTTATATTGATTTTTTGAAATTTGGCAATGGTTAAAATTTACAAAATATTAATGTACTTGTCATGAAATTCTTCAAAACTTCCCATTTTGATATTTTTTCGAATTTCATACATAAGTTCTTGATAAAAGTTTATATTATTTAATGTTAAGATCATTGAGGCTAACATCTCGTTAGTATTGTGGAGGTGGTTTAAATAATTCTTAGAGTATTTGTTTAAGTCAAATTTAGTAACACTACTATCTAGAGGTGTATTATCTAGTTTATTTTCAGAGTTTCTTATTTGAACTCTGCCATTCCAGGTAAAAGCTAATCCAGTTCTTCCTGATCTTGTTGGAAGTACACAATCAAACATGTCTACACCCCTCTTGACTGCTCCTAATATATCGGATGGAGTTCCTACTCCCATTAAATATCTTGGTTTATCAATTGGCAAGTTATCTTTGATGCCATCTAAAACATCAAACATTTCTTGTTGAGTTTCTCCAACTGCTAGACCACCAATAGCATACCCATCGAATTCTATATCTATTAACTTATTAAGAGACTCATTTCTTAAATCTTTAAATAATCCACCTTGAACTATACCAAATAATGCTTTTTGTGGGTTTGTTCCAAATTCTTCTTTAGATCGTCTAGCCCACTCTGTAGATAAATCCATAGATAATTTAATTACATTATAATTATTGGTATTTTTTGGACATTCATCCATCACCATAACAATGTCTGAATTAAGTTTTTTTTGAATTTTAATACTTTCCTCTGGACTTAAAATAAAAGTTTTTCCATCTATATGTGACTGAAAGATTGCTCCTTTATCTCTATCAATTTTATTGAATTTCGATAAAGACATAACTTGATAACCTCCAGAGTCAGTCAGAATAGGAAGTTTGCAATTCATAAATTTATGTAACCCACCAACTGCTTCGATCCTCTCGGTTCCAGGTCTTATCATTAAATGATAAGTATTTGACAGAATTATTTCACTTCCTGTCTTGATAATATCGTCAATAAAAACTCCTTTAACAGTGGCTTGAGTGCCTACGGGCATAAATGCAGGAGTGTTTATTTCTCCACGATGTGTTTGAATTAATCCAACACGATAATTTTTATTTTGATGTTTTACGCTAAAAGAAAAATTCTTTTTTGAAACTTCCATCCATCAAATTCTACTCAGATTTAAAGCTAATAATTTTATCTGGGTTGGAAACAGAGCCATTGGGTCCATCCCCTTTTGTAATCATGTCAACAAACTCCATACCCTCAATAACTTTTCCAAATACCGTATATTGTCTATCGAGATGCGGTGTTGGACCAAAACATATAAAGAACTGACTATTTGCACTATTTGGATCTGAAGATCTAGCCATTGATAACGTTCCTCTTTCATGTGGTAAATCATTAAACTCTTCTTTAAGATCAGGTAGATCAGAACCACCCATACCAGCTCTACTTAAGTTAAAACTTTCAGAAGATGAATTTCCAAATTGAACATCTCCGGTTTGGGCCATAAAACCATCGATTACTCTATGAAAAACAACACCGTCATATTTTCCACTATTAGCTAGTTCAGTTATTCTTTTAACATGGTTTGGTGCCACGTCTGGAAATAATTCAATTTTTAAATTTCCATCTTTTAATTTTAGTATCATTATGTTCTCCTTTGCATTTAAAGATGTTGTTAATATAAATATTGATAAAAATAAAATATTAATTTTTTTAAGCATAAATTTCTTTCAGTGATTTGATAGTACTTTTAGTTGTAAATTTTCTTAGGTCACCCTTGTGTTGTGCTATTTCTTTAACAAATCTAGATGAAATAATCTGATTTTCAACGTCAGACATAAGAAAGACAGTTTCAACTTTATTATTTAATTTTCTATTCATTCCTGCTAGTTGGAACTCGTATTCGAAATCTGACACAGCTCTCAAGCCTCTAAGAATTAGATTTGATTTATATTTTTTACATAATTCAGTTGTTAAAGAATTAAATTTAATTACTTGGATTTTATTTTTTGGGAATTTTAAGTCTCCATATAAAGCTTTTGTAACAATATTAAGTCTTTCATCTATAGGAAATAAAAAATTTTTTTCATTTCCATCAGATATACCAACAATTATTCTATCCGCCAATTTTAGAGCTTTTTTTATGACATCTATGTGGCCGTTTGTTATTGGATCAAATGTTCCTGGATATATTGCTATATTTTTCATTAAACTAAATTATCATCTAATTTAATTGAAGAGACAACCTTTTCATCACCAGTTAATTTAATAATTCTTACTCCTTGAGTATTTCTTCCAGCAATTCTTATTTCCTTAACAGCAGTTCTAATAACTCTACCTTTATTTGTTGATATTAATATTTGATCACCCTCAAACACAGGAAAAGATGAAGCAACATTACCGTTTCTAGGGGAATTAACTATGCCAATTATTCCCTTACCTCCTCGATTTGTAACTCTAAAATCATAATGAGATGTCCTTTTACCATAACCGTTTTCTGTGATTGATAAGATAAATTTTTCTTTAGCTTTAACTTCAGATTTTTCATCTTTAGTTTTACTTTTACTTTTTTTAATGTCGTCTTTATTAATTATAGATAACGAAACAATTGTATCTTTTTCTGAAAGATTTATACCTCTTATACCTTTAGAAGATCTTCCCTTAAAAACTCTAAGTTTTTTTGATTCAAACCTTATGCATTTACCAAATTTTGTATTGAGCATTATATCTTGATCATCCGTACATATTTTTACTCCAACAATTTTGTCATCAGAGTCTAATTTCATTGCAATTTTACCAGAAGCATTGATAGATGAAAAATCCTCTAAGTTATTTTTTCTTATTTTTCCTTTGCTAGTTGCAAATATGATATGCATATTTTTCTTATCAACATCTTCATCAGGAAAAGGCATAATAGAACTTATAGATTGATGATTTTTTAAGGGTAAAATATTGAAGAGTGACTTACCTTTAGATGAAGCAGATCCTTCAGGTATTTTCCAAGCTTTAACTTTATAGGCCAAACCCTCTGTAGAAAAAAATAATAGTGATGTATGTGTATCTACAGACAATGTTTGAACAACCGAGTCTTCTTCTCTAGTTTTAATTCCTGTTTTTCCTTTTCCACCTCTTTTTTGTTGTTTAACTCCGCTTAGAGCCCCTCTTTTAATATATCCTTGAAGTGTTATCGTTATTATTACTGACTCTTTTTGAATTGTTTCTTCGATATCATAATTTAAGACAGCAT
>CACIST010000007.1 GCA_902589395.1 uncultured Pelagibacteraceae bacterium | reverse complement strand
TTTTTCCCCATAGCATTTGCATGCTTTGCATTTTTTAACCAAACATCATTTGAGATATAAGCATCTAATTGAGCTGATACAAAACGCATTTTTGAAAGTAAATGACCTGCTCTTTTCATTAAAAAAGCTAAATTTCCAACTAACTCTGGTTTAAAAAAAATAATGGCTTCTGCTGCTAGGCATCCATTTTTAGTTGCTCCAAATGACAGCACATCAATTCCGGACTTCCATGTCATTTCTGCTGGTGAACAGTTTAATGAAACTAATGCATTTGCAAATCTTGCACCATCCATATGAATATTTAGATCATGTTTATGAGCAATCTCTGAAATTTTTTTTATTTCATCTAAATTGTAAGCAACACCTGTTTCACATAATTGGGTAATACTTACTGATGAGGGTTGAGTATGATGTACCACACCTTTTCCAGAGATGTTTCTATCTAGTTCTTCTGCTATTATTTTTCCATTATTACCATCCAGATTAACTAACTTTGCGCCTCCAGTATAAAATTCTGGAGCCCCACATTCATCTACATTTATATGGGAAAGTCTATGGCAATAGATATTTCCAAAAGAGGGTGTCATTGTTGATAAGGCTAAAGCATTAGCGGCTGTTCCTGACGCTGTTGGAAAAACTATAACTTCTTTATCAAATATTTCTGAAAATTTATTTTGTAAGTTTTTCGACAGCTCATCATTACCATATGGAGTTTTGTCATCCTCATTATCTTTAAGAAGTGCATTTAAGACCTCTGGACATGCGCCTGTAACATTATCTGAAGCAAATTTTACTCTTTCTCTTTTTGTTTTTATCTTTGTCACAATTATTGTTTTGGAAAATAATCTTTTAATTCACCTTCTCTATAAACATCTGCTGTACAACAATGTAATCCACCGCCAAATGCATAAGCGTCTCTAAGCTCAACAGGAACAACCTCCATGCCTAATTTATCTAGTTGTTCTGCTTGGTATATTTCACTTTTTTCTACACATACAGTTTTAGGATCTAAAACTAAAACATTCATTGATAGCCATGTTGAAGAGTAACATAGAGGAGGAGGCTCGTTGTGTGCAGGTTGAGCACTATCAATAATTTCCCATCCATTATTTTCAAACAATTTTCTTTGCTCTTTAGGAAGTCTTCTTTGAGGATTGTTAATTATTAAACCCTCTTTGATAGGTGTAAAAGTTGCATCTATATGAATTGGATAAGGATCACCTGGAAAATTAACAGCATGAACCCTGTGATCTTTATAATGTCTTTTTAGCCAATCAATTCCTTTTAAATTTGTAGTAAATCCATGTTGTACTACTAAATCTTTACCAAATCTTAGTACGTCAGCAGCATCAAATAGTGGCTCCTCTTCAGTGGTTACAAAATATTTATTTTCTGTCCATTCAAGCCTTTTTTGAATTCCTATTTTATCTGATAAGTAGTCTTCTCTGTAATCTTCATCTGTTAATCTAGGTTTTGGGGCAGATTCGTGTCTCATTTTTGGATCTAAATTATAATATTGCTTTAAAAGTGGTCGGTAACATAGATATTCAAACCATCGGCAACGATAACTCATGGTAGCCTCTAAAATTTCATTACCAACAGTTAGCAAAACATCTCTAGGCGGCATGCATCCAAACATTGTCTCCGCTTGCCAATCAGGTGTAGATGTTTTTTGATTAAAATCAATTGGATCTGGTCTATCAACTTTAATCCCTCTTTTTTTTAATATATTTGAGAAATCATCTAAAAGCTGATTTGCTTTATCTACAGTATCTTTAGTTCTTGGACCAAATTTTCCTCTCATATCGCTGTCCTCTGGAACTTTGGCATCTAATGCTGGCTCAGGGGCAGGTATACAAGTACCATCTGCTTTACCTACTATTACATGTTTCAATGGATCCCATTCATTCCAACTATTAACAATTACTTTTTCATTATTCATTTTAATTTAAACCTATAAATCTTCTATTAGACTGCATAATGAGGCTGTAATAAAAAATTGACATAAAGATAAAAAATCCACCAATAATAGTATTCGTAGATGGGACTTCATTAATTCCCATCCATGGTAACCACACCCAGAATATTCCACCTATTACCTCAGTGAGTGAGAGTAAAGTTAGATCAGCTGCTGGAATGTTTTTTGATCCAATTGAATATAATATTAAACCCATACATACTAGAGTTCCATGAGTAGCAAATAAGGCTTCATTTTTTCCAGTAGATAAAAAATTAGCATCGTTTGATATAAGCATTACAGCAGAAAATATGAAACAGAAAAACCCTGCAAAGGCTACAGTAGTAAATTTTGGTGTTTCTTTTCTCCATCTAAGTGAAACAGAAAAAATTGAGAAACCTAATGCAGAAATAAGTCCAAACACAAGCCCTGGCAATGAATTTTTACCAGAATTGTCAAAAGCCATTATACATATACCAGCTGCTGCAACTACAATCGCAATCCATACTGTTAATGAAATTTTTTCTTTTAAAAATAAAAATCCTAATAAGGCTGTTATAAATGGCATTGCCGCAAGACAAAGTAAAGTGATAGCTGCTGTCGTATTAGTAATTGACCATATAAATGTTATCATTGCGGTACCAAGACCAATACCTCCAATTAGGCCCGATATACCAACTTTAAAATAATTTTTATAAAACTCTTTTCCTTCCTCAAGGAACAAATACATATTTAGTAAAAGAAAAATAACTATTCCTCTTGTAAATAAATATTGCCAAGGAACTGTTTCTGGCTGATCGATGTGCCTTACAACATATGGACCAAATGACCAAAAAATACCAGCAATTAATACGATTGGGATGGCTACTTTAGGATTTTTCAAGTTTAGCATGTGCTATTTTTTTATTTAAGAAGTATGAAAATATAAATATAAATTTGTATAATAACAATCAAATAAATACTCAAATTAATGGATATTAATATTTTAAAAATAGCTTCTGATACCAAAAACAATAAACATATTAACTTATAAAACTAATTTTGGACTTTTTTTAATTGCATCATTTGGATCCTCAATGGTTCTTTTGTATGGTTACCCAGAAAGTCCATTTGCTAAACCTAAAAATATATTATTTGGTCACCTAGTAACTTCAGCAATTGGAATTCTATTTTATAATTTTATCCCCTTGCCAATTTATATATCGATACCTTTAGCAGTAGGTATTGGTGTTGGATTAATGATTTTACTAGATGTAACCCACCCTCCAGCTGGAGGAAATCCTATTATAGTCATATTGGGCTCAGTATCGTTTGACTATTTATTCTCCCCAATATTAACTGGATGTTTGATTATAATAGCCTTTGGAATTATTCTGAATAAATTCGTTGCTAAAAAGAAATACCCCTAATCAACTACTATTCGTTTGATTGATGTTCTTATTTTATGCTACACTTTCATAAGAAAATGTCTATAGAGAGATTTTAAAACATAAATATTAGGAGAAAAAATGAAAGTACTTTGCGTGTTATATGATGATCCTAAAGGTGGTATGCCTAAAGCTTACCCTTTATCAGATCTTCCAAAATTAGAAAAATATCCTGATGGAATGACTTTACCTAGTCCAAAAGGTAGGGATTTCACACCTGGAGAATTATTAGGATGTGTATCTGGTGAATTAGGATTAAGAAAATTTTTAGAGAGCAATGGTCATGAGTTAGTTGTAACGAATAGTAAAGATGGAGAAGGATGCGAGGCTGATAAACATATAGTAGATGCAGATATAGTTATTTCTCAACCATTCTTTCCTTATTATTTAACAAAAGAAAAGATTGAAAAAGCAAAAAACTTGAAAATGGCAATAACTGCAGGAATTGGTTCAGATCATGTAGATTTACAAGCAGCAATGGATCATAAAATTGATGTCGTAGAAGTTACTTTCTGTAACTCAAGATCAGTTGCTGAGCATATAGTAATGATGATAGTTTCACTTGTTCGAGATTACCACAACCAACATCGAATAGTAAATGAAGGTGGATGGAATATAGCAGATGCTGTTCAAAGATCTTACGATGTTGAGGGAATGCATATTGGAACTGTAGCAGCTGGAAGAATTGGATTAGATGCACTCAGAAAAATGAAACCTTTTGATGTTCATCTTCACTATTTTGATAGGCATAGATTACCTGAATCAGTTGAAAAAGAGTTAAATCTTACTTTTCATGAAACTGTGGAGTCCATGGTTAAAGTATGTGATGTTGTAACAATCAACTGTCCTCTGCATCCTGAAACAGAAAACTTATTTGATGATGAAATGATAGGTAAAATGAAAAAAGGCGCATACATTGTAAATACTGCAAGAGGTAAAATTTGTAATAGAGATGCAATAGCAAAAGCCTTGAAGAGTGGACAATTAAGTGGATATGCGGGAGATGTATGGTTTCCTCAACCAGCTCCAAACGATCACGTGTGGAGAACAATGCCAAACCATGGAATGACACCTCATACTTCTGGAACCTCACTATCTGCTCAAGCTAGATATGCTGATGGTGTAAGAGAAATCTTGGAATGTTTCTTTGAAGGTAGTGAAATACGTAACCAATACTTAATTGTTAAAGATGGACAATTAGCTGGAATGGGTGCGCATTCTTATAGTAAAGGAAGCGCTACCGGTGGTTCAGAAGAAGCGGCAAAATATCAAAAAAAATAGAGTTTTAAATAGAAATTATTAAAGGTAAGCTATCAGTAATTAGATAGCTACCTTTAATGAAAAAATTTTTATCAATAATTTTCATTCTTATTTCTTCAACGAGTTTTGCAAATTCACCAAATTTTGAAAAAGCATATTTTGCTGGAGGATGTTTTTGGTGTATGGAAGAGTCTTTTGAAAATATTCTTGGTGTTTCAAAAGTTATCTCTGGCTATTCAGGTGGCACTACCGAAAATCCAACTTATAAAGAAGTTACATATGGAAACACAGGTCATTTTGAGGTTATTGAAGTCATATATATTCCAGAAGTAGTTAGCTATGAAAAACTCTTAGAAGAATTCTGGGTAAATATTGATCCATTTGATGCTGTAGGACAATTTTGTGACAAGGGATATAGTTATAGATCAGTGGCATTTTATCAAAATGATAAGCAAAAAAATCTAATAGAAAATAGTATTAAGGAAATAGAGAAAAAATTTAAAAAAAAAGTAGTAACTTATGTAAGAAAATTTGATAAGTTTTACATGGCAGAGGCTGTTCATCAAGATTATTACCAAATAAATTTTCTAAATTACTTAAGATATAAAAAAGGATGTAGACGCGAAGCAATATTAAATAGTATTTGGGGGTCTTAAAATGTCTGTGGTTAGTAAATACGTATCTTTAAAAAATTATATTCCAACTGGATTACCAAAAGAAACAGATTTTGAAATAAAATCAAAAGAAATTTCAATTAATGATGAAAAAAATGTCTTAGTGTCAAATTCATGGATATCAGTTGATCCATATATGCGTGCAAGAATGACTGAGAGAAAAAATTATAAACCACCATTTAAAATCGGTGAGGAAATGGAAGGGTATGCAATCGGTAAAGTAGAACTCTCAAATGATAAAGATTTTAGTGTTGGAGATTTAGTATTTAGCAGTCTTGGTATGAGAGATAAATTTGTTTGTAGTTCTGATGAACTAAAGAAACTAAAACCAATTGATATGCCTATACAGTTGTACTTAGGTCCACTTGGAATGACAGGTCATACAGCTTATATAGGTCTGTTAAAACACGGTGAATTGAAAGCTGGACAGACAGTTTTAGTCTCATCTGCTGGAGGGAGTGTTGGATCTACAGTTTGCCAAATTGCAAAAAATCTTGGTTGTAAAGTTATTGCAAGCACAGGGTCTGATGAAAAAGTTGATTGGTTAAAAAATGAATTAAAAGTTGATCATGCTT
Source organism: uncultured Pelagibacteraceae bacterium (assembly GCA_902589395.1). Lineage (GTDB taxonomy): Bacteria > Pseudomonadota > Alphaproteobacteria > Pelagibacterales > Pelagibacteraceae > Pelagibacter. The sequence continues at coordinate 34,183 of CACIST010000007.1, read as the reverse complement.
TTAATTATAAGAAAGTAGAAAACCTTGTGTTACATTTCAAGGAAATTTGTCCTGGTGGTTTTGATCTTTATTTTGATAATGTTGGTGGAGATTTTTTAGAGTCCGCTATTTTCCAAATGAAAACATATGGTCGTATTGTGATTTGTGGAAGAATTTCTCAAATGAATGCAACAAATCCTGGATCTGGTTTGAAAAATATGGCTTATGTTTTAGTAAAAAGACTTACAATTAAAGGATTTCTTATTTTTGATCACGATAATGAAAGAGAGCCATTTGAAACTGAAATGTCAAAATGGTTGGCGGATGGTAAAATAAAATTTAAAGAAACTATTTATGAAGGAATAGAGAATGCTCCAAAGTCATTTATTGATTTATTAAACGGTAAAAATATTGGCAAAATGCTTGTCAAAATTTAGTTTAGAAAATTTGTGACTTAAAATCCTCAATAAATGATTAAAACATTTCCTTTACTATTTATATTGCTATGGTCATCCGCATTCATCTCAGGTGATATTATAGTTCAGAATGCATCACCTTTTGCAGCACTTGCCTTTAGATTTGGAATTGTAACTATAGGTTTCTTCTTATTCGCATTACTTAAAAAAGAAATAATTCTTACTAAAGCAAGATATATATTAGAAAGTATAACTACCGGTGTATTGTTTCATGGATTATATCTTGGTGGTTGTTGGTACGCTTTTCATGCAGGAGTTCCTGCAAGTGTTGTAGCATTGATAGTTACTCTTCAGCCAATATTAACTAACTTATTATCAGGACCAATTTATAAGGAAGTAATAGGGTGGAGACAGTGGGTTGGTATTATATTTGGTTTTATTGGCTCTTTACTAGTCCTTGGGGTAGATTTTGGAGATGAGTTCCCAAAGGATGGACTTGTAACTTGTTTTATTGCTCTTGCTGCAATCACTACAGGAACTTTGTGGCAAAAAAAATTAAGTGGTAATGTTCCATTATCAGTTAATAATGGATTTCAAGCTTTTGGTGGATGTGCTTTTAATTTAATTTTAATATTTACATTTGAAACTCCTTATATAAATTTTACAACAGAATTTTTATTAGGTATGACACATCAGATTGTTCTAGTGTCATTTGGAGCTTTCACAATTTTAATGTTTTTAATAAAAGCAGGCTCAGTGAATAAAACTTCAACATTATTTTTTCTTGTCCCACCTACAACAGCTGTGATGGCCTATTTATTTTTAGGAGAAAATTTATCTAATATTGATATAGCAGGATTTATACTTGCAACAATTGGCGTTTATATTGCAACTAGAAAGTAAGTGAAAATTTTAAATTTTATAAAAAAATTTTATCGGCCTTTTGTGTTAACTTATCTTTTTTTTTCAATTGGGATAAGTTTTTATCCATCCTTTGAATTTTACTCGTTTAAAGGACAATTATTGATATTAGCTGTATCTATATTTAACGGAATACTAGGAGTTTATATTAAAAAATTATAAAACGTAAGGTTCTGGTCTAGCATTACTTTTTAAAACTCTTTCTACATCAAAAACACTTATATCTATTGATTGGTAGCTACCTGTTGTGATCAATTCAGTCAGAGCCCTTCCAATACCTGGTGCCTGCATTAAACCTCTTCCAGTGAAACCAGAGGCTAAATAAACATTGTCATATTTTGGATGTTTGCCTACAACTGCGTTGTTATCAAGTTTATTGCAATCATAAAATCCTGCCCAACCACCGGTTAATTTTAGTTCTTCAAAGGCTGGAACTCTTTTTGCCAGAGCAGGCCAAACTAATTCTTCAAAATCATTCCATGCTGGTTCTAAATCTTTTGCATCAAATACAGATATAGGTGAACCTGCTAAGAACTCTTTACCCTCTGGTCTCCAATATACACCTGTTGTTAAATCTCCAGTTAGTGGCATATCAGGAAAATGTTTTGGACATTTAACTCGAAATACAGTGTGCTTTTGTGGTTCAACTGGAATATCTGATAACAATTCTTTAGTCCAACATCCTGCTGCTGAAATGATAGTTTTTGCATTTATCTCAGACAAATTTTTAACCTCACCTTTAAGAAACTCTGCGCCTAACTCAATTGATTTACTTTTTAAAGCACTATGAAACATAAAAGGATCAATCCAACCTTCACTTTTATTATCAGTATATGTAGCTGTTTCTATACCTTCGTTATTTATATATGGAAAAATTTTATTTAATTCTGAACCTTTAATATTTTTTGTGCCAGCATCGCATTCTCTATGATTTTCCAAAGCTTTATATTGTTCCTCTGCATGTTCTGGTCCAAACATTAAAAGGTATCCATTAGGAACCATGCTTGCCGTTGGGTTTGGATTATTTTTTGTTTTTAATAATTCTGGTATTTTAAAGATGAATTCTCTAGCAAATTTACCTAAAAGTATATTTTCTTTTTGAAAAAATTGTCTTCTAAATCCACCTAAAGATAAAGGAAATGAGGCAGTCTTATATGTAGGGTCTCTCTCAATTACCTTAACTTTTCTACCTTCCATTGATAAAAAGTATGCAGTTGCAGCGCCTATTATACCTCCACCAACTATGACGACATCATCCATAAATTTAAATATATACTATTTTCTTTGCATTAACCATAAAGCATCTTGAGATAAAAAATAAATTTTTCCGTTAGAGGGATGCACTTGAATGTCTCTAATTCTTCCAATTTTATTTTTAAAAATAATCTCTTCTTTTACATTTGATAAGTCATCAAATATCAGTTTTCTTAAGGATTTATCTTTTAAAGAAGTGATTAAAGCATGACTATTCCACTCATTAAACTCGTCACCTTTATAAATAGTTATTGCACTAGTTGCTATTGAGGGTACCCAATATTGAATAGCTTTTGTAAATCCAGGTTTCCATTTTGGGCCAATTGGAATTCCAGAATAATTGGTTCCTCCCCATCCTAAAATTTTCCATCCATAATTTTCACCTTTTTTAACTTCTCCAAACCAATCTCCACCTTTTGCCCCATGATTACTCATGTAAACTTTTCCGTCAAATTCAGAAAGTGCCATCCCTTGAGGATTTCTAATTCCAATTTGATAAATCTCTGGCAACCAATCTACCATACCCTCAAACTTTGGATTATCTTTTGGTATACTTCCATCTAAATGAATTCTTATAATACTACCTGGATGCTTTGAGGCGTCTTGTGCAATCATACCTTGTCCTCTCTCACCCGCAGAAGCAAATATAAAATTATCTTTGATAACTAACCTTGATCCAAAATGATAACCAGAGTCTATTGGGGGATTTGCTTGAAAAATATTTTTAAAGTTTAATTGTTTCTTATTAAATTCTGCTTTTGCAATAGAAGTGCTAGTTTTATATCCACCTCTATCTTCAGTATATGAAATCCAAATATTATTGTCTTTATGAATAATATCTAATAAGCCTCCTTGACCATGGACAACAAAGTTAAGTTGATGACTAATTTCTTGAACCTCTCTAGATAAAATATTTACAATTTTTATTTTACCACTTTTTTCTGTAATTATTATTTCATTACTATTAATAAAAGAGGATCCCCAAGGTGAATCTAGGTTAACTAATTTTTCTAATTTAAAGTTTTGTGAATACGATTTTGAGGCAAATACGAAAAAAAGAATTAAAACGTATATTATTTTTTTCACTTTATGAAAGTTTTGATCTTCCACCATCAACTGCAATTATTTGACCCGTTACCCAGGAACTTTCCTCGGTAAGTAAAAATTTTGCTAAAGCTGCTCCATCTTTACCCTCACCTAGTCTTTTAAGTGGGTGGGCTTTAGCTATTCCTTGAGCAATTGCTGTATTTTTTAACATTGGTTGAGCAATCTTAGAATTAGTTAAACTTAGAGCAACACTATTAACTCTTATGTTTGGAGCAAATTCAGCTGCTAATGATACAGTTAGTCCCTCAATAGCCGCTTTGGTTGATGCTATTATTGAATGATTTGTAAAACCTCTTTGAGCTGCAACTGTTGAAAATAAAACAATTGAACCATTATTTTGTTTCAGGTTATCTTGATATCCTTTGATTAAGTCCACCGCAGAATAAAAATTAAGTTTCATACATTTATTGAAATCATTCTCAGTTGCCATCTTTAAAGGCTTCAAATCTATAGATCCAACACAATATGCTACACCTTTGATTTCTGATATGTCTGATTTAATTATATCCACGAACCCCTCGTGTAATACATCTGCCACAGTATAAGAAGAGTTCAATTTCTCAGCTAAATTTTTAAGTTGACTTTCATCTCTTCCAACTAAATGAATTTCTTTACCAGAAGAATACATTTGCTCTGCTAAATTGGATCCGATAGAACCTGTCGCACCGACAATTAGATATTTTTCTGACATATAATAATTAATGAAATTATTTTTTATACTTGGAAATCAATTATTTCCATTAAAAAACCTCGACCGCTTCAAAAAAGACCACCTATTTTTTATGTCAGAAGACTACCAATTATGTACATATGAAAGACATCATAAATTAAAAATTCTACTATTTTTATCTTCAATGAGATCTTATGCGGATAAATTGAAGGAAAATAAATTTAAGCTTAATTACTCAAAAATTGATTCTACTGATTTTAAAAAGGACTATACGAAGAAATTAGAAAAATTGTTAAAGATGAATAAGATAAAAGAAGTAACTAGTTTTGAAATAGAGGATAAATTTTTTGAAACAAAAATAAATAATTTTTTAAAAAAACAAAATATTCAATGGAATATAATTCGATCACCAATGTTTTTAGATAGTCGTGAAGATTTTAAAAAATATTTATCAAAAACAAAAAAACCCTTTATGGCAAAGTTTTATAAAGAAAAGCGAGAAAGATTAAATATTTTGTTAAACAAAGATGGCACACCAGAGGGAGGAAAATGGAGTTTTGATGAAGATAATAGAAAAAAATTACCAAAAAATACTTTAATACCCAAATTTCCAGAAATTAAAGAGACTATCCACACAAAAAAATTAAAACCAATTATTGAAAAATTATTTAGTAAACATCCAGGTGATACAAAAAAATTTTGGTTTGTAACCGAATATAAAGATGTTTTAAAATTATTAGATTTTTTCATTAAAGATAAGCTAAACCTATTTGGTGATTACGAAGATGCAGTTGATCAAAAAAATAATATTTTATTTCATAGTGCTCTAAGTCCATATTTAAATCTAGGATTAATAACGCCAGATATAATCATTCAAAAAATAATGACTTATCACCACAGTAAAGGTGTGAGACTAAATTCTTTAGAAGGTTATATAAGACAAATAATTGGTTGGAGAGAGTTTATGAGAGGAATATATCAAAATTTTAGTAAAGAAATGGAAAGTGGAAATTTTTTTAAACATACTAGAAAAATGAAAGATGCATTTTATGATGGTAGCACTGGTTTGGATCCTTTGGATCATGCAATTAAAAATGCTGACAAATTTGGTTGGTCGCACCACATTGAAAGATTAATGATATTATCAAATATTATGAATTTATGCGAAGTTGAACCAAAATCAGTTTATAAATGGTTCATGGAGATGTTTGTGGACTCATCTGATTGGGTTATGGTCCCAAATGTCTATGGCATGGGTTTGTTTAGTGATGGTGGAATTTTTGCAACTAAGCCTTATATCTGTGGATCAAGTTATTTTATGAAAATGATGGATTTTAAAAGAGGCAACTGGTGTAATGTTATGGATGGTCTTTATTGGCGTTTCATAGATAGAAATAGAAAATTTTTTTTGAAAAATCCAAGGTTGTCTATGATGGTAAGAATTTTTGATAAAATGAAAGAAGATAGAAAAAAATTAATATTATCAGAAGCAAACAAATTCATTAAAGATAATACTTATGGGAATTAAAGTTTATTTTAACGATTCTTGCAATATTTGTAGAATGGAAATAAATCATTATAAAAAAATTGCAAATAGTGATTTAGAGTGGATAGATATTACAAATAATGATGAGGCTATAAAAATAACATCTAAGTCGCAAAAAGAGTTGCTCAGAAGGTTGCATGTAATAAATGATGGTGAAGTTATTGGAGGTGCTAAAGCATTTATTATAATTTGGTCAAAAATACCAAAATATAAAATCCTATCTAAAATTTTTTCAATAAAACCCTTATTTATTATTTTTCATTATATATACGAAATTGCTGCATTTTTCTTATTTTTAAAAAACAGAAAACAATTAAATGAAAAAACAAAACCTACCAACTAAGGTATGCAAAGTTTGTAACAAGCCTTTTTCTTGGAGAAAAAAATGGAAGCTTAATTGGGAAAAAGTTAAGTATTGCTCTAAGAGATGCGCCTCTAGTAATTAATTATTGTGTATTGCTTTTTCTAGGATCTTTAAGTGATTTTAAGATTTTTGATAGCCCCGTAATTTTTAAACTATAATAAATCACATAAATTAAAGTTAGTCCTAAAGCCATGGTAGATAGAAACACAAAGATGGCTGTCAAAATTTTTTCTTGGAACCAGTTCTCTACTCCAGAGTTAGAATAATAAAGAATATTCCAAAACGCGACGAAAATTAACTCATATATGATTATAATTTTGAACATATGGTTGATATAGTTCTCAATATAATTAATACTATTCAATTCTTGTCGCATGTCGATATAAATTTATGAGATAAAACAAAGAAAAATAGATGAAAAAAGTAATTTGGATAACTGGCGGTAGCAGTGGAATAGGAAAAGCAGTTGCATTAAAGTTTGCAAATAAAGGATGGCAGGTAATTATATCATCAAGACGTGAGGAAGTCTTAAAAGATATTTCAGATAAAAAAGAAAATATTGATTATTTGAAATTAGATATTGTTGATTATGAAGCATGTAATTCAGTTTTTAAAACAATCGTGGAGAAATACAATAAAGTTGATATTTGTTTTTTTTCTACAGCAATTTATGAGCCTGAAAAAGAGAAGGATTTTGATCTTCAGAATATAATTGATGTTACAAATGTGAATTATATTGGAACCATAAATTGTATTAAAGCTGTTGAAAAATATTACAAAGAAAAAAGGCAAGGAGTTATATCTATTGTATCTTCTACTGCAGGATACAGAGGATTGCCAAATTCAACTGCCTATGGGCCTGCAAAAGCAGCTCTTATTAATTTAGCAGAAAGTTTATATCTTGATTTTCAAAGATATGATGTTCGCGTATGTCTAGTCAGCCCTGGATTTATCAAAACAAGACTTACGGATAAAAACACATTTAAAATGCCATTTTTAAAAACCACACAATATGCGGCTGAACAGATTTATGATGGTTTAATAAATAAAAATTCATTTGAAATAGCTTTTCCTAGAAGTTTATTTTTAATATTAAAATTTTTTAAGATTTTGCCAAATGGGATCTACTTATATTTGATAAGAAAAATGACGAAGCTTCAAAAAAAATAAATTTAATCTTTTACAAACATCACAGTTAATTCTGCAACTTTAATACCAAACTTTGTCATTTTTGCTCTATTAATTGCTACTCTTTCATCTTGCATAAAGATCCAATCATCAAAAGTTATTTTTATTTCTCTTCCTTTTACAGGAACTAACAGTACATATTCAAACTTAAATGCAGGACCATAAGAAAAACCCTTTGCAGTTCCAACTACATCTCCAGCAGTGCCTTCATAGTTATGTTCATCGATTTTATTGATTGTCCATTGCCTATTTTGAATTTCTCCATCGGTCCAAACAAATTTTTCGTCAAGTATTAATTGTTTTCCATCCCACTTTCCATCTAGGTCTGCAGAAAATTGTCTTGTCACTTTACCTGATCTATTTTGTAAAATTCCCCATGCTTTTACATTTCCAGATAAATACTCTTCTATTATTAATCTAGGTTTTTGGTTTTTGAAATCTTCTGGTTTCATTGCTTGGTTTGATGAACAATTTGTAATCAATACTGAGATTATTATCAATAATAAATATTTTATTTTCATAGTATTATTTATTTTTGAAGAGCAAATTGGATTAAGTCTATATTTTTTGATTTAAAACCTGCTTCACAATAAGATAAATAAAAATTCCACATTCTTTTAAAAGTATTGTCAAAGCCTTGGGATGAAATTTGTTCCCATTTTTCTAAGAACTCTTCTCTCCAAATATTTAGTGTATTTGAGTAATGATCACCATAAGAATTGCAATTTTCAAACTTAAGTCCAGATTGATTTGCTAGATTTACTAACTCATTTTTACTAGGTAAAAAACCACCAGGAAAAATATATTTTTGGATAAAATCAGTTTTGCTTTTATATCTATCATAGATGGAGTCATCTATAGTAATTGATTGTATAGCTGCTGTTCCTCCATCAACTAAATTTTCTTTAATAGTATTAAAATAATTTTTTAAATAACTCTGCCCTACCGCTTCTATCATTTCTATAGAAGCTATTGAATTATAATTATTTTTAACATCTCTAAAATCTAACATTTGTATATTTATTTTTTCATTCAAACCTTCATTGTGAATTCTTTCTTTTGAATATTCGTATTGTTTTTTGGAGATTGTTATACAATCTAACTTTACATCATAATTTTTTCCAATATATTCTGCAAATCCTCCCCACCCACAACCAATCTCAAGCATCTTATCGCCTGATTTAGGCTTAACAAGACTCGAGAGTTTTTTATATTTATTTAACTGAGCTTTTTCCAAATCATTACCATCGTCAAAAATTGCACTTGAATAAGTTAGAGTTTTATCAAGCCATAATGAGAAAAATTCATTCCCTAAATCGTAATGCTTTCTAATGTTTTCTTTACTCCTAGATTTATTATTTTTAATAAACAAACCTTTAATTTTATTAAATATTGAAAGATCGAAAGAGCCAGAAAATTTATGAACTATTTTTATATTTTTTGCCGCTAGCTCTATAAGATTAGTTAAATTATTTGTCTCAAAATAATTATCCATATATGCTTCTGCCAGACCTACACTTCCATTTTTGATGATTTTAAAAGTTAATCCTGGTTTATTTATTTTTAGATCAGCATTTAATCTTTCATTACTATTTCCAAAAGTATATTCTTTTCCATCATGGTTTGTTATTTTTAAATTTCCATGTTTAATAAATTTTAGTGAGTTAAAGACAATTTTGTCTGAAAGTTTATTCAAATTCACTTTTTTCTACCGAACTATTATTTTTAATATTTATTTTTTTTTTAATAAACTTTATTCCTTTTAACCATAGTTTAAATGCCTCATAGTGGATTGCGACAATAACTTTAAATGTCATCAAGGGGTGAAAAATATAGGAAACGAATAGATTTTTATTACTAAATTCTTTTGCAGTACCGTCCTGGGATGCAAATAAAAGTTTACCATCATTATCAGATTGGTCAATTATAACTGATATTTTGTCTGAGGGCTTATTTACTCTAAATTTATAATTACACTCCATATCTATGAAGGGCGATACATGAAATTTTTTAACACAACTATTTCTTAAAGTTTCACTATCTTCAGCTTTGAAAATATATGTGTGTTGTTCACCAAAAGTATTTTTAACCTCATAAAATATAGAGATTATTTTATCGTACTTATCATATATAAAAAAAACACTTAGAGGATTAAATACGTAACCTAATATTCTTGGATAGCAGAATAATTTGATTTTAACCTCTCTATTGTCGATACCAATATTTTCTAATTTTTTTTTTACCCAGTTTTTTAACGAGGTGCCATCTCTGTCTCCATGGTCTTTGTCAAAAAAACTAATGATATTGAATTTATTGTATGAAAATAACTTAATTTTATTATCAATTTCATTTAGATCATCTAAGTCTATCAATAATGAAAAAACCCTATATTTAAAATAATGATTTTTAGGTTTAAATCGTCTGTGTATTACTTTTCCTACGTATATCTTAGAGCTTTTAAGCATTTATATACTTAATCATATCTATTGATGATTTTATACCATCTTCATGGAATCCATATCCAAAATAACTACCACAAAATAAAATATTATTTTTATTTTGAATTAGGTGAAGATCTTTCTGGCTATTGATTGCATTTTGATCAAAGTAAGGGTGTGTAAATTTAACTTTTCGGATTATTTTTTCTTCGGGTATCTCTAAATAAGGATTTAATGTTAAAAAAATATTTTTACTTATATTTAAATTTTGTAATAGGTTTAACCAATAAGTAATTGAATTTTTTTCACTATTCTCAGATTCGATCGAGGAATTCCATGAACACCAAGCACTTTTATTATTTGGCATATAACTTATATCTTCATGGACTATAGCCTCATTTGTTTTATATTTAAAATTACTTAAGATCTTATTTTCTATTTCTTCAGGATTTTCAATTAAAGAAAGGGCTTGATTAGCGTGGGTAGCCAATACAACTTTATCGTAAGTAAAATATTCATTTTTATCTCCATAATAAACCTGAACTCCTGATCCAATTCTTTTAATTTTATTAATATTGTAATTTTTATAATATTCGCCACTGATTTTGCTTAGAATTTTGTCTACATATGTTCTACTTCTTTTGGAAACTGTGAACCATTGCGGTCGATCTTTTAATTTGAATAATCCATGATTTTGAAAAAATTTAAAAAAAAATTTCAATGGCATTTGTTTTGCCTCGTAAGGGGGCATTGACCATATAGCTGATACCATAGGAATAATATGGAATTTGATAAAATACTCTGACAGTTTTAAATTGTCTAAATAGCTGCCTAAAGTAATATTTTCGTTAATTGAATCTTGGTTTTCACTTTGTTTATAAAAACTAATTATAGTAAAAAACATCTTCAAAAATTTTATATTTAACAAATTTGATTTATTGCTAAAAATTCCAGAAAGACCTTTTCCACAATATTCTATATTTGAGTCTCTAACAGATACTGAGAATGACATATTGCTTTCTTCTATAGCAATATCGTTTTCTTGAAAAAAATTTATTAAATTTGGATAGGTTTTTTTATTAAATACAATAAAGCCTATATCAACAGGGACTATATTATCTCCAACATTAACATCAATAGTATGAGAATGACCTCCAAAATGGTCTTCTTTCTCAAATAGATCTACTTTATATTTTTTTGATAAACTATACGCTGCACTTAGACCTGATATACCAGAGCCTATAATAGCTAATTTCATTATTGAGGATTATATTTATTTTCTTTTGTAAAGGATGAGACAAATTGTAGAAAAACTGCAAAAATTATAATGCTTCCTCCAATTAATACGTAGAATGAAGGGTTTTCATTTACAAATAGCCAAGCCCAAAGAGGACCAAGTATTGCCTCTGTAAGCATTATTATGCCGACCATAGCTGATAGAGTTTTTCTCGCACCAATTGTTATTAAGATAAAGCCAAGTCCTATTTGAAATGTCCCAGACAAAAATGCCAAAAACATATCATTTAAAGATATAGAAATTTTTGTTGAAGCTAAAAAACCTATTATCATTGCAACTATTCCTGCAACTAATTGTAAGGGTACCATATCAACATGAGGATATCTTCTCACAATTAAAATTAGCATTGCAAAGGTAATTGGCATTACAAAGGCAACAATATTTCCAGACATTTGTCCACTTGATAGAGTATTTCCTAGCATTAAAATTAATCCAGAAATTGCTAAAATAATAGAAGCTAAAGTAATTTTTGAAATTTTTTCTTTCAAAAAAAAATATCCAAATATCGCTAAGAAAATTGTTTGTGTTTGTATTATGAAATTTGTATTTGCAACAGTAGTATTGTACATAGCAAAAACATAACTGCTAAATCCAATACCCAATATAATTCCACCAATTAAGCCAGGAATTCCTGATACATAAATTTTTTTAAATACCTCTCTTTTGTAAGTTACGATTAAAAAAATAGTTACAACAATTATAAAAAAAACCTGTCTCCAAAATAAGATTTGCCATAAAGTTGATCCTTCAAATGATTTAACAATCAACCCACCAAAACTAAGACAAAATGCGCCAAAAAAGATTAATAATGGACCTGGTATCTTTGAAATAAAATTCATTTAATATTGGAAATCAAATTTTGAGTTTCCATCTCATACAACTTAAAAATAGTTTCTGCATCTTTTAAATTAATTTCTTTAAATTTAATTTTTGATCCTGGAGGTATTTGTACTAGTTTGTCATAATCAGCACTTATTACAACTCCAATCTTAGGGTAACCCCCTATGGTTCCATGATCCGATAGCATAATTATTGGATCCCCATCGGCAGTGATTTGGATAACACCCTTCACTAACCCTTCCGACTTTATATTTGTATTTTTAATATTACTAATCTTAGGTCCTTTAAGTCTTATTCCCATACGGTCACTTAATTTCGTTATATTAAATTCATTACCAAAAAATAAATCTATTGCATCCTTTGAAAAATAATCAAAATGGGGTCCTTTTATTATTCTAATATTTTCAATTTTAGAATTTAGGTATTCTATTTTATTTTTTGGCAGGATTTTTTTTATATTTTTTAAATGAATTATTTGCCCTTTCTCAAGTTTTTCCCCACTATTCGCGCCAATTTTAGCTTTAGTATTTGTGGAACAACTATTTAAATAATAGTCTACCTCAAATGTTCCTCCAATAGATAAATAACCATAAACTGATCGATTGGTAGACAATATATCTAAGCAATCATTATTCTCTAAAATAATATTTTCGTAACAACTAAATTCTAAATTTTTGTTTTTTCTTATAATTTTAAAATTTACATCTCCAGTAACATTAATGGAGATATTTTCTCCAATATATTTCAATTTTGGGCCTTGATATGCAAATTCTAGGACCGGATTATTTATTCCATTGTTTGAAATGGTATTTGCTAATAAAAAATTTCTATTATCCATTGCACCACTAAAAGGTATGCCTATGTGATAAAAATTATTTCTACCATTGTCTTGAAATGTAGAATTGATACCTGGTCGTAATACCTCAAAATAGTTTTTATTCATATTTTTTTTCATACTCTAGTTTAGAAATTGGGTAAAATGATATTGTATCACCTGGATTGATTAGATTAGGTTCAGTATTTTTTTTATTATCAAAAATATCAACTGGTGTTTTGCCAATTATATTCCAACCACCTGGACTTTCAAAAGTATAAATATTACAAAATTGCTCTGTTATACCTATGGAATTTTTTGGGACCTTAACTCTTGGTGTTTCTAAACGCTTTGCAAAAAGAGATTTATCCATATCTCCTAAGAATGGCATTCCCGCAATAAAACCTGTCATATAACAATAATAATTTTTTGAAAAGAATGTTTCATAAATTTTTGCTTCATTTATCTTTAATAATTTTTGTAAACGTTTTATATCTAGTGCAAATTCCTCTGCACAACAAACTGGGATTTTAATAAGATTATTTTTTGAATTATAATTTTTTTTTAACTCTAGATTTTCAACTTGTTTTTTTAATTTAGCAAAACTCGTAAGTTTTAAATCGAAACTAATTACTAGTTTATTATAACTAGGTGTAATATTTGTAATACCTAAAAAATTACTATCTCTTAAATTGTTAAAATAATTTATAACATTTCTGTTAATTTCTTTATTTACCTCAGGACCAAAGTCACAGTACAATGCTGCGTCACCAAGATTTGATATATTTTTAATCATGTCATGTTATACTTTAAGCTTTATAGTATGGAAATTAATTTAAATTGTGATTTAGGTGAAAAATCAAAGCATCATTCAAATGAGAATGATCCCGATTTACTCAAAATAGTAAACTCTGCAAATGTGGCTTGTGGGTACCATGCTGGAGATGAGGAAACTATGAGAGAAGTTGTTGAGATTTCAAAGCAAAATAATGTAAGTATTGGTGCACATCCATCATTCAATGATCCAGAGAACTTCGGAAGAAAACGGATTAATCTTGGTGCTGATGAAATTTCTAAGCTTTTAATAGATCAATATGAAATTTTGCAAAATATTGCCAATAAATTAGGTGAAAAGGTTTCTCATATTAAACCACATGGAGCCTTGAATAATATGGCTTGTGAGGACCTTGAACTGGCAACAATTTTGGCAAAAACTATTTACAGTATTGATAAAGATATAATTTATTTAGTACCAACAGGTTCAAAAATGGAAATTGCAGCTAAAAAATTAAATATGAAAATTGCATGTGAAATTTTTGCAGATAGAAATTATGAAGACGATGGAACGCTTGTATCAAGAAGAAAGGATCATGCCCTAATAACCGACCCTGAGCGAGCTAAAGAACATGTATTCAGTATGGTAAAAAACCAAACCCTTAATTGTCACAGTGGAAAACAAATACCTTGTGAAATCGATTCAATTTGCATACATGGAGATAACGCAAGCTCTCTTTCTACTGCAAAACAAGTAAGGGAAAACTTGATAAAAAATAATTTAGAATTAAAGCCTCTAAATAAAATGAAAAAATTTATATAATTATGATTAAAAAAATATTCACTCTTTTCATATTCTTTTTTTTAACTGTTGAAACTTTTGCTGCTGGAACAAGTTCATCAGGTAAAAAACCGAGCTATAAAAATGCTGTAAAAATAATTGAAGCAGCTAAGAAATATGAATCCAAAAATAAAATGGATAAAGCATTAAAAAGATACGAAAAAGCTCAAAAAATTTTATTAAAACTCGACAAAGAAAAGCCCTTACAAGCTGATACACTAAACTACCTGGGTTTTACAACTAGAAAACTTGGGGACTTTGAAGCAGGAGAGAAATATTACTTACTAGGTTTACAAGTTGAACCAAATCATGTTGGAATAAATGAATACTTAGGTGAATTATATGTCGTTACAAACAGAATAGATTTGGCAAAAGAAAGACTAGAAGTTTTAAAAGGTTGTAATTGTGAAGAGTATCAAGAATTAAAAGAAATTATAGACGGATCAAAAAAATCAAAATATTAGTTTATATTTTGAATCATTTGCTCAGGCATCCATAAGGCTATTTGAGGAAACAAAACAATTAAGATTACCGCAAATATCATCAACAAGAATAACGGAAATGCACTCTTGGCGATGTAGCCCATATCTTTATTAGCCATACCTTGCAAAACAAATAAATTAAAACCAACTGGAGGGGTAATTTGAGCCATTTCAACAACTATAACTAAAAATATACCAAACCAAATCATATCAAAACCAGCCTGCCTTATCATAGGTTCGATAATAGCCATTGTAAGTACAACTGCTGATATTCCATCAAGAAACATCCCTAAAATTATATAAAAAATCATTAATACGAAAATTAAAACATATGGTGATAATTCCATATTTTGTATCCAAATTGCTAGATTTCTAGGAAGACCAGTAAATCCCATAGCGAGTGATAAAAATGTTGCTCCAGCTAATATGAATGCAATCATGCACGAAGTTTTTGTTGCACCAAGTAAAGATTCTTTAAAAGTTTTTAAGTTCAAACTTTTTTGAAAATAAGAAAGTATTAAAGCACCCACAACACCCAGAGATGCTGCTTCAGTTGCTGTTGCAATTCCAGTATAAATAGAGCCAATTACACCAAGGATTAATAAAATTACAGGTATTA
The DNA here is from genome assembly GCA_902589395.1 of uncultured Pelagibacteraceae bacterium. Lineage (GTDB taxonomy): Bacteria > Pseudomonadota > Alphaproteobacteria > Pelagibacterales > Pelagibacteraceae > Pelagibacter. The sequence continues at coordinate 18,633 of CACIST010000007.1, read as the reverse complement.
ACTGTTTTGATTTACTTAATTTATTTAAAAATGAGTAATTTTCTTCAGTTAACGGCATTTTATTTTTATTTAACAGAGACCAAATGATTACATAGCCCATAAAAATCAGAGCAATCATTATTCCAGGAATTATTCCAGCTATAAATAGTTTAGCAATAGACTCTTGAACAGTTACTCCATAAATAATTAGAATAATTGAAGGAGGGATTAGTAATCCTAAAGTTCCAGAACCCGCAAGACTTCCAAGTAAAATTTTTTCAGGATATTTTCTTTTTCTTAACTCTGGAATTGACATTTTTCCAACCGTAGCGACTGTTGCAGCTGAGGATCCAGATATAGCTGCAAACAATGCACATCCAACAACATTGACATGTATTAAACCTCCAGGAAGTTTCTGTAACCAAGGAGCCAGTCCCTCAAATAAATTTTCAGATAATTTAGTCCTAAATAAAATTTCTCCCATCCATACAAAAAGAGGTAAAGCAGTCAGAGTCCATGATGATGATGCACCCCAAATTGTTGTGGCCATCGCATCTCCAACTGGTCGAGAAGTAAATAAAATCATTCCAATAGAAGAAACACCAATCATACTTATTGCTACCCATATTCCAGAGCCTAAAAAAAGTAGTAAAACTGTAATAAAAAAAATAGCTAATAAAATTTCAATCATTATTATAAATTTTTAAGATTAGTAGATGAAAGGCACATATAAAAAAAAGTGTTGCTCCAATAGCTACGCTACATTGAGGTATCCATATTAAAATTTCATCAGCACCTTCACTTCTTTCCTCAAACTCGTATGAGATTTTTAACATTTTGATAAAATAATACGACATATAACCTGCAAATATTGTTGTGACGACTAAGCTCCAAACTTCTAAAAATTTTTTTTTAAAACCTGTAGACTTTTCTAAAAATAATGTGATTCTTATATGACCCCCATTTACGAATGTATATGAAAGAGCAAAAAAAGATGAGGCAGCCATACAATACCCTGAGTATTCAGCTAACCCCCTTATGTAAAAACCGAAAATTCTAGATGCAATTCCGGTTAATATAAAAACTGCAATAAGAATTAAAAAAACTGCAGCTATATATCCTGAATAATTATAAATATTATTTAATGATTTATTTAATTTCTGTAACATAAAAAAGGCTGTTTTTTTAAACAGCCTTTTTTATTATATTTTTTTTATTTGTATGCGGCAAGTACGCTAGCACCTGTTTTACCAGCTTTTTTCTTCCATTCTTTTGCCATTTTTTTTCCAACTTTTTGGAAATGTTTTTCTAAATCAGCATTTACTTTGCCTACTACCATTCCTGCAGCGGCTAGAGCTTTTTTATCTTCTATATTTCCAACTCTTGAAAGCATCCAACCTTTTTCTTCTGCAGCAGCAGCTTCTCTTTTAATTAGCATTTGAGTATCAGCATCTAGTTTATTCCAAGATCCTCTATGAGCAACAACCATATTTTTTGGGAACCAAGCAGCGATGTCATAGAAATATTTAACACCGTTCTCCCATATTTTGCTATTTTTACCAGTTGTTGGAGATGTAATCATACTTTCAACTGCTCCAGTTGAAAATGCTTGACTGATTTCAGCCGCCTCAATTTTAGTTGGAGCCATACCTGTAAGCTCTGCAATTCTAATTGTTGCAGAATTATAAGCTCTAAATTTTAAACCTTCTAGATCTGAAACACTATTGATTTCATTTTTGCTATATAGTCCTTGTGCAGGCCATGGCACAGCATATAAAAATACTAATCCTTTTTGGTTTAAACTTTCAATGATTGCTGGCTTCGAAGCTTGATAAAGTTTCATAGCATCGTCATATGAAGTTGCTAAAAAAGGTTGTGAGTCAATTTCAAGAATAGGGTCAACTTTTCCCAATGCTGACATAAATCTTTCACCCATCTGTGCTTGACCAGTTCTTACCGCTCTAAAGATTTCTCCACCTTTAAATAATGATCCACCAGGATGTGTAACTATTGTAAGCTTTCCTCCACTTTTCTCTGAAACATTTTTAGCAAATTCTGCTGCATTTGCTGAGTGAAAGTTGCTCGCACCATAAGCTAAAGCCATATCCCACTTTTCAGAAGCATTTACATTTGCTATTAACAAGACAGAAAATAAAATTGAAAACAAAGTTTTTAAAATTTTCATTAATCCTCCTTAATTTTTAAAAAATACATCTGATTATGTATTATTTATTAAATCAATAAAAATTTTCCCATGTTTTATTGAAAAATTTGAAATTGTTACTATTATATTGTTATATTGATTGAAGAAGCCCTTATTTTACTGCAAATTATCTTTATAGATATTATATTGGCAGCTGATAACGCCATAATAATTGGTCTAATTGCGGCTAATTTTGTCCCAAAGAATAGAAAAAAAATCATATTTTGGGGAGTGGTCGGAGCTTTAATTTTTAAAGTTTTATTCGCAGTATTTGCGACCTATTTATTCAAATTTTACTTCATAAAAATTCTTGGAGGTTTGCTTCTAATTTGGATAGTAAATGATCTTAGAAAAGATCTTTTACAAGCTCAGAGACAAATTAAATCACCAACAAAAAAATCCTTAGAACCTTCATTTGCAAAAGGTATGTATAAAGTACTTTTCGCAGATATAACAATTAGTTTTGATAATGTTATAGGTGTTGTTGGTGCTTCTAAGGGTAACTTTGGGTTTATGATTTTTGGTTTAATTTTATCTGTAGTCCTCACAGGTGCTATGGCCACTTATTTAGCTAATTATATTCAGAAACATTTATGGGTCGTCTATATTGGAATAGTAGTTATTCTTATACTTGCAATACAGCTTATTATTGGTGGACTTGTCGACTTAGAAATTCTAAAAATTAATGAGGAATTTAAAAAGTATTTTTAGTAAGAATGCTTTAATGATGGATATGAACCTCTTTTCACATCTGACCCAAATTTTTTAACTGCATTTCTAATATTACTTTTAAAATTAGCATATTTCTTAACGAATTTTATTCTACTATTAGTCAAACCTAATAAATCGTCTAAAACTAAAATCTGACCATCACAAAACTTTGATGATCCAATTCCTATTGTTGGAATATCAATCGTCTCAGTAATTTTTTTTGAAAGTTTTTTTTCAATACATTCTAGTACAATAGCAAAAACACCTGCTTCTTCTAAGATTTTTGAATCTTTTAATAAATTTTTTTTTTCTTTTTCAGTCTTACCTTTATATCTAAATCTACCTCTTTGAGATTGTGGAGTTATACCTATGTGACCCATTACTGGAATTTTATTATTTACTAAATGTTTAATTATATCTTTGATCTTACTACCTCCTTCTAATTTGATGCCATCACATTTTGTTTCTTTAATTATTTTTTTACAATTTTTTAGCGCCTGCAATTTATTTTTATAAGTATTAAATGGCATATCTACAATCATTAAACTTTTTTTTACTCCTTTTCTTACACTTTTAGAATGTTCAATCATCATAGATAGATTTACTTTTCTTGTTGTATCAAAATTATATAAAACAGAACCCAAGGAATCTCCAACGAGTACAAGGTCTGTGTATTTATCAACTTCTTCAGCAATATTTTTCGAGTAGGCTGTTAAGCAGACTATTTTTGACTTATTTTTTTTTTTTAATATAAGCCTACTTATTTTCGAAGGCATAAATATTTATTACCAAGTGCCTGTATTTTCCATAGATTTCCATGGCTCTAATGGTTCCAAGTAGCCATCTTGAAGTATTTCAACAGAAATTTTATCTGGAGATCTAACAAATGCCATATGACCATCTCTTGGTGGTCTATTAATTGTATAACCCATGTCTCTTAATCTTTGACAAGTCTCATATATATTTTCAACTCTGTACGCCAAATGTCCAAAGTTTCTTGAACCATCACCCAAATTATCTCCATCCCAATTGTATGTTAATTCTATTTCAGCTTTCTCGTCATCTGGAGCAGCAAGAAATACTAAAGTATACCTGCCCTTTTCACTGTCTTTTCTTCTTGTTTCTTTAAGACCTAACCCTTCACAGAAAAATTTTAATGACTCGTCTATGTTTGAGACTCTAATCATTGTGTGTAAATATTTCATATAGATTACTTATATAGTCTTCTTATTCCAATTCAATAGTACTCGGTGGCTTAGAAGTAATATCATAAACTACTCTATTAATACCTCTTATATTATTTACAATTTGATTAGATACTGTTTGCATAAAAGATTTATTAAATTGAAAGAAATCAGCTGTCATTCCATCTTCTGATGTAATTGCCCTTAAAAGACAAAGAAACTCATAAGTTCTATTATCTCCCATTACGCCGACAGTTTTTACAGGAAGTAATGCGGCATAAGCCTGCCAAATTTTGTCATATAGATTATTGTCTTTTAAAGATTTGATAAAGTAATTATCTGCCTCTTTTAAAATTTTTATTTTTTCTTTAGTAATTATGCCAGGCATTCTAATTGCAAGTCCTGGTCCTGGAAATGGGTGTCTTGATATTATTTCATTACTTAATCCAAGTTCTAATCCTAATTTTCTAACCTCATCCTTAAAAAGATATTTCAACGGCTCAACTAATTTAAGTTTCATTTTTTTTGGTAAGCCCCCTACATTATGATGAGATTTAATTTTAGATGTTTGGCTTCCTGTAACAGATTTACTTTCAATTAAGTCAGGGTATAAAGTACCTTGGGCTAAAAATTTTACATTTTTTATTTTATTTGCATATTTTTCAAAAATTTTAATAAAAAGATTTCCTATTATTTTTCTTTTTTTTTCTGGATCAGCAACGTTTTTTAATTTTGACAAAAATAAGTTTTCAGCATTCACATAAATAAGATTTATTTTAAATTTTTTTTTAAATGTATTTACAACTTGCTTTTCTTCATTTTTCCTAAGTAGTCCTGTATTGACAAAAATGCATGTTAATTTTTTTCCAATAGCATTTGATAATAATTTAGCAACTACGCTGCTATCGACACCTCCAGATAATGCACAAATAACCTTTGAATTTCCTACACTGTTTCTTACTTCATTTATTAATTTTTTTTTCTGATCCCTTGAGGACCAATTTTTAGATAATTTACATATAGAAAATATAAAATTTTTTAATATTAGTTTTCCTTTAATTGTATGACTTACCTCAGGGTGAAATTGAATACCAAACATTTTTTTTTGAACATTTTCAATAATACACATCTTAGAATTTTTACTTTGTGCAATTATTTTAAAATTTTTTGGTAATTTTGTTACTTGATCAGCGTGGCTCATCCATACATTATTTTTTCCCTTAAAAAAAAAATCTCTTGTTAATTTGCTTTTTCTAATTTCTTTAACTTTAGCAAGCCCAAATTCCCTATGTTTTGAATTTCTTACACTTCCTCCCATTGTTTTTGAAATAATTTGATGTCCAAAACATATACCTAACACAGGCACTCCTAGTTTAAGAAGTTTATTGTTAAATTTTACTTTTTTACTCTCATAGACATTTAAGGGACCGCCAGATAAAACTATTCCTTTAATATTTTTTTCAAATTTTGTGAATTTTTCTATTTTTTTGTGACTTATTATTTCACAATAAATACCCAGTTCTCTTATTTTCCTTGCTATTAATTGCGTAAATTGAGAACCAAAGTCTACAATTAGTATTTTATTGAGAGTGTCCTCAAGACGCATCTTTATTTTCAAAATCTTTTAAACGATTTTCTATTGAAGCAATTTTTTCACACATGTTTACACAAATTTTCTTAAAATCTTTGCTTAATTCATCTGCTTTTGAAAAATTTGATCTTTCTAGCTCCATATCAATTAGGAGAAACATTGCTTCTTCATTCTTAGGATCTAAAAGTAAGGTAGTTTTAATATTCTTTTCTTCTTGTCTTTTATCTTCTTCAATTTTGAAAATTTTAGCTAAATAAAGGTAAGATGCCGAGTCTTTTGGGTTATAAACAATGTTTCTATGAAATAAAAATTTTGAATCTTCATATTTTTCTTTATCAAATAAATTTTTAGCTTCATTAAAAAAATTATTTTCATTCGCCTTAGCAACAATACTAAGCAAAAAAAATGTTAAAATTAAAATTAAGTATCTCATAGTTATTTTTTTATAACATCTATATTATGTACCATACTTTCATAAAATCCTGCTTTAGTAATTTTTACAAATTTTGGTTTTTTTCTTAAATCAATTACTTCTTTGGCTCCCATGTAGCCCATTGAAGATTTTAAGCCTCCAACTAAGTTATAGATTATTTTATCAACTTTACCTTTGTATTTAATATATCCCTCTACACCTTCAGCTACATATTTTGATGTATCCTTTTGTTTTGTTTGAAAATATCTGTCTGCTGAACCTTTATTCATAGCACCTATTGATCCCATACCCCTAAAATATTTATATAATTTACCATTTTTCTTTATTTTTTTTCCAGGCGCTTCATCTGTACCTGCAAATAATGAACCTATCATAACTGCATCTGCACCAGCTGCTAATGCTTTTGCAATATCACCAGAAAATTTTATTCCACCATCAGCAATTATTCTTGTTTTACTTTTCCCAATTCCCTTTTTAACATTTAATATCGCACTTAGTTGTGGAACACCTATTCCTGCTACAAGTCTTGTTGTACAAATAGATCCTGGCCCAATTCCTACTTTTATAATATCAACATCTAATCCTACCAAAAATTTTGCAGCTTCTGCTGTAGCTATATTTCCTGCACAAATTGCTGTTTTCTTAGGGCGTATTTTTTTTATTTTTTTAATTATATCCCCTACTTTTTTGGTATGTCCGTGCGCTGTATCAATTACTATTAAGTCTAAGTTTTCTTTTAATATTTTTTGAGCTCTTTTTAGTTCTTTATCACTTGCACCAACTGCCGCTCCTACAAGTAATTTTTTTGATTTTACCCTTCTAATTTCTTTAATCTGTTCTTCAACATTTAAGTTTCTATGTATTATTCCTAATCCCCCAGATCTTGCTATAGCAATTCCCATTGAAGATTCTGTAACAGTGTCCATTGCAGATGACAAAAGTGGTATTTTCATCTTTAGACTTTCTGTTAAATTTATGGAGGTACTTACTTCACTAGGTAAAATTGCTGAGTAATTTGGCGCTAATGTAACATCATCAAATGTTAAAGCTTCTTTAATAGTTCCCATGTCCTTATATAAATGATTCTTAAAAAAATAAAAGTATAACTATTTCAAATTTCTACAAATTATAAAATTTTCTTTAGAGTCTTTTCTGCTTGAAGGAGGCTTGAAAATATCAACATCTTTAAAAGATTTTTTACCTAATGCGACAATCTCGTTAAAGGATGATCCCATAAAAAGTTTTGAAATAAAATTTCCTTTTTTATTGAGTAATTCAATCGCAAAATTCATTGCTTCTATACATAATTCTCCTGTTACTAATGAGTCTACACTTTTATTGCCTGTGGTGTTAACTGCCATATCAGAGACTATAAGATCTACTTTCTTACCAAAATAATTTTTGATATTTTTTTTTTGCTGCTCCTCAGTAAAATCCCCTTTTATATGTATTAAATTCTTAATTGGTTGAATATCCTTTAAATCAATTGAAATTATTTTAGAGTTAGTGAAATTTCTTGATATATACTGAGACCAACTGCCCGGGGCAGCGCCAAGATCTATAACTGAGATATTATTTTTGATTACTTTAAATTTATCATTTATTTCTTGCAATTTGTATACTGCCCTTGACCTATAACCCTCTAATTTTGATTTTTTGACATAAATATCTCTTTTTTGCTTAATGATCCAATTTTTAGAAAATTTATTCTTTTTCAATTAATTCTCAAATCTTAAATACTTTTCGATTATATCACCATCTAATGTCTTGATTTTAGAAATATAATTTTCATTCATTTATAACACATCTTCATGATGATCCGTTTCATCTGTAATGGTTTTCACATTTTTCTTAATCATAAGATAATGCATTGTGCTTACAGGAATCATTAATAAGTATATTACTCCTGAAATAATAATAGCATTAAATGTGTAAACAAGAATTAGTCCAAAATATAAAATAATTCCAAATAATAAAAATATTGATGTGCTTCTTGGAACTGCTATCCTTTTAAAAGAATATGTGGGTATTTTGCTTATTAACAAAATTGAAACTGCAATAAACATGATGGGAACAACAATTTGATAGTTTAAATTTAAAAACTGAAACTCACTAATACTTAATATTAACGGCATTAAAACTATAACTCCACCTGCTGGCGAAGGAATACCCTCAAAAAAATTATCTTTCCATGAACTTTCTTCGTTAGATGAAACATTAAACCTTGCAAGTCTAAGTGCAACACAAACAACATAAATTAATGAAATTAACCAACCAACTCTTCCAGTTTCAGATAAAGCCCAAAAATACATTATAAAAGCTGGGGCAACTCCAAAACTAATAACATCAGTAAGTGAGTCTAATTCTTTACCAACTTTAGAAGTTCCTTTAATCAATCTCGCAATTCTACCATCTAACCCATCAATAATTGCTGCTACTATTACTGCGATAATTGATAGTTCAAATTTACCGTCAAATGCAAACTTTATTGATGTTAAACCAATACAAACTCCAATTAGTGTTAAAATGTTTGGAAGGATTACTCTTGTCTTTTTATTAGAAACTAATTTAATATTTTTATTTTGTAGCTCCATAAAACTATTTTTTCGCAATTAAAGTTTCACCAGCTATTGTTTTTTGATCAACCTTTACTAATGGATTATAGTTTTCAAAATACATGTCAGCCCTACTTCCAAATCTAATCATTCCTATTCTAGAACCTTGTTCTACAAGCTCATCTTTAGAAACTTCTGTTACAATTCTTCTAGCAACAAGTCCGGCTATTTGAACTACAATAATATCTTGCCCTTCAGAATTTTTAATTTTGTAATAATTTCTCTCATTGTCCTCACTGGCCTTATCTAATGATGCATTAAAAAATTTTCCAGGTTTGTAAAGTATTTCTGATATCACTCCTGAACATGGAGATCTATTTACATGACAGTCAAACACATCCATGAAAATACTAATTTTTTTCATTTGTTTATTTTCTAATCCTAATTCTTTAGGACCATTTGTATCCATTACCTGCAGTACAACTCCATCAGCAGGGCTTGTAAGATAATTATCATCTCCAATAGAAATTCTTTCAGGATCTCTAAAAAAATAGTAGCACCAAATAGTTAGTATCAACCCAACAAAACCTAGAAATCCATTTATGAAATAGAAAATTATAGTTGCGATTGCAAAAATAATAATAAATTTATAACCTTCATTGTGAATTTTTAGAAATATTTTACTCATAACGATCCTATAATTGATAATTTTGGATTAATATGTATACAAAAAGAATAAATTCAACTATTAAGATATATCGTAAAAATGAGTAAAATTAAGGTTAAAAACCCCATTGTAGAATTAGATGGTGATGAAATGACCCGAGTTATATGGGACTTCATAAAAAATAAACTTATATTGCCTTATCTAGATCTAAAAATTGAGTACTACGATTTAGGGATGGAAAGTAGAGATAAAACCGAGGATAAAATCACAATTGAATGTGCTAATGCGATTAAAAGAAATGGTGTTGGTATTAAATGTGCAACAATTACACCAGACGAAGCAAGAGTAGAGGAATTTAATTTAAAGAAAATGTGGAGATCTCCAAATGGAACAATAAGAAACATAATTGGAGGAACCGTTTTTAGAGAACCTATAATATGTAAAAATATCCCAAAACTTGTTCCGTCTTGGACAGATCCATTAATTATAGGAAGACATGCATTTGGTGACCAGTATAGAGCTACAGATTTTGAGGTACCTGGTAGAGGAAAATTAGAAATAAAATGGACTGCTGAAGATGGAAGTGATGAAAAAAAATATGAAGTCTTTAATTTTCCTGGACCTGGGGTAGCATTATCAATGTATAACTTAGATAAATCAATAGAAGACTTTGCGAGATCTTGTTTTAATTATGGACTAATTAAAAAATGGCCAGTCTACCTTTCAACAAAAAATACAATTTTGAAAAGATATGATGGAAGGTTTAAAGATATTTTTGAAGAAGTATTTGAGAATGAGTTTAAAGATCAGTTTGATAAAAATAAAATCACTTATGAACATAGATTAATTGATGACATGGTTGCATGTGCAATGAAATGGCATGGGAAATATATTTGGGCATGTAAAAATTATGATGGAGATGTTCAATCTGATACAGTTGCTCAAGGATATGGGTCGTTAGGTTTGATGACAAGTGTATTGCTAGCGCCTGATGGAAAAACAATGGAAGCAGAAGCAGCACATGGAACTGTTACTCGTCATTTTAGAATGCATCAACAAGGAAAGGAAACATCAACTAATCCTATAGCGTCAATTTTTGCATGGACTAGAGGGTTAGCACATAGAGGAAAATTAGACTTTAATGATGAATTAGTAAAATTTTCAGAAAGTTTAGAGAAAGTTTGCATAGATATTGTGGAAGATGGACATATGACAAAAGATTTAGCTATATTAATTGGACCATCAAATAAATACTTAACTACTAATCAATTTCTTGAAGTAATTAAGTCGAAATTAGAAAACAAACTAAATTAATTGGAAAAAAATCTAAATAATATTTTATTTATAAACACTGGCGGCGGCATAGGTGATGCACTTTGTTATTTGCCAACTCTTAATTATATAAATGAAAATCTAAAACCTAAAAAATTATACTATTTTTCAACTGATTTAGGAAATTTCTGGTTTGACACAAAACTTAAAGAATATAGGCCAAATAATTTAATATCTGTAAAAAGTTTTCCTGAACATTTTGGTTTCAGAAATCATCACAGTAAAATATCTAGAGATGTTATTAAAAATTTCGAATTTGATAAATTTGATTTAATAATTGACAATCAAACAAGATTGAAAAATACTTTAATTTACAAAAAAATTCCCCACAAATACTATGTTTCTCCATGTCTTAACTATTTAATGAGCAAGCCTGTTACATTTATGAAAAAAAGAGAAATTTTTGCAGAAAGGATAATAAGTTACTTTAATAAGTTAAAAAAATTAAATATTAAACCAAATTATAATATTAAAATTCCAGATAATTTTTTAATGGAAGCAAGAAAATTAATACCCAATAAAAATTATGTTGGGTTTTCAATTACAGCTGGACACCCAACTAGAGTGAAAGAAATAAATTTAAATGAGATAGTTAAAGTCGCAAGCTATTTTTCAGATAAATTTATCCCAACATTTTTTATAGAGAATAAATACCAAAGTGTAATAAGTGAAATTGAAAAAAATGTCGAAAATGCTTATTTTCCAGAAAATCAGGTAAGTGATGAATTTAAAAAACCAATGCTTGTAACTGCTTTAGGCTCATTTACTAAATTTAATATAACAATTGATAACGGTATATCGCATATGCTATCATTTTCAAATAATAAAAATTATATTTTTTTTAATAATTCTTCTAAAAAATTTCAACCTATGAATAATAATAGTATTATATATGATTGTAGTTTATATAATTCATCTATAGATAAATTGTCCAGCAAAGAAATAATAAAATTTATTGAAGATAATTAAATTAATTTTTTTATTTTATTTAAAGCCTCATCAATTTTTTTTGAATCACTTCCACCTGCTTGAGCAAAATCTTTTCTTCCACCTCCGCCTTTACCACCAATAATTTCTGACCCTAGTTTTGCAAATTTGACAGCATCATATTTTTCAATCAGATTATCTGTAACACCAACTGCTAATCCTACTTTTTCATCTTTGTTGGCAAATACTATTATAATTCCCTCTATCAATTCTTTTTTTCCATTATCTACCAATTTTCTCAAATCTTTCGGGGGTAATCCTTCTACTTTTTGTAATCTTATTTTTACTCCATTTATTATCTGATCACTAATCACATTTTTATTTTTATCTTTCAAAATTGATTTTAGACTTAAATTATCAAGCTGTTTAGAAAGATCTTTAATTAACCCTTTTTGATCTTTATTGCTTAAATCTGGCCTACCTCCAGCTTTTAAGATTTTTTCTGACAGCTCTTTTATATCTTGCTCATCTTTTTGTAAATTTAGATCAGATTGTTTTTCTTTTTTTTTTAAATATTCATTTAATTGTTTGTCTCTTAAAGCTTCAACTCTTCTTACTCCTGCCGCAATTGATGATTGACTTATAATTTTAAATTTTCCGATATCATTGGTGTTTCTTACATGGGTTCCACCACATAATTCAGTTGAAAAATATTTATCTTTTTCATTTCCCATTGACAAAACTCTTACTTCATCTCCATATTTTTCACCAAATAATGCCAGAGCACCATTACTTACTGCTTCTTTTGGTGTCATAATCCTTGTTTTTACATCAGAACTATTACTGACCATTGAGTTTACATATGTCTCAATTTTTTCTATTTCATCAGATGAAATAGGTTTCATGTGGCTGAAATCAAACCTTAGTCTATCTGACTCAACTAATGAACCTTTCTGAGTGACATGAGTACCTAATACTCTTCTTAGTGACTCATGTAATAAATGGGTTGCAGAATGATACGCCCTAACATTATCTCGCCTTTCAACGTCTATTTTCATCTCTACATAATCATTAATTTTAATAGATCCTCTCTTTACTTTCCCATAATGAACAAATAAATCTCCAAGTTTTTTTTGTACATCTTCAACTTCAAAAGCAAAATCGCCAGAAACAATTTTTCCTTTGTCACCAACTTGACCCCCTGACTCCCCATAAAAAGGAGTTTGATTAGTAATTATCATTGCTTCATCATCAGATTTAATTTCACTAACTTCTTTATTATCTTTTAATAAAGAAAGAATTATACCTTCTGCTTGATTTGTTTCGTAGCCGAGGAATTCTGAAGGTCCCAATCTATCTTTGATAGAAAACCAAATATCATCTACTGCACTATCCCCTGATCCTTTCCAATTTTTCTTGGCAAGTTCTTTGCTTTTTTTCATTAAACTTTGAAATTTATCGTTATCTATTGTTAATGATTTATTTTTTAAGATGTCTTGTGTCAAATCTAATGGAAAGCCGTAAGTGTCGTATAGTTTAAAGGCAACTTCTCCAGGTAAAATCTTATCTATTTTAGTTATTTCCTCATTTAATATTTTAATACCTCTATCTAAAAGAACTAAAAATTTTTCTTCTTCCATTCTTAATGTTTCTTTAATAAGAGATTCAGCTCTTTCTATTTCTGGGTAATTTCCCTTCATTTCATCTTTGAGTGTTTTGAAAATATTATAAAAAATCGGCTCTTTAGAACTAAGTAAATGAGAATGCCTCATTCCTCTTCTCATTATTCTTCTTAGGACATAACCTCTTCCCTCGTTTGATGGCAAAACTCCTTCTGCAATTAAAAATGAACTTGCTCTCAAGTGATCTGCTATTACTCTAAAACTTGCTAAATTTTCTTTATTTGGTTTAACTTTTAAAATTTCTGAAGCAGAGTGTATTATTTTTTTAAAGTGATCAGTTTCATAGTTGTCGTGTGTTCCTTGAAGTAATGCAGCAATTCTCTCTAAGCCCATTCCAGTATCAACTGATGGTTTTGGAAGATTAATTCGCTTATCTTTTGAAATTTGCTCATACTGCATAAAAACTAAATTCCAAATTTCTATAAATCTATCCCCATCCTCATTTTTTGTTCCTGGTAATCCACCTTCTAAGTGGTCTCCATGATCATAAAATATTTCTGAACAAGGGCCGCAAGGTCCTGTTTCACCCATAGACCAAAAATTATCAGATGTTGCTATCCTAATGATTTTATCTTCACCTAACCCAGCAATTTTTTTCCAGTAACTAAAGGCTTCGTCATCATCATGATAGACAGTTACATAAAGTCTGTTCTTATCTAAACCAAATTCTTTTGTTATTAAATTCCACGCAAGTTCAATAGCTCTTTCTTTAAAATAATCACCAAAGGAAAAGTTTCCCAGCATTTCAAAAAATGTGTGGTGTCTTGGTGTATAACCAACATTTTCAAGATCATTATGCTTACCACCTGCTCTTACACATTTTTGGGATGTTGTAGCTCTTTGATAGTCTCTCTTTTCGAGTCCAGTAAACACATTTTTAAATTGAACCATTCCTGAATTAGCAAACATCAATGTTGGGTCATTATTTGGAACTAAATTGCTAGACTCAACAATTTTATGATCATTTTTTTCAAAATAATCCAGGAAAGCTGACCTTATTTCATTTAATGTTTTAGCCATATTTTACCAAAATACAGCATTTTTATATGATGTCTACATTTCTAAAGGGAAAAAAGGCGCCCAATAGAGCGCCTTTTTTTAATAACTAAAAGTTATCTGCTAATTCTTTTTGGTTGGAACTTCTTCCTCTTTTTTCTGCGCTTCAAGTTTTTCCTCACTTAACGGGTTGCCTTCAATCTTCTTTGAAATAACACCAGCTTTTTCTCTAATAGCCATTTCAATTTCAGCTGCAGCTTTTGGATTTTGTTCAAGGTAAAGTTTAGCATTCTCTCTACCTTGACCAATTTTTTCACCTTTATAAGCGTACCAAGCTCCAGATTTTTCAACAATCTCAGCTTTGGCACCAAGGTCGATTAGTTCCCCTACTTTACTAATTCCTTTTCCATACATTAAGTCAAACTCAACAACTTTAAATGGTGGTGCAACTTTATTTTTAACAACTTTTACTCTTGTTGTATTTCCAACAATCTGCTCTTTATCTTTTATTGCTCCAATTCTTCTAATATCCATTCTTACTGAAGAATAAAATTTCAAAGAATTCCCTCCAGAAGTTGTTTCTGGGCTTCCAAACATTACACCAATTTTCATTCTAATTTGGTTAATAAATATAACCATTGTATTAGTTCTGGAAATTGATCCAGTTAATTTTCTAAGAGCTTGAGACATTAGTCTTGCTTGTAGGCCAACATGGTGATCCCCCATATCTCCTTCAATTTCTGCTCTTGGAGTTAATGCTGCAACTGAGTCGACTACTAAAACTGACATTGAACCAGACTTAATTAAAGTATCTGTTATTTCCAATGCTTGTTCACCAGTATCTGGCTGTGAAATAAGTAATTCTTCAGTATTAACACCTAATTTCTTTGCATAAACTGGATCCAATGCATGTTCTGCATCTACAAATCCACAAATTCCACCTGCTTTTTGTGCTTCAGCTACAACTTGTAAAGCTAATGTAGTTTTACCAGATGACTCTGGTCCGTAAATTTCAACAATTCTACCTTTTGGTAATCCGCCTATTCCAAGTGCTAAATCCAAACTTAAAGATCCAGTAGAAACGGACTCTATATCCATTGCTTTTTGTTCTCCAAGCTTCATCACAGAGCCTTTTCCAAAACTATCTGTTATTTGGCTGATTGCAGCATCTAGTGCTTTATTTTTTTCTTTATCTTCCAATTCTTTATCTTTTGCGTTTTTCACCACTTTTAGGTTATTTTTAGTCATTTTTTGCCTCGTTTTTTTTATTTATTAACATTCGAATCATAAAAATAAATGTACACATTTTGTTCTCATTGGCAATATTTTTTTAAAATTAGGCCTAGAAGTCCCTATTTATCTAAGTTTTAGGTATTCGCTATTTAATAAACCTGCAGACTTCAAAAGTCTATATTGCGCTAATAAGTAATTTCTTTCAGCTTCGGCAAGATTTATTTTAGCATTTATAAGATTTGATCTTGATTGAAGAACATCAAATGTAGATCTATTCAATCCACTCTCATACTCAAAAGTAATTCCCTCATTTGCAATCTCTGCAGCCTTAACTTGCGATTGCACAGCCCTTAAAAGACTTTTCGAAGACTCTAAAGTAGACCAAGCGGCGGTAACTCCTTGTGTATTATTTCTAAAAGCATTCTCAAGTAATAATTTTTTCATTCCTTTTACTTGAAGATTTTTATTTATATTAGATTTATTCTTTCCTCCAAATTGAAATGGCCAACTTACTGTTGCTTGTAATACATCTTTTTCCCTTTCATCATAAGTTGCGCTTAGATCATCTGTATATGATCTTTCAAGTGAAAGTTTTGCTGTCGGAGATAAATCTGATCTAGCAATTTTAACATCTAATTCAGACTGTCCATATTCTATTTCAGCAATAATAAGATCAGGACTTTTTTGTTCAGATATTTTTTTTGCATCAACTAAACTTGGGGGCAGTGGAACTTCTGAATTATAAATTTTTTTTAATTTTTCATTGCTGTTGATTGGTCCAATTATATTTTCGTAAGCTAATTTACTGGTTATAATATAATTTTGTGCTCCAATGTAACCTGCTTGTGCCCCTGATAAAGAAGATTGTGACTGTGCTAAGTCAGTTGCAGTTATTTGAGCTCTAGATAATCTTGCATTATCTATCTCGAATTGTCTTTGAAGTAGGTTAACATTTTCTTCATTAATACTTAGTTTTTCATAAGCAAGAATTAAACCTGTATAAGCCTCAATTGCTTTCATAAAAACATTTTGCTCTTTTTTAATAAGTTGTGCTTCAGATAAGTTTAATCCTAATTTACTTTTTTCGTATTTTGTGCCGCGTTCACTACCATCTAAAAGTGTTTGTTCCAACTTTACAGAAGATGTCATTGGATTTGTATTAGTTATTGAAGCATCAGTACCATCTTGATTTGTAAGTTTATTTGTATCTTCAAAACTTTTAGTACCTGAAAGAGTTAAAGTCGGAAAAAAATCGCTTTTAGAAATATTTAATACTTCTTTTTGAACTTCTAAATTTTTTCTCTCAGCTTTAAGCTCTAAATTATTCTCATAGGTCTGTTTTAATGCATCACTTAATGTTGCTGCATTGACTGGCGGTATAAGAACTATTAGACAAAAGGTGATTAATGAGATTTTATTCATTGATTATATTTTATTGATTTAATTTGATGATTTCTATTTAAATTTAATACAATTGAAGAATATTTAGGAGCAAATTTGAACATATTTTGTGTGACCCTTTGGTAGGTCTGCATGAATTTTAATACCTCGTTTTTGCTCATAACCTTACTATTTGGCTTTTTTTTTGAATTTAATTTAAGTAACGCCTCCTGTTTAAGCCTCCAACTCTGTAATAATTTGAAATTACCTGCTTTTAAAAATAACAAACAGTCTAATTTAGAAAATAATTTTTTATATTTTGTTTGTAGTTGACCATTTACATATTTTCTCCATCTTAAATATTTATCTGCTGTTCTTTCAAGAGAATTAATCGATTTTTTTAAGGTCATATTTTTTTCTGCTCTAGCCCCTACACACCATCCTTCAAAGATTATAACATCCGGTACCTTTTTGACTATATACCAAGACTTTCTCTTTAATCTATCATCTATTGCCTTATTAAATTTAGGAAGTCTCTGATGATTAAATCTCTTTCCCTTTGTTTTTTTAAGAAGATCAAAAATAAAGTTTACATCGTGAGTGCCTGGAACACCTCTAGTCATTAACAAGGGATGAATTTTTTTAGATAATTTTATTCTGTCTTTTCGGGTTTTATACAAATCATCAATTGAGATTTTAAAAACATTTAACTTAAAATATTTTGTTAGAATAATTTTCAAAATTGAACTAATTGTTGTTTTGCCAGTTCCTTGACCTCCAGCTAAACCTATTAGGTAAGGTTTGGATTTTTTTGTTCTATTGTTGATCCAGAAACTTATTGGAATTAGAAAAGATTTAATCATCTTTTCTTTATTTTTAAATTTTTCCTTTGTTGTTTCTTGAGATCTTATAAATTTAAAACAGTCCTTACTAACTTTTCTATAACACTCAGTAATTGGTTGCATAAAAAATTTATTATTTTTGATCCAATGGATGTTTCTTGCCATCATTCACCGGCACATCTTCAATTTCAAATGGCTCCACTCCCTCTATACAAGCAATATTTACACCAAATATTTTTGGATTACTTCTAGGTCTATTATGAGTGTGAATTCCACAAATTGAGCAAAAGTAATGTTTGGCAGTATTAGTATAAAACTGATAAAGTGATAACTTATCTTCACCTTTAGTAAGTTTAAAATCATCAGGACCAAGTACTCCAATAATATAACCTTTTTTTTTACATATTGAACAATTGCAGCGCATAATTTTTTCAATTCCACCCAAAGGCATCTTAACCTCTGCTTCTATTGCACCACAATGACAGGATAATTTTTTCATAGTTTAATCTCCTTAAAAATTATTTATTATTATTTTTTAAATACTCACCGTATCTTTTTAAACTTTCCTCAGGCCATGTTTTTTTTGGATCATACATCTTTTCAAAACAAATTACATCCTCTGTAAGTTTTAGCCATGGATCTTTATCTTTTGTAAAAATATGTACTTGTGGTGGGAAACTTTCTGAGTTATCTAAAGTTTTAGTTCTTACTGTTAATCTACCAACGGCTGAGGCATAATCAGTATAAATATAAGTTCCACATTTTGTGCAAAAGTATGCATTAGAAGTAGCGCCGCTTCCTGCTTTAAGTTCAGTTGACGAAATATTACCCTCTACAATTAAAGTATTGTCTAGAACGCTCGTATTAATAACATAAGAAGACCCAGTTATAATTTTACAATCTTTGCAATGGCAAGCT
>CACIST010000006.1 GCA_902589395.1 uncultured Pelagibacteraceae bacterium | reverse complement strand
AAATTTTAAAGTCGGTAAAACATTTGATACTAGTCTTTGAATTGTCGGACTATCTGAGTGATTATAGAAACCACCTAACGGAGTTCTAATATATTTATTTTCAAATTGTTCGTCTCTAATGTGTGTAATACCAATAAATGTATTTGCTTTTATTTCCTGAGTTGCAAATAAACCAAGTCCCTCTATAGGAGAATGTTTAATTGTAAGTTCATCTGGTAATGGTCTATACATATTTTCCGCACTTTCTATACAATATTTTCAGCAACCCACTTATGAAATTGATGAGTTGGATTATCCATATCAGGAGAAAAATTTCCACCATTATATGCATTAGAATTGCGGCCTATTTGCATCCGTTGAATGATATCTACATCTTCTTTCTGAATGCCCTCCCACAATTTATGGTTTTGTTTTCTTAATGACTTAAATTTTAGAGATTTAGCAGCTTTTTCACCAACATAATATATCTCCATATGTTCTAAAGTATTTTCATGATCTATTGGCTCTAACCAATATGCATAATAATGATCCTTATGAATGCCTAACATAACATTAGGAAAGAGAGCAACATACTCTGCAATATTCTCTTTATTTTTTGGCCAATTAGGAAAGCTTGGGAATTTTTCTTTTCCTTTAAATTTAGGATTATAATTTTTTGTTCCTTGTCCAGCAAATCGATTGGGTAGACCTTGAATATGATAATGATCATTTATTTTGGAATATTCATTTAGCCCAGGATGTACCCAAGGCAAATGATAACTCTCACAGTAATTCTCAATTGCAAATTTCCAATTACATTTTGCTTTTAATTTAAAGTATCCAAAGTCATTAGCATGATTTATTAACTCTCTATCTTTAATGATCCAAAATTTAGACCATCTTTCGTCTAAGGGTTTGATATATTCTTTAAAAGGAATTTGATTGTTACCAACATTTACAATTATTAAATCAAGCCACACATAAGATTTTATTTCTTTAAGATTGTTTTTTGATTTATCAAATTTTGAGCTTTGGTGTTTGTTCATGCCACCAATATGAGGAGTAGCTATTAATTCTCCATCCACAGTATAAGACCAGGAATGGTAAGGGCATCTGATTACATTTCTTATGTTACCAGGTTTATCTACAAGTTTTACACCTCTATGACTACATACATTATGAAAAACTTTGATTTTATTTTTTTTATTTCTAACTATTAGCAATGGTAGACCTAGGAGATCAAATGGCTTTACATCTCCTGCTTTTGGCAATGAGCTTGCCGTGCCAATTACTGTCCATTTATCTTCAAAAAGTTTTTTTCTTTCTATTAATGTATATTCTTTATTTATGTAACACTCATTTGGTAGACCATGGGCTTTACTAATGGGTTTCTTAACAACCTCTAATTTTTTCTTATCTATAATCTTATAAATTTCTGACATTATTTAGTCACTTCATATAGACCCAACCAAGCATTAACATCTTTGCTTGCTATATAATCTGACTTAAAAAATTCTAGTTCTTTCCACTTTTTTTCTTCAATTAATTTTTGAATTTTCTTGTCAAAACCATACTCTTCGTGAATGCCCTCATTTATTGTAAAACAAATAAGACCATTATTTTTTGTAATCCGAATAAATTCATCAAGAGCTGGTGGTTTCACATGACCAAAAGTAAATGTTCCTACACACATTAATGCATCATATTCATTATCTTTTTCATTTACTGGTTTATTCAAATCAACCTTATCTAATTTTTTGTAAAGATTATTTGGAACTAAATCTAAAAGTTTTTGTGATAAATCAGCACCATAAAAGTCTGAAAAACCATACTTTTTAAGCTCTAAACCTACTAAGCCCGTGCCACATCCTGCATCATAAATTTTTACATTTCTATTTTTTTGATATTTTGCAAACACTTCTGCTGTTTCCTTAGGACCTGTATAATTCCAATCAACCATGTCTTTGTCATATTTATTATTTAGTCCCCATTCGTCATAGAATTCCATAACCTCTTTTGTTTTTTTAAGTTTGTAAATGGGTACTTTGTTGCCAACGTCTTTTTGAGCCATAGAATTTAATATTTTTTTAACAATTTATTTACAAATATGCGGGGTATAAAGACAATTTTCACACAACTATGAGTTGAAACCAGTTTGCAATTTATCTCTCTATATGTTCTGATCAATTATAATTAATTAATTAGGAGATAATAATGAAATTAAAAAGAATATTGCTTTCTGCATTATTTGTTTTAGGAGTTACATCGTACGGTAATGTTGCTAATGCAAAATGTGGAGACATTACTATTGCTAATATGAACTGGGCTTCTGCAAATTTTATGGCTGAAGTAGATAAAGTTATATTAGAAGAAGGTTATGGATGTAATGTTGAGCTTGTACCAGGTTCAACTATGCCTACTTTTACATCAATGCAAGAAAAAGGTGAGCCGGATATAGCTCCTGAGTTTTGGGCAAATGCAGCAAAAGTTGAGTTAGAAGCTGCTGTAGCTGAAGGAAAACTTCACTCAATAAATAAAGCACCAATTACTGGTTTAGGTGAAGGTTGGTGGGTATTGCCAGCAACTTTAGAGAAGCATCCAGAACTTACAACTGCAGATGCAATTTTAGAAAGACCTGATCTATTTCCACATCCAGAGGATCCATCAAAAGGTGGATTTCATATCTGTCCTCCAGGATGGAACTGTGAACTAAGTAACAGAAATCATTTTAGAGCTTGGGGAATGGAAGCGAAAGGTTGGGCTATAGTAGAAACTGGATCAGCAGCAGGTCTTGATGGTTCAATTGCTAAAGCTGCCGAAAGAGGTGAAAACTGGTTTGGTTACTACTGGTCTCCAACAGCTATTATTGGAAAATACAATATGCAAGCTGTAGATATGGGTGAGTACGCTGGTAAAGATAACTGGGATAACTGTTTATCAAAACCAGAGCAAGAATGTGCTAATCCTTTGAAATCTTCATGGGTTAAATCTGAAGTTTATAGTGTTGCAACTGACAACTATAAAAAAACTGCTGGAAAAGAAGGTATGGATTATCTTGAGAAAAGAACTTACCCAGGTCCAGTTATGAATGGAATGTTAGTTTGGATGGGTGAAAACCAAGCTGAAGGTGCAGATGCGGCTATCGAATTCTTAAAAACACAAGAAGACGTTTGGACTAAATGGGTAACAAGTTCAGCTGCTAAAAAAATCAAAAAAGCACTATAATTAGTGTAAATATTACTGAACCCGTTTATAACGGGTTCAGTTGAAAAAAATGGATTTCTTAAATTCAATACCAGTAATGGATAGAACAGCTCTTAGAGAGCTGAAAAAAGGTATTGATTTAAGTTTTAAAGAGTTTTCAAGAGCTTATGGTGATGGAATAGAAAGTTTTTTTGATCCACTACTCTATTTTTTAATTTGGTTAGAAAAGTTATTAGTAAATAGTCCTTGGCCTTTAGTTATAGGGGCATTTGCTTTACTCGCTTGGATTGGTTCGAGAAGTATTAAGCTGGTGATAGGAACTGTAATTTGTTTTATAATTATAGGTTATTTTGGGATGTGGAAAAATTGTATGGCAACAGTTGCCATAATTTCTGTTTCTACACTTGTATGTATTGTTGTTGGAATACCAATCGGAGTATTAATGTCCAAATCAAGAAGAGCAGAAAAAACTATTCTACCTGTATTGGATATGATGCAAACAATACCAAGTTTTGTTTATCTTATTCCAATAATTATGCTTTTAGGCATAGGAAAAGTCCCTGGCTTATTAGCAGTATGTATATATGCCCTACCACCAGTTGTTAGACTAACAAACCTTGGAATAAGGGAGGTCGATAAAGAAACTCTTGAGGCAAGCGAAGCATTTGGCGCAACTCCAATGCAAAAGCTAAAATCTGTGCAAATTCCATTATCCTTGCCCACAATATTTGCAGGAATAAACCAAACAATAATGATGGCTTTGGCTATGGTGGTAATTGCGTCAATGATTGGAGTTAAAGGTCTTGGGGTACCTATATTACAAGCTATTTCAAATCAGTATTTAGCGCTTGGAATGATGAACGGTCTAGCAATAGTAGCTTTAGCAATTATCTTTGATAGGGTTACTCAGAAATATGGTGAGAGAATTCAAAAGCATAGAGGTCAGAAAAAATAGCTCTGTCATTTTAGCTTACGATTTTTCTAGACAGACATTTTAAAATAAATAATTATTCATAAATGAATTTTTCATTAGAAATTGGACCTCACACAGATCTTGATACTTTACCTGAAGTTAAAGATGTTTATGTGACTATGCTACCTGGAGGAGATTATAAGGAGACTGCAGATAAGTCTGGTGATTTGGTTAAGAAAGGATTTAATCCAGTGCCTCACTTCCCAGCTAGATCGATAAATAATGAAGAAGAGCTTAAAGATTACATCTCGAGATGTAAAGATTTAGGTGTAAAACAGATATTGGCTATAGGTGGCAGTAGAGACCCTGTTGGAAAATTTGACAGCTCTTATCAAATATTAGAGACAGGATTATTTGATGGAATTAAGATTGGAATTGCTGGACATCCAGAGGGTAGTCCTGATATATCCGATTCAGAATTAGAAAAAGCAATGATAGATAAAAAGCCTTATGCTGATTATATAGTAACCCAATGGTTATTAGATTCTCAGCCTATCGTTGATTTCATTTCTAAACAAACGATACCAGTTCATGTTGGAATAACTGGGCCCATGAAAATTTCAAGCTTGATAAAGTTTGCAAATATTGTTGGTGCAAAAAATTCCATTAATTTTCTTAAATCTAATTTTAGTAAGGCTTTAGATTTATTGAAACCTAAAGACCCTAATGATCTAATTGGGAAAGTTAAATCGCATACTGATTATTTTCACATTTATACATTCGGCGGCTTGAAGGAAACAAACAAGTGGTTGAAGGAGAATAACTATGTCTAATGAATTTGACTATAGTAAGTTAAGACACGTAACATCAGTAGATCAATCTGATAGAAAAGTGCCTTATAATTTAAGACAAAGCGGACCAACAAAAGTTGAAATGTTAATTTCAACACGTGTAAGAAAATCACCCTATTGGCATTTGTCAATGAAAGCAGGCTGTTGGAGAGCAACTGTATACAATCGTATTTATCATCCTAGAGGATATGTAAAACCAGAAGATGGTGGTGCAATGGTGGAATATGATGCGATCGTTAATCATGTAACAATGTGGAACGTAGCTGTTGAAAGACAAATTAGAGTAAAAGGTCCAGATGCAGAAAAATTTGTTGATTATGTAATTACAAGAGATGCTACAAAGATTTCTCCAATGAGAGCTAGATATGTAATTCTTTGTAATGCGTATGGCGGAGTATTAAATGATCCTATTCTTTTAAGAATATCAAAAGATGAATTTTGGTTCAGTTTATCGGATAGTGATATAGGTCTTTATTTACAAGGTGTAAATGCTGACGAGAGATTTAATGTAGAAATTGATGAAATAGATGTAAGTCCAGTTCAAATACAAGGGCCAAAATCTAAAGCATTAATGAAGGATTTATGTGGAGATCAAGTAGATTTTGATAATATGCCATTCTACGGTTTAGCAGAAGCTAAAATCGGTGGAAGAAGTTGTGTGATATCTCAGTCAGGATTTTCAGGTGAAGCTGGATATGAAATTTATTTAAGAGAATGTACTTTATATGCTGAGGATATGTGGAATGCTGTTCTTGAAGCAGGAAAAAAACATAGTCTTATGGTTATTGCGCCCGCGCACCATAGAAGAATTCAAGCTGGAATTCTTTCTTGGGGTCAAGATATGGACAATCAACATAATCCTTTTCAATGTAACTTAGGTTATCAAGTTTCGTTATCTGGAAAAGGAGAATGGGATAAGAAGTCAGACTATGTAGGTAAAAAAGCTCTTGAAAAAATGAAAGCTGATTTAAAAGCAGGTCATAAACCATATAAACTTCAATTAGTTGGTCTAGAATTAGGTGGAAAACCAATTGAAGAGTACGCGCCTGATTTTTGGTTGATTTCCGATGAAGGTGGTGGAGAACCAATAGGTTTTGTTACTTCCCCTTGGTATCACCCTGAAAAAAAACAAAATATAGCCATGGGTTATGTTCCGTTTGATGGAACATTAAACGCTAATGGGTTTCCAAAAGGAAAAGTCGGAACTAAGTTTAAGATACACTTGCCTGAAAAATATTCTGAAACTCCAGGCAAACCTGTTGATGCAGTAGTGGTAGATATACCTTTTAAAGAATCTTACAACGCCAATACAAGAGAAGTTGTAAAAGGTTAAACAATTAAAGGGAGGAGTTTAGCTCCTCCCTAATTATAATGTTCGCACAATTTTTAGAAATTTTTTTTAAATCATTAAAATTAGATAAAAGCTTATACAAAGATAATAAATACTTTGGTGAAGCTGCAATCTATTTTGCTGGTCTTGTAATGATACTTGATGGTGTTGCGGGAGCAGTAGCGGCAAATTCAATTGTGAGAACATCAATTGGTATCTCAGGCTTGACAGCTCTTTTAACATGGTTCGTTTGGGCTATTTTTATTTTTGTAATTGGAGTAAAAATTTTTCCAGACAAAGGGAGCAAGGTTCCTTTTAAAAAGATCATAATAGGTGTGGGATATGCTCATGCACCAGGTTTAATTAGGTTTTTTGCAGTAACACCTGACTTAGTTCTGCCAATTATTTTCCTTACTCAATTTTGGATTTTTGCATCTCTTATAATATCAACCAGACAAATTTTGAATTTAAAATCTAACTTGAAATCCTTCGGAATAGTATTTTTATCTTTTCTAATAATAGCTTTTCTATCTATAACATTCATAATTAATAGAATGAATTCAATTCCAATAAGTAATATTAGCTAAAAAGGAAAAACAGTTTTAGATGTTCTACAAGATTTGCATATTTTAAAACCAGTAAGAAATAAATTTTGAGTTACACTTTCATCTTCTTTTTTACACTCTTCACATATATCATTTAAATCTGCTTCTAAATTCTTATTTAATTCTGCATCATATTCTTTAGTCATTATCTGTTAATCCAGCTCCTGCTGTTCGTTCCCTCGATTTATCACTTTCATCGACGTAAGTTTTTAGTGATAAATTATAAATTTCAGACCAATCATCTTCAGTGAAACTGTTCTTATTATCTAAAAATTTTAAATTAATTTTATCTGATTTTTCCAATACGTCTCCTGTTAGATAGTTTGAATAAATAGACTCATTAAAATTAAATAAAAATTCTTTATCATCCATCTTTAAAAAAATTCTCTTACCAATAATTTCTGAAGTTCTGCTTACAAATGATAAAAATATAAGTGGAAAAGCAATCTTATTTATTTCAATTTCAATGAATTTAGATATTGATGAAGATTGATCAAAAAAATTTAATCCAGATAATATAGGACAATAAAAAGTCTTTGGAGTATTTGAGACTGATATTTCATCTATATTTTCAAAATTACTGATTTTATAAATTTTGTAGTATTGGTTTAAATTTTTAAGACCTGGTAGTCCAAACATTTCTAGTAATCGTATATTTTTTCCAACCTCCTCTGATATTCCCCAAGAAAAACCAATAGCTTTAGATGCTTTTTTTGTAGTTACTTCTATTTCACTAAAGCTTCTCATTTATTTATGATTTATAAATCCATTTATCATCAAAATTTCCCAATTCTGAAGGCAAAGGTGCTCCTTGGAACATGCAAATACGCAACCATTTATCTGATCTAGGATCAAACTTTATTGCTCCAAAAAATGATAATTTTAATCTTAACATATCAATTGGAACTAGTTTGGACCCAATTGTATTGTCTTGGATTTCTGAATAAGGAAACTTTTCAGCAATAAAGGCTCTTCTAACAACGTGTCTTAAATGATTATTATCTTTTAGAAATTTTCCAATTTTAGAACTATTTTTTTTGGAAAATACAGCCTCGTAAAGTTTATTAATGTCTCTTGCTATTGCTAATGGCTGTTCCAAGTCAGATCCTTCATCAATATATCTATCCCCTATTCTAGGTTCTTCTTTATTTTTTGATATAAACCAAAAGTTTTGATTATTTTCATCTTTTAAAAAATCAATCTTAAGTATTTCGGAATATTTATTTTCTAATATGTTTCTTAAATCCTCTATGGTTCTATCAACAGGAATATTAAAATATTCTTCCTCATCAGAACTCATTTGCGTAATTAATGGATTAACTATGTCATCATATGGTTCCATCATCATAGATACAATATATTCTATACATTCATCATTTAAATTTTCCTCTGACCAGTTGTAAATTTGATTAAATTGATATGAATTTTCAAATTTAAAATCTTCTTTCATAAATTTTATAAACTTTTTTAAATCTTCAATTAAACTTTTGATTTTTTCTTTTTGAAATTTGCTGTCAGTATTCCAACTGGTTATATTCTTTAAAGATTTAATTAGGCAATTATAAAAAATATCAATCTCATTTTTTGAAACTTGTTCTATTTCTCTTATTTGTTTCAAAGCAGTTTCTCTCGCATGTATCCAATTATTCAACAAAGTAGGATGATTAACAATAAAAGGAGCCATACCAAGGCCAGTGGAATTTCCTATTCCTAAGTTCCTGCTAATTGCAGGATCTAATTCTACTGCTAATTTTGGATTTTTATTTTTTGCAATATGATTAACCTGATCAAAGGTAAATTGTCTAACGAGATAAACTAACATCATTTCTAATCTAAAAGGTCCTCTAATTTCCTCTCTATTTTTAATTCTAAACCTGTCCGCTAAACCAAATTTTCCTGATCCATAAACTGCTGTTGTTCTATATAAATATCCAACCTTTGATAAAATTTCTTTATTAGGTTGCTCTCCATTTGATAAACTGTCAACTACATGTTCGAAAACTCTTACTGACTTGTTGGCTCTTGATAACGTTAATTCCTTAAACGAAAGTCTTCCCACCTCTTGTTTTGGAACATTATTGTTAAGTCTATCTATGTCTTCTTTTGATGGAATTCCATCAAATAAGGTAAAAGCAGCATCCCACTTGGTGGCTATTACTCTATCTGATCTCTCGTCATCTTTGATTTCATTAGCAAAACAAATGAGAGAATATGTTCTTTTATCTTTTGTAAAAGAATAAACTGCTCTCCCATGTCCTTTGTCATTTAGTTGAAATAAATCTCGGCTATATTTCCAATCTTTAAATTCAGATAAAAAAGATCTTAGAAATGATAATTTTGATTGATGAAAAGATCCCAATTTAGATAGTTTCATCAAAAATTTTGGATCTCTTAATCTTATTTCCATTAATTAATTCCTTTATAAAAATTAAACCAATTATTTCCTAAAATTCCATCTACTTCTTGCTTATTAAAACCAACTTTTTTTAGTCCACTTTCTAAATTATCAAACCCTCTAGCATCCAAAAACCACTCAGGTTGTTCTGGGAATCCAGGTTTTTTTTTATTTCCCTCTCCATAATATGTACTTTTAGACCAAGTTCCATTTCTCATCCATTCAACAACGCTGTCAGGTTGGTTTAAACATAGATCTGATCCAATACCAATATTTTTTACTTCCATTATTTCTGCAGTTTTAGCAACCATTTCACAAAAGCTTTCTAATTTACAATTTGTTCCATCTTTCAAATGATGAGAATATAATGATAAACCTAATATACCTCCACTTTCAGAAAGTTTCTTTAACAAGAAATCTGATTTATTTCTTAAAGCTTGATGCCAGAAAGAAGGATTAGCATGGGTAATTGCAATTGGTTTTTCACTTATTTCTATTGCATCCAAAGTACTTTTCTCTGCTGAATGGGACATGTCCACAACTATACCTACCCTGTTCATCTCTTTAATTGCTTCTCTTCCAAAATTTGTCACTCCAGAATCATTTTTTTCATAACATCCTGTGGCTAGAAGAGATTGATTATTATAAGTAAGTTGCATAAATCTACAACCATGCTCATAAACTTTCTCTATTAAATTGATGTCATCCTCAATTGGTGAACAATTTTGAAAACCGAAAAAAATTGCTGTTTTATTGTCTGATTGAGCTTTTGTAATATCTTCAAATGTTTTTCCTAAAAATATTAAGTCTGAATTTTCTTCAAAAAATCTATCCCACTCTTTTACTCTTTGCAAAAATTCGTCATAATCTTCGTGATATACTAGAGTAACGTGTACTGCATTTAATCCAGCTTCCCTATTGATTAGAAAAATATCTCTAGACCAGTTACAATATTGAAGATTGTCAATTCGATAGTTCATATTTAAAGACCATATAAGTATAATATAATTTGTCGACTAGTTTAAATTTAAAGAATATGCTAATCTAAACTAATTCAAATTTATATCATGAAAAACAAAAAATATAGTCACAGGGTATCAATTGTTATGGGAAGTAATTCAGATTACTCAACCATGAAATTTAGTGAAAAAATTCTTAAATTGCTTAAAATTAATTATGAAACAAATATAGTTTCAGCTCATAGAACTCCAGAACGTATGTTTAAGTATGCAAAATCTGCTGAAAAAAATAATATTTCTGTGATAATTGCTGGAGCTGGGGGATCAGCCCATTTGCCAGGAATGATTGCTTCTTTAACAAGAATTCCAGTAATTGGAGTGCCAATAGAAAGTAAAAAGTTAAAAGGTCTAGATAGTTTATTATCCATTGCTCAAATGCCAAAAGGTATACCTGTTGGAACTGTAGCAATAGGTACAGATGGTGCAATAAATGCAGCATTATATGCTGCATCAATTATTTCTACTTTTGATGATACTGTTAAAAATAACCTGAACAAGTGGCGATCTAAACAATCAAAATCTGTCAAAAAAAAACCAAAATAAATGAACCAGCCAGTTTTAGGAATAATTGGAGGTGGTCAGCTAGGTAGTATGCTTTCTGAAGCTGCTAAAAAGATAGATATAAAAACTGTAATACTTAGTGATGATCCAGATGCGCCTGCTAAAAATTTTACAAATAAGTTTATATATGGAAACTATGATGATTCTAAAATTATTACAGAATTCATTGATAGCGTAGACTTAGTTACTTATGAATTTGAAAATATTCCTTTTGATATATTAAATGAAATAAACAAATCAAAGAGTGTTTTACCCAAACCAGAAATAAATAGTTTAATCCAAAATAGATTAACTGAAAAAGATTTTTTAAATAATAATAATATTAGAACAACTAACTATGCTTTAATCAATAATAAGGATGAAATAAAAGATAATGAAAACCTTTTACCTGGATTACTAAAAACTACTACTCTTGGATATGATGGCAAAGGTCAATATAAATTAAATAGTTTAAGCGATATAAATGAAAGCATTGATTTTTCTAATGAATATATTTTAGAAAAGTTCATTAATCTTAAAAAAGAAATTTCAATAGTTATATGTAGATTTGGTAATCAAAAATATGAAATATATGAACCAATTGAGAATGTTCATGAAGATCAAATTTTGAAACATTCAAAAATCCCTGCTGAAATTTCAGATTCAATAAAAGTAAAATCCAAAGAATGGTCAAAACAAATTGTTGAAGAGCTAGATTATATAGGAACCTTATGTGTTGAGTTTTTTATTGATAAAAATGAAAACTTATATGTTAATGAAATTGCACCTAGAGTTCATAATTCTGGTCATCTAACAATAAACTCACACAATGTTAGTCAATTTGAAAATCATATAAGAGCTGTTTGTGGTTTAGAAAAAATTGACACAAAAAAAATATATAATGCTCAAATGATTAATCTAATCGGTGATGACATAACAATTTATAGAAATAAAACTTTTAAAGAGAATGAGTTTTTTTATGACTATTTAAAAAAACAAATAAAAGCGAAAAGAAAAATGGGTCATCTAACAATAATTGAAAAATAATATTATATAGGTTGTATTAGAGAAATATTATTATTTGTTGGCTTATTCACATCTTTAGAAATTTCATGAAATGAAAGTTTTGATTTTGAGGATTGTTTTAAATAATTTGACCCTGAAATTTCAATATTCAAATATTTATTAACATCGGCTTCATTTAAGATAACTGGCTGTCTGTGATGAATTTCTGTTACATTTGAACTTGCTTCCTCAGTAATCATGCAAAATTGATCTTCCTCATAAATACCTGCAATATAGATTAGCTTCTTGTCTTCTCTTAAAAAGTAATGAGGGATCTTCTCTTTTTCTATTCTCTTCCATTCGTAAAATCCATCAGCTACAACAACACATCTTTGAAGTTTTATTAATTTTTTAAATGAAACCTTCTCATCAATTGTCTCTAATCTTGCATTAATAAGTGGTTTAAAGTCTTTTTTTTTGGCCCAACTAGGTACAATTCCCCACTTTAAGTTTTCAAGAGTATTTCCATTGTTATATTTCTTTATTACAGGAAGATTTTGATAAGGGTGCGCATTATAATTTTCTGAGTCTTCGACTTTGATTGCAGTTTTAACCATTTTGCTTGTTTTTGAAACTGCATTAGTAATGACATATCTTCCACACATATTTTTTCGTATTGGTTTAATTTTTTTTTAGATTATATGTTCATGCTAATGATTAAATCAATAGAAAATAACTTTGGCCATCCGAAGGTAAATCATCTTTTAATAAAACACTTTATTGAATTAAGATCTGTTTCTTCTAAAGGTAGTACTCATGTTTTAGATATTCCTGGACTCAAAGATCCAACCATAAAATTTTGGAGTTTGTGGGACAATAATCATTTAATTGGGTGCGGAGCCTTAAAATTTATTGGACAAAATCATGGAGAATTTAAATCTATTAGAGTATCTGATGATTTTAGAAATAGAGGTAATGGTAGTAAAATAATCTCACATTTGATAATTCAGGCAAAAAAGTTAGGTATAAAAAAGCTTAGTATTGAAACGGGATCTGGAAAATTCTTTTTACCTGCCAGAAAACTTTTTGAACATTTTAAATTTAGTAAATGTAAACCATTTGCTCGCTATAAAGAGGATCCTAATTCTTGTTATTACACTATAAATTTATAATTTTATGGGAGAAGAAAATAAAAAACCCTACATACTTTATGTTGCTGAGGCAATTTATTTAGAAATATTTAACATAAAAAAACAAAATATTGATATTTCCAATATAGATGCAATTGAAAGATTTATAGGTTCAAAATTGTATGAAAAAGTAAGTAGTGGTAAATTTCATGATGAATGGTTTGAGAAATTAAAAGAAAACAATTTTGTTGATGAGATCTCAGGAGAAAAAATTTCTAAAGAGGTTTTAAAACTTTTGGATTTACAAAAAGAAGCAATGATTAAACAATTGATTAAATTTCCTGATTTGTACTATGCAAAGAGTCATTTTCCCTTGGAAATATCACAAAGAGCTACAAATCATTTGTGGAGAGTGTGCGAAAGTTATGAATTGTGGTGCAAAGAAACAAAAAATAATAGTCTAATCAAATTAAACCTATTAGATTAAGAGTTAATGAACAAGATAGTTCAATTTATAGATTCAACACTGTTTGATTTAGGAAGACAATTTAAATTGTCTTATTTGCCTCCCTTAATGATTTATGTGGCAGCAGGTATATCTGGTCTAACAGGTATAGTAGGTACTTTCTTTGTAAAAGATTATTTGAATTTATCTGCAGCATTTCTTGCAGGATTGGGTTTCTGGGCAGGAATACCTTGGGCTTTAAAAATGCCACTAGGGCATTTGGTAGATTTAATCTGGAATAAAAAGAATTACATGGTCTACGTTGGCGCCTCATTAATTGGAATAAGTTTATTAATAATGTATGGGCTAATAATTCATACAGAACAAATGTCATCTTATTTAAAAGTTGAAAGTTGGTTTGTTATAAGCGTTCTTTTAGCTCCTATTGGTTATGTAGTTCAAGATGTTGTTGCTGATGCAATGACAGTTGAAGCAGTACCTTTAATTAATGAAAATGGTAAAAAATTTACAACAGATCAAGTAAAGATTATGCATACAACTATGCAAACACTTGGAAGATTTGCAATTATAGGTGGAACAGTTTTGGTTGCCCTTGCCAATGTGATATTATTTAAAGGAGTAGACAATCTTGAACAGGCTGAAAAAATAAAATTATACGGATCAATATATCTTTACGCATTAATAATACCAATGGTTTCAATTTTAGGTGTTATTTTTGCAGTGTATTTAAAAAATAAAAAGAAAAACATTTTAATTAGACAAGGTTTATCTGGTGAAGAAGGTAATTTTAATCATGAAAAAACAAAAGTTAATTGGTGGATACTAGGTGGTAGTTTAATTTTTGTAATTTTTACATTGAGTGTCGGTTCGTTAGGATTACCATTTGCACAAGAAATTGTTTTTTTAGGTTCTATGTTAATCATTTTATTCCTTATGAATAAACTTATTAAAGAGTTACCTGAAAAGTTAAGATTTACTATAGTTGGAACTGCTATAATTATTTTTATATTTAGAGCCATGCCTGGACCTGGACCTGGTTTATCTTGGTTTGAAATTGATGAACTTCAATTTAATGAACAATTTTTTTCTATACTGTCTTTACTAGCTTCTATACTTACATTAGTTGGAATAATAATGCTTAGACCGTTCATGGCAAAAAATTCCATTGCAAAAATCATAATAGTTTTATCAATTGCAGGATCAATATTATTTTTACCAAGTGTTGGAATGTATTATGGATTTCACAACTGGACTTCTTCGTTAACAAACGGAATTGTTGACGCAAAATTTATAGCAATAATTAATACAGCTTTAGAATCTCCATTGGGTCAAATATCTATGATTCCACTTTTGGCTTGGATTGCTAAGAATGCACCTTCACACTTAAAAGCAACTTTTTTTGCAGTTTTTGCCTCATTCACTAATTTAGCTTTGTCTGCAAGTGCTTTATTAACAAAATATCTCAATGAAATTTTTACAATTACAAGAGAAGTAAAAGATAAGGTTACAAATGTAATTTTAACAACTGCAGACTATTCTGAGCTAGGATTGTTATTAATAACAGTAACAATTATTACCTTAATTATACCAGTGCTATTTGTTTTGTTTATTCAGAAATCTAGATTTAAAACTGAAGAATAATAACTAATTACACTTATAGCCAAATTCTAAAGAAGCATCAGTGATAGAATGGTATAAAGATTCCCCAAAACTTCTTAGAGAAAAAATTCTTACTTTTTCCGGTTCGTTTTCAACCATATCAACTATAAATGAAATTCCATTATAAGCTGAGTTAATGCTCATATTTTTTGTTAAAATATTAAAATTAAAAGGACATCCTTTTTTTAAAACTTCTTTTACGTAAGGTCCTTCTAATTCTATTGTTGCTTTAGAGTGCGAAAGGTCCGTAATAGCAAAATCATTTTCATTAAAAGTGCTGTAAATTTCTTTTAACAATTCTTTTTTATTTGAAATTAAAAGCCAATTATTTGGTGAATTCCATAGCACTCTTACATTTTCATTTGAAACTACTGTTTGTGACTGATTTACAAATTTTAATTTATTAAAATTTATATCATCAATTTTAATAGAAGAATTTCTATACTGAACTACTTGAACGATTAATAAATTTTTTAATTCTTTAATTTTTAATAATTCATTTTCAGATTTATTTTCAAAATTTCCAAATGAACCCTTGACATGAACATTTTGTAATGCAGAAATTACTGTCATGCTCTTACTCTCTTTCCCTCGGGATCAACATAATGAGATGAAACAATTTCCACAGGAATAGTTTTATTTTTTAAAGGTGACATAGCAAATAGCTTTTGCCCTATCATATTTTTACCATCTTTGATTATCGCAAGTGAGAATGGATTATCATACTCAACACTCCAACATGATGCTGAGACATGACCTAATTTAGGGTTTGGAAGCTTTGCGTTCGGGTCTTTAACAATATATGAGCCTTCAGGAATACTTGTTGTTTTGTCTAATGGAACAACACCTACTATTTTTTCTCTATCTGGTTTTGTAAAAGCTGATCTGCTTAAAGATCTTTTACCAATAAAGTCTTTTTTCTTACTTACTAAACCTTCTAGCGATGCATCATGAGGAATTGTTCTCCCATCAAGCTCAGAGCCAGCAACGTGGCCCATTTCTATCCTTAAAGTAGATAGGGCCTCAGTTCCATATGGCTGTATTTGAAATTCTTTACCAATATCGATAATTTTTTCCCACATGAAATTACCGAAGTCTGATTCCACGTTAACTTCATAAGCAAGTTCTCCTGAAAATGAAATTCTATAAATTTTTGCCGGAATACCAAATAAATCGCCCTCTTTGTAACCCATAAATGGTAGACCTTCATTAGATACATCAGTATTTGGAAATAGTTTCATTAACAATGCTCTTGAATTTGGGCCTGCTATTGCAGCACCAGCCCACTGCTCTGTTGTTGAGACTACATTAACATTTAATTCTGGCCAAACTAACTGCAAATAATATTCTAAATGAGACAAAACATTTGCTGCCTGAGCTGTTGTAGTTGTCATGTGGTAATGATTTTCAGAAATTCTTGTTGTTGTTCCATCATCCATTACAATTCCATCTTCTCTTAGCATCACTCCATATCTTGCTTTACCAACTGGTAGCTTAAGCCATGCATTAGTATAAACTCTATTTAAAAATTCTGCAGCATCAGGACCTTTAACATCTATTTTTCCTAAAGTAGTTACATCACATACACCTACATTTTTTCTTACATTTTTTGCTTCTCTTTTTGAGGCTTCAAATAGTGTTTCATTTCCTTGCTTGTAGTATCTTGGTCTTAACCAAACTCCAGCATCAACAAATACTGCATTATTTTTTTCATGCCACTCGTGCATTGGTGATTTTCTTGTCGGTTTAGAATGTTTGCCAACTTCTCTTCCCACAATTGCTCCTATTGAAACAGGTGTATAAGGTGGCCTAAATGTTGTGTGCCCAACTTGTGGTACAACTTTATTTTCAATGTCTGAAACTAATTGTAAACCATTTAGATTACTAGTCTTACCTTGGTCTGTTGCCATTCCAAGGGTGGTATATCTTTTTACATGTTCAATTGATCTAAAACCCTCTCTTAATGCCAACTCTATATCTGTTACAGCCACATCATTTTGAAAATCTAAAAATCTTTTATACGATTTACCTTTTGGTAATGGAACACACCAAAACTTGTCGTGCTCTGTAGATTTTTTTTCAACTACAGTTGGAATAGAAACTTTATTATTATTTTCTGTTATTTTATTTGAGATTTCATATCCTTTATCAAATGCTTCCTTAATGGTTTCTTCTAAAGTAAATTTACCGTTTGCTGAACCAATTGTATGTTCTTTCTGTTTAGATTTTTTTGGAATGAATGCATCTATTTTTTCATTAAATTCAGATTTATTTCCAGATTGAGATGCTAAGTGAATTGATGGTGTCCAAAACCCTGACACACAAATACAATCACATTCAATATTTTCTATATTTGATAAATCTTTTTTATTATCAGATATTTTTGCAATATCCGCTGATTTGACTTTTTTGTATCCCTTAGCAGCCACTACTACATGAGAAAATTTAATTTCAATTCCTAAATTTTTGGCTTCGCTAATAATGTCTGAAGATGGATCTTTTCTAGTATCTAAAATTAGTGGATTTACACCATTTTTTTTGAATTCTATAGCTGTTTCATATCCACTGTCATTATTTGTAAATATCAAAGGTTTTTTTCCAACTAAAACTCCATAAACCTTCATGTATTCTTTAGCTGCTGAAGATAACATTACACCCGGGGTATCATTGTTACCAAATACTAATGGCCTTTCAATTGAACCTGATGAAATCAGCACTTCTTTTGCTCTAATGTACCACAAACGTTGTTTAGGTAAATATCTTTGGGTTTTGGGCAAGTGATCGCTTATTCGCTCTGACATTACCAGCATGTTATGATCATAATAACCAAATACTTGTGATCTATTTTTTACAATCACATTTGACATTGACTTTAACTCTGTAATTATTTTCTCTGACCATTCGGCACCAGTTTGATTTCCAATATTTACATCACTAGTTAATAAGCTACCTCCATACCTTGGTTTGTCTTCAGCTAAAATTACACGAGCACCATTTTTTGCTGCGGCGTAAGCACTGGCTAAACCTGAAGGCCCTGATCCAGTAATTAATAAATCACAATATTCATATTTATGTTCATATCTTTCTTTATCATGCTTGATTGATGCTTCTCCAAAACCTGCTGCCATTCTAATAAAAGGTTCATAAATTTTATACCAGAAACTTGGCGGCCACATGAAAGTTTTATAATAAAACCCTGCTGGAAAAAACATTTTTAAGAAATTATTTATTGCGCCAATATCAAAGTTTACACTAGGCCAACAGTTTACACTTTTAACCTCTAGTCCCTCAAAAATCTCCTGTTCTGTAGCTCTAATATTAGGATCTCTCTCATTGTTTCTTTCTAACTGTAAAATTGCATAAGGTTCATCAACACCTACTCCAAAGAAACCTCTTGGTCTATGATAT
The DNA here is from genome assembly GCA_902589395.1 of uncultured Pelagibacteraceae bacterium. Taxonomy (GTDB): domain Bacteria; phylum Pseudomonadota; class Alphaproteobacteria; order Pelagibacterales; family Pelagibacteraceae; genus Pelagibacter. Next base: position 27,605 of record CACIST010000006.1, on the reverse strand, counting down.
TTAAAGCTCCTTCCAACAAGATGCACTCCATTTGCTATTAAAGCAGAAGCAATAGTATCTCCTTCATAACCAAAATATTTTTTTTTATTAAATGTAAAAGAAATTTTTTTATTTCTATTTACCTTTCCAATGTTATCTAATCTAAAATCTTGTGACATTATTTAGTTAGTTCATCTGCTTTATAGGTTTTAAAAATTTCGTGTGTTGAAGTATCTCTTTCAACTTTAATCCATTGTCTGCAGCCAGATATATGATGCCATAACTCTAGATGTTTTCCTCTAGGACTTTTTCTTAAATAAACAAAATTATTCCACTCTTGATCACTAATTTCCTTATTAAGCTCTGGTCGTTTTACTGTTGCATCTCCGCCATAAGCAAACTCATTCTGTGATCTTGATCCACAATGTGGACAGAATATATAGAGCATTTAGGATATCCAAGTTTTGGTACCAAGACCTTTTTCATCAATTAAATCACCAGTATTAAATCTATTTAAACTGTAACCTGCATTTAATTCATGAACTCTGTCTTGTGCAATTGTGTGAGCAAAAGTCCACCCAGAAGCTGGGGTAGCCTTAAATCCACCATAACACCAGCCACAATTTAAGTATAAGCCTTCAATATGTGTTTTATCAATAATTGGTGAACCATCCATGGACATGTCCATAATTCCACCCCAAGTTCTTAACATTTTCAATTTGCTTAGAAATGGAAACATTGCAATACCTTCTGTTAAAACATGTTGTAGTGTTGGTAAATTTCCTCTTTGAGAGTAACTATTGTAGCCGTCCAAGTCTCCGCCCATAACCATCTCTCCTTTATCTGATTGACTGCAATAAAAGTGACCTGCACCAAATGTAACAACATGATCAAGCAAGGGCTTAACGGGTTCTGACACACATGCTTGAAGGAGATGAGTTTCAATTGGTAATGTCATATTTAACATTTCTGCTAAAATATTAGTACTACCTGCAACACACAAACCAACTTTTTTTGCTTTGATATCTCCTCTAGATGTTCTTACACCAACTATTTTTCCGTTAGTAACATCAAATCCTTTAACCTCACAATTTTGAATTATATCAACACCCATCGAGTCTGCTTGTCTTGCATATCCCCAAGCAACGGCATCATGTCTAGCAGTTCCAGCACTTGGTTGCATCAATCCTCCAAAAATTGGAAATCTTACATTGTCTGAAAAATCTGCCATTGGAATTCGTTTTTGAACTTCTTCCCTATTTAATAAAACTGCATCAATTCCATTTAGGCGCATTGAATTTCCTCTTCTAGAGTACGCATTCATTTGGGCATCTGAATGAGCAAGATTAATTATTCCTCTTGGAGAAAACATAACATTGTAATTCAAATCCTGACTCATCTTTCTCCATAGATCCATGCCAAACTCACTGAACAAAGCATTATCATCATGCATATAATTTGATCTAATTATTGTAGTGTTCCTTCCAACATTACCTCCACCTATCCATCCTTTTTCGATGATGGCTACATTTGTAATATTGTGCTCTTTAGCTAAGTAGTATGCAGTTGCTAAACCGTGACCTCCACCACCAATAATGATTACATCATATTCCTTTTTAGGAGTTGGGTCTTTCCAGGCAACTTCCCAGTTCTGATGATCTGAGAATGCATTTTTAATTAGACTAAAAACTGAGTATTTTTGCATTTTTTAATTTTATCCAATTAAACATAAATTTTTTCTTATTTTTTATATATATATTTTTTAGATGTTTAAAATCCAACCAAAAAAGTATAGACATTTTGCACATTAAACAATTATAAATTTTAAACTAAATGTCGAAATCAGATATCCAAATAGCTCGTGAAGCAAAAATGAAACCTATCCAAGAGATTTTGGATGGTGTGGGAGTACCTGATAAAGCTGAGGCATATAGTCCAATAAGTAGGCACATAGCTAAAATCAAACTTGAATACCTTGAAAAATTTAAGGAAAAAAAGGATGGGAAATTAATATTAGTAACTGCAATTACGCCCACACCAGCAGGAGAAGGAAAGACAACAACCTCTGTAGGATTATCAGATGGACTAAATAAAATAGGTAAAAAATCTATTGTTTGTTTAAGAGAACCTAGTCTTGGTCCCTCTTTTGGTATGAAGGGTGGAGCTGCTGGTGGTGGATATGCTCAAGTAGTTCCTATGGAACAAATAAATCTTCATTTTACTGGAGACTTTCATGCAATCACATCTGCACATAATCTTTTATCTGCATTAATAGATAACCATATATATTGGGGAAACAAATTAAATATAGATGTCAGACGAATAGTTTGGAAAAGAGTCCTCGACATGAATGATCGAGCTTTAAGATCTATAAATATTAATCTTGGAGGTGTTGCAAATGGATTTCCGAGAGAGGATGGCTTTGATATTACAGTTGCTTCAGAAATAATGGCAATCTTTTGTCTATCAAATGATTTGTATGATCTTGAAAATAGAATTGGTAACATTACTGTTGCTTATACTAGAGATAAAAAACCGATATATGCAAAAGATTTAAATGCACATGGGCCAATGACTGTATTGTTAAAAGATGCTATTAGACCCAACGTAACACAAACTCTGGAAAATAATCCTGCAATCATTCATGGTGGACCATTTGCAAATATCGCTCATGGATGTAATTCTGTTTTAGCAACTAAAACAGCATTAAAACTTTCTGATTATGTAGTAACAGAAGCTGGATTTGGTGCTGATCTAGGTGCAGAAAAATTTCTAGATATTAAATGTAGAAAATCAGGATTAAAACCAAGTTGTGTTGTGATTGTTGCAACTATAAGAGCTTTAAAGATGCATGGTGGAGTCAAAAAAGATGAATTAAAAAATGAAAATGTTAATGCAGTTAAAAAAGGATTGGTTAACTTAGAAAGACATATAGAAAATATTCAAAAATTTGGATTACCTGTAACAGTAGCTATAAACCACTTTGTTTTAGATACTGATAAAGAAGTTGATGAAGTTGCCAGGTTTTGTGAACAAAAAGGTATTAAAGCCTCTATTTCAAAGCATTGGGAAAAAGGTGGAGAAGGTGCAATTGATTTAGCAAATGATGTTGTTGGATTATGTGAAAAAGATAGTAATTTTAAATTTTTATACGATGATAAAACACCATTGTTTAAGAAAATAGATACAATAGCTAAGGAACTTTATAGAGCAAGTGAGGTTGTTGCTGATACTAAAATTAGAGATCAATTAAAAGCTTTTGAAGAAAGAGGTTACCAATCATTACCAATTTGTATTGCAAAAACTCAATATAGTTTTTCTACTGACCCCAATCTAAAAGGAGCACCTTCAGGTCATGTATTGCCAATAAGAGAAGTAAGACTGTCATCTGGAGCAGAATTTATCGTTGTTGTATGTGGTGCAATAATGACAATGCCAGGATTACCAAAAGTGCCAGCTGCTGACTCAATTCGAATTAATGAAAAAGGTGAAACAGAGGGTTTATTTTAAAAGATAATTAAGCCAGTTTTCAAGTTCACGCATTCTAAGATCTTTATTTGTAATCTTATTTTCCTCAGCAATCATTCTTACATGATTATTTATTTCTTGCTCATCAACAAAAGCATTATTGTTTAAAAGACGTTCTTTTCTAAAATGTATAAGGCTTATCATTTTATCATAAGTTATTTCAGGATGATATTGAATGCCCCATATATCACTCACTGCCGAATGAAAATTTACTCCCATAACTTTATTTACAGGATTTGAGGCTAGCAATTTTGAATTTTTTGGTAATGTTGAAACTTCATCAAAATTAAAAGCGGGTGTATTAAAAATTTTATTTTTATTTTTATATATTGGATGTTGTAATCCATCATTATTTATTTCAATATTAAGTGCAATACCTCTGTGAGATCCGTTTGTACATCTTTTTACTTGCCCTCCTGCTACAGTAACAGCAACCTGTAGTCCCCAGCAAATAGCTAATATTTTTTTAATTTTTTTTTGACACTCTCGCATAAACTCGATCTGTCTTCTTATTTCAATGGTATCATTATAAATATTAAGACTACTTCCTCCCCATATTAGTCCATCATATTTATCAAGATCTATTACTTTGTCAGAAATATTTTTATCGGATGAAGGGTTTACAACATCTATTTCAATTTTATCAGTGAAGTAAGCTATGCTATCTTTTAGACTTTCTGTATGTGTTTTAATTCCACCATCAGTAAAACTCTGATTTTCCTCTCTTAAATTTCCCTCAACTATTAATATTTTTTTCATCAAAATAATTTACCTGAAATACTATGCTCATACATAACTTTCATATCATTTATATTCAATTTTTTTGGATTTGAAGATGTTGATGGATCACCAAGAGCCATCTTTGATAAATCATCTAAGTTCATTTTATTTATTTCTATTACATCTGATAGTTTATGTGGAATATTTAATTCTTTTCTTAGTTTCAGTATCCATTCAAGAAAAGTATCAAAACTTTTACTTAAGTTAAGGTAATCACATATAGAAATAATTCTTTCCTCAATATTTTCTTTATTAAAAGTTAAAACATAAGGCATAAATATTGCATTAGACAATCCATGATGAAGATTAAATTGAGCATTTAGTGGATGGCTAAGTGAATGAATGGCTCCCAAACCTTTTTGAAATGCAGTAGATCCCATACTTGCAGCAGCTAACAAATCAGATCTAGCATCTAAATCACTTCCATCTTTAACGGCTTTCAAAAGCGATTTTTTTATCAACCTTATTCCTTCAATAGCTATTCCATCAGCCATTGGGTGAAAGCCAGGAGCACAAAATGCCTCTAAATTGTGTGCTAATGCATCCATTCCTGTGGCACCTGTTAATCGGGGAGAAAGATCCTTAGTAAGAACTGGGTCCAATATGACAATAGATGGTAAAAATTTTGGGTGGAAAATGATTTTTTTTATTCCAGTTTTTGAATTAATTATTGCTGATGCTCTCCCAGTTTCAGAGCCAGTTCCTGCGGTTGTTGGAATAGCAATTATTGGAGAGATATTTTTCTCATCTGCTCTTTTCCAATAATCACCAATATCCTCAAAATCCCAAATAGGTCTAGTTTGACCAGACATAAAAGCAATGGCTTTACCCACGTCTAATGCACTTCCACCTCCAATAGCTATTACACTGTCACAACTATTATTCTTGAATACTTCAACACCTTCATCAACATTTTCTCCCGTTGGGTTTCCTGAGAAATTAGAGAAAATACATAATTTAAATTTTTTTTCTAATTCATTTACTAAATCTTTTATAAATTCTAAACTGATTAAGTCTCTATCTGTAACTAATAATGGTTTTGAAGTTTTAATTTCAAAACAAGCCTTGTCTAGATCCTTAGCTCTATCTTTGCCTACCCAAACAGTTGTTGGATAATTCCAATTGTAATTAGTCATTTTTATTTTCAAGTATTAAGTCTAAAAATAATGCGGCAGTCCAAGAAAAATTTGTAGCACCAAATCCTTTACCGGTTTTACAACTAAAGTATTCATTAAACCCTTTTTGCTTTACTAAATTAATAGTTTTTCTTTTTATTTGTTTAGCGAATTTAATATTCTTATTTTTTAATCCTTGATAAATTATCCAATTACAATTAATCCATACTGGACCTCTCCAATATCTTTTCTCTTCAAACTTTTGGTGATTTGGTTTTACACTTGATAATAAATATTTTTCTTTAGAGCTGTGTTTTTTTAAGTTTTTAATAATTTTGTTATTTAATACCTTGTCTTTTAAATCTGCAAATAAAATAAAATAATGAGTAATTGATGGAATGTTTATTTTTTTTTTATTTTTTAAATCAATGTTGAAAAATATATTTTTTTTGTGATTATATAATTTTACAATTTTATTTTCAGATCTTGATATGTAAGTTTCTAATTCAGCACTTTTCAAATTGAAGGTATTTAATAATTTAAGAAGGTCTTTATTTGCTCGTAAAAATATAGAATTAAATCCAACATCGACCACATTGAATAAGGATGCCTTAAAAAGCTTTTTTGGATTATAATTATTTTTTCTTAAATGATTTTTAATAGTTACGTATCTATCATAGTCAATATCTAAAGGCCTATATTCAGGATTTACAACTTTGTTGTCTCCCCTTTTGTATTTTAGATTTTTTGGTATTTTTACTTTACTCATCGGCTCATCCCATAAGGGTGAATTATCGTAACCACTCTCCCAGGGGTGTAAAATTGAGACTAATCCAGAATTATTTGGATCTCTAAATTTAATAAACCATTTATGATATTTTAATATTCCCTTAACTATTTTTTTAAATTCAGCTTTATTTTTATTGTTAATTCTTTTTTTATCTAAGATAAGTTTTAAAATTATTGCAAGAATTGGTGGTTGGGTAATACCAGATGAATGTATTTTATTTCCACAAGCCCAAACAGAATGGTTTGGATAATAATTGGTATTTAAATCGTGAAACAAGATATGGGGTATCATTCCATCTTTCCATTGACCTCTTATTAGTGTCTTTATTTCATCTAGTGCATATTTAAGTTTAAAATGCGAATATCCTAAAGCAATGAAACCTGAGTCCCAATTCCATTGTGCGGGGTACAATTTGTTATTGGTTGGTAATGTGTATCCTTTTTTTTTATTACCCAATAAAACTTTCTTAGCTGATTTGATAAAATCTTCCATTAACCCTTTACACTTCCTGCAGTAAGACCACTTACTAAATATTTTTCAAAGTATACAAAAATTAACAAAACAGGTATTGTAACAACTACTGACCCAGCCATTAGATATTGTCTTGGTGTTTCGGCATCACCACTAAGATATTGTATTGCCCTTGATAAAGTAAATGAGTTTGGATTGTCTAAGAACATAAGAGAAAATAAAAACTCATTCCACGCAATCATAAAGACATATAAAGCAACTGATGAGATTGCAGGTATACTTAAAGGCAAAATTATTTTTATAATTATGCCAAACCAATTTAATTTGTCCATGATTGCTGCTTCTTCTAGTTCTTTGGGAATACTTCTAAAGTAACCTTGTAACATATAAATTGCAACTGGCAAAGTAGTTGCTGTGTAAACAATTAATAAACCACCCATCGAGTTCCTTAACCCTAGTTGACTAAAAACAGTATATAAAGGAATAACCAATACAATAGCAGGAAACATATAAATAATTAAAATTGAAGTCGACAGAAAATTTTTTCCAAAAAAATTTAACCTTGCTACTGCATAAGCGGCTGGTATTGCAAATATTAAAGTAACTATAACTGTCCCTACTGAAACAAATGTACTTATAAGTATGTATCTACCAAAATTATAAGTGTCAAATATTACAAAGTATGACTTAAATAATTCCTTAAAGTCTTGTTTAAAATTAATACTAAAATCTAGAGGGTTAATTAGTAAAGCAGCTTGAGTTTTAAAGCTTGTTATTAACATCATGTAAAATGGAAATAGAATTACAAATGAAAATAATACAATTCCAAAAAGAGTTAAAAAATCAAATAAAACTATTTGCGACGAATGCTCTGATGCTAAATATTTTTGATTATATTTATTAATTTTTAAAGAGAAAAATATCAAAATCGAAAAAATTCCAATATTATACCAAATTGGCATTACCTGAACTATGTGCCCATCAACAAAGGTAAATATAAGAGCAAAAAGAGTTGATTTAATTAAATAATTTAACTTTTCTCCTATAATTAAATTTAAAAGACTAATAGCGATACCTAAAGTAATAATTATTACAAAATTGAAATTTTTTAGCTCAACTCCTTGCAATGTTACTAAAATTTTCCAAATAGAAACCAAAGAAAATAAAAATATCGAAGAAATTAATGAGTAGTATATTAAACTTTTAGTTTTCATCGGCCCTCTTACCTATTAATTTAAAGTAAACGAACATAAATATTAGCAGCAAAGCAACTATTACAATTGATACTGCTGATCCCATGCCAATATCAGAAATAGTAAATCCTTGCTCATAAACATTTATTGGTAAAGTTCTAGTTCCAGATGCACCACCCGTTAATAAAAAAATATCCTCAAATTTATTAAAGTTCCAAATAAACCTAATCATAAAGAGAATAGATATGACAGCTGTTATTTGAGGAAGAGTAATATTAATAAATTTTTGAAAAGGACCAGCACCATCCACTTCAGCTGCCTCATATAATTCTTTAGGTACTGCTTGAAGTCGAGCTAATATAAATAAAAAAGCTAAAGGAAAGTATCTCCAAATTTCAAAAATAATTACAGTTGTTAATGCTAATCGTAATTTAAGATCAAAACCTAAAAAGTTTATTGTTAAATATTTTTGACCAAGTAAATTTAAAGGTTCCTGGATGACTTGAAAATTCATCAGAAGATTATTTAAAGTGCCACTGTAGGGATCCAGTAATAACTCCCAAGTATATGCTAGAGCAACAACTGGACCCACATACGGAAAAAGCAAAACACTTCTCATAAATGTTCTTCCAAAAAACTTCTGGTTTACAAGTTGTGCAGTGAGTATACCAAATATAATTGAACCGATTGTGCCAAAAAAAGTATAGTAAAAAGTAGTGGATAATAAATCAAAAAATTCATTTTGAAAAAATACCTTTTTAAAATTTTTTAATGTAAAATTAGTATTTAACAGAATATTGTCTGATTTACCTTTTAATTTTGGTTTAATAGTTTTTAATTCTTTTTTATTTATTGGTGTACCATCAGAACTCTTTAATAATATTTGAAAATTTTCCCTGTATTTTGCTTCCCAATTTCCAAATTCACAATTAATTTTATTTGATTTGACCCTGCATCTTTCATCTAAATTTATAGGCTTAATATTCTTAGGAAATTTATCTTGAAATTTAACGTCCCTTATTTCTAAAATTAACGAGCTATTTCTAAGTTTATAAATAACTTTTAATTGATCTGGGTTATCTTTAATGGATTTTACAATTTTTTTTGCTCTAGGCTCGGGGATCCTGATATCCTTTAATCCAACCTCTTTAAAACTTATCCATACATTTGCAAATATTGGAAATAAGATAATTGAAAAAACAAGGAAAACTGCAGGTAATATTAATATATATGCAGTTCTTTTTTCTATTTTTGAAAGTGTATCACTCATAAAAAAAGCGGATAATACATATTATCCGCTTTTATTTAAATTTAAATTACTAGATTAAAATTGAGAGAGTTTTTGATTGATCATATCTACTGCTTGATCAATATCAATCTGTCCATCAACATAAAGTCTAGTTATTCTATTAATAAACTTGTTATTAATAATTTTAGAAGCCCTAGAAAGTTCACCTTCTTTTACACCCCATCTTTGAGCCTTATCTAATCCAGCAACGATATTATTTATAACATCCTCTGAATATAAGTCTGATAAAGGTGCTTTTCTATCAACTCCCACTGGCAATTTACTCCATGCTTTTGTAAATGCTTCAGGATCGCTTGAGTTTCCTCTTCTCACAGGGAATTTACCCTCTGGTGCGATTGAAAGTGTCTTTGTATAACCCTCATCCATTGAGTATTTAATAAAAGCACTTGCTTCTTCTGTATCAGCATCAGCAGTTATTCCAAAATATCTGACGTCAGCCCAAGCAGCCCCTTTATTATTATTAGGACCTTTTAAGTTCGTGATGAAGCCAGTTTTTGAAGCCAACTCACTAGATGTTGGATCACTATTTATTGTTGGAGGCGCTGAGTCTCTTAAGCCAGCTAATTCATCCATAATAAATGGAGACCAAATTATCATAGGAGTTTTTCCTGCAAAGTATAGTTCTCTTGATTGCTTCCAATATAATTCTCCTGGAGGACTTGCATTTGCAATAACTTTATAAAACTCTAAAGATGCTTTTAGTTTTTTACCCTGCTTTCTTATTCCATCTTTTTTAACAACATTTACTCCATTTGCTAAAAGAACATGTTCTAAAACCTGACTCATAAAATTTTCGTCAGTTTTTGTTGCAGCTACAAACCCAAACATTCCATCTCCAGAAAGTGCTTCAACTGCTTTTGTTATATTTTCATAACTTGTTGGTGGCTCAAGACCTGCTTTTTCAAATAAGTCTTTTCTATAAACGACCATTTGCGTCCAACCATCAACTGGTACAGCCGCTATTTTTGATCCTTTTTTAGCCATGTTTAAAGCGCCTGGCGCGAAAGTTTTTTTGCCAAGTTCTTTTACGACAGCGTTATTAGCATCAACATCCAATATTCCAGCTTCTGCCCAAGGTAATACATACTGTAATGTATGATAGATTACATCAGGTAGATCGCCCGCTGCTGCTGCTGCAGTTGCTCTTGTTCCTAAATCTTTTTCTTCTACAGGAATAACTTCAACTTTGATGCCAGTTTTAGCCTCAAAATCTTTAGCCATTGCTTCTTGTTTAGCCATTCTAGCTGGCTGAACTTCTGTAGTCCAAAAAGTGATGTCTGCGAAACTAATATTTGAAATTAAAAATATAAGCGTACAAACTTTTATTACTATTTTTTTAATCATTGATTTTCCCCTCTTTTCGTTGATTAATAAAGTAAATGTATCAGCGAGAGAAATGAATGACAATAAGTTAAAAGAAGACCCCCTGTTCAAAAAGTCAATAAATATAATATATTTTAAATTGTAAATTTTTTATTTTTTAGAATTGCTCTAATCATTCTGAACATTAAAGGAATTTTTTTTGAGTTAAATTTTTTTAAAATAAATGGCGCGATTTCTCTCACAAGTTGTTCGCCTTCTACAGTATCATTTGCCATAAACTTTTTTTTAGCACTTTTAAAAGTAAAACCTTGTCCTAAATAGTTTCCCATCTTGCTATTTCTTCCACCCGCTGCACTTACATACAAATCTCCAACTCCCGCTAGACTTAAAACTGTTTCTTCTTTTCCTTTTAACTGTCTAGTTAAGTATTTCATTTCTGATAGTGATTTTTGAAATAGATTTGAAGATTTATTCAAACTTAAACCAGAGCCAATTATCATGGAATAAATATTTTTTATTGCTGAACATATTTCAACGCCAATTACATCTTTAGAGTATTCTATCAAATAATATTTGGTTGAAATCATTTTACCTAACAATTTTGCATTTTTAATGTTTTTGTTAGCTATAATTACACTCGTTTGACTTTTTCTCACTAATTCTTTAGCTAAACAAGGTCCTTTCAAAACTGATACATTTAATTTTGGAATATTTTTTAAAAGAGTTTGAGAAATAGTCGTAATTTTTTTATTTTTCTTTTCGTATTTGAGACCTTTTGTAAGAACTAAAATTGGAGATTTTACTTTATATTTTTCTAATTCTTTACCAACAAAATTAATACCTGTTAAGCTTAATGCAATTACAATAAGATCATATTTTTCAAAAAATAACTCTTTGGCATATTTTTTAAATATTAATTTTTTTGAAAGATTAATTTTTAAACCTGAATGAAATTTATTTTTTGATGTTAAATTTTTAATAAATCTTTGACTATATGGTTCTGTAATAAATACTTTATTATTATTATCTATACATGGAACAGAGAACGCTGATCCCATAGCTCCTCCTCCAATAATTAGAATTTTTTTCATAAGTAAATTCAATAAAAATAAACTATTCATTAATAACAAGTAAATTTAAAGAAAAAATAGTTTTATTTTTTTGATTTTATTAATAAAATAAATTTTTAAAATTATACAGTTTATATGAATAAAATAGCAATAATCGGTGCAGGTCCTTGTGGTTTATCCATGTTAAGAGCCTTTGAACATGCTGAGCAAAAAGGAGAAAAGGTTCCAGAAATCGTATGTTTTGAAAAACAAGATGATTGGGGAGGACTATGGAACTACAGTTGGAGAACTGGATCAGATCAATATGGTGATCCTGTACCCAACAGTATGTATAGATATTTATGGTCAAATGGACCAAAAGAATGTTTGGAATTTGCAGATTATTCTTTTGACGAGCATTTTGGAAAACCTATTCCATCTTTTCCACCTAGAGAAGTATTATACAATTATATAATTGGGAGAGTAAGTAAAGGAAACCTTAAAAGCAAAATAAAATTTAGCACAAGTGTGATGAGCGTAAATTACAATTCAGATAAATTTGAGGTTAGTTATCAAGATAAAACTAACAATAAAATTTTGTCTGACAAGTTTGATTACGTAATTGTTTCAACTGGACATTTTTCAGTTCCATTTATTCCTGAATACAAGGGTATGAGTTCTTTTCCAGGAAGAATAATGCATTCTCATGATTTCAGAGATGCTGAAGAATTTAGAGATAAAAATGTTATAGTGCTTGGAAGCAGTTATTCAGCTGAAGATGTTGCACTACAGTGTAATAAATATGGAGCTAAAAGTGTAACCATAGGTTTCAGACATAATCCAATGGGTTTTAAATGGCCTTCTGGTATGAAAGAAGTTTACTATCTTGATAGATTAGAAGGTAACAAAGCAATTTTTAAAGACGGTACAGAACAAGAAGCAGATGTAATTATATTATGCACTGGCTACCTGCATCATTTTCCATTTTTGAACGAAAAACTAAGTCTCAAAACTCATAACAGATTATATCCACCAAAATTATACAAAGGAGTAGTTTGGCAAGATAATCATAAGCTAATGTACCTAGGTATGCAGGATCAATTTCATACTTTTAATATGTTTGATTGCCAAGCATGGTTTGCAAGGGATGTGATAATGAATAAAATTAAGATTCCAAATGATAGCGAAATAGAAAAAGATATTTCTAAATGGGTTTCTATGGAAGAAAAATTAGAAAATCCTGATCAAATGATTGATTTTCAAACTGAGTATACTAAAGAGCTTCATGATATGTCGGATTATCCAAAAATTGATTTTGAATTGATAAGAAAACATTTCAAAGATTGGGAACATCATAAAATGGATGATATTTCAACTTACAGAAATAAATCTTTTTCATCACCTGTGACTGGATCCATAGCTCCTATTCACCATACACCTTGGGCATCAGCAATGGATGACTCTATGGATACGTTTTTAAAATAATAAAATTTACAATAAGGTTTTATCAACTGACAATTTCCACCCATTCAATAGTTCTTTTCTAATTGTCGAACTTAGTTTAGGTTTAAAGGTTCTATCTTTTTTCCATTTTCTCTTTATTTGATGTAAAGATTTAAATATTCCTATTTGGTATCCAGCAAATAAAGCAACTCCAAGTGCTGTAGTTTCCAAAACTTTGGGTCTTTCTGTTTTAATATCAATAATATTTGCCAAAAACTGTGAAAACCAGTCGTTTTCCACCATTCCTCCATCAATTTTTATTATATTTGGTTTTAATCCATCTTTTCTCATGGCATTAAATAGATCATAGCTTTGGTATGCCACAGACTCTATAATTGCTCTTACTAAGGTTTTCCAATCACTATCTCTAGTTAATCCAGTTATAACTCCTCTTGCGTCAGGTCTCCAGTATGGAGCTCCCAGTCCACTAAAAGCTGGTACAACATAGACACCTTCATTATTTTTTTTTGATTTAGCAATTTGTTCTGTGTCATAAGCATTATTAATTAATTTTAACTTATCTCTTAACCATTGAACACCTGCTCCAGCGATAAAAATCGAACCTTCGAGAGCAAAAGTATTTTTTCCGTTTAATCTGTAACAAATTGTGGTTAATAATTTATTTTTTGAAAAAATTTTTTTCGACCCAGTATTCATTATTACAAAAGCACCTGTGCCATAAGTACTTTTAATTGAGCCTTTTTTAAAACAAGATTGTCCTACAGCTGCAGCTTGTTGATCACCTAAAACTGCAGATATAGGAATTTCATATCCAATTATTTTTTTGTTTGTTGATCCAAAATTATCCGCTGAATTTTTTACATCAGGTAAAATACTTTTTGAGATATTGAGCTTTTTTAAAATTTCTTTGTCCCAAGTGTTATTATTTATATTAAACAACATTGTTCTACTTGCATTTGTTGCCTCTGTTAAATGATGTTGTCCATTAGTTAGTTTCCAAATTAAGAAAGTATCAACTGTGCCAAATAATAAATTATTAGATTTTTGAAGTTTCTTCGAAATTTTTACGTTTTCTAAGATCCATTTAATTTTAGTAGCTGAAAAATATGGATCAATAAATAAACCAGTTTTTTTTCTAAAAATATTTTCATATTTTTTTTGCTTTAGCTTTTCACAGTACTCATGAGTTCTTCTATCTTGCCAAACAATCGCATTGTATACTGGTTTACCCGTTTTCTTGTTCCATAGAATAGTTGTCTCTCTCTGGTTGGTTATTCCAATACTTAATATTTTTCCTTTTAGTAGAGATGCTTTTTTAATTACTTTTTTTAAAGCTTTAAGAGTTGTTAACCAAATTTCATTTGGATTATGCTCTACCCATCCATTTTTTGGAAAGTATTGGTTAAATTCAAACTGAGATGTAAATTTTATATTGCCATCTAAATCAAAGAGAATTGCTCTAGACGATGTTGTGCCTTGGTCGATAGCAACAAGAAATTTTTTCACAATTTTAGTCTATACCTAAATGTTTTTTTCTTTGTCCTACCCAAGTTCTAATTAAATTATCAAAAATTAGTCCAATAAATGCAACACAAATTCCAAGTGTTAACCCAATGCCTGCACCTTTTTTATCTGATAAAGCTTTTAAAATATACTGACCCAAATCCTCTGTTCCAATAAAAGCTCCGATAATCACCATAAATAATGCAAAAACTATTGTTTGATTAAGCCCTAACATCATGTGTGGAAATGCTAATGGAAATTCTATTTTAAATAGTCTTTGAAACTTTGTTACACCTGACATCGTTGCAGCATCATGTAGTCCAGCTGGAACACTTCTAAGACCCTCGATGGTGTATCTTGTTGCTGGTATCGTAGCATAAACTATTACAGCAATTAAAACTGAAGTATCTGTAATTCCAAAAAGCATCATCACAGGAATTAAATATACAAAAGACGGAAAAGTTTGAAATATATCACAAACATTTAACATAAAGTTTGTAGAATGTTTATTTTGAAAACATAAAGTTCCAACAGTAAATCCA
The DNA here is from genome assembly GCA_902589395.1 of uncultured Pelagibacteraceae bacterium. Taxonomy (GTDB): domain Bacteria; phylum Pseudomonadota; class Alphaproteobacteria; order Pelagibacterales; family Pelagibacteraceae; genus Pelagibacter. The sequence goes on along the minus strand of CACIST010000006.1, from coordinate 12,559 downwards.
ATTATGCAAGATACTAGTACACCAAATGTTGCCATGTATGTGGTTACTAAAGCTCTATCCCACCATGGGCTTAGAGCTATAAATAAAGTTAAACCACAAACAACTAAAGCAGATCTAACTCCACCAATTAAATATCCAGCTCCAACAACTAGAACTAATGTGGCTACGGCTGGCATTCTCAAATATAAAGCTCTCATCGGTTGGAGTACATCAACAATTAGCCAAGTGTTAAATGCTTTTATATATACAAAGAAAGTATCAAATATCCAGTCAACACCTTTATTCCAAAAGTCTGCTGTTGATATTCCTTTATTATGTGGAACTTCAAATAAATAATTATACCCGTCTTTAAAATAAATTGATCCAAAGTAAGCTAATAGAATACCTACTATTACTATAACTCCAAATAATAATGAATTTTTATTTCGTTGATAAAAATTTAAATTACCAAAATAATCAACCTGTTTATTTGCCCAAGCTAAAGACATCTTATCTAATAAAATTGCGATCAAACTAATACAAAGACCTGCCTCTAATGCTAATCCAATATTCAACTGATTTAGAGCTAATAATAAATTAAAACCTAAACCTTTTGCTCCTATAAATGCAGAGATAACTGCCATAGAAAAACACACCATTATAACTTGGTTAACTCCTATTAAAATATCTCTTCTCGCTGTTGGAATTAATACTTTTGACATTAGTTGCCAGTTACTACATCCACTCATTCTACCAGCTTCAATTACCTCTGGGGGGACAGCCCTTAAACCTAATAAAGTTAATAGTATCATTGGAGGCACAGCAACAATCATTGTTATAATTACTGCAGCATGGTCTCCTACCCCAAAAAGAACTAGTGCAGGAACTAATACCGCATACTGGGGCATCGTCTGCATAACTAAAAGTATTGGATATAAAGCTTTTTCTACTCTTTTGCTTTTGTATGCTGCAACACCCAAACCTAAACCAAAAATAAATGAAAGAGGTGCTGCAACTAATATAAAAGAAAGTGTTTGCATAGACGGTTTCCATTGTCCAAATATTGAAATGTAAGTCATTGATAAAAGTGCATATAAGGCCAATCCTTTACCTCCTAACTTATAAGCAAGTATCGCTGATCCTGCTGCTACAATAGTCCAAGGTAAGCCTGGTAATTCTGCCCAGGGATTAGCATCAATCCAATCCCAACTTGTAAAAGCAACAATTGTTTCAAGACCGCCTAATAAAATCTCTCTAATTAATTCTATTAGAAAAGTCATAAATGCGGTTAGGTTTCTAGTTATTTGTAAAACTAAAGGTCGTGTTTTATATTCCTGCGTATCTTCATTCCAAAATTCCATTGGCATCCAATCATTCATTAAAAAGAACAATGAATCATTTATCCAAATTGGAAGCCATCCAAGTAATGGTGGCAATCTCCAGAAAACATCAAAAGCGTAATATCTAACCTCTTTACCTAGAAATACGAAGGCACTCTGATTAGGATCTTTTACAAATTCTGCTTGTCCTCTAATAAATTTGTAAGTTTCAGGAACATCAATTGCAAAACATAGTGCAAAAAATACTGCTAATAAAAATAACCATTGAAATAATTTAGGATATTTTTTAAGTAATTCCATAATTTAATGATTATTTTTTCTTCCCCCAAAAACTGTATTAATAATTTTTGCAGGATTAATTGAACCTACGATATTATTTTTGCCATCTGTAACAGCTACTGTTTTTTCTTGTGTTAATATTTTTTCAGCAACATTTTCAATAATCTCGTCTTTTGAAACTTTTATATCACCCATGTTGTCAGAGGTTATTTCATCCATTACATCTTTAATTAATAAAACTTTTTCCCTTGGAACTTCTTCTGTAAATTTTCTTACATATTCTGTAGCTGGATTTAAAACAATGTTCGCAGGTGTATCTAATTGCTCAATTATTCCATCTTTCATAATTGCAATTCGATCAGCGAGTTTTAAGGCTTCATCAAAATCATGAGTAATAAACATAATAGTTTTTTGTAATTTTTCTTGAAGTCTTAAAAATTCATCTTGCATTTCTTTCCTTATTAGAGGATCTAATGCAGAGAAAGGCTCGTCTAAGAACCATATGTCTGGCTCTACTGCCAATGATCTTGCAATTCCTACCCTTTGTTGTTGTCCTCCAGATAATTCTCTTGGAAAATAATTTTCTCTTCCATCGAGACCAACAAGTTTAACCATATCCATTGCTTTATTAATACTATCTTCAGTTTTAATGCCCTTAATTTGAAGAGGAAAAGCAATGTTTTCTAAAACTGTTTTATGAGGAAGTAGGGCAAAACTTTGAAATACCATTCCCATTTTATTTCTTCTTAAATCAATAAGCTCCTTGTTATTTAAATTAAGCAAATCTTGGCCTTCAATAAAAATTTTTCCACCAGTTGCATCTGTTAATCTAGAAATACATCTTAATAATGTTGATTTACCTGATCCTGATAAACCCATTACAACTAGCATTTCACCTTTTGATACCTCAAAAGAAGCATTGTTAACTCCTACAATACATCCATTTTCTTGAAATGTTTTTGCATCAACATTACCATTTGCTTCTTTAAGCATTCTTTCAGCATTTGCTCCAAAGATTTTATAAACAGATTGGCATTTAATTACTGGTTTAGACATAAATAATATAAAGGTTATACGAAATTAAGATAAAATAAAATCTCTATAATTTGTTACATATCCTCCTTAAAAATTTTTTATAAAATAAACTCTTGTATCAATACCTGTACTTAAAAAACTCAAAGCTTCTCCACTTACTTTTACAGTTTCATCTACACCAACATTATTTCCACTTACAACGAAACCTGCAAAACATTTATTTTTTTCATCGTCCCATTTTACAAATGTTTCATCTATTTTATTTCCGTTAATTGTATAAATTTCATGAGCTCTAAAGTTTAGAAAATTCGCTCCCATAATTGCACGTTGAGGTATGAGTTTAGTTGCCTTGCATACAGCCTCGTATAATTCATCAGATAATTTAAAATTATCAGTTCCATCAAACGAAACCAAAACTCCTGAAGGGAGACTAGAAATTAGCTTATTAAGTTTTCTTTCTTCAGCTATTCTTTCTTCTTCTATTTTCATTTTAGCAACCAGTTCATCGCCTTCACCAAAAATATTATTTAAAACAAAAAAAGTTAGAAAGATAAGAAAAATTATACCAACTAATCCTCCAAATTGCTTAACTGGCTCTGATAATGTTTTAAAACTATTCTTGGAAACTTCCATTTTTCCAAATACCTGTTTTTTGTTTTCCGTCTGACCAAGTAAAAGTACCTTTACCATTCATAAAACCATTGGCCCATTCACCTTCATAAGTTGAACCATCAGGAAAAAATAAAATTCCTATACCGCTCCATTGACTTTCTTTAAATTCACCTTTGTAAATATATCCATTCGGCCATGTTTCGGTTCCTTGGCCATGTTTTTTTGTTGCAACCCATTCACCTTCATAAGTTGTTTTATCTGTGTAAACCCACTTACCATAACCATTTTCACAATTTCCCTCTTTACACCCTGTGCTTCTTGCTAATGCTAAAGAAGTTATTAATGACGAAAAAAGTATAAAAAATATAAGCTTTTTCATTGAAATATATTACACAAAATTTCTTAAAAAAAAATTAGGCATTTTTTGATTTATTCTCACAGATATAAATTGAAATATCTTTTTCTGAATTGTCTGTATTTATATTTTTTGTAATTTCATGAATTAATTCACCTGATTTTCTTGTAATTATCGCAGATTCTGAATAAGTTTTGTCGTTGTTAAAGGCCTTAAACAAAACTACGTCTTTATTTACTATTTTTACATCAAAATTTGAATTTTGAGAGAAAAATTTTGATAATCCATTTACCATTAATGTGCTTGGTTTATTTGAATAAATTTGAAATGAGTCCAAATTTTTAACATTTAGGTCTTCTGCTAGAAAAGTTTTATAATTATACTCTGAATTCTTAACAATTTTTTTTTCTAACTCACATGTAAACTCTAGATTTAAATTTTCACCAATACTTATGTCTTTTGCATAAGCAAAATTGAAAATAAAAAAGTTTAATAATATTAAATAAAATACTTTTTCCATTAATTATTTGAGGTGATAAAAAAAATCTCCCCCAATATAATTGGGAGAGATCTTAAATTTATTAAATTAACCTTAATGATCGTGTGTAAATTCTTCCCACACACTCTTATTGTCAGCTAACCATTTTTTTGCTGCATCTTCGTGAGTCATTTTGTCGACATCAACTAAAGCTGCCATTGCTCCAATTTGACTTGTAGAGAATGACATTTTTTTAAACGTTTTTGCAGCTGCTGGATGAGTTTTTGGAAAATCTTCATGTGCAGCTTTTTTCAGATAACCATCCGGAGAACCACATTTTCCATCTCCACCATCTTCTGGTCTACAACCAGCTGTGTATGGAGGAAAATCGATAAATGTAAAGCCAGCACCATCTGTAAAGTTCGGTGTCCAGTTAAATATGATAGTTCCTCTTCCTTCTTTTTTAGCTGCAGCTAACTCTGCCCAAAGTGCATCTGCACTTCCAGCAAATTTAACCCACCATAGATCTCCTAATCCTAGAGCATCAACTCTTTGAGGTATTAAATCTCCATGCCATGTTTGTGGTCCTTCTAACATTCTACCTTTTCCATCTGGTGAATCAGGTGTTGTGAAATTTTTCGCACAATCAGGATTTTTTAATGCAGTCCAATCAGGTAGACCTGGGCATAAGCCTTTTTCTACAACCCAGTTTGGATATCCCATATCCTCAAGAGTTCTAGCTTCGTGATCACCCATATCTAATAAACCACCTTTATCTAAAGCAGTTGTGAATGATTTTCCGAATGCAGATTCCCATACTTCATGAGATATAGTTACATCACCAATTCTAATCGACTCGTAAACTGCTTGAGAGTCAGCATTTACATATTTTACATTGTTTCCCATACTTTCAAAAATTCCGCCAATTACGTAAGCCATTACAATTTGGCTTGACCAGTTATGAGTTGGGATAACAATTGGTTTTTTACTATCTGCTGCGTTTGAAATCCCTGCAAAACTTACAAGAGATATCACCATAGCGGATAATAGAGATATTATTTTTTTCATTATTTCCCTTTCCTTAATATTAAGTGATTAAAGTATCTCCTCTATTAAAGTTACAGTCAACTATCAAAATAGTTACAAATGTATATATAAAATTTATATATAAATTTGCTTATACTTTTGTATAATTTTTAAATATTTTTTTAAAAATGCAAACAAGTTTAAGTATTAAAGAACCTGGTTTAAACGTATTACCACCTGGAGTTGAAAGATATGTTGTCAATGCAGGTGGAATTACAGGTATACAAATATTTCCTGAAGATGAAATTGAAATAATAAATAATGAGGGAAATCAAATTTGTGAAATTAATATTTTTAACAAAAACGGAAAATCAGAATTGGGAATTTTAAATTTAAAAGAAAATAAAAAATCATCAGAGATAAAAAAAATACTTTTTAAAAATGAAGAAAGTTCTATGCAAGCATTACTTCAATTAAAAAAAAGAAATTTGCAAATTGAGAAAGCTACCTCATCAATTCTTTTTGATAAAAATACTACTGCTGGAGAAAAAATAAATCTAAATTCGAAGGATAATTGTTATTGCATCTTTGCTGCTCCAGGGGCCGATATGCTTGTTCATGATCAAAATCCACCTTCAGATCTAACTGTATTAGTTAAAAGAGCAAAAATTAAAAATTCTGACAAAGAATTTTCAATAATCCCTGATCCAATTTACGATCCTGACTATGAAGTTAATATAGATAGAAAAACTGCAACAGGATATCAAGTTAAAGCTGGAGACTATATTCAAATAATTACGCCAACGGGAAGACAATGCTCAGATTTTGTTGCATACGACACTGCTAAACTAGAAAAAGGTATAGAAAGAGGTCTTGATTGGCAAACAACTAGAACTTTTATGGGAAATACTTTTCCTGGTCCTGGTTTATTTTCAAAATTTTATGACACTGATCATGAGCCACTGGTAGAAGTTGTAAGAGATACAGTGGGTATTCATGATACATTTAATTTAGCTTGTACATCAAAGTACTACGAAGACTCAGGATATTTTGGTCATGCAAATTGCTCTGACAATTTAAATGACTCAATGAAAAAATATGGTGTAGAAAAAAAAAAAGGTTGGCATGCAATTAATCTTTTCTTCAATACATCTTCAGGAGGTCAAAATTCTGTTACATCTGATGAATCTTATGCAAGGCCTGGTGATTACGTCATTTTTAAAGCCTTAAAAGATTTAACATGTGGAACTACTGCATGCCCTAGTGATATTGATAGCTGTAATGGATGGAACCCTACTGATATTTTTGTTAGAACTTATGAAAAAACTAAAGAATTTACTAAATCATATGGTTTTAGAATGAAAACAGACTCAGAAAATAAACTTACAAGAAATACTGGTTTTTATGAAAGAACATCAAAATTAACTAGAAACTTTGTCGATGCTAGAGGTTTTTGGTTACCAAATGATTATACAAAACACGGTGTAACTAATGAGTACAATGCATGCAGAGAAGACGCCGTTTTAATCGACTTATCTTCATTGAGAAAATTTGAAATTCTTGGACCAGATGCTGAAGAATTAATGAATTATACATTAACACGAAATGTAAAAAAACTTTCAGTTGGTCAGATTGTTTATTCAGCAATGTGTTATGAAAATGGAACCATGTTTGATGATGGGACGTTATTAAAACTTAGTGATCATGGTTTTAGATGGGTTTGTGGTGATGAATATGGAGGTGAGTGGCTTAAAGAACAAGCGAAGAAAAAAAATTACAAAGTTCATATCAAAAATTCTACTGACCAAATAAATAATTTATCTTTACAAGGTCCGAAAAGTAGAAAAATTCTAGAAAAGATAATTTTTACTCCCCCTACCCAACCTTCTATATCTGAATTGGAATGGTTTAGATTTACAATTTGTCGATTGGAAGAATTAAACGGAATACCATTAATTGTTTCAAGAACAGGTTATACTGGTGAACTTGGTTTTGAAATTTGGTGTCATCCAAGTAATGCTACTACAGTTTGGGATAAGGTAATGGAAGCAGGAAAAGATGAGGGTTTGATACCAGCTGGTTTTGCAGCTTTAGATCTTTTAAGAATTGAAGCTGGTTTAATTTTATTTGGCAATGAATTTGATGGACAACAAGATCCATTTGAAGCAGGAATTGGGTTTTCAGTTCCTTTAAAATCTAAAACCGAGGATTTTATTGGAAGAGAAAATTTAATTAAGAGAAAAGAAAATCCTCAAAAAAAACTAGTAGGGCTAGAGTTAATAGGTAAAGAAATTGCAAATCATGGAGATTGCGTTCATATTGGAAGATCTCAAGTTGGAATTATAACTAGTGGATGTATTTCTCCGACATTAAATAAAAATATTGCATTATGCAGAATAGATATAGGTCACTCAGAAATAGGTAATGATGTTGAAATTGGAAAAATAGATGGACATCAAAAAAGAATACCTGCAAAAATAGTTGGATTTCCTCATTACGATTCAAAGAAAACTAAAGTAAGATCTTAATGGCTAAATCAACTAAGGATTTGTTGGAGTTTTGGGAAGATCAAATGAAACTTTCACACACATCAAGTAACTATTTTTTTAGAAAATCACCTTCTCATTATCATATGATGCTTCTAGTTATGTCAGCATTTAAGCAAAAACAGAACTTATCAGTGGAGGAGCTAAAAACTAAATTATTTAAGACCTCTAGACCAAAATCTGCATTAATAATTAATGAGGCATGTGAAAAAGGTTTTTTTTATTTAGAAAAAACTGCTGAAGATCAAAGAAAAAAACATATAAAACCTAGTACTTCGTTTATCTCGGAATTTAATGATTATTTATCAACTCTTAAAAATTTGAGCTTTTAACAATAGACAAATCCTAAGTTCTATAAGTTTTTATTTCTAAATTTTATATATAAAAAAAATTATATATTTAACCCTTTTCAAAAAATAATGTTTCTATATGTCATTACCGACAAAAGCTAAAGTAGTAATCGTTGGAGGAGGAATTCACGGTCTTAGTACTGCTTGGAAGCTTTCTGAAACTTACAAAAATCCAGGTGATATTGTCGTATTAGAAAAAAAAGACACCGCAGCAGGAGCAAGTGGAATTGCGTGTGGAGTTGTAAGAAATAATTATTTTCAGCCTGCAATGAGAGAATTAATGGCTCATTCAGTTTCAGTTTGGGAGAGCGACCCTAAAGCATTTAAATATAATGCAGTTGGTTATTTACAGATTTCACCAGAAGTAATGCATGCAGATGTTGCAACTATATACGAACAACAAAAAGCAATTGGTTACGAATCTGAATTTATAGAAGGTGAAAAAGATTGCATGAAATATATGAAAGGTATGTTTGCTGACTGGCAAGCACAAGGCATAACTACTGTTCTTCATGAAAAAAAAGGTGGATACGCTTTTAATAAAGATTCTATTAAAGCACTTGAAAATAAGTCTACTTCAAATGGCGTTGAAGTATTGAAAGGTGTAAAAGTTACAGGTTTTAAAAGAGGAAGTAACAGCAAAGCTGTTACAGGAGTTGAAACAGACAAAGGTACAATAGAGTGCGAACAAGTTGTTGTCGGAGCAGGACCTTGGGCTAGAGATTTTTGGAATATGTTAGAGCTTCCTAAAACTGCAAATATTAAAGGTAAAGACGGTAAAATTCATGAGACTGATATGTGGAAATATTGGATGCTTCAAGAAGGTGTGCTTGGTGTAGAACCAGATTTTTTAAAAATGGATAATGGTGAACAACCGCCCGTAATTCATGTAGACTCAACAGCTCCATTATATTCAGATAAATCAAAAAAATTAATAACAGATAAGATTTGGGGAATATATTATAAACCAGATATTGAGGGACTTGGTGTCCAAGGGGGAACTTCACCTTACATTGTTGATAAACATTTTGATCAGGTAAACGTTGATCCTTATGGAATAGAGTCCCCTGAATATCAAACAACAGAAGCTTTTAATGATATGTGGTGTTCAGCATTAGCTCATTGTCAAAAAAGATTTGAGGGAAAATCTGATTTATATAGAAAAGGGCCCTCTGGAGGGCTTGGATGTATGACACCAGATTCTTTTCCAATTTTTGATAGATTTTTAGAAAACGTTTATATGATAGCAGACTCAAACCATGGTTATAAAATGATTGGAGTTGGGGAACTTGTTGCAAAAGAAATTCTTGGTACAGAGAGTGAATTATTAAAACCATTTAGATTCAACCGTTACGAGAAAGGTGAATTACACCCAACATCTAATAGTCCATTTCCTTGGAGTTAATTTATCTAAGTAGACAGATGTTTTTTTTTCAGTTAACTTTTTGTTCTAAAAATTCTTAAGGGGGAATATGACTGATCTAGAGAAACATGTTAATCAACCAGGTAGAGCAAAATTAGTTAAACAAGTTAGAGCTAAAATTAACGAACTAAAAATTGATTATATTTTTTTTCAATTCATATCAGTAACAGGAAGAGTTGTTGGTAAAGGAATTCCTGCTGATCATTGGGAAAGAACATGCGAAAAAGGTTTTCAATTAGTTTATGGGGCAACTGCTAATTTATTCTTGGATCGTCACAATAATTACATAGGATATGGTCCAGAAGCAAAAGAGTTAGTTGGAATACCTGATCCAGAAACATTTTGTCAGTTACCTTGGGATAAAAAAGTTGCAAGAGTTTTTGTTACTTGTTTTAGAAATAGAGAAGAAAGAGAAAACCCAGGCGGTCACTTAACATCAGATTGTCGAGGTAATTTGAGAATTATCGCTAAAGAATTTAAGAAAAAACATGGTTACCAACTAAGAGTTGGTACAGAACCAGAAATGATGTGGTTAACTAGAAATGATGATGGAACTCCAACAGGAAAAGGTTTTTCTAAACCATATTGTTATCACATAGATCAATTCGAGTCTTTAAGACCAGTATTTATGAGAGTAATGGAATATGCAAGAGCTATGGGCTTTGATATGATTCAAGGCGATCATGAAGATGCTCCTGGACAACTAGAATTAAACTGGATGTACGATGATGTTTTAAGAAATGCAGATAGATTATCTACTTACAGACAAATTTGTGCTCAGGTTGCAAGAGAATTTAATTTGATTGCATGTTTTATGACAAAACCTTTTATGGGAGTTTCTGCTAGTGGTTGTCATACTAATATGTCTTTATGGACAGGTGGAAAAGATAAGGTAAATAAATTAGGTCATAAGTCTCTACCAGGGATGGATGAAGTTTTCAGTTATGTAGAAGGTGGTACTAATACTTTTATGCCAGATACAAAAGATGTCCAGTTGCCAGGAAAAATTGGTTTGAAATCAATCGGAGGTGTAATGAAACACTTACCTGCTTTAACAGCCATTGGTTCGTCAACAGTTAATTCATATAGAAGATTGTGGGATCAAGGTTTTTGGGCACCAGTTTACGCAGATTGGGGATACCAAAACAGAACTTGTGGATTGAGAGTTTCAGCTCCAGGAAGATTTGAATACAGATCTGTAGACTCTATGCATAATCCCTACCTAATGGGAGCAAGTTTATTAAAAGCTTTTGATGATGGAATAACGAATAATATTAATCCTGGAAAACCTGAGTCTAGAAATATTTATGAAGCTCAAAAAGCTGGAAAAAATGTAAAAAAATTACCTTTAAGTCTTGGTGAAGCTTTAGATCGTTTAGCAGAAGATAAGGTTATTCAATCTGCTATGCCGGATGAAATGTATAAAATATTTCATTGGTATAAAAATGATGAATGGGAAAGATTTTTAGGTGCAACAACTCAATGGGATCTAGATACCTATTTGGATTGTCTACCATAAACAAATTTAGTTAAGGAGAAATATGTGCGGAATAGCTGGTCTTATCCATAGAGGAAAATCTTCTAATGTAGGTAATGAATTACAAGCAATGCTTCAGGCTTTAAAGCATAGGGGTCCTGACTCAACAGGTTATGCTCTATATGCAGATAATGATGGTGAAAACTTCATAATGAGATTCAAGGTTGGAGAAAATGTTGGTGAAGGTAGTTCCTCCATAAATGAAGATGAAAGTGTTTATGATAAGAGGAAAGAACTTGTAGACGATATGTTAAAAAATCTTGGTGCAAAAGTATTGAAGGAAGAAAAACTAACTCCATATTCCTACAGATATGAAATGAAATATGACGACGATTTAATGGATTTTTCAAAGAAAATTGAGAGTATTGAAAGTGTAGAAATTTTATCAATTGGTAAATCACTTGAATTAATAAAAGATTTAGGAGATGCAAAAGTGGTTTTAGATAGGTATGATCTTGGAAAAGTAACAGGAACTCATGCTATAGGTCATGCTAGAATGGCAACTGAGTCAGGTGTAGATATCAAATCTGCTCACCCTTTTTGGGGATATCCTTTTAGCGATGTTTCAGTTGTGCATAATGGTCAATTAACCAATTACTGGAATAATAGAAGAGTGTTAGAGAATAAAGGCATGAGATTTATGTCTGAATGTGACTCTGAACTTATAGCTGTTTATTTAGCAGAGAAAATGAGAAATGGAGCAACATTAGAAGAAGGCATGAAAGATAGTTTAACAGGATTAGATGGTGTGTTTACTTATTTTGTAGCAACAAAAGATTCTTTAGGAATGGCTAAAGATACAATGGCAGCTAAACCATTAGTTCTTTACGAGTCAGATGATTTGGTGGCTATGGGATCTGAAGAGATAGCTATTAGATCAATTCTTCCGCATGAAATTGATACGTATGATCCTTTTGATGGAGAGGTAAAAGTATGGCAAATATAAAAACTAACGAGAATAAAACTAAAGCACAGTCAATGGGACTTCACTCTGAAGTCTTAACAGGAAAAACGCAACAAAAATTTTTCAATCCAGATGAAGCAGAAAACTTTTATTATTGGGGAACTTATGATGTTGACTTTAATAAAAGAATTGATCTTGATGTAAATGATCTAGATTGCAAAGAGGCAAACAAAAAAATTGATGAACTAATGAGTCAAGGTTATGGAACAATAGTTATAAAGAACCCACAAGGAAAACACAGTTTAGGTGTTGGGGTGCTAAATAAATTAAATTTAATATTCGAAGGAAGTTTGGGTTATTTTGGCGTTGGTTCTATTGATGGTCCAACGGTAAGAATTAATGGTAGAGTTGGATGGTCGTGTGCAGAAAATATGATGGCAGGAAAAGTAGTAATCGAAAAAAATGCCGGATCATGTTTTGGTGCAGCAGTTAGAGGTGGTGACTTAATATGTAAAGGTAGCGTTGGTGCTAGAACAGGAATTGATCAAAAAGGTGGAACAATTATTGTTGGTGGTGACGCTGGAGCATTTACTGGCTTTATGATGCAAAGAGGAAGGATAATAATTTTAGGTAATGTCGGTATAAACCTTGGAGACTCAATGTATGATGGAACTATTTATGTCGGTGGAAAAATT
>CACIST010000005.1 GCA_902589395.1 uncultured Pelagibacteraceae bacterium | reverse complement strand
CAATCGAATCTGCTTCTTGTACTTTTGTATGCGTAGTTGTTTTAGTTGAAAAGTCTGATAAATCATAATCTGTCTCAGAAAAGTTTAAAGTATATGTATTACTATTATTAATATTTGTTATTCTTCCATTAGATAGTCTTAATGTATACTTTTTGTTTTTCTTTATAATTCTTCCACTTTCTGCAACTATAATTTTTGAGTTTTCTGTATCTATCTTCTCATTAATATAAATTTTATTAAGTTTTCCATCTTTTTTGTATTCTTCAACAAATATTGTAAGATTCTTTACTACATTGATGAATTTTTTTTCTGAAATTAATTTTGGTAAAAAATCTATATTTGAGTCTTTGATATATAATCTTCCCAGATTTTGTGATTTGGGAACTATAAACAAATTAAAAACTAATTGTAAAATCAAAAAAAATACTGAAAAAAGTAAAATAAAATTTATAAACTTAATTTTTTTTATACCATTGTTCCAAAAAACTATTAGCTCATTTGAACTATTATATTTATTGATTACATAAAATACTGATATAAAAAAAACAAAAATTATAGTTTTACTGAATATTTTCGGCAAACTGAGTGTGACGTAAGTAAAATAAACATTTAAACTATGTCCATCGTCTGAAACCAAGTCTAAAAAGTTAACAGCCTGAATTATCCACACAATAAAAGTAATACTGAAAGAGGCAATTAAAAAGAAATTAACAATATCTTGGGAAAATTTACGAAATATTAATTTATTCATTGAAATTTATGTTTTATTAAATATACAACATTATCTAAATAAATTTTCAAAAAAATGAAGCTAAATATAAAATTTGCAACTAATATAAACAGAGATGCTAAAGATAATGAGGTTATTTTTGTTAATAAAAAAACAATTAAAAGCAAATATCTTAAGCCATTAAATAAATCAATATTTTCTAGTAAATTGTTCAACGAACAGAATTTTCTTAAAAAGGATTATAATGATAAATCCTACATATTTGTAAATTGTACTAAATCTGAATTATCCATAGATTATGAAAAGATGGGTTCAAAACTCTACGAATTTTTAACAAAAAATAAAATTGAAGCTTCCTTTATTAATTCTAGCAATAATTCTCTAACAAGTGTCCAATTAGAAAAAATACTCCATGGTGCACAATTAAAATCTTACAATTTTAGTATCTACAAGACTGAAATAAAAAATAAAAATTTGGAAATTAAGTTAAGTGTCTTTGGGAATGGTATCCAGAAAACAAATTTGCTAAGGAATAAGTTAAATGCTCTCTTGGAAGGAGTTTTTTTAACCAGAGATTTAGTTTCCGAACCTGGTAATATTTTACATCCAGACGAGTACGCAAAGAGAATTGTTAAATTAAGAAAATTTGGATTAAAAGTTACAGTGTATGATCAAAAAAGATTAAAAAAATTAGGATTTAATGCATTACTTGGTGTTGGACAAGGAAGTATTAGAGGTTCATACATGGTAACAATGGAGTGGAATGGAAGTAAAAGTAAATCAAAACCATTAGCATTCGTTGGAAAAGGAGTTTGTTTTGATACTGGAGGAATTTCACTCAAGCCTGCAAAATTTATGGAAGATATGACATATGATATGGCAGGTTCAGCAACTGTAGTTGGTCTTATGAAAACTCTAGCTTTAAGAAAATCCAAAATTAATGCAGTTGGAGTTGTAGGATTAGTTGAAAATATGCCTGGAGCAAATGCCCAAAGACCTGGAGATATTGTAAAATCTTATAGTGGTCAAACGATTGAAGTTTTAAATACTGATGCTGAAGGAAGACTGGTTTTAGCAGATGCACTTACATACACAGAGAAGAAGTTTAAACCAAGTTTAATTATTGACTTAGCGACATTAACTGGAGCAATAATAGTTGCGCTTGGGTCTGAATATGCCGGACTGTGGTCAAATAATAAAAAATTATCTAAACAACTTTTTGAAGCTGGACAACAAGTAGAGGAAAAAGTATGGGAAATGCCTTTACATGAAAATTATAATAAATTAATGAATTCAAATAACGCAGATATGCAAAATATTAATTACGTTGGTGGAGCTGGATCAACAACTGCGGCTCAATTTTTACAAAGATTTATAATTAATAAAACACCCTGGGCGCATTTAGATATTGCTGGAATGGCATTTTCTAAATATGCTGGAGCTTTAAATTCCGGAGGAGCAACAGGATATGGTGTTAGACTATTAAATAAATTTATAGAGGAGAATTATGAGTAATATTGAACAAACATTATCTATAATTAAACCAGATGCTGTTGAAAGAAATTTGCAAGATCAGATTAAAAATGAATTTAAAAATAATGGATTTAAAATTTTAAAGGAAAAAAAAATTCATATTTCTAAAGAAGAAGCTGAAAAGTTTTATAAAGTTCATGAGTCTAAACCATTTTATAATGATTTGTGTGCTTACTTATCTTCTGGACCAATTGTTGTAATGAACCTACAAAAAGACAATGCTGTTCTAGAAAATAGAAAATTGATGGGAGCAACTAACCCTAAAGATGCAGAAGAAGGAACACTAAGAAAAAAATATGGTATTTCAATTGATAAAAATTCTGTTCATGGATCAGATAGTGTTGAAAATGCAATGATAGAGTTAAATTTTTTTTTTAAAGATTAGTTAAAAACTTATCAATAGCTTTTGGATAAATTTCATGTTCAATTTTAAGCACTTTTTTTTCTAAACTTCTTATATTATCTGTTTTTAGGATTTTCACTTTCTTTTGTAAAATAACTTTACCTGAATCTAGTTTTTCTGTTACTTTGTGAATTGATGCTCCTGCAAATCGATCCTTATTGTTAATTGCTCTCTCATGTGTATTTAATCCTTTATACTTTGGTAAAAGTGATGGATGAATATTTAATATTGGTTTCGAAAATTTTTTTATAAAATTACCTGACAAGATTTTCATAAATCCAGCCAAACAAATTAAATCTATATTATATTTCTCTAGTAATTTAAGTGAGTTATTTTCAAAATTTGATTTATTTATATTTCCATAAATTTTAATTTTAGATCTAGATGCATATTTTAATCCCTCAGCATCTGGATTATTTGAAATAACTAATCGAATTTTAATTAAAGAATTCTTTTTTTTGGAGTGTTTTATTAAAGATTTTAAGTTACTACCTCTACCACTAATAAATACAGCAGTATTTTTTTTACCAGGATATTTTTCCACTTAATTTTACTTTTTTTGAATTTTTAGTTATTTTTCCAATTATATAAGGTTTAAATTTTTTTCCAAAATATTTACTTATTAAATTTAAATTTCTAGGATTTGTCACTAAGCAAAAACCTACACCACAATTGAAGGTCTTTAACATTTCTTTCTCACTTACACCCATTTTATATAACCATCTAAAAATTTTTAATGTTTTGATTCTATTTAGATCTATTTCAGCACATAAATTTTTTGGTATTATTCTTTGAATATTATCCACTAGACCTCCACCAGTTATGTTTGCACATCCATTTATTAAATTTTTTTCATTTATAAGAGATAATTCTTTTACATAAATTTTTGTTGGTCTAATTAATTCGTCCTTGAGAAATTTGCTAGTTTTTAAATTTATTTTTTTCTTTTTTAAGAGATATCTCACTAAAGAATAACCGTTAGAGTGAAGTCCATTAGAAGGCACAGCTAAAATAAGATCATTATTTCTAATTTTTTTATTTAGTATTTTTTTCTTTTCAACAAGACCAACAGCAAAACCTGCTATATCAAATTTCCCTTTTGAGTATGTTCCTGGCATTTCAGCAGTTTCGCCACCAACTAATTTGCAACTAGCAATATCACATCCCTTAACAATTCCTCTTACTAAATCTTTTAACTTACTTAAATTAATTTTGTTAATCGAAATGTAGTCTAAGAATAAAAAAGGCTTCGCTCCTTGAACCACCAAATCATTTACACACATTGCAACAAGATCTATACCAATTGTGTTAAATTTATTTAGATAATTTGCAATCTCAATTTTTGTTCCAACTCCATCAGTACTAGTAACAATGTTAGGGTCTTTTAGTTTTTTAGGTATTGGCGAGATTGCCCCAAAGCCTCCTATATTCTTAAAATCACCACTTTTCTTTGATTTTCTTGCTAGCGAACTTATGAACTTAACAAACCTATCTGCTTTTGGAATATTAACTCCACTCTTACTGTATGTTAATTTATTTGATGCCATATAACAAAGTTATGTTTTTTTTTAAAAAAAATATATCAAGTTGTTTATATATATTTTTCATATTATTAACCTTTAATTTTATAGAGTTTTCCACAAAAGAGGCGCTTGCTAAAACTTTTGTTGTTTCAAAAATTGAAGTTCAGGAAAAATATAATCTCAATTTTAATAAACTTAAAGTTATTGATAGAGGCTTTACAAAAGCATTTGATGATATCTCACAAATGATACTTGAGAGAAAAGACCTTGATAAAATTAGAAATACGCCAATAAACGATATTAAGAAATTAATCGAAAACTTTTCAATATTGGACGAAAAATTTATAAACCAGAAATATAAAAGTATTATGGAGGTAGAATTTAATAGAAAAAAGTTAATTAAATTCTTAGACACTAAAAATATAACTATTTCATTACCAAAAAAAATAAATGTTTTTTTAATACCAGTTCTAGTTGATTTAGAAACTAATAATTTTAATTATTTAAGTGAAAATATTTTTGCAAAAAGTTGGCAAAACATTGAAAAAAATTATTTTCAAATTTCTTATGTCATGCCAAATGAGGATGTAGAAGATTATTTAAGTATAAAAAACAACTTACAAGATATTGAAAATTATAATTTCAAAAAAATATTAAAAAAATATTATTTTGAAAATTTTATAATAATGATAATTTTTAAACAGAAAAATAATATTAAATTTTATTCAAAAATTAATTTTGACAATAAGTTTAAAATAATAAGTAAAAATTTTATAAATAAAAATATAGAAGATCAAGCAGATTTAAATTCAATGATACTTAATATAAAAAACAAATATGAGGATAATTGGAAATCTATAAATAAAATGAGTCTATCTACATCTGTTCCAATCCGATTATTAGTAGAATCAAATAATACAGAAAAAACATTAAATTTAGAAAATGCTTTAGGTAATTTAGACTTTGTAAATAGGTATAATATTGAAAAGTTCGATAGTAACATGATTATATATAAAGTTTATTATAGCAGCAGTCCAAAAAGATTTTTAAAAGATATTTTGTCTTATGGAATTAGTATTGACACTTCTTCAACTAACTGGAAAATAAAATGAGTGAATTAAATCAATTGCTTCTAGACTTCGATTATAAAACTAATTTTAATGAACATGATTTTTATTTATCTAAAAGTAATTCGAATGCATTTAATTTAATCAATAGATGGCCTGACTGGGATAAAAAAATACTGAACATATCAGGTGAAAAATTTTCTGGAAAAAGTCACCTAGCAAATATCTTTAAGTTAAAATCTAAAGCATTTTTAGTTAAGGGAAATGAGATTGATAATTCAATTTTTAAAAGTATTAAATTAAATGAAAGTATAATTATTGACGATTTTGAAGAATGTAATCAGGAAGAAATACTTTATTCAATTTTTAATCTAATAGATCAAGACAGTAAGTATTTGCTTATAAATTCATTAAAACCAATAAATGAAATTAAGTATAGATTACCTGATTTAACCTCAAGAGCAAAGAATTGTCTTTACGCCGTAATTGAAAATCCAGATGATGAATTACTTTTTGCTATAATTTTAAAGAATTTTTCTGATCGTCAGATTAAAATCGAAAAAAAAATAATAAATTTCATAATTAGTAGAATTGATAGATCTTATAGAAAAATTGATGAATTTATATATAAGATTGACGAATTAAGTTTAAAAAAAAAAAAACCTATTAATTTAAAAACCATAAAAGAGATTTTGTAAATTGAATAAATATAGAACTCATACCTGCGGAGAACTAACTAAGTTACATAAAGAAAAGGAAATTTCTTTATCTGGTTGGATTAACAAAAAAAGAGACCATGGCAATCTTTTATTTATAGATTTAAGAGATAATTTTGGAATTACTCAATGCGTAATAGACAAAAGTAATGAAATTTTTAAAAAAATCGAAAAACTTTCTTTGGAAACAGTTATAAAAATTACAGGAATAGTTATTGAGAGATCACAAGAAACAATAAATAAAAATATTTCTACTGGTGAAATAGAAGTCAAAATTAATAATCTTGAAATTCTAGGAAAAACTAAAGAATTACCAATGCCAGTTTTTTCAGATCAAGAATATGCTGAGGAAATAAGACTCAAGTATAGATTTTTAGATTTAAGAAGAAAAAAAATACATCAAAATATTATCTTAAGATCAAAAGTAATCTCATTTATTAGAAATGAAATGCAAAAACTTGGTTTTTTAGAATTTCAAACCCCCATATTAACCTCCTCTAGTCCTGAAGGTGCAAGAGATTTTCTTGTTCCGAGTAGATTAAATCCTGGAAAATTTTATGCTTTACCACAAGCACCTCAACAATTTAAGCAACTAATAATGGTTTCTGGGTTCGACAAATATTTTCAAATAGCGCCTTGTTTTAGAGATGAGGACGCCAGAGCAGATAGAAGTCCTGGAGAATTTTATCAATTAGATGTTGAAATGTCTTTTGTTGAACAAGAAGATGTCTTTGGAGTAATTGAAACTTTATTTCTAAAATTATTTAAAACATTTAGTAATAAAAAAATTCTTTATGAAAAGTTTCCAAGAATTACCTATGAAGATGCAATGCTTAAATACGGGTCAGACAAACCAGATTTAAGAAATCCTTTAGAAATCTCAGATTTAACAATTATTTTTGAAAGAGAAGATGTGAAATTTGATATATTTAAAAAACTAGTGAAAAGTGGATCAATAGTTAGAGCATTAGTTACCAAAAATACAAAGGATAAACCTAGAAGTTTCTTTGATAGTATTGATAGATGGGCAAAAGAGCAAGGTTCCTCTGGTCTAGCTTATTTTACATTAGAAAAAGATAATAAAATTAATGCCAAAGGACCAATTGGAAAATTTTTTTCAGAGAACGCATTATTAGAAATCATGAAACTAACAAATGCGAATATAGGTGATACAGTATTTCTTTCTTGTGGAAAGAAAAATGATGTAGAGAAAATATTAAGTGTTGCAAGAAATAAAATAGCTGAAGATTTAAATTTAATTGATAATGAAATATTCTCATTTTGTTGGATTATTGACTATCCAATGTATGAGATTGATGAAACTAGTAAAAAAATAAAATTTAGTCATAATCCATTCTCAATGCCTCAAGGTGAAATAAATAAATTAGACTTGTCTAATCCTTTAAATATTAAAGCCTATCAATATGATATTGTTTGTAATGGAATTGAGTTATCATCTGGTGCTATTAGAAACCATGTTCCTGAATTGATGTATAAATTATTTGAAATTGCTGGTTATTCAAAAAATGATGTTAAAAGTAAATTTAGTGGAATGATAAATGCTTTGAGTTATGGGGCTCCGCCTCATGGAGGTATAGCCCCAGGAATTGATAGGATCGTTATGCTTTTAGCAAATGAGAAAAATATAAGAGAGATAACTATGTTTCCAATGAATCAAAATGCACAAGATTTAATGATGAATGCACCATCTGAAATTTCTGAGGATCAATTAAAAGAGCTGAATTTATCCTTAAAAAAGAAAAGTTAATTATTTTTTTCCTTTAAGATTAATTTTTATATCTGACAGATCTACTAACTTCTTTTTATAATTACTTCTTACAAATCCTTTGCTTGTGATATCTTTTACTAATTTCAAGAATTGAGTTTTATCTTCACTGTTTTCATCCGTACCAGTTTCATCTAAAGTATCAGATCCTCCAATAGAAGGTGTATGAGCTAGATCTTCTCTATTTAGATATGATATTGCTAATTCTCTAAATATATAATCTAATATTGAAGTTGCACTCAAAATTCTGTCATTGCCAAATACCTTTCCTGAAGGTTCAAATTTAGTATCTACAAAGGCATTAACAAATTCGTCTAAAGGAACTCCATACTGTAATCCAAGTGAAACAGCTATAGCAAAGTTATTCATTGTAGCTTTTACTAGCTCACCTTCTTTACTTGTATCGATAAATATTTCACCTATTTTGCCGTCTTCGTACTCACCTGTATGTAGGTATACTTTATGATCTCCAATCGAAGCTTTTTGGATATACCCTTTTCTTCTATCAGGCATACTAAATCTTCTGCCATTATTATCTTTAATATTTTTTGTTAGCATTTCTTGGTTAATTTTAAGACTATTTTTTTGCTCAGGCTGAGGAAGCTCTTTTTCAACAACATTTATCTTGTTTTTTTCAATCTTTTCTAAATTTTTAGTTTTTCTGTTATCTAGTTTTACGTCTAGAATTTCAAATTTTCCGTCATCTCTTTTCTCTATATTTTGTATATTTTTCTCGTCAATATCATCGAGATAATGACTTACTTTGAAACTACAAGTGTAGTACGTCTCTACTAAATATTTTGCCATTTAATTTCCTTATTTATTTATAAAATTGAATCTTAAAGATATATTGTATATAGAAATTTAAAATTTTAGTCTAATTTAATTTTTACAATTTTAAATTGAAAAAAAATAAACTTTTATGTTGACAATATTTAAACAAATTTTTACCTGGTGGAATCATCAGACGCTTGGAACAAGATTACAAATATTTTTTTCGGGAAAGTTAGTAGGGAAAGATAAAAATGGAAATAAATATTATGAAAGCAAATCAGGAAGAAGATGGGTCATATACAATGGTGAAGTCGAAGCATCAAAAATACCAAATGAATGGTATTCATGGATGCATTACATGAATAATAAAATAGAAAAAGATCATAATTTAAAAAAATATGATTGGCAGAAAGAACATTTACCTAACCAAACTGGGTCAGAAAATTCTTATCATCCTAAAAAATTTAATAATGTCATTAAAAAAAAATATAAAAGCTGGAAAAGTTAATTTTTTATTAGTAATATTTTTAAGTATTTTTATAGAAAACAACATAAATGCTGAGACATTACGAAAAAGTGAGACAACTGCAGAGTTAAGTGTCCTTGATAAGGTAAGTTCAAAAAATACAAATATTAAAGTTCAAGTTGGAAAAGAATTTTCCTTTCAAAATCTCAATATTAAAGTTTTGAAATGTTATAATTCAGAATTTGATGATGACCCAGAAGTCATGGCTTATATGCAAGTAAAGGATAATACAATGAATAATAATGATAGAGTATTTATTTTTAATGATTGGACATTTGCATCAAGTCCATCGATTAGACCATTCGATCATCCAGTTTATGATGTTTGGTTAAAAAAATGTTACAGTTAAATAACTTTTTCTTTATCTAACCAGCTTACATTGAAGTCAGATGTGATAAATTTTTTGTTATTTAGTAAAACTTTATGTAGCTCAATTGTAGTTGTTATCCCATCAATCACAAACTCATCAAGAGATCTCAACATTCTTTGAATTGCCTCTTGTCTATTTCTACCATGTGTTATCACTTTACAAACCATACTGTCGTAATATGGTGTAATTTTATATCCCTGGTAGATAGAACCATCAACTCTTGTCCTAAAGCCAGATGGTTGATGACACATGCCTATTTTGCCTGGTGAGGGTTGGAAATTATTGCTCGGATCCTCAGCATTAATTCGGCACTCTATTGCATGACCTCTTGGATTTATATCTCCTTGCTCTAAAGCTGTGTCACCTGAAAAAGCTATCCATATTTGCTCTTTTATAATGTCAATTCCGGTAACCATCTCTGTTACTGGATGCTCAACTTGCACTCTTGTATTCATCTCTAAAAAATAAAATTTTCCATCTTCATATATAAATTCAACTGTTCCAGCTCCTTCATACTCAATTTTACTAACCATACTAACAGTCTTTTCAAAAAGATCTTTTCTAATAGCATCACTTAAGACTGGACTAGGAGTTTCCTCTATTAGCTTTTGATGTCTTCGCTGAACTGAACAATCTCTCTCATGTAAGTGAACAGTTCTATTCTTGCCCGACAAAACCTGAACCTCAATATGTCTTGGATTTTGAAAGAATTTTTCAATATAAACCTCATCATTTCCAAAAAATTTTTTTGCTTCTTGTTTAGCTGTCAAAAAAAGATTTTCAAATTCTTCTTGCTTATTAACAATTTTCATTCCTTTTCCACCTCCTCCACCAGAGGCCTTTATTAAAACTGGAAATCCTATTTTTTCACATATTTTTTTTGCTTCGTTAATATCTTTAATACCACCTTCAGAGCCTTCTATTACTGGAAGTCCATATTCCTTTGCAACTTTTTTAGCTTCAATTTTATCTCCCATCATTTTTATTAATTTTGATGAAGGTCCTATAAATTTTATATCATTCTCCTCTAATATTTTTGCAAACTCAAAATTTTCTGATAAAAAACCATAACCAGGATGGACAGCTTCAGAACCTGTTAGTTCAATTGCTGACATAATTGCAGGAATATTCAAATAACTAAATGTTGGTTGATGAGGACCTACACAAATGCTTTCATCAGCTAATCTAACATGCATACTTTCTCTATCCACATCTGAGTGAATAGCCACTGTTGAAATACCCCATTCTTTACAGGCTCTAATTATACGTACAGCTATTTCTCCTCTATTAGCTATAAGTATTTTTTTAAACATTAATTTAATCTATAGTTGCTATAGTTTGACCAAACTCAACAGGTTGGCCATCCTGAACAGTAATTTCCTTTACAACTCCATCTAGTGGGCTAGGCACATGATTCATTGTTTTCATAGCTTCAACTATCATGATTGTATCTCCCTTTTTAATTTTTTGACCTATCTCAATAAATTTTTTGCCGCCCGGTTCTGGAGCAAGGTAAGCAGTTCCAATTATAGGTGAAGTAATTTTTTTAGAGTTATCAATTGAAACTTCATCTTTTATAATCTTTTTTTCATTTATAGGCGCTAGAGCTTCTATATTATTTGATATTCTAGATTTTGAAACTTTAACCTTAATATCTTTTTCAGTATATTCTATTTCTGAAAGATTAAATTCTTCTAAATAATCATTTAACTCTTTAATAATATTTTTGTTAATTTTCATTTATTAAGATTTCATGCATAGAGTTTATGGCTAAAATATAGCCATTTATTCCTAATCCACAAATTATACCTGTAACAACTGCACTTATAAGCGACTTATGCCTAAAATCCTCTCTCTTATAAATATTTGATATATGAAGTTCTATAATAGGTTTTTTAAAAATACTTAAAGCATCTCTTATAGCAACTGAAGTATGACTGTATCCAGCGGCATTTATAATAATTCCATCATACGTCTTTCGAGCATCTTGAATAATATTTACAATATCTCCTTCAACATTTGATTGTTTTATTTCTATATCGATATTTAAATCTTTTGCTCTTTTTAGACAAATTTCTTCTAAATATTTGTAGTCCTTGCTACCATATTGAGTTTGTTCTCTTTCACCTAATAGATTAAGATTAGGACCATTAATTATTATTAATTTACTCATTGAAACTTTATAATATATGAATAAAAAAAATAAAATAAAAATAGTAGTCAACGGCAAGCTTTTGACTGTAAATATAAAATATTCTCTAAAAAATCTTATCGAAAAGTTAAAAACCCCTATTAATAAAGTAGCAATAGAATTAAATGAAGAAATAGTTGATAAAAAAAAATTAAATAAAATTTTTTTAAAAAATAAAGATAAAATAGAAATTGTACATTTTATAGGTGGTGGCTAATGAAATCAGATATTTTAAAAATTGCAAATAAGAAATTTAAATCTAGACTTATTGTGGGCACTGGAAAATATAAAAGTATGAAAGAGTGTGCAAACGCGATTAAAATTTCAGGCGCTGAGATTGTAACAGTTGCAGTGAGAAGAGTTAATATATTAGATAGATCTAAACCTCTGTTGATGGATTATATAGATCCTAAAAAAATTATGTACCTACCAAACACTGCTGGATGTTTTACATCTAAAGATGCGCTGAGAACATTAAGACTTGCAAGAGAAATAGGAGGATGGAAAATAGTAAAATTGGAAGTTTTAGGAGATAAAAAAAATTTATTTCCAGACATGATTGAAACTCTAAAATCTACAGAAATTTTAACTAGAGAAGGTTTTAAAGTAATGGTTTATTGTAATGATGATCCTCTTATGTGTAAGAGATTAGAAAACTCTGGCGCTTCTGCTATCATGCCTCTAGCAGCACCCATTGGTTCTGGTTTAGGAATTCAAAACAAAACAAATATAAAAATTTTAAGATATCAAACTAAAGTTCCTTTAATAATTGATGCTGGAATAGGGCAGGCTTCAGATGCAGTAGAGGCTATGGAGATGGGATGTGATGCTGTGCTAATTAATACTGCAATAGCAAAAGCAAAAAAACCTTTTCAAATGGCTGAGGCAATGAAATATGCAGTAATATCTGGACGAAAATCTTTTCTTTCAGGAAGGATTATTCCTAATTTTCAAGGATCTCCATCCACTACAAAAAAAGGATTAATTTAATTTTTTTTTTAAATTTTTTCGCTTTTTAAATTTTTTTCTTTTAAAATTTGATTTTTTATCATTTGTTAAATCTAGATTTTTTTCAACTTTTGGCTCAATAACTTTCTGTAAAATCTCAATTTTATCAACTTTCTCTAATATTTTACCAGATTTTGATTTAAACTCTAAATTGTAATCTTGTAAACCTAATCCTTCATTTATCATCAGGTTAATTTTAATCTTATTTTTCTTCTTAAAATAATTTAAATCTTCGGAAAAATACTTTTCAATATAATTAAAAATTTTTTCATTGATTTTGACATCTACTACTTTTGCACTTGTTTCGAAAATTTTTATTTCAATTAATTTAATTACTTTTAAGGCCAAAGTTTCGTTGGTTAACTTAATTGTCCATTTGATATTACTTTCTCTTAATCTTTGTCTTGACATCTCAAGTAACCCAAAATTACTAATTCTTCCTATTTGAATTCTTGCTCTGTCATTTCTACATTTTTCTTTTAATCTTCTTTCTACTTGTTTACGATTATTAAAACTAAGCATATCTATAAAATCAATTATTATTAAACCAGATAAATCTCTGATTTTAATTTGTCTAGCAATCTCCTCTGCTGCTTCAAGGTTGGTATCTAATGCAGTGCTTTCAACATTTTTTTGTTTTATTGACTTACCAGAGTTAATATCTATTGAGACCAAAGCCTCAGTTGGATTTATAACAAGATAACCACCTGAACTAAGTTTTACCTCTGATTTAAAGATTTCAAAGAGTTTTTTTTCTATGTTTTCTCTAAAAAATAATGGAATTTTTTCTCTAAATTTTTTAACTTTTTTTAGCTGCTTTGGCATCATAAGTTTCATGTAATTTTTAGCCTTTTGATAACCTTCATTACCCTCGACTATAATGCTTAGAGTTTCATCATCATACATATCTCTTATACTTCTTTTGATAATGTCACTTTCTTGATGAATTAATGATGGAGCAATTGAATTTAACGCACTGTCTTTAATTGAGTTCCATATAGTAATTAAATTTTTAAGATCACCATCGATCTCATTTTTAGTTTTATTCGATCCAGCGGTTCTAACTATAATTCCCATTTCTTTTGGTATCTCAATTTCATTTAATATTTTTCTTATCTTTTTTCTATCACCCGGATTAAATATTTTTCTTGAAATACCTCCACCTTTAGCTGTATTAGGCATTAAAACAATATATTTCCCTGCAATACTTATGAATGTGCTAAGTGCTGCCCCTTTAAAACCTCTTTCGTCTTTTAAAACTTGCACTAATATTACTTGATTTGGTTTTATTACCTCTTGAATTTTATATCTCTTTGATGGAAATTTTTTTTCATTAGTTTTAGTCTCTTTATTTTCATACTCTGGTTTCTCAACTGGATCATTAATTTTAATTTCTTCATTACCTTCTAAAATTTGGTTTTCATTATTTTCACTTTCTTTGGATAACTCTTCTCTTACTTTTTCTTCCTCCTCTTTAATTTTTTCTAAATCACTTTGCGGTAGTTGATAATAATCAGATTGAATATCATTAAATGATAAAAACCCATGTCTTTCTCTTCCAAAATCAACAAATGCTGCTTGAAGGGATGGCTCTACTCTGCTTACTTTTCCTAAATAAATATTATTTTTTATTAAAGTGTTGTTTACACTTTCATATTCATAGTCTTCAATATGATTATCTTTTTTGAGAACAACTCTAGTTTCATTTGGATGCGATGCATCAATGTATAAATTTTTTGACATAAATTTTGATTATTTTTCATTATATTAGTTTTATAAAATTCGGTGCCATAACTTTAACAAATTCAAACAATAATTTAAACTAAAATGAGTAAATTAATAAAAAAAATTCTAATAGTTTTAACACTATTTTCCTTAGTAGGATTTATATCAATCTTCGCAGTCTTGTGGACTTATTCAAATAAATTGCCAGATTATAAGTTTTTAAAAAATTACAAACCTCCAGTATCCAGCAAAGTATACTCTGGAAATGGTGTATTAATAAGTGATTTTTCCTCTGAAAAGAGAATATTTGTTCCTTATAATGCAATTCCTCAAAAAATAATAAATTCATTTTTATCGTCAGAAGATAAAAATTTTTTTAAACATCCAGGAGTTGATGCAAAAGGTGTAGTAAGAGCAATTAAAAATAATATTTTTAATTTATTACGATCAAACAGACTTGAAGGAGCTTCCACTATTACTCAACAGGTGGCAAAAAATTTTCTTTTATCAAATCAAGTAAGCCTAGATAGAAAAATAAAAGAAGCTATCTTAGCTTTTAGAATTGAAAGAGCCTTGTCTAAAGAGAGAATACTAGAACTTTATTTGAATCAAATTTATTTAGGTGAGGGGTCTTATGGTATAGCATCTGCTAGCCTTAGATATTTTGATAAACCAATTAGTGAATTAAGTTATTCTGAATCTGCCTTACTCGCGGCATTACCTAAAGCTCCAAGTAAGTATAATCCATATAAAAATAAAGAATTAGCAAAGTATAGAAGAAATTTAGTAATTAACAATCTTTATGAGAATAACTATATCACTAAAGAAAAGTCTGATGAATTAATTAATTCAGAAATCATTTTAAAAAAGAGAAAAAGAATTTTTTTAGAAGATACAAGATATTTTACAGAGGATATAAGAAAAAAAGTAATTCAGGATTACGGATATGATAAAGTCCATAAACAGGGATTTAATATAAAAACCCCAATAAATTTAGAACTTCAGCATTTAGCTTCAGATTCATTAAGAAAAGGATTACTTGAATATGATAAAAGAAAAGGGTGGCGTGGATCTTTAGATAACAGGAAGAATAAAGATTGGAATGAAAATTTAGATAAGTTTAATTTAGAAAAAACAATAGGGTGGGAAATAGCAATTGTAAAAAGAATAGACAAATTTGAGACCGTAATTCAGACGTCAAATAAAGAAAATGGTATCATAAGCTATGAGGATATTAATTGGACAAGGAAAAATTTTGAGCAAATATTTAAAATTAATGATCTAATTTATGTAGAAAAAATAACTAATGGATTATTTAGTTTAAGACAGTTACCAGAAGTTAATGGTGGAATTGTTGTTGTAGAGCCATACAGTGGTAGAGTTTTAGCAATGTCAGGAGGTTTTAGTTTTAAAAAAAGTGAATTTAATCGGGTATCACAAGCAAAGAGACAGCCTGGATCTGCATTTAAACCTTTCATATATGCTCTTGCATTAGAAAATAACTATACTCCATCATCCCTAATCTTAGATGCTCCTATTGTTCTTGATCAAGGAGAAGATCTTAAAATGTGGAAACCCGAAAATTATGGTAAAAAATTTTATGGTCTTTCTACCTTAAGAACTGGTGTCGAAAGGTCTAGAAACTTGATGACGGTGAGGATTTCACAAGACTTGGGAATAGATAAGATTATAAACTTTTCAAAAAAACTTAATATTTATGATAATCCTGATGAACTATTATCAGTCTCACTTGGATCGGCAGAAACAACATTGTTAAATATTACGACTGCTTACTGTTCGTTTGTAAATGGTGGAAAATTGGTAACACCAATCATAATTGACAGAATTCAGGATAGTGAGGGAAATACAATTTTTAATAACGAAAAAAGATTTTGTGAAAATTGTGATATAATTTCATTTGAAGGAAATAGCATACCAATAATAAAAAGTAATTTTGAGCAAATTTTTTCTCCACAAACTGCTTATCAAATGACCTCAATATTAGAGGGAGCTATTCAAAGAGGTACTGGAAAAAGATTGCGCGAATTAAATTTACAACTAGCAGGAAAAACAGGAACAACTAATAACAACACTGATGCTTGGTTTATCGGGTTTACATCTAATCTAGTAGTTGGAGTTTATGTTGGGCATGATAATCCAAAAAGATTAGGAAAATATGAAACAGGTTCTAAAACAGCATTACCAATATTTAAAGAGTTCATAAAAAATGCAGTAAAAAATTATGAGGCTAGACCTTTCAAAATTGCCAAAGGTATTAAAATGATGGTAATTGATGCTGAGACTGGAAAAAAAGCAGATTTTGGTTCGAAAAAAACTATAATTGAGTCTTATAAGAAAGAAAAAATTGAAAATCAGATATTTATTGGTAATGATAAATATTATTCTGATAAACTAAAAAAAAATATTTTAAAATTTTATTAATGGAACAAGAAATAGAAAAATTTAAATCCGAAGTTGTTAAAATTAATCAAAGAATCAAGGAGTTTCTTTGAAACGCAAAAAATTGAATCAAAAAGAAATAAACTTAATAACCTTATAGAAGACCCAAAATTTTGGGATGACAGACAACAAGCTGAAAAAATATTAAAAGAAAAAAAAGGTTATGATAATTTATTAAACTCTCACAAACAGTCTGAAGATGAAATTAATGAATTATACGAGATTTTTAAATTAGCAAACGATGAAAATGACAAACAACTCATTAAAGAGTCACTAGATAAATTTGCTAATTTAAAAACAGAATTTAAAAAACTTGAAATAAAATGTTTCTTATCAAACGAAAATGATACATTGGATAGTTATTTAGAATTTCATGCAGGCGCTGGCGGTACAGAAAGTCAAGATTGGGCTGAAATGCTCAGAAGAATGTACATGAAGTGGGCAACTGATCGAGGTCACAAAGTAGAATTAATTAGCGAACACAAGGGAGATGAAGCAGGAGTAAAATCTTCTGTAATTAAAATTTCTGGACAATATATATATGGTTTTTTAAAATCGGAGTCTGGAATTCATCGTCTAGTCAGAATATCACCTTTTGACTCAGGAGCCAGAAGACATACAAGTTTTGCAAGCGTTTGGGTTTATCCTGTAATTAGTGAAGATATAGATATTGAAATATTAGACAAAGATTTAAGAATAGATACTTACAGATCAAGTGGAGCAGGAGGTCAACATGTTAACACTACTGATAGCGCTGTAAGAATTACACATCTTCCAAGTAAAATTGTTGTCCAATGTCAAAATGAAAGATCTCAACATAAGAATAAAGAGACTTGTATGAATATGCTTAAAGCGAGATTATATGAGCATGAAATCCAAAAAAGAAAAAAGGAGAACGATAATATTGAGAGTTCTAAGTCAGAAATTGGCTGGGGCCATCAAATTAGATCTTATGTTTTACACCCTTACAGAATGGTTAAAGATAACAGAACAAACTATGAAAACTCAAATCCTGACAAAGTTTTAGATGGTGAAATTGATGATTTTTTAGAAAGATCTTTATATAAAATAAATGCGTAAAACAATTTTAATTATAATTTCAATAACTTTAACAGTCTTATTTTTTTCTCTAATTTATTTAAGTACTTATGGAGTGAAGACAGACAATTTTAATACTTTTATAAATACCAAAGTTAAGGAATATAATTCAAGATTAAATCTTAAACTTAAAGATGTGTTTATTAAGTTAAATTTCTTTAAAGGTTCAATAAATATTAATACTAAAGATGCAATTTTGATTGCTGAAAATAATGAAATAAAAATTCTAAATACAGAAATAAATTTAAATATTATAAAATTTATTAAAAAAGAAAACTCAATTAAAAATATAAAGATACAGTCTTCAGAAAATTCTATAAAAAGAGTTACATCCATTTTAAACTCTATAAACTTTGACCTATCTAGATATGTACTTTATAGCCAAATCAAAAAAGGATTTATTAAATTTAAATTAGAGGCTGATTTTGATAATATAAGTCAAAAACTATATTCATATAGCTTTTCTGGTTCTGTTAAAGAAGCTAAATTTAATTTAATAGCCTATGACAGTATTAATGGAATAAATTTTAATTTTGATAATAAAGATAAATTGACAAAAATTTCTAATTTAAATTTTAGATATCAAAATTTAAATTTTGTGTCAGAAAGTATTGAAATTAAGAATGAAAACTCAGGTTTATATTTTATTAAAGGAGATATTGAAAATTCTAAAGCATTAATAAATCCGAATGTATTATTTAAGTTAACAAATATCAAACAGGATTTTTTATCCAACAAAGATATTCCAATTAAGAGTAAAAATTTTTTTTCATTTAAATTTAGTAAATTTAAAAAATTAGAAAATATAAAAATTGATTCAATTATAAATTTTGATGAAATACACTTAGGTAAAAAGTACAAAAATTTAATTTTTTTAAAGGATGGTACAATTAACTCTAAGTATGAAAATAGCGAATTTAATGCAGATTTAACATCAAATTTCATATTCTCTAATAACTTAAAATCAAAAAATAATTATAATGACAATAAATTAAAATTATTTTTAAAAAGTAAAAAAAATAAAAACATCAAAATAAATGGAAATATAAGTAATAAAAAAACACTTGTAGATACCAAGATTCTTTTAAACTTTTTAGGATTAGATGCCAATTTAATAGCTGACGAAAGTATAAATATGGAAACTGATAATCAATTCAAATTTGAAATTATTGATAATAAAGTAGAAAATTACCTTATAAATTCAAAAATTGATTTTGATAAATTAGAGCTAAATACAAAAATTCAAGATGTTCTGTATTTAAAAAACATTAAGACCGAATTTATTATTGGAAATGAAATATTAAAACTTGATTTGAAAAGTAATTATTCATTTTTAAATCAAAACTACAATAATGAGTTAGATAATAATATCTTTAATTTAAAATTAGATAAAAATAGGTCAAATATTAGTGATGTAGAAATCTTTTTAAATACTAAAAATAATAATATTAATACAAGAGAATTTAAAAAATATTTTAATATTCAAAAAAGTTTAGTAGAAGATCAAATTATCAGTATAGATTCAAATTTTTTGATCAATTTTTCCATTGATGATAAATTTAATATAAACAAACTTAATGTAAACTCTGATTTAAATTTTGATAATCTAGATATTAATTTTAAATCAAATCTTGTAAAAAAATATTTAGAAAATTATGAAAATAAAATATCTATCAAAGATCCAAAGCTTTCACTTAAATACTCGAATGATTTAATTAATTTTCAATTAGATGGAAAATATTCATTAAATAACAAAAAAGATAATTTTTTTATTAAATTTGAGGGAAATGAAAATAATTTTGAATTTTACTCATTATTGGATTTAGACAAAAATATTTTAAACTTACAAGAAATTCAATATTATAAAAAAAATAATTTACCCGCAAAATTAGAAATTTTATTAAATAAGTCAAATAAAGGTATTAACTTAAAAAAAATTATCTTTAATGAAAATCAAAATTACATTTTAGCTCAAAATTTAAATATTTCTCCTAACTTTAAGATACAGAGTGTAGAAAAAATTGATGTAAATTTTGTAAATACAAATGATATTTTAAACAACTTCAAAATTAAAAAAAACTCAAATAATTATAACTTTATTGGAAATCAAATTGATGGAGAGCAATTAGTTGAAAGACTATTGAAAGGTAATAAAAAAAATAAAATTTCCAAATTATTTCATAATATTAATACTTCATTAATATTGAATATAAATAAAATATATCTAGAAAAAGATACATACCTTGAGAAATTTATAGGTGAATTTGATATTAAGGAAAATAAATTATTCTTAGCCAAGGTTGATGCAATCTTAGAAAATAATAAGAAATTTTCCTATTCTTATCGAACAACAATTAAAAATGAAAAGATTACAAATATATTTATTGATGAACCAGAACCATTTATAAATAATTATAAATTTATTAAAGGTTTTGATGAAGGCGAATTAAAATTAAATTCTATAAAAATTGATAATACTTCTAGATCAAATCTAAAAATTACTAATTTCAAAGTAAAGGAAGTTCCAGTTTTGGCAAAAATACTTACTCTTGCATCTTTGCAAGGAATTGCTGATCTTCTTACAGGAGAAGGAATAAGATTTGATGAATTTGAAATGGATTTTAAGACAAAAAATAATCTGACAGAAATCGAAGAGCTTTATGCACTTGGACCAGCTATTTCAATAATGATGGAAGGTTACATTGAGAAAGACAGAGTAACAAGTTTAAAAGGAACTTTAGTACCAGCAACAACAATTAATAAAACAATATCCAAAATTCCTTTACTCGGTAATATCTTAGTTGGTAGTAAAACTGGCGAAGGTGTGTTTGGTGTTAGCTTTAAGATTAAGGGACCACCAAATGATTTAAAAAGTTCAGTTAATCCAATAAAAACTTTAACACCAAGGTTTATTACTAGAACTCTAGAAATTATTAAAGGTAATTAAACTGTAATTTTAAAGTGCTTCTTCTTTCCTATAGATAACTTTATAAAATCTTTGTCGGAAAACAAGATAGGATCAACAATATATTTTTCATCCTGTATATTTTTATTATCTATTTTAATAGCGTTTGACTTTATCAATCTTCTTATTTCAGATTTTGAAATGTCTTTATTAACAAATGAAATAAGCTCTATAATATTTTTTGAAAGAATGTCATTTTTGACTTTGATTGCTGGAAGATTTTCACCAGAAGAGTTTTCTTTGAAGGTATTTCTAGCAAGTTTTGCAGACTTTTCAGCATCTTTTTTACCATGAAGCATTTCTGTTGCATTATTGGCGAGTAAAATTTTTAATTCATTGATATTTTTATCTTTTAAATTATTTATTCCATCTAAAGATAAATCAGTGAACATTTTTAAGAACTTTAATACATCACGATCATCTGTGTTTCTCCAAAATTGCCAATAATCATATGGTGATAGCATATCTTTATTTAGCCATATTGCTCCTTTTTCAGTCTTACCCATTTTAGCGCCTGAGGCTAAAGTTATAAGTGGTGTGGTTAAACCATATACATGATTTCCAGACTCTCTTTTAATTAGCTCAACTCCATTTACAATATTGCCCCATTGATCTGACCCACCAATTTGTAAGCTACACTTGTTTGATTTATTAAGCTCATAAAAATCATATGCTTGTAGAATCATATAATTAAATTCCATGTAGCTTAATGATTGTTCTCTTTCCAATCTTAATTTTACACTATCAAATGTTAACATTTTATTTATTGTAAAATGTCTTCCTATTTCTCTTAAAAAATTTATATAGTTAAGTTTGCTTAACCATTTATAGTTATTAACAAATAAAGGTCTTAATTTTGGATTATTTGTTTTAAGAAAAATTTTAAAAACTTTTTTTATATTATTAATATTACTCTCAATCTGTTTTTCAGATAATATTTTTCTAGTTTCTTCTTTTCCAGAGGGATCTCCTATTCTTGTTGTGCCTCCGCCTAAAAGAACAATTGGTCTATGTCCATATTTTTGTAAAAGCCTAAGACACATTATTTGTAATAAACTACCAACGTGAAGACTGGGAGCGGTACTATCAAATCCAATATAAGCATTAATACTTTCTTTATTTAATAAATTTGATAATTCTAATTCATTGGTACATTGATAATAGTATCCTCTATCTTTAAATTCTTTTAAAAAATTATTCATAGGTCTATAGTCTTACAATATACATATTTTAATAAAAAAAAATAAGAATGGAAAAAAATTTATCAGCACTCGGGTTTATGAGCGGTACATCTGGTGATGGTGTAGATTCTTCAGTTATTAATTCTAATGGTAAAGACAGTGTTATTATCAATTATAATAGATTTGATACTTATCCTTCAAAACTTTCAAATAAAATTCATAGAATAAAAGAAAATATTTCAAAAATGCAAGATCTGTTAAAATATTCTTCTAAAATTGAGGAATTAGAGAGAGAAATCACAGATTTCCATGTCGATATTGCAATTAAAATATCCAAACAAATTAATTATGATCTTATAGGTTTTCATGGTCATACGATTTACCACAATTCAAATGAAAAGATTTCTAAACAAATTGGTTTAGGTAATAGTTTATCAAGAAAAACAAATAAAACTGTAGTTTACGACTTCAGACAAAATGATATTGAAAATGGAGGAGAGGGAGCGCCTTTAGCTCCAATTTACCACCTTGCAATTGTAAAAGCCTTATCAAAAGAAAGTAAAGTTAAAATCCCTATTTCAATATTAAATATTGGGGGTATAGCAAACATTACTGAAATTGATAAAGATTTTAAAATATCAAGTAGAGATATAGGACCAGGAAATTGCTTAATTGACAAGTGGATGAGAAAAAATTCCAACAAAGCTTTTGACAAGGATGGGAATTTTGCAATGAAAGGAAAAATAGACAAATTTATTTTCGATCAATATATGGATAACTATTATTATAGTAAAATTAATTCTAGGAGATCCCTAGATACAAATGATTTTGATATTTCCTTTGCAAAAGGTCTTTCGTTAGAAAACGGAACAACTACAATTACTGATTTAACATCTGAATTATTATCAAAAAAAATCGGAAAAAATAATATTTATGTTTGTGGTGGTGGTCGAAAAAATAAATACTTAATTAATTCATTAAAAAATAAAATTAAAAATAAAGTTTTCTCAATTGATGATTTAAGTATTGATGGTGACTTTGTAGAGTCACAAGCATTTGCATTCCTTGCAATTAGATCTTATTTAGGATTGCCTATTTCATTTCCATCTACTACTAATTGTAAAACACCCACAGTTGGTGGTACTATTATTAAAAATTCTTAATTAATATAAAGCAGTTTCTTTTTTTATATATTTATTTAAAGATTTAATCAAAGCTAGATCATTTTTTGAAAAAAAATGATTTGCCTCTTGAATGGGCTCAAATTCAACCTTAATACCTTTTTGATCACTAAGTCTTTTATTTAATTCATTTATATGTTCTATTGGGACTAGTTCGTCTTTTTTTCCATAAATCATTGTTCCCGAGGTAGGGCACGGCGATAAAAAAGAAAAATCATAAACATTTGGTTGAGGCGAAACTACAACAAATCTATTTATTTCAGGTCTTCTCATTAGTAGTTGCATTGCTATTAAAGATCCAAAAGAAAAACCAGAAATCCAACACTGGGAGTTATCAAAGTTTTCTCTTTCTAGCCAATCTAAGGCAGCTGCTGCATCTGCAAGTTCTCCTTGCCCATTATCAAACTCACCATCGCTTTTACCAACACCTCTAAAGTTCACTCTACAAACTGAAAAATCATTATCTACAAATGTTTGAAATATATCGACAACAATTTTATTGTTCATTGTTCCACCGTACTGAGGATGTGGATGCAAAACCAACGCAATTGGCGAAGTGTTTTTTTTACTTTTAAAATATTTAGCTTCTAATCTTCCAGCGGGACCTGGAATAAATATTTCTAAAATTTTATTATCTATTGATGCCATTGATTATTAATCTCAAAAAAAAATAAGGTTTTTTCTATCAAAATTGGGTGACAAAATGCAAGTTTTTAAATAGCAATTAATCTTGACTAAAATAGTCGGGTATATATAAGTCCGGTAAATTGCGGAAAATATGAAATTATCAAGTAAAGGTAGATACGCTGTGATGGCTCTAGCGGATCTAGCAAAATTTAACTTAAACGAGCCTGTATCATTAAGAGACATATCTCTTAGACAGGGAATATCTCTTGTTTACTTGGAACAGCTTTTTTCAAAATTAAAAAAAAACCAGATTGTTACAAGTGTTAGAGGTAATAGAGGTGGTTACGTATTATCAAAACAAGCTTCTCAGATAAAAATTTCAGATGTATTTATTGCTGTCGATGAAAAAGTAAAAACAGTTGGATGTGAAAAACATTCAGAGAGTGGGTGCAATGGTAAATCTTCTAAATGTATTACGCATGATTTATGGGATGAGTTAGAAAATTATATAAATAATTTTTTCCAACAAAAAACATTAAGTGATTTAATTAATAAGAAAACTTTAAATGGATAACAGACAAAAAGAAATTGATAATCTAAAAGATTATAAGTACGGTTTTACAACTGATATTGAAGATACAAGAGCACCTAAGGGACTAAATGAAGATGTAATAAAATTCATTTCAAATATAAAAAAAGAACCACAATGGATGCTAGATTTTAGATTAAAAGCATATGAAAGATTTAAACAGTTAAAAGAACCTGATTGGCAAAAACCAAAATATCCAAAAATAGATTACCAAGATTTATATTATTATTCTGCACCTAAAAGTATGAAAGATAAACCAAAAAACTTAGATGAATTGGATCCTAAACTTTTAGAAACTTATAAAAAATTAGGTATCCCACTACAAGAGCAAAAAAGACTTAATGGGATAGCAGTTGATGCAGTATTTGACTCCGTTTCTGTTGCAACAACATTTAGAGAAGAACTTACAAAACAGGGAATTATTTTTTGTCCAATATCAGAAGCTATACAAAATCATTCTGAGTTAGTAAAAAAATATTTAGGTTCGGTGATACCAGTAACAGACCATTTTTTTGCAACACTTAACTCTGCAGTTTTTACTGATGGATCATTTGCTTACATACCCGAAGGTGTGCGATGCCCAATGGAGCTTTCAACATACTTTAGAATAAACGCATCCAATACAGGTCAATTCGAAAGAACATTAATTGTTGCTGATAAGGGAAGCTATGTAAGTTATTTAGAAGGTTGTACAGCTCCAATGCGAGATGAAAATCAATTACATGCTGCAAATGTTGAATTAGTTGCATTGGATGATGCAGAGATAAAATATTCTACAGTTCAAAATTGGTATCCTGGTGATAAAGATGGAAAAGGTGGAATTTATAATTTTGTTACAAAGCGTGGATTGTGTAAAGGAAAAAACTCCAAAATTTCTTGGACGCAAGTCGAAACTGGTTCGGCAATTACTTGGAAGTATCCAAGTTGTATTTTAAAAGGTGATAATTCTGTTGGAGAATTTTACTCTATAGCTATTACAAATAATCATCAAAAAGCAGATACTGGAACTAAAATGATGCATTTAGGAAATAATACTAAAAGCAAAATAATATCAAAGGGTATTAGTGCAGGTCATTCAGATATGACTTACAGAGGATTAGTTGATATCTCATCAAAAGCTAAAAATTCCAATAATTATACTCAATGTGACTCTTTATTAATGGGTAACAAATGTGGGGCGCATACAGTTCCTTATATTAAAAATAAAAATTCAGAGTCAAATATTGCTCATGAAGCAACAACATCAAAAATTAGTGAAGAGCAATTACATTACTGTCAGCAGAGAGGCTTGAGCGCTGAAGAGGCAGTAGGATTAATTGTTAATGGATTTTGTAAAGAGGTATTACAACAATTACCAATGGAATTTGCCGTAGAGGCTCAAAAACTTGTTGGTATTAGTTTAGAAGGAAGCGTTGGCTAATGTTAAAAATAAATAAATTAAACGCAAAAATTGATAACAAAGAAATTTTAAAGGAATTTTCTCTAAATATTAATCCTGGTGAGGTTCATGCTATTATGGGACCAAATGGATCTGGTAAAAGCACATTATCAAATATTTTGTCAGGTAAAAAAGGATATGAAGTTTCAGGAGAAGTACTCTTTGAGGAAAAAGATTTGTTTGAGCTAGAAACAGAGGAAAGAGCCCATAAAGGTATTTTTCTTGCTTTTCAATATCCATTAGAAATACCAGGTGTAAATACAAATATATTCCTAAAGACTTCATTGAATGCAGTAAGGAAAGCAAGAGGTGAAAAAGAGCTTGATGCTATAGAATTTTTAAAACTAGTTAAGGAAAAATCTAAAGAACTTAAATTTGATGAAGAAAAATTGAATAGACAACTAAATGTTGGTTTTTCAGGTGGAGAGAAAAAGAAAAATGAAATTTTACAAATGTCGTTATTGGCTCCAAAATTGTCAATTTTAGATGAAACAGATTCAGGCTTAGATATTGACGCATTAAAAATTGTAGCTGATGGAGTTAATACATTAAGGGATAATAAAAATTCGTTTTTAATAATTACACATTACCAAAGATTACTTGATTATATCAAACCAGATTTTGTCCATGTTTTAATGGATGGAAAAATTGTAAAATCTGGTGGTGCAGAATTAGCTTTAGAATTAGAAAAAAAGGGGTATGAAAATTTTCATTAGATGAAAGAGCAATTACAAAAAGATTTTGATAATACTATTAAAAATTTAACTTTATCCCAAAAAGATATTGAAATAAAAAAATTTTATTTAGATAATTTTATTAATAAAGGTTTTCCAAACAGACGAGAAGAAGACTGGAAATTTACTGATCTTAACCAAATAATAAAAAAAAATATTGGAGAGCTAAGTTTTTATAGTGACTATACATCCACAAATAAAGTCGATACTTCTGCATTTGTAGATGGTCTAGAACATAACAAAATTGTGTTCATTAATGGAAGAATAGAAAAAATTGATTTTGATTATGAAAAAAAAGACCAAATAGAAATAATTGATCAGTCAGAAACTATCAATAAATTCAATAATAATAGCTCTTTATCTGACTTAAATAGTGCTTTTACAAACAAGTCTTTTAAAATAGTGGTTAGAGAGGGCTATCAATTAACAAAGCCTCTTATTATTTATCATACAACCAACTCTAAAATCTGGTCTAAAAATATTAATTTAAGATTAAATTTTGAATTATACAAGAATAGTTCATTAAGATTAATTGATTTATTCAGGGATACTTCAGAAAAAAATTTCTTAAATATTTTTTACAACTTTGATTTAAAAGAAAATTCTATTTTAAAAAATTACAAAGTAGATAAATTCGAAAATAAAAATATTAAGTATTCTTTTAATAATATTGAGCAAGATAAAAATAGTATTTCAGAAACATTCATTTTATCTTCAGGATCAAATTTTTGTAAGAATGAAATTAATTGTAATTTAAATGGAGAATATTCATCAGCTTTTGTAAATGGTATTTTCTCTTTAAATAATAATAAACATCACGAAATCAGAACAATAATAAATCACTTAACTGAAAATACAAAAAGCTATCAACTTATAAAAAGTGTTTTAGAAGATAGTTCTAGATCAGTATATCAAGGAAAAATATTTGTTAATCCTAAAGCACAAAAAACAGATGGTTATCAATTGAGTAAAGCAATTTTGTTAAACAAAGATTCTGAGTTTAATGCTAAACCAGAGTTAGAAATTTATGCAGATGACGTAAAATGTTCGCATGGTTCTGCATCAGGCAGTCTTAATGAGGATTCAATTTTTTATTTAATGTCTAGAGGATTAAATTATCAACAGTCAAGAGAACTTTTGATAAATGGTTTTCTGTTAGATGTTGTTGAAAAAATTACTGACCCTGAAGTGAAAAATTTAATTAAAAATATGATTGGAATTAAGGAATGAAAATAGAGAACATAAAAGATGAGTTTCCAATATTTGATGAAAAAATTCAAAATAATGATTTAGTCTATTTAGATAGCGCTAATTCATCACAAAAACCAAAAGTTGTAGCTGATAAAATAAATGAATTTTATACTAAAAAATTTTCAAATGTTGGAAGAAGTGTTCATTATTTAGCAGTTGCAGCGACAAACTTATATGAAAATACAAGGTCATCTGTGCAAAAATACATCAATGCTAAAGATAAAAATGAAATAGTCTTTACTAAAGGAGCAACTGAAGCATTAAATTTGGTAGCTAATACTCTAGGGCAAAAATATCTAAATGAGGGTGATGAAATTTTAATTACAGAGCTTGAACATCATTCAAATTATGTACCTTGGCATTTCTTAAGAAAATCAAAGAATATAAAAATTAATTTTGCAGAGGTAAATGATGATGGAGATATTTCTCTAGAGGATATTGAAAAAAAAATAACTTCTAAAACCAAAGTAATTGCAATTACTCATTTATCCAACGTTACTGGAGCAATATTGCCTATTAAAGAAATAACAGATTTAGCTCATTCTAAAGGAATAATAGTTGTAATTGATGGTTGTCAGGGAGCTCCTCATCTTAAATTAGATATGCAAGACTTAGACTGTGATTTTTATGCAATATCATGCCATAAAATGTATGGGCCTACTGGACTTGGTGTTTTGTACGGTAAAAAGAAGTGGTTAGAGGAACTGCCACCCTATCAAGGTGGAGGTGGAATGATTAGAGAAGTAAAAAAAGATAAAATATCTTATGGTGATTTACCAAATAAATATGAGGCTGGCACCATGGCTACAGCTCAAGTTATTGCATTTGATCAGTCAATAAAGTTTATGGAGAGTATTGGTATAGAGAATATCATGAAACATGAAGCTGATTTAGTTGAGTATGGTCAAGAGTTATTACAAAAAAATAATTCAGTCAAATTAATTGGTAGTCCAAAAAACAAAGGTGGAGTTTTATCCTTCACAGTGGAGGGTGTTCATCCACATGACATTGCAACAATACTTGATGAAGACGGAGTTGCAATAAGAGCAGGCCATCATTGCTGTCAAATATTACATGATAAATTAAATATACCTGCTAGTGCAAGAGCGTCGGTTGGAATTTATAATACTAAAGATGACTTAGATAAATTAAATGAGTCTATTAATAACTGTAAAAAAATATTTAATTTAAAATGAACTTAAAAGAACTTTATCAAGAAATTATTTTAGAACATGGAAAAAATCCAAGGAATCTTAGAAAAGCACATGAGTTTAACAAAGATGCAAAAGGTCATAATCCATTATGTGGAGACAATGTTCATGTTTATCTAAAATTAAATGGACAAAAAATAGTTGAGGATATTTCATTTGAAGGAAGTGGGTGTGCTATTTCGATGGCATCAGCTTCAATCATGACTGATTTAATTAAAGGCAAAAATGAACACGAGGCTAAAGAGATAGTTGAAGATTTTTTAGGAATGATAAAAGAAAATCCAGAATTAAAATCAGAATACTTAAAAGAAGATGAAAAAACTAAATTAATGTGTCTATCTGGTGTTAAACAATATCCAATGAGAGTTAAGTGTGCAACTTTATCATGGCATACCTTTGTATCTGCGTTAGACAACTCAAAGGAAACCACTAACACCGAGTCGTAACTTTATGGAATTAAAAGAAAAAGTAATTGAGGAAATAAAAAAAATTTACGACCCTGAAATACCAGTAAATATTTATGAACTTGGCTTAATATATGATATTGCCGTAGATAAAAAAAATATTAGTGTAAAAATGACACTTACCACTCCAAATTGCCCAGTAGCTGAAAGTTTGCCTAAAGAAGTTAAAGATAGTATTATGCAATTAGAAGAAGTTGACAAAGTAGAATTAGATTTAGTATGGGAACCACCATGGGATAAGTCTATGATGTCAGAAGCAGCAAAATTAGAGTTAAACTTATGACAAAACAAGTTATATCATTAAGCGATCAAGCAGCAAATAGGATAAAAGAAATAATGTCTTCTGCTGACAACGACTCTATTGGTGTTAGAGTTGGAGTTAAATCAGGTGGATGCGCAGGAATGTCTTATATTATGGAATACACAAAGGATATAAATCCCAATGATGAAGTTATTGAGGATAAAGGAGTAAAAGTATTCATTGATCCAGCAGCTGTAATGTATCTTTTTGGAACTGAAATGGATTATAAAA
Organism: uncultured Pelagibacteraceae bacterium; assembly: GCA_902589395.1. Taxonomy (GTDB): domain Bacteria; phylum Pseudomonadota; class Alphaproteobacteria; order Pelagibacterales; family Pelagibacteraceae; genus Pelagibacter. The sequence goes on along the minus strand of CACIST010000005.1, from coordinate 17,086 downwards.
AAGAGCAATTTTCCTCTCAATTTGTATTTAATAATCCAAATGAAACTGAAAGATGCGGTTGTGGAGAGTCTTTTAAAATTTAATTATTGGTAATAAGAAATAAACCAATACTGGCCTCTTTTATTCATAGAATAAGTTTTATTTTTTCTTGACTTAGGTTTTTTAATTTCAGGCTTATTAAAACCAATAATACTTTTTATTTTTGATATGAACTTAGTCATACCTTCTAATAACAAAATTGAATGAAATTAGAATTCTAATATGGGAATACCTGCTATTACTGCAGGTAATCCCAAAAAATAAGCTTTTTAACAGCTATAATACATGTCAAATTCAATAGGGTGCGGCGTATGTTCAAAATTATGAATTTCTTCATATTTGAGTTCAATGTACGCATCTATCTGATCATCAGTAAAAACATTACCTTGTGTTAAGAAACTTCTATCTTTATCCAAAGCTTCCATTGCTTCTCTTAAAGAACCGCAAACAGTTGGCACCTTCTTAACTTGCTTTTCTGATAATGCATAAAGATCTTTGTCGAATGATTTACCTGGATCAATTTTATTTTTTATTCCATCAATTCCAGCCATAAGCATAGAAGCAAATGTTAAATATGGATTTCCAGACGCATCTGGGAATCTGATTTCGCATCTTGCGCCTTTTTTACTTAATGTTATTGGAATTCTGCATGATGCAGATCTATTTCTTGCAGAGTATGCGAGTAAAACAGGAGCCTCAAATCCTGGTATTAATCTTTTATAACTATTTGTAGTAGCATTAGCAAAGGCATTAATTGCTTTTGCATGCTTCAATACTCCACCAATATAGTAAAGTGCAGTTTGTGATAATCCAGCATATTTATTTCCAGAAAATACTGGAGTTTTCCCTTTCCAAATTGATTGGTGAGTATGCATTCCAGAACCATTATCTCCCTTAACTGGCTTAGGCATAAAAGTTGCAGTTTTACCAAAAGAGTGAGAAACCATTTGAACTACATATTTGTAAAGTTGAACGTTGTCTGCTTGATCAACCAAAGTTCCAAATAACATCCCAAGTTCATGTTGGCTCGGAGCAACTTCATGGTGGTGTTTTTCTACAGTAATTCCAACATCTCTTAATCCTTTAAGATATTCACCTCTCATGTCTTGTGCGCTATCGACTGGCGGCACAGGAAAATATCCTCCTTTTACTCCAGGTCTATGACCCATGTTTCCATTATCGTATGATTTTCCTGAATTATATGGACCTTCTGAACTATCAATTGAAAAACTTGTTTCATTCATGTCGTTTTTAATTCTGACGTCATCAAAAACAAAAAACTCAGGCTCTGGACCAAAGTAAGCTGTATCACCAATTCCTGTTTTCTTTAAATATGCTTCAGCTTTTTTTGCAATTCCTCTTGGATCTCTTTCATATGGATCTCTCTTAACAGCATCTAAAATATCGCAAAATAAAATTAAAGTATTATGAGATGTATAAGGATCTATTACTTTTCTACTTAAATCAGGCTTTAATATCATGTCAGATTCATTAATTGCTTTCCATCCTGCAATTGACGATCCATCAAAAAATACTCCATCATTTAGCATTCCTTCATCTACGATTGTTGTATCCATTGTTAAATGTTGAAGTTTACCTCTTGGGTCTGTAAATCTAAGATCCACAAACTCAATATTCTTAGACTTCATTAATTTTAGTACGTCCTTAGCGCTCATATTATCTCCTATAATTTTTTAATTTTCTTATCAGTTAAGAAAAGATAAATAATGCCTATTAAATAGATATCACTTATGCTTTTTTTACATGTATATTAACCTTAAAAAATTGGAATTTTCAATCAATCCTAAGTTGCAATAATGAGTTTATTAAATAAAGAGCCAGTTAAAAGAGCTGAAAAAGCATTAAAAAAATTTGATGTGACTTTATCAGTCACAGAATTAGAAAATACAGCAAGAACAGCCGTAGATGCAGCAAAATCTTTAAATTGTGAAGTGGGTGCAATCGTAAAAAGCTTACTTTTTAAAAATGGTGAAAATTATTTTTTATGTTTGGTATCTGGTGACAAAAGATGTTCATTACACAAACTAAAAAAGTTTTTTAATAGTAAAGATCTAAGTATGGCATCACCTAATGACGTGAAAGAACAAACTGGATATACAATTGGAGGAGTCTCTCCGATAGGACACACAAATAGCTTACAAATATTAGTTGATAGTTCTTTGAATAGATTTAAAGATTTATTTGCTGCAGCTGGACATCCAAACTGTATTTTTAAAATAAATTTTGTGGATCTTATAAAAATAACTAGTGGATCAATAGAAGATATAATTGAATGAAATCTGCAAACGCTACTGATTATTTCATTCTTACTTTTTTAGCCTTACTTTGGGCTTCAGCTTTTTTTAACATTAAAATTGCAACATATTCTTATGGACCAATAACTATAGCTTTCTTAAGAATTTTTTTTGGAATGATACCTCTACTATTACTTTGTTATTTCAAAAAAATTAAAATTGAGGCTTTCTCCAAGGATTGGAAATGGTTTGCCGCAATTGGCATCATTAATTTAGTTATACCTTTTTTTCTAATAGCATACGGAGTTCAAAAGGTTCAAAGTAACTTAGCTGCAATTTTAATGTCAACAACACCTATAAGTGCAACAATACTTGCACATTTCTTTGTAGATGGAGAGAAAATAAACGTAATAAAAATATTTGGAATAGTATTAGGCTTTTCAGGAATTTTTTATTTATTCTCAGAAAATTTACTTATAAATAATGAAAATTTATTTTCTGCTCTTATGATTTTATTGGGATCTACTTTTTATGTTATTGGAGGAATTTTAACGTTAAAAATTAGTAATAAGAAAAATGAAAATGTAACAGCATCAATTCTTATTTGGGGAGCTATAATTGCTTGTCCAATATCACTAATAATTGAGCAACCGTGGAATTTTAATCCATCATTAGACTCCACATTATCTTTGATTTATCTTGGTATTTTTCCAACTGGAATTGCATGGTTATTAAGATTTATGATTTTAAAGAAAAATGGCTTAGTTTTTCAAAGTCAGGTCGCTTATTTAATACCAATTTTTGGTGTTATTTTAGGATTTATTTTCCTAAACGAATTAGTAACACCTAAAATTTTAATTGCTTTATGTGCTGTTATCTTGGGAATTTATTTTGTAAAAAAAGCAGGAGATAAAAAAATACAAAGTATATAAAAAAACTTCTAATTTATTTTTAATTGTTCAAATTTTTTTGACTTAACTGATTTTTGTGCGGCTTCTGCTAACATTATAGATTTTTTTCCATCTTCAAAAACAGCTCTAGGTTTAATATTTTTTTTTGCAAAAATTTGCAAGGTCAGATAGTTGCAATCTAAAAGCCTCCGCATATCTCTCTATAAAAAAATGGAGGAGAGGGGATCTGTTATTTGTTGAATTTTTTAAAAATAGATTAGTTTCAGTATCTCTTTTATTATCCGATATTATCATTCCTTTTGTTCCAAAAAGCTCAACTCTTTGGTCATAACCAAAACTACAATGTCTCGAATTAGTTATAATGCACTGCACTCCTTTTTTCGACTTAAGCACTGTAGTTGCAAGTTCATAGTCTTTTATTTTATTAAATCTTTTGTCTAATATGTTACTGCCTGTAGCAAATACTGATATAAATTCATCCGAACCCAAGTAGTATCTTGCTAAATCAAAATCATGAATCATCATATCTTTAAAGATACCCCCAGAAGCTTTTAAATAAGATAATGAAGGAGGAGCAGGGTCCCGACTAGTTATAATAATTTTTTCTAATTTACCTATTTTATTTTTTAACAAATTTTTTTTAAGTAAATTATGTCCAGGATCGTATCTTCTATTAAATCCTATTTGAACTTTAGGATTAAGTTTTTTAATTTTCTTTAAAGATGAATTAATTTTTTTTAAATTTAAATCTAGTGGTTTTTCACAAAAGACTACTTTTTTATACTTAGCACCCTTTTCAATAAATTTTAAATGGGTAGAAGTAGAAGAAGCTATAAAAATACATTTAATTTCATTATCTTTAAAAGCAATATTTGGATTATTTAATGAAATAGCATTAAATTTTTTTGAAATTTTGTTTGATAGATTTTTATTTAAATCAAAAACATATTTTAATTCAAATTCACTATTTTTTTGTAAATTATTAGCATGCATCTGGCCAATTCTACCAAGGCCAAACAGAGCAGTTTTTATTTTATTCTTACCCATCTTTTTTTTCTGTTTGAAACTTTGCATGCTTCAATAAATTTTGCAGTTTCAAGTCCCTCATCCTCATTTGGATAAAAATACCTTTTTTTTGCATTATTTTTCAAAGAATCTGCAAATTCACGATAAATATTTGCAAATGCATCCAAATATCCTTCAGGATGTCCAAATTTTAATCTAGAAAATTTTTTAGACAATTCAGCATTAAAAAAACCTCTTTCAATAAATTTAACAGCACCATTAGATGGATTAAGTTTTAAATAGTTTGGATCGTTTTGAACCCATTCCAAACTTCCTTTTGTTCCAAATATTCTTATTCTTAATCCGTAAACACCTCCTCTAGCCATCACACTAGTCCAAAACATTCCTTTAGCACCATTATTAAAATTAATCATTACTTGAGCATTGTTGTCCATTTTAACTTTATTTGAAACTTGTTTAATATCTGCAAAAATAGTTTCACCTTTTAAACCTGATATATAAGTTGCCATATGATATGCATGGGATCCGATTTCATTCAGGACTGCTGATGATCCAACAATATTTTTATCTATTTTCCATTTAAACTTTTTCTTTGCATTTTTTTGAGAGATATTTTCTCCATCTGACCAATCCTGAACATATTCAACATTTATATATTCAACTTTTCCAATTTTACCTTTTTCAACCAATACTTTTGCTTCTCTAACCATAGGATAAGCAGAATAATTATGTGTCAAAGCATACTTAATTTTTTTATTTGATTTTATTTTTTTAAATAATTTCTTAGCTTGAGTGAGATTTCCAGCAAATGGTTTATCAGAAATTACATGAACATTTTTATCAATAAATTTTTCAGCAATAATTTGGTGACTTGAAGGAGGTGTCATTATTGCCACAACATTAATACCATCTTTTCTTTCTGCTTCTCTTTCAGCCATTTCTCTAAAATTTGAATAGCATCTCTCTTTTAAAATACCTAGGGTTTGACCAAAGCTTTTAGATAGTTTGGAATTCCTTGAAAAAACCCCAGCAACTATCTCATATTGATTATCAAATCTTGATGAAATTCTATGAACATGACCAATCCAAGACTTTGGACCACCTCCAACTACACCAAGCTGGATTTTTTTTCCTTTAATTAATCTCATGATTAAATATATCTTAACAAATAAAAAATTTATGTCAGTAAAATTAGGTATAGCGCCAATTGCTTGGAGTAATGATGACATGCCTGAATTAGGTGGAGATACTCCTTTAGAGCAATGTTTGTCAGAAGCAAGTCAGGCTGGATATGTTGGTATTGAGTCAGGTGGTAAATTCCCAAAAACATCAAAAGAATTATTACCAAAGTTAGATAAGTATAACTTAAAACTATGTTCTGGTTGGTATAGCGGAAATCTTAGAAAAAATTCTGTTGAACAAGAAAAAAATTTAATTCAAGACCAACTGAAATTATTTAAAGATTGTGAGGCTCCATGTATCGTTTTTGCTGAAGTTTTTGGTTCAATACAGGGTGATCCATCAAAAAAACTTTCCAATAGGCCGAAGATGACGGAGCAAGAATGGAAAGATTATTACACAAAAATTTCTGAACTTGCAAAGTATCTTGAAGATGAAGGTATGCCTTTAGCTTACCACCACCATATGGGTACAGTAATAGAAACAGAAGAAGAAACTATTAGATTACTAGAAAATACAGATAATAGTGTAAAATTAACTTTAGATACTGGCCATATGTTATTTGCTCAGGGAAACTCAATTAATATAATTAATAAATTTAAAGAAAGAGTAATCCACATACACTGCAAAGATATTAGAGAAGAAGTATTAAAAAAAGCCCTTTCTGAAGATTTGAGTTTTAGGGACGCTTTTTTAGAAGGTGCTTTTACGGTGCCTGGCGATGGGTGTATCGACTATAAACCTCTGTTTGATATTTTAAAAAAAAATAATTATCAGGGCTGGCTTGTTGTGGAGGCTGAGCAAGATCCTAAAAAAGCTAATCCACTTGAATATGCTATCAAGGGTTACAAATATATTACAGATACTTTAAAGAAATCAAATTTAGAGATTAATAGTCTATAATTTTACTTTTTTACTATCTTCAAGTTTACCATCGAAAAAATCAAAAATATTTTGAATAGTTTCTTTTGCCATTCTTGTCATGCATTCCTCAGTGAATGCTGCCGCATGAGGACTTAAGAAAACTTTATCATTTTTTAATAAAGGATTATCAGCCTCTGGAGGCTCTACCTCAAATACATCAATTCCTGCTCCAAAAATCAAATTTTCATTCAAAGCCCTATCTAAATCTTTTTCATTTATAATGCCGCCCCTTGCAGCATTTATGATGATGCAGTTTTTCTTCATCGTTTTTAGAAGTTCGTAATTTATAATATTATTAGTTTGATCATTTAAAGGTATATGGAGTGAGACAGCATCCATATTTTTAATAGCTTCTGATAAATCTTCAACTTTTTTACCACCCATTTTGCTTATTGTTTTTGAATCTACAAATGGATCGTAAACAAAAACGTTCATTTCAAATCCTAAACATCTTTTAATCAACGCTTTTCCTATTCTTCCAAATCCAGCAATAAGAATGTTTTTATTCCAAATCTCTATAGTTTTTGGTAATTTATTTCGTTCAGTAAATTTTCCACTTTTGACTGAATGGTCATACATACTCTTTCTTTTTGAGATACTTAGAAGCATGAAAAGAACATGTTCTGCAACTGCTACAGCATTTGCTGTTGCAGTTATTGCTACATCGATATTTCCTTTTTTACAGCTATTTAAATCAATATTATCGTAACCAACTCCATGTCTTGAAATTATTTTAAGGTTTTTTGCTTTTTCAATTGCCTCAGCAGGTAATATCGAAGTTCTTAAAGAAACTGCGTCTGCATCTACAATTTTTTGCTTCACATTTTCAACACTTAAATCTTCAACAACTTCGTAACTATAGTCACTATTGCTTTTTAATAATTCCATGCCTTTTTCATGAATAGGTTGGACAATGAGAATTTTTTTCATAATTTAAAAAAAGAAATTATACTAGTCTAGCAAGATCTCTTTTACTATTTCTAAATGTTGGAAGTGGATATTTAAATGCATACTTCCTTGGAATACATTTATTCTTTGCCTTTTCCCACAAAGCAATCCATTGCTTATAATTGTGGATAGTAATATTTTTTTTATTTTTACTTCTTACATAAAAATTGGGTAAAGGTTTCCTACCAGATGGGGTTCCAGCTCTATTGTATCTTAAATCAGCGCTAATTCTAAAATCATTAGATCTATTAGGCAACGAACAATGAATGGAATGTTTGTGCAAAATAATAATATCGCCAACATTAGCTTCTAGAAAAATTGGTTTGTAATTATCAAGTATTTTACTATCTTTTATTTCGACCTGACCTCTATATCCTGATATATGATTCAATAGTCCCAATTTGTTAATTTCTTTTACTGTAATCATACATCCATTTTTTTTTGTAGTTTTAGTAAATGGAATCCAAACAGTAACCATATCAGTTAATCTTTGTCCTAAAGATGATAATACTGCTGCATCCTGATGCCATGGCGTTCTACCTGAGAGACCATCGTGAATAGAATGTTTAGGTAATTTATTTTCAGGTTGTTTAATTCTTGTATTTTGAACTGGATTTGAAAGTATTTCTGGCCCTAATAATTTTTCAACCACATCCAAGATTTTTTTGTGATTTATTAAATTCCATAAAGATTGAGATGCAAAATAATCACTATCTTTCTTCACGTGATCTCTTGGAAGTCTAGTATTAAAATATTGATCAAGATCATAAATATTTAGCTTTGAAATGTATGTGTACTTTTTCTTAAAGTTATATTTAAAAATCTTTTCTTTCATGTGCTCTGGAGCAAATTTATGGACTAAATTATCCACCACATATTCCATGTCATTTAAAATTGGTTTTAAATCTTTATTGAAATTAAGAACATTTCTTACTCTTAAGAAGCCATCTCTATCTAAAATACTCTTCAATTTAGTCTTAGTCTGCATAATTAATAATATTTTAGCAAATAATTTGAATCATGAAAAGATGTAAGCATTCTTTTTTTCGTCGCAACAATATGTGGATGATATTCAAAATTTTTATATTTCCATATCACTGGTTTGTTAAGAGCATAACTTCCATAAATAAAAAATCTTTTTGGACAGTTTTTTTCCTTAAATCTATTTACTCCGTGATAAGAATTTGGAGTAGATTTAAAGAAAATTACACTTCCCTGTTTTGGTTTAAATTCCTTTAATTTATCAAGTTCATTAATCTTAGGAAACCGTCTAAAGCTTTTTCTGAGGTTTTTGTTTACTTTTTTCTTATATAAAGTAAGAGATCCTCCATTTTTTTTTGGTATATCGGTTAAATAGATCAAAAAATTATATAGCCTATTCACATCATCTCTATGTGGTCTCAATCTATATCCTCCTTTAGATACTGAGAAATCAATGTCCAAATTTAAATTTGGATTTTTATAATTTTTACCTAGTAGTTTTTTTAGCTCTTTGGAATTTACTTTTCTTTTTAATGTATATTTTTTTTTATTAAATTTTATTGGTTTAAACAAACTTTCCCATGTATTTGCCTTAAACTCTGTTTTAAATTTCTTATCAATTTTCTTATAAAACGATTGTGTATTGAATGTAGTAAAAAGTTTTTTTGAGATTTTAGAACTTGAGATATATTTGTTGAAATTATTTGATCCTTTATTAATCCTGCTTCTGCCACCCATAATCATATCATCAAAACTTTTTGAGTTAGTTATTTCTTTAATTAAAGAATTGCAGACTTTTTTACTGATTATTTTTTCTCCAACAATGACTGGGAAGTTTGATTTAATTTTCTTTAGTTTACCAATTTTCAGCATTTAGCTGTACATACCCTCTTTTACTTTAATCATTTTGTACATAAGGTCATTTAATGGTGTAGCTATTCCGTGTTTTTTTCCTATTTTAGATACGGCGCCACTTATGAAATCAATTTCAGTTTTTCTTTTATATAGTACATCAAAAGCCATTGAAGACTTATTTGTTTGTTTTGAGTCAACAATTTTATTAAACATAAATAAACACTCATCTTCAGAAACATTAACACCATCTGCTAAAGCAACGTCTCTTGTTTCTAAAATTATCTCTTTTCCTAAACTTCTAGAAACGTCGTTGGCATTATTATTTATGTAAAGATCAGTATGATGTAGATCAAAAATAGCTGAAAGTGGACCTATTGCGGTTAAAGCAAAAAGTTTCATCCATTTTCTTTTTTTTACATCCTCAGCAGCAATCATTTCTAAATTATGAGCAGTAAAAGTGTCTGCAATTTCGGTTATTCTATCAGTTATCCCGCCATCATATTCTCCAATCCAAGAGGGTAGAGAAGCATGATTCATGATATGACCAGGGCCTACGATATTTGATGCTTGAGTTGTTGTTCCCCCAATTACTTTTTCATCGCCAACAATACTTTTAATTATAGCTTCATGTCCAATTCCATTTTGAAAAGACATAAAAACTGTTTTATCGTTAATAATGTTTTTAATACTTTTTAAAGCAGGCTCTAGAGCTGTTGCTTTACACATAACTATCACAGCATCAACTTTTCCAATTGTAGATGGATCTGATGTAGCTGGTACTTTTATAAATCTATCACCACCATGACCTTCCATTTTTAGACCATTTTTATTTATTTCATCAACATGCTCTTTCCAAACGTCAATGAGCGTTACATTTAGACCTTTTTCTGCTAATAGGCCTCCAAATAGACAACCCATTGCTCCTGCACCAAGAACTCCAACTTTTAAATCTTTATTATTCATTTTTAAAATCGAAATATATTTATGTAAAAAAATTATGCAATATATTATGTAACTAATTTACATATGGAATTAAAAATAGAAAAAGGAATTTTCAAAAAATTTAAGTTAAAAGAAATATCAAACGCATTAGAAAAAGGTCTGTCAAAGAATTATGATAGTGTAAATGCAGAGGTAATTGATTGTCCAAATTTAAGAAACTGGGATTGTCCATCTGAAGGTATGAGTGGCAACCAAAGGATAATCGATGTTGGAGGAGAGCCTTACATGCATGATCCAAAATATCTTGGAACTGAATTTGATTATTCAGAAATCTCAAAAATGATAGGATCAGAAAAATCATATGCACTTGGTGCGGGATCTGGAGCAATGTCTTGCCTTGATGGGCACTGTGGAGAATTGGTTATAAATGAAAACTTTATAACAAAAGAAAATAGATCTTTAATTGCTAGGGTAGGAAAAGATAAGGAATGTATAGTAGAGGATTATACCGCAAGCAAACATGGTGGGCTAGGTAATGTTTATTATTCCGATGGAGTTAAAGGAAAAGTTATTTATTTAAAAATAAAAAAAAGAATTGGAAAACAAGGTTCATTACCTCAATCAATAAGAACAGCACTTTCAGAAAATCTTAAAATTGGGGATATAGATCATATTGCTCTTGCTGGTGTATTTAGAGTTTTAAATGGAAAAATAAGATCACACGTACAACCAGATTATAAAGATATAAAACATGAATATTATGATCCACAATTGATGAAATGCACAAAAGATTTTCTACAATTTTACGAGCCTGTTGGACCAAAATTACAATGCTATACTGTTTTATGGACTGGTGATCCAACAGGGGGAGAATTAAATTTAAGAGAGTCCGGTGAGCATACTCACTTTCACTCATACGAGCATAAGAATGATGCTGGACATTATCATTTTGACGTATCTCCAGATGAAATTGAATATGAAGGATATTTTAATATTGCACAAGAAGTACATAGAGTGAATAATATCTATAAAGAATTAAAAAATATAAAATGAAAAAGATTTATACTTGGGCCGCTCAACCTGCCAACAGAACTCTTACAATTGACGATCTTAAAAAAGCAAAAGGAAAAAAAAAATTTACTCAAGTCACAGCTAATACAATAGATGAAGCTGATGCTGCAGAGAAGGCCGGATTTGACATGATAATCTGCAATGCTTTTAATGTAAAACAGGTGAGAGAGGGATCAAAGAATCTTTTTTTAACTGCTGCACTAGTATTAAATAAGTTTGTAACTTCAGAAGATATAATGAGAGGAGCGTTTGAAGCCCTAGAAAATGGAGCTGATGCTGTAATGACACCTAGAAGTATGAAAATAGTAGAGATGTTGGCTAATGAAGATGTTCCAGTTATGGGACATCTTGGTTTAGTTCCAAGAAAATCTACATGGATTGGTGGTTTAAGAGCAGTAGGAAAAAATAGCGAAGAGGCACATGAGCTTTTTTTAAAATTTAAAAGATTAGAGAATGCGGGAGCTTTTTCTGCTGAATGTGAGGTTATCCCAGAAAATGTAATGGGAGAAATCTCTAAAAGAACAAATATAGTAACAGTTTCTTTAGGTTCAGGAAAAAAAGCAGATGTAATGTATTTGTTCATGGAAGATATATGTGGAGATACTTTAAATCCTCCAAGACATTCAAAAGCTTATGGAAATTTATTAAAATTAAAAAATGAAATAAAAATTGAGAGAGTTCGAGCTCTTAAGGCATTCAAAAAAGATTCTATGGCAGGAAAATTTCCAGGAAAAAAACAGTCTTCAAATTTAAATAAAAAAGAGTTCAAGTCTTTTCTTAATAAGCTTGATTAATAAGTTTCAGATTCTTTTTTGCTTATTGAGCCTTTCATTTTTTCAACAATTGCCTTAGCTCCAGCGCTCATTGCTCTTTGATCTGCTCCAATAGTTACAAAATTAAATCCTTTATCGATCATTTTTTGTGCATACTCAGGTGTTCCATTATGAATTCCTGCAAAAATATTATTTTTTTTGGCATGCTCTAATATTCTTAATATTTCTGAATAAGCTTTTGTATCCTCTGCTCTGTCAAACCCAGGTTTTTCTCCAATTGCTAAACTTAAGTCAGCGGGACCAATATATATTCCATCTACACCATCTGTAGACATAATCTCATCTAATTTATCTAATGACTCTTTTGTTTCAATCATAGCTAATTTTAAAATTTCATCATTTGCATGATCGGCATAATCAGCTCCACCATAAATCAATCCTCTAACAGGACCAAAACTTCTATATCCTCTTGGAGGATACATACACGCTTGCACGAATCTTTCTGCCTCTTCTTTATTGCTTACCATAGGACATATAATTCCATAACAACCGGCGTCTAGAATTTTCATTATTTGACCTGGTTCATTCCAATTTACTCTAGCAAGAGGAGTTACATCAGTTGATGAAATAGTTTGAAGCATTGGAAGTCCATTTGTATAATCAACAAGTCCATGCTGCATATCTACAGTCAGAGAATCCCAACCTTGATGCGCCATAACTTCTGCTGATACAGTGCTTGGTATTTGTAACCAACCATTTACTACAGGCTTACCTTCAGCCATCATTTGTTTGACTTTATTTTTTCTCATTAATAATTGAGACCGAAGTGAGTGTACTTAACGTTCAAATAATCTTTGATAGCCATAGAACCTCCTTCTCTTCCATAGCCTGTTTGTTTTATTCCTCCAAAAGGCACTTCAGCAAAAGCAATTGTAGGATGGTTTACTGCACATGTTCCAGTTTCCATTTTTTCTGAGACTTTGTGCGCTTTTTCTAAAGAATTTGTGTAGATATAACTTGCTAAACCAAGGTCATTGTCATTTGCTCTTTTTACAACTTCATCTGTGTCTTTAAAAGTAAGCAATGGAACTAAGGGTCCAAATGGCTCTTCTTTAGCAATTGTAAAATTATCTTTAACATTGTCAAAAATAGTTGGTTCATAAAAATAACCTTTATTAAAACCAGCTGGCCTTTTTCCACCACATAAAACTGTTGCACCTTCACTTTTAGTTTTTTCTACTAATGCCTCTATTTCATTTAATCTTTTTTCTGTTGTTAAAGGTCCTAGAATTGTATCTTCATCCATTCCGTTACCAACTTTAAGCTTAGTGACCTTTTCAACTAAAGTTTTAGCAAATTCATCTTTTTTACTTTCATGAATATAAAATCTTGCAGGTGATATACAAACTTGACCATTATTTCTAAATTTAGCAGTGATTGCCATGTCAGTTACTTTGTTGATATCTACGTCGTCAAAAACAATAAAAGGTGAATGACCACTTAACTCCATTGTAACTCTTTGAACTTTTTCAGCAGCTTGTTTTAAAATTAGTTTTCCAACTCTTGTTGAACCAGTAATAGAAACTTTTTTCACTATATCAGATGATATTAATTGAGATGAGATTTTAGCTGGATCACCAGATAATAAATTTACTACTCCTGGAGGAACGCCTGCATCATTTATAATATTCATAAGTTCCATTACACTACCTGGTGTAATTACATCAGGCTTACAAATTACTGAACATCCTGCAGCTAAAGCAGTGGAAATTTTTCTTGAAGATAAAACTATTGGAAAATTCCATGGTATTAACCCAGCAACAACTCCAACTGGCTCATATTTTACGTACATTCTTGTATGTTCAAATCTACTTTCAACTATCTGACCATAAATTCTTTTTGTTTCTTCAGAGTTCCATTCAAAAATATCTGCAGCTCCTCCAACTTCTCCTTTTGCTTCTGATAGTGGCTTTCCTACTTCTAATGTTAACCACTTAGCCAAAACATCAGTTCTCTCTCTCATAAGGTCGGCAATTTTTCTTATAATTTTTGATCTTTGCCAAGGAGGAGTATTTCTCCAAACTTCTAGACCTTTTTCTGCAGACTTAAGTGCTTTGTTTACATCTTCTTCACCTGCTTTAGATGCCTTACCTAAAACTTCTTCTGTTGCAGGATTTAAAACATTATAAGTTTCATTATTTTGTGATGCTTGCCATTTGCCATCAATGAATTGTCCAAATTTGCTATACATAATTTTTATTTTGTGGTTTATTAGTTGAATATTTGAGGAGAATATAACTAGAAAAATGAAAAAAATAAAGCTTACTTGCGCGCATGCCTTAGTTAAACACTTAATTGCACAGAAAATCTATATAGATGATAAGGTTGAACCTTTATTTCCAGGAGCTTTTGGCATTTTTGGACATGGAAATGTAGCATGTATTGGACAAGCTTTAGAGGAAAATAAAGATAAACTTCCAACATTTAGAGGTCATCATGAACAAAATATGGCTTTAACAGGTGTGGCTTTTTCAAGAGCAAAAAGAAGAAAGCAAATTTTTATTGCAACAAGTTCGGTTGGACCAGGATCTACAAATCTAGTTACAGCATCAGCAGTAGCAATGAGTAATAGATTGCCAATTTTATTTTTACCTGGAGACACTTACGCAAATAGAATGCCAGATCCAGTTTTGCAACAGGTTGAACACTTTTCAAATCCAGGAATGACAGCAAACGACTCATTTAAACCAGTTACAAAATATTTTGATAGAATTACAAGACCAGAGCAAATATTACAGTCACTTCCTCAAGCAATTCAAACCATGTTAGATCCAGCAGATTGTGGTCCTGCATGTTTATCTTTATGCCAAGATGTACAAGGAGAAACATTTGAATATCCCGAAGAATTCTTTAAAGAAAGAGTTCACAATATTAGAAGACCCAAGCCAGATGATTTTCAAATTAAACAAGCTATTGAAAGAATTAAGAATTCCAAAAACCCAATTATAATTTCAGGTGGAGGAGTATTTTATTCTGATGCAATGGATGAATTAGGAAATTTTGCAGTTAAACATAATATACCAGTAACTCAAACAGTTATGGGATACTCAACAATGAAAAAAGACCACTCTCATTTTGTAGGACCAATAGGAGGACTTGGAGGAAAGGCTGCAAATAATTTAGCTAAAGAAACTGATTTAGCAATCTGCATAGGAACTAAGCTTGCAGATTTTACAACTGGCTCGTGGGCAAATTTTGAAAATCCTGAATTTAAGCTAGTTTCAATTAATATTGCTAGACATGACGCAAATAAACATTTAGCAGAGGCAGTTATTGGAGATGCAAAAGTATCATTAATAGAATTATCAAATGCACTAGGAGATTGGAGATCATCTGATAGTTGGCATAAAAAATCACAAGATGAGCTTAAGTCTTGGAATGAATATGTAGATAAAGAGAGTGGGCCAACTAATCAAGAATTACCAAGTTATGCTCACGCTGTTGGAGCAATTTATAGGAATTCAGATCCAACTGATATAGCTGTTACAGCAGCCGGAGGTTTGGTTGGAGAAGTTGTTCAAGTTTGGCGGCCAAAAGAGTTAAATACCCATGAGACAGAGTGGGGATTTAGTTGCATGAGTTATGAAATTTCTGGTGCTCTTGGAATTAAAATGGCAAACCCAGATAAAGATGTTATTGCATTTGTAGGAGATGGTTCATATTTATTAAATAATTCTGACATATATTCATCAGTATTAACAAATAACAAATTAATAATTATCGTGTGTGATAATGGTGGGCATGCTGTTATTAACAGACTTCAACTTTTCAAAGGTGGAAAAGAATTTAACTGTTTATTTAATTCATCAAATGTTCAAAATTTTAAAGAAGTTAATTTTGCTCAACATGCTGCAAGTATGGGTGCAAAATCAGAACATGTTTCTAGTATTTCAGAATTAGAAGAGGCATTTAAAAGAGCTAAGCAGTCAGATATCACTTATGTCATTTCAATTAAAACACATAGTTATGAATGGCTTGAGGGATCTGCTTATTGGGAAAGTCCTACACTTGAAATACCAACATCAAAAGAAAATGAAGAAGCATTAAAACTCCACAAAGAAGGAAAATCAAAACAGAGACAAGGTGTTTAAAAACTTTTTATGAATAAGGTTTTTAAAATTGGTTTAATAGGTTGTGGACATATCGCAGAAACATATTTTAGAGCTGAAAAATATTTTAATAATATTAAAATAATTAAATGCGCCGATATTAATTTGAAAGCTGCAAAACGCTGTGCATTTAAATATGGAATAAAATTTTTAACTGTAAATGAACTGCTAAAAGATAAAGAGGTTGAAATTATTCTAAACCTTACAATTCCAAAAGCACATTATTCAATATCTAAAAAAGCTTTAACAAATGGAAAACATGTTTACTCTGAAAAGCCATTAGCAATAAATTTAAAAGATGGAAAAGATTTAATAAAATTTTCAAAGAAAAAAAAATTATATTTAGGTAATGCTCCTGATACATTTTTGGGTGGTGGAATTCAAAAATCAAAAGAACTAGTTGAAAAAAACATAATTGGAAAAATAAAATTAGGCAATGCAGTTTTTGCTTTTCCTGGAATTGAGTCTTATCATCCTAACCCTGAACCTTGGTTTGCAAAAAATGAGGGTGGTCCTGTTATTGATATGGGACCATATTATATTACCGTTTTAGTAAATCTGTTAGGACCTGCAAAAAAAGTAACTAGCACCATTATTCAAGGTCAAAAATATAGGACTATTGGAATAGGACCAAAAAAAGGAAAAAAATTTAAGGTAGAATGTCCAACTACTTATTTATCTACAATCACTTTTAAAAATAACTCTGTTATAAGATTAACATTATCATTTGATGTAATAGCTCATCAAAGAAATCACATTGAATTATATGGAGAAAAGGGCTCAATGATTATTCCAGATCCAAATATGTTTGGTGGATCAGTATTAACTTGTAATAAATTAGGGGAAAATTGGAAAGAGTTTAAGACTACAAAAATGCCTTTAGGGCGTATTAATATAAGAACGCAAAGTTCTAGGGCAAATGAAACACCAACTAATGCAAACTACCGAGGAGCTGGATTATCTGAAATGGCATATTCAATTGAGAATAAAAGAAAACATTTATGTAATGGTGA